>CAKPKE010000001.1 GCA_934167095.1 uncultured Clostridia bacterium
ATATCATTTTTGTGCTCTCTTTTCAATATTTTATTTTCAATGTATTTGTGACATATCTATTTTAAACCTATATTTTTCAAAAATTGCTTGACTTTTACACAAAATTATATTAGAATATTATAGCATGATGAATATGACATATTTTATGACTTCTCCCCGGTTGTCGTTAAAGTATGATTACATATAATATTTAGTAATTTTGAAATGGAGGGTATTTTTTACCATGAATAATACAACATATAGTATTAAAAAAAGTGAAATAGAAAGAAAATGGTATATAATTGATGCCGAAAATAAACCATTAGGAAGAGTTGCTGCAGAAGCTGCAAAATTATTAAGAGGAAAACATAAACCTACTTATACTCCTAACGAAGATTGCGGTGATTTCGTTATAATACTAAATTGCGACAAAGTAGTTTTAACAGGACACAAATTAACACAAAAAATGTATAGACATCATTCAGCTTACACAGGTGGAATGAAAGAAATTCAAGCAAAAGACATGCTTGCAAATAAACCTGAAAAAATGATGACTTTAGCTGTAACAGGTATGCTTCCTCATAATAGCTTAGGAAGACAAATGGCTAAAAAATTAAGAGTATATGCAGGAACAGAACATGTTAATGCAGCTCAAAAACCAGAAATTTGGAATTTTTAATTATTAGGAGGAGTTAAGTAAAATGGCTAGAGCAAAAAAAGAACAAGTTGTTTTCAATGGTACAGGAAGAAGAAAAAGTTCAGTAGCTAGAGTTAGAATAATGGACGGTAAAGGAAATATTACTGTTAACGGAGTATCTTTAGATGAATACTTCGGAGAAGAAACATTAAAAGTTATAGTTAAACAACCTTTAACAGTTACAAACACATTAGATAAATTTGATGTTATTGTTAATGTAAAAGGTGGCGGTTTCTCAGGTCAAGCAGGAGCTATCCGTCATGGTATAGCAAGAGCTTTAAATGCTGCTAACTTAGAATATAGACCAGCTTTAAAATCAAACGGATTCTTAACAAGAGATTCTCGTATGAAAGAAAGAAAGAAATATGGTTTAAAGAAAGCAAGAAAAGCACCACAATTCTCAAAGAGATAGACCTTATATATACAAGCAAAACTCGAAAGTTTCAATACTTCCGAGTTTTTTTATTTGAATAATAAAATTTCTGTTTCAATTTCTTCCATAAGTTTCATTGCTATATTAGGCTCTTTTAAATTTTCAAAAATATATTTATATATTTCTTTCAAATCCTTTTCAGCCTTTTCTGTAAATATTATATTATATTTAGTATCCATATTTTTCTCGCAACTCCTTAAATACTATTTTTGCATTATGTGTTTTCCCTTGCTTATACTGTTCCTCACTTTCCTCTAATTTTTCTGAGAGTTCATTAAAAAATATTTTCTTTTTATATTCTTCTAAACTCAATACTACTAAATCTTTTTTGTTAGCTCTTTTTATAATTATTGGTTCATCTATTTCATCTATATTATTTACTGTATCTTCCAATTCTTTAACAGTTATCTCTCTTTGCATAAAGGCACCACATTTCTAAATTATATATTTATTATTATAACACACTACTTTTGTTTTTTCCATAAAAACTCCATTTAAATCAAAAAAATCACCCTACCTTTAAGTAGAGTGATTCTTTTAATATTATACTAAAATATTTCCGTTTGCATCTGATTTTTGGCATGCTGCAATTATAAATTCTATAAAAGCTATAAATGCAGGTACATAAGTCCAGCAGAATAATAAGTAGCAAACTCCTGCTCCTATTTTTCCAGCATAGAATTTATGAGCTCCTAATCCTCCTAAGAAGAATGCTAGTAATAAATAAACTGTTTTATTTACTACTTTCTTTCCATTTCCTTCATAAGAAGATGTTGCTCCAGTATTTGCATTGCTGTTTGTATTATTTATGTTGATATTTACTCCACCATTTGGTTGTGATGTTTCAACTGTAGATGTTTTAACTTCTTCAACTTTTGTTACTACACAGCTTGTTTCATTTTCAAATACTTCTACTTTATCTCCAACTTTTGGTTCAAAGCTTACATCCTCTCTTCTTACTTCTTTTATTCCGCCATTGTCTGTTCCTATTTTTACAATGTCATCTTGAACACTAATTATTTTGCTCATTTTATTTTCCCCCTTTAAAAAATTATAAAACAACTTATAAATTTATTATACAGTAACAAATACTTTTATTCAACATTTTTTTACAAATTTCTACAATTTGTCTAAATTTTTTATATTACACCTTAGTGTTCTATCTTATTCAACATTTTTTTACGTTTTTAACAATTTTTCGACATTAATTTTATACTTATTCATCAATTTTTACTGTTAAATATCTGTAAATATTGATTATTTAGTGTTATATTATTAACTGTAAGATATATTTTAATTAAGAGGTGTATTATATATGGCATTAGATTATTCAATAATTGGAGCTAGATTAAAACAAGCTAGGCAACGCGCAGGTCTTACTCAACAAGACTTAGCAGAAGAAGCAAATATTTCAGTTGCTTTTGTAAGTCGAATTGAACGAGGAAGTTCTCATATAAACTTAAAACGACTTAGTCAATTTTGTAAAATTTTAGAAATTTCGGAAGGTTCTATATTAAATGGGGTTTCAGACTCTTCAAATGATTATTTATATGAAGAATTTGATTCAATTTTAAAATCTTGTTCCCCTGAAAAGCAAAAGTTAATTTATAGCATATCAAAATTAATTGCAGAATCTGAAATGTAAATTATTATCCGTTCTTTTTTGGAACGGCTTTTTTTTATGTCTAATTTACATTTTTATTATATAAAATTTTGTAATTTTTTCATTGATAAAATTTTCTCATTATGCTAATATTATTAGTAGTTTATTTTTATAAAATTTAAATGAAAATATACTAATTTAAGGAGGTTATTTATGGATTTTAAACAATGGGAAGGCTTTGAAAAAGGCGAATGGACTAAAGAAATTGATGTAAGAAATTTTATTCAAAAAAATTATACACCTTACACAGGAAATGAAGATTTCTTAGCTCCAGCAACTGAAAAAACTTCAAAGTTATGGGATAAAGTACTAAATTTATATGAAAAAGAAAAGGAAAATGGTGTTTTAGATGTTGATGTAAAAACTCCATCAGGAATAAATAGATATGAAGCTGGTTATATCGACAAAAACTTAGAAGATATCGTTGGACTTCAAACAGATGCTCCTTTAAAAAGAGCTATAATGCCAAATGGAGGTATTAGAATAGTTGAAAAATCATGTGAAGCTTATGGATACAAAGTTGATGATGAAGTTGAATATATTTATCACAATTTAAGAAAAACTCATAACGACGGTGTTTTTGATGCATATACTCCAGATATTAGAGCTGCACGTTCACATCACTTACTTACAGGTCTTCCAGATGGATATGGTCGTGGTCGTATAATTGGTGATTATAGAAGAGTTGCCCTATATGGTGTTGATGCTTTAATTGCCGAGAAAAAAGATGAACTTGACATTTTAGATGTTGATGAATTTACAGAAGATGTAGTTCGTGACAGAGAAGAAATATCTGAGCAAATTAGATCTTTAGACGATTTAAAGAAAATGGCTTCAAAATATGGATTTGATATTTCAGTTCCTGCTTCAAACTCAAAAGAAGCTGTTCAATGGTTATACTTTGCTTACTTAGCAGCTACAAAAGATCAAAATGGTGCTGCAATGTCACTTGGTAGAACATCAACTTTCTTAGATATATACTTTGAAAAAGACTTAAAAGCAGGCTTAATCACAGAATCAGAAGTTCAAGAAATTATGGACCACTTCATAATGAAATTAAGAATGATAAGATTTTTAAGAACACCTGAATACAATGAATTATTCTCAGGAGATCCAGTTTGGGTTACTGAAAGTATTGGCGGTATGGGAATTGATGGAAGAACTTTAGTTACTAAAAACTCATTTAGAGTACTTCATACTCTAGAAACTTTAGGCGCTGCTCCAGAACCAAACTTAACAGTTCTTTGGTCAAAAAATCTACCTACTGGATTTAAAAATTATTGTGCAAAAATTTCTATTAACACATCTTCTATTCAATATGAAAATGATGATTTAATGAGAATTACTTTAGGTGATGATTATGGAATTGCTTGTTGCGTTTCAGCAATGAAAATTGGAAAACAAATGCAATTCTTTGGTGCAAGAGCTAACCTTGCCAAAGCACTTCTTTATGCTATTAATGGTGGTAAAGATGAAAACACAGGAAAACAAGTTACTCCTATGTTTGCCCCTATCACTTCAGAATATCTAGACTATGATGAAGTTATGGCAAAATATGACCAAATGCTTGATTATGTTGCAAAAATCTACATGAAATCATTAAATGCTATACACTACATGCATGATAAATATTCTTATGAAGCTTTAGAAATGGCTTTACATGACAGAAATATTTACAGAACAATGGCTTGCGGAATTGCTGGTCTTTCAGTTGTTGCAGACTCTTTATCAGCTATAAAATATGCAAAAGTTAAAGTTATTCGTGATGAAAATGGACTTGCTGTTGACTACATTGTTGAAGGGGACTTCCCTAAATACGGAAATGATGATGACAGAGTTGATGAAATCGCTGTAAACTTAGTAAAGAAATTTATGAAAAAATTAGAGGGACATTATTCTTATCGTGGTTCTACTCCTACTCTTTCTATATTAACAATTACTTCAAACGTTGTTTATGGAAAAGCTACAGGAAACACACCTGACGGAAGAAGAGCTGGAGCTCCATTTGGACCTGGTGCAAACCCACTTCATGGAAGAGATACACAAGGTGCAATCGCAGTAATGAACACTATTGCAAAACTTCCTTATGAATATTCTGAAGATGGAATTTCATTCACATTCTCAATAACACCTGGAACACTTGGTCACGAATTAGATACAAGAGTTAGCAACTTAGTAGGAATGCTTGATGGATACTTTATGCAAACAGGACATCATATAAATGTCAATGTATTTGATAGAGCTTTATTACAAGATGCTATGGATCATCCTGAAAAATATCCTCAACTTACAATTAGAGTTTCTGGATATGCTGTAAACTTTGTAAAACTTACAAGAGAACAACAATTAGATGTTATAAACAGAACAATTCATGAAAGAATATAAATTAATTTAAGGGGGCCTATTTCTAAGCCCCCTACTTTAAAAGGAGAACTTTAGTTATGAACACAGCAGAAAATTCTACTTTAAAATGTCCTATTCACTCATTCGAATCAATGGGTGCAGTTGATGGTCCTGGTCTTAGATTTGTAGTATTTACACAAGGTTGCAATCTTCAATGCAAGTACTGTCAAAACAGAGATACTTGGACTCACTCTGGTGGAACTTTTTATACGGTAGATGAATTACTTGAAAAAATTTTAAGATATAAAAACTACTTTACCGCTTCTGGTGGAGGCGTTACAATAAGTGGTGGCGAACCTCTTATTCACATGCAATTTTTGATAGAATTATTTAAAAAGTTAAAAGAGCACAATATTCATACTGCAATAGACACTTCTGGGGTATTTTATTTGACACCTGGTATGATAGAACTTATCAATTTAACAGATCTATTTTTACTTGATATAAAATGTATAAATGATGAAATTTGCAAAGATTTAACTTCTGTTTCAAACCAAAAAGAATTAGAATTTGCAAAATATTTAAGTTCTATTGGCAAGCCTATGTGGATTAGACAAGTCCTTGTTCCTGGCTATACAGATAAAGAAGAAGATTTGTTAAAATTAAAAGAATTTTTAGCAAGCCTATCATCTGTTCAAAAGGTAGAAATACTTCCATACCATGACATGGGAAAACACAAGTGGATCGAAATGGGCCTAACTTATCCTTTAGAAGGGGTTAGAGTTGCAAATTCAGATGATGTAGATAGAGCCAAAAAAATATTAGGCTTAAACTAGATTTGCTAATATTTTTGAAAAAATATCAAAAAAATAAAAGAACCAAAATTGAATTTTTTATCAATTTGAGTTCTTTTTATTTTTTATATAATAAACTGGTCAGGTTATATTTTATATTATAGAAGATATTGCACAGAAAATTTATTTTATAGTTTTTTACTTTTATAAGATTAGATCTATTATCACTCCAGAAATTACAGATACTACATAAAGAATTCCCAAGATTGTTAAATTTTCTTTTATGTGTTTGTTTGATTTAAATAGTACTAACATTCCTACTCCTGAACCTATTAATAGTCCTGCAATCATCGAACCTAGTGAAATTATATTTTGTAAATATAGCTGTGTTAAAATTACAGAACTTGCACAGTTTGGAATAATTCCAACCAAAGCTGAAAGCATTACACCTAGCACTGGCATGTTTACAACAATACTTGCAATTTGTTCTTCACCAATAAAGTGTACTATTGTATTTATAACAAAGCTTATTACTAAAATAAATAAAAATATATGTATTGTATGTTTTATTGCTGATTTTACAATTCCATGTTCACAATCACAATGCTCATGGTCACACATGTTTCCTACTGTTTCTTCAACAGTTTCATTCTTTTTTTCTTTATTTTTTAATTTTGATATTCCATCAATTATAAAACCAACAACAATTCCTATTACTAATTTTATTGCAAGAATTTTTAAAATTAAGCCTATTGGTGCTGCTTCTGATATTAAAATTGGAAGCATTTCATCTGATGTAGATAAAAATACAGCAATTAGTGTTCCCATTGTTATTATTCTTCCACTATATAAATTGGCTGCTGTTGCACTAAATCCACATTGTGGAACAACTCCTAATATTCCACCAAATAGTGGTCCTAATTTTCCTGATTTTTCTACAATATTTCTTACTTTTCCACTTGTTTTATGCTCTAAATATTCCATTAGCAAATATGCCAAAAATAAAAATGGTATTAGTTTAAGGCTATCTACAAGTGTATCCTCTATTACTTCTATCATTAATTTCTCCTAAAAAATATTTTGTTAAAATTTTATTGCTTTATTATAATATCACACTTTTTTTCTTTTTGCAATCTTTTTATGTAAATTATTTTTCAAGTCAACTCTATTTCGATCATACGTTTTTGAGAATTACTTTTTGCATATTTTTTGATTTTAAACAATATACTGACACTATAAAAACATTTTTAATTGGAAAACTTTTATTACTATTAATTCCTTTTAGCAAAAAGAGAAAGGACTAAATTTTAATATGAAAAACTCTAAATTTTCTTTGTACATAATTTCTTTGAAGAAAAATATTATATCAATTATCTTTTTGCTTTTTACTATATTTTTAATTGCATTTTCAAGCAGTAATTTACTTGCAGCAAAATCAGGTTTAAAACTTTGGGCTTTAAATGTAGTTCCTAGCTTATTCCCTTTTTTTATTGCTACAAATTTACTGGGATACACAAATGTTATAAAATATTTTAGCAAAATTTTTAATAAAATCATGCGTCCTATTTTTAATGTTCCTGGTGAAGCTTCTTACGCTTTTATTTTAGGGCTTATTTCTGGATATCCAGTAGGTGCAAAAATTGTTACAGACTTAAGAAATGCTAACCTTTGCACTAAAGATGAAGCAGAACGAATGCTTTGTTTTACAAATAACTCTGGCCCACTTTTCATTTTAGGAACAGTTGGTCTAACTTTATTTGCCAATTACTCTATTGGTCTTTTACTGCTTGTAACCCATATACTTTCTGCAATAACTGTCGGAATTATTTTAGGTTTAATTTCAAGACTTCGCAAGACTCAAAACATTTCAGAAATTCATCATTTTAATAAACTTCAAAAAACTAAAAAACTATGTACTTTTTCTAATCTTGGCGAAGTGTTAGCATCTTCTATTTTTGATGCTAGTAAGACAATAATTATGATTGGTGGATTTATCATAATTTTTTCAGTTTTACTTGCAATTTTAGAAAGAAGCCATGTTTTAGAGATTATCTCTCTTCCCTTTACAATTTTATTTGATATTTTAGGAATTCAAAATTCATTTGCAACAGGCTTTGTTTCTGGACTTATAGAACTTACCAATGGAGTTTCTATTATATCTTCAATTGCTAATAAAAACATTTGGCTAAATATTTTATTTACTGCATTTTTGCTGGGCTTTGGTGGTTTTTCTGTTTTATTACAGGTTTTAAGTATTACTTCAAAAGCTGATTTAAGTATAAAGAAATATTTTTATGGAAAATTACTTCAAGCTATTATTGCAACAACATATACTTACCTATTTTTAAATGTTATTCCTATTTTTAATTTAAATTTATTTTGAAGAATAATGTAAAATGAATCAAAAACATTCATATCATATTTACTTCAAATCAAGAAAGGACTATATTTTTTATGGATAAAAACTCTGATTTTAATTTTTATGGCATTCCTCCTTTTCGGTGGACCAACTATGTATGATATAAACTTTGAACCATCTCAAGCTCAAACGCAAAACGGATTTGAAACTAATCCTATGTTAAATCCATTTATGCAATATGAACAAGCATATATGTATTATCGTTATTTAGCAATGCAAATGGAATATAAAATAAAATGTAAAGAATATGAAAATTTAAGCTCAAAATCTGCCTCTCGTGACACTGGTAGAAAAATAGAATAATTATTGATTTTTCAAACCTCTTGTGATAAACTTATTATGTATTAGTTTATTACAGGAGGATATTTATGGCAGTTTCAACAACTAAAGAGAATATTTTTACAAAATTTGGTGCTTTCATTTCAAGAATATGGCACTCAATTTCAAATTTTTTTAAACCTGATAATATTGAAGAGGTTCCAGTTAGTAGCTTGTCTACTTATTTAAGAACTCATTTAAAATTTATAGAAAATATAATTTCACATTACAAGCCTGGTCAAAAAGGTGGTATTTCTTTTGATGCTCCTATTCAAACAGTTGAAATAGAAAAGGAAGATGCAGAAAAAGTAGATATAAAACAAAAGTCCAAGGTTAAAGAATCTGCAAAGGCAAAAAAAGTTCAGACTGCAAAAACATCAAATTCAAGCAATGTGGTTTTTGAAAAAGTTTCAGCACACAAAACAAATTCTACAAGTAAAACTGTAGCTGAAAAAGACTCAGTTTCCCCTACTTCTAAAAAAGAAAATGTAGAAAATAAACAAACTACTTCAAAACAAGCAAAAGAAGAATATGGTGACTTAGACAGATTTACAGATATTTTAAAAGGAAAAAATGAGCTAGAAAGATAATTTTTTACTTTATGACTAATTACAATTCTGTAAAGTACATATATTTTTTAGAATTTGTAGACAAATATTAAAAATTTTCTTGACAAAAATAATTTTTGCGTTTATAATAATATTTGTCTTACAGACATGGCGAAGTAGCTCAGTTGGCTAGAGCATTCGGTTCATACCCGACAGGTCGATGGTTCGAATCCATTCTTCGCTACCACAAAAATAAGAAGAGTTTATTGCTCTTCTTTTATTTTTTGCATTAACTACTTGCAAAAATACAATAAAATGTTATAATGTTAGGTGTTACTGCATATTTATTATATGTAGTAAATAAATTTTTTTATAGTAAAGGAATGATTATTTATGAATATTTGCGTATATGGAGCTGCTAGTAATCTTATATCAGATATGTACAAAGAAGCAGGAAAAGAATTAGGAAGAAGAATGGCAGAACGCGGCCACGGTTTAGTATTTGGCGGAGGTTCTCATGGAATGATGGGTGCTTTAGCTGAAGGAGAATTTGAAAAATCTGGATATATATTAGGAATAATTCCACAATTTTTCCATGAAGCTAATGCAGAAATATCTTTTAAAAATTGTTCAGAATATATTTACACAGATACTATGAGAGAACGTAAACGTCTTTTAGAAGAAAAATCTGATGCATTTATAGTTTCTCCTGGTGGAATTGGAACAATGGATGAATTTTTTGAAATCCTTACATTAAAGCAACTTGGTAGACACAATAAAGCTATTGTTTTATACAATGTAGATGGATTCTTCGATGAATTGGAATCAATGATGACAAAATCAATCAAGCAACATTTTATAACAGATGATTGCAAAGAACTTTACAAGGTTTCTTCTGATATAAATGAAATACTTGATTATATTGAAGCTTATGACCCTACAGATGTAGATTTAGACAAAGTAAAAATTAGATAATAAAATTTAGCTATAGTTTAATTTTAAAACTATAGCTTTTTTATTTTTATATAAAAGTAATACCTCAAACACTAAAGCAAAAGTTTTAATATTTGAGGTATTATTGTAAATTTTAATTTATAATTAGTTCATGTAATCTTTTAATTTTTTGCTTCTACTTGGATGACGTAATTTTCTTAAAGCCTTTGCTTCTATTTGTCTTATTCTTTCTCTAGTAACTTGGAATTCTTTTCCTACTTCTTCTAGAGTTCTTGATTTTCCATCTTCTAATCCAAATCTTAATTTTAATACTTTAGCTTCTCTTGGAGTTAATGTTTTCATAACTTCTTCTAATTGTTCTCTAAGTAAAGTATATGCTGCAGCATCTTGTGGTGCTGGGCTATCATCATCTTGTATGAAGTCACCTAAATGGCTATCTTCCTCTTCTCCTATTGGAGTTTCCAAAGATACTGGATCTTGTGCAATTTTTTGTATTTCAGTTACTTTTTCTACACTAATTTCCATTTCCTTTGCAATTTCCTCTGGGGTTGGTTCTCTACCTAATTGTTGTAATAGATGTCTTGATGTTCTAATTAATTTATTAATTGTTTCAACCATGTGAACTGGAATTCTTATTGTTCTTGCTTGGTCTGCTATAGCTCTTGTTATAGCTTGTCTAATCCACCATGTTGCATAAGTACTGAACTTAAATCCTTTAGTGTAATCAAACTTTTCAACAGCTTTTATTAGTCCCATATTTCCTTCTTGAATTAAGTCTAAGAACAACATTCCTCTTCCAACATACTTTTTAGCAATACTTACAACAAGTCTTAGGTTTGATTCAGCAAGTTTTTTCTTGGCTTCTTCGTCGCCTTCTAGAACTTTTTTAGAAAGCTCTAATTCCTCATCATAAGTTAAAAGTGGAATTCTTCCTATTTCTCTTAGATACATTCTAACAGGGTCGTCAATATTTATTCCTTCCATATTATTTATATCTAATTCGTCTACTTTTACTTCGTCCATTGCTTCAAGTTCTTCGATGTCTGGTTCATCTAAATCAGAGTCATCATCTCTTAATACATCTACACCAAGATTTTCAAAAGCATCAAAAACTTTATCAATTTGGTCTGTATTTGCATTATCTAATTCACTTGCAAGCTCTGCATAAGTTATTTTTCCCTTTTCCTTTGCTTTTTTTATAATATCTTGTACCTTTGCTTCTGGATTAATTTCTTCGTGAGCTTCTACTTTTTTTTCTTCTTTATTACTCATTAAAACACACATTCCTTCCTATTTCATCTTTGCTAGCTTAATAATTATGCTATTAAGCTCCTCTTCTAAATTTGCTGTTTCTTCCCCTGTCAATTTTTGTGCTTCTGTTAATTTGTTTAGAATTTCTTTTCTTCTATTTAGTAAGTATTCTTTTCTATATGAAACAATTACATCTTCAATGCACTTATCTACATCTGTTATTTCAAAATCAGATGACATTATTCCAGATAGATAGTTAATTGTATTTTCGTCGTCAAAAATATCAATAAAATTTTCTATATTAATATTTCCTTTTTCCGATTCTTCATACAATTTATTTATTATTTGTTTATTTATATCAATTTTAATTAGACCATTATCGACAATATTTTTAATTTTTTCTAATGCTTTGTCGGGATAATTTACAAGCAAATATATTGTTAAACTTTCTAATCTTTTTGTTTTTTCATCAACACTTTCTTCAATATTATTTGCTAAGTTCATACTTGTATTTGGCTTAACTGCAATTGATTTTTTTTCTAGTCTTTGTTCTGATTTACTTCCTGCATAAAGTAATTTGTTAATTTCTGCATATATTGCATCTTTTGAAACTTTGTATTCTAATGAGATTTTGTCAATATATACTTCTCTTTCTATGTTGTTTTCAACTTTTGAAAGAATTTTTGCAACTTCATTTAAAAATTTTATTTTATCATTTACCACATCTAAATTTAGGTCTTTTTTTAACATTTTTACCTTAAATTCGACAAGTGATATTGCTTGGTCCATACATTTTTGAAATTTTTCAGGGCCGTATTTTATAACATATTCATCAGGATCTTTTGCTCCTTGAATTTGAAGTATTCTTATATCGCAACCTAAGTTATATAAAATTTCAAGTCCTCTAAGTATTGCTGATTGTCCTGCTCCATCTGCATCATAGCCAATTATTACTTTTTCACAACTTCTTCGTAAAAGTCTTCCTTGTGCTTCTGTTAAAGCTGTTCCAAGTGACGCAACAACATTGCTTATTCCCCTTTGATGAAGCGAAATTGCGTCCATATATCCTTCTACTATTAATATAGTTTTAGGATTATTTTTTTTAGCTACATTATATGCAAATAAATTTCTACCTTTGCTATACACTATATTTTCTGGTGAATTTATATATTTAGGTTTACTGTCATCTAGTACTCTTCCTCCAAAAGCTATAACCCTGTCTCTGCTATCAAAGATTGGAAACATTAATCTATTTCTGTATCTATCAATAAACTTTCCGTCATTATTTTTATTTACCAAACCTGTAGCTAATATTTCTTCATCGGAAAATCCTTGTTTTTTTAGTTCTAAATATAACTCATTAAATTTTCCAGAATAGCCTATTTTAAAGGTTTTTAAAGTTTTATTATCTAACTTCCTTTTCTTTACATATTCTTGTCCAGGTTTTGCTGTTGGTAAATATAAATTTTGATGGTAAAACTCTGCAGTAGCTTTGTTTACTTCATAAACTCTTCGCTTTAGTCTTTCCCTTTTGTCGTCAGCCTCGCTAGATGATACTACCGGAAGCTCAACGCCAGCTCTGTTTGCAAGCATTTCAACAGCTTCTTTAAAATCAACATTTTCTATTTTTTGTATAAAACGAAAAACATTTCCACCAACTCCACATCCGAAGCAATGGAATATTTGTTTATCTGGAGATACGCAGAATGAACCTGATTTTTCTTTATGGAATGGACATAGCCCCATATAATTTCTACCAGACCTTTTTAATACGACATAACCTGACACAATGTCTATTATATCGTTTTTACTTTTTATTTCGTCTAATAATTCGTCACTATATCTTACCATTATCATTCCTTCTCTATTATTATATTCGACATAAAGTTTAGTATTCCTTCTTTATTTTCCACAATATGTAAACTATTGCAAATACATTTTAAAAGACTAACTATTTTACTGGTTAGTCTTTCTCATAAGTTATATAAATATATTATTTTTACATATTTGCGCTTCCACCATCATTAAATGGAATAAATTTGCTTACAATATTTGATGTTGGTGTTATGTTATCAGCTAAATTTTTATGTTCTTCATAAGCAAGTGTTATTTTATTTTCAATTAAACTTTCAACTTCATCTTCACTTGCGTGTTCTGCTAAAACAAGCTCACTTACTAAAATTTGCTTAGCATTATTTAACATTTTCTTTTCACCTGTAGATAGTCCTTTTTCTTTTTGTTTATAACTTAAATTTCTAACTACATCAGCTACTTCATATATGCTTCCACTTTTCATTTTTTCCATATTTTCTTTATATCTTTTGTTCCAATTTTGAGACATTTCTGTTTCATCAGCAGAAAGTACTTGTAATACTTTTCCTGCTTCATCTTTATTTATTACATTTCTAACTCCTATTTCTTGTGCTTTAGAAGTTGGAACCATAACCTTTACTTCTCCAGGCATTTTGATTATATAATAATCTTGTTTTTCTCCTAAAATATCCTTTTGCTCGATTGCATCTATTGTTCCTGCTCCATGCATTGGGTATACGATTTTATCTCCAATATTAAACATGTTTTACTCTCCTTCCATATTATATAATTCCCTATATTTCGACTTGTTGATATAGAAAAATAAGTATAAAGAGGTTCATAAAGGTTTTATAATCTCTTTCAAACTACATTTCTATTATAACACAAAAAATGGCAAAAGTCAAAGCTTTTACCATTTTTTAATTTATTCATTTTTTCAGTATTTTCAAGTATTTCAGGTTTTCGGCTTAATTTTTTTCTACTTTATGTTTATTATTTTCCAGTAGATCCAAATCCACCTTTTCTAACTCCTGTTGCTTCATCATTGTCAACAATTAAATATTTCATAAATATTGCTTGTCCTATGCAATCACCTTTTTTTATTTCAACATCATGGTCAAAAAAGTTGTAATATGCAAACATAAAATGTCCATCATTATCCTCGTTTTCATAGTAATCACTATCAATTATTCCAACACTATTTGCCATTACTAATCCTCTTTTGCCTGGGTTTGAACTTCTATTACATAACATATAAAATTCATCTGGTTGGCAATATGCTTTTAATCCAGTTTTTACAAGTGTTGGCTTTTGTCCTGGTTTAAATGCAGGAACTATTGTATCTTCAGCTGCTTCAATGTCATAGCCTGCTGCATTTTTTGTTTTTCTTACTGGAAGACTTATTTCTTTATCTTCCCAGCCCTTTGCTATTTCAAATCCTCTTAATTTTTCCATTTGTATTTTCCTTCCTTTAAGTTGTACAATTTTTTATAATTGTTAATTTATAAATTTCAAGTTATTTTAAATTCATAAATTTATAACATTTTAGTAGTTTTCTGCTTTTACCTCAAAGAAAGATTGTGGATGATTACATACTGGGCAAACTTTTGGTGCTTCTGTACTAATTACTATATGACCACAGTTTCTGCATTGCCAAATTGTTATGCTTCCTTTTTTGAAAACTTCACCTTCTTCAACATTCTCTAAAAGTTTTCTGAATCTTTCTTCATGAACTTTTTCAATAGCTCCAATTCCTCTGAATTTTGCTGCAATTTCAGTGAATCCTTCTTCTTCAGCTTCCTTTGCCATTCTGTCGTACATGTCTATCCATTCATAGTTTTCACCAGCAGCTGCAGATGCAAGGTTTGCTTTTGTGTCACCTATTCCATTTAAATATTTGAAATGAATTTTAGCATGTTCTTTCTCATTTTCAGCTGTTTCTAGGAATAAAGCTGCTATTTGCTCATATCCTTCTTTTTTTGCAACACTTGCAAAATATGTATATTTATTTCTTGCTTGAGATTCCCCAGCAAAAGCTTCCATTAAATTTTTTTCTGTTTTTGAACCTTTTAATTCCATATTATTAACCTCCTAAAATTTGCAAAATTTTTTGTTAAATTTTGCCCTCTGTTCTTATATTTATATTACATTATAGTATTAAAGTCAAGCAATTTTTAGCATTCGACAAAACTTCTAAAAAAATTTTGTTGTTAGCTTACACGCTTCGACAGACTTTTTAATTTTTGCGGTGTATAATTAATATCATCCCTCAATGAGAGGAGGTGAAAATATTGAGTGAAAAAGAGCGAAAGAAGAAAAATATCAAGAAGCCTTTCAAGTTTTTACATAGCATATTAATTATGTTTAAGTATATCTTGAAAATAGCTCAGGTATTAAAGTCAATTATCGATTTATTTCGTTAATTAAAAAAACAGGCATTTAAGGGATGCCTGTTTTTTATTATTCCTCAATGAAATTTAGCATATTGAGTGAAAATTTCAATAATTATTATACTATATTCTAAAATTTTTGCAACCTGTTTTTTGAAACTTTACTAAGAATCGTTCGACAAAAATCTACTTACTTCTTACTTCTCCAATTTTATTTAAGCTTGCAATTACTTTTTCTAGAACCTTATTAATTTCATCATCTGTCAAAGTTCTGTCATTTGCGCCAAATGATAATGAATATGTTAAGCTCTTTTTGCCTTCTTCTATTCCTTTACCTTTATACTCGTCAAATACTTTGCTTTCTATTAATAGTGAACCTGCAGATTTTTTTATTTGTTTTGCAATTTCCATAGATTCTAAATTGTTGTCAACAATAACGCTTAAATCTTTATTTACTGTAGGATATTTTGAAATTTCTTTATATTTCATTTTTCCTGTTTTCTTGTCTAGTAATTTATCTAGGTTTATTTCCATTACAAAAATATCTTCTTTTGAAACCTTTGGATGTACTTTTCCAATTACTCCAACTATATCATTATTTACTGATATTACTGCACTTTGGCCTGGATGAAGCATATCTCCAGCTTTGTCACTTGTAACAAAGCTATATCTTCCAGCATATCCTAGATAATCTAAAACTTCTTCTGCAATTCCTTTTATTATAAAGAAGTCTGCCTTTTTTTCTTCATGAATTCCTTGATAAAAATCACCTGTCATTAAGCAAGCAAGTTTATTTTCTTCATTATATGTATCACTTTGCTTATAAAAAGTTTTTCCTATTTCAAATATTGAAACAGCCTTGTTGTAATGAGCAACATTGTATTCATAAATTTTATATAAAGAAGTAATTATGCTTTGTCTTAAAGTGCTTCTTTCCTCTGTAAGTGGTGAAAGTAATTTTATGCTTTGAACTTCTTCTTTTCTGTCATATCCAGCAAAATTTGAAGCTTCATTTTCTCTTACTAAAACATAAGATAAAGTTTCATTTAGTCCTAAATTTACCATTTTATTTCTTATTTCTCTTGTAACTTTATCATAGCTTCCCATTTTAATTGGCATTACTGGTACTTTTGATTCAATATTGTCAACTCCATAAATACGGCCAACTTCTTCAACTAAGTCTTCTTTTATTGAAATATCTAGTCTTCTTCTCGGAACGCTTACTGTAATGTTTTTGCCATCTTCTACATATTCAAATCCAAGCCTTGTAAATACATTTAAAACATCTTCATTAGGAATTACTGTTCCTAAAACTGCATTTATTTTTTCGTATGTTATGTCAATTTTTCTGTCTTGCATATCTTCTGTATTGTATTCTACTGTTCCTGAAAGAACTGTTCCTGAAGCTATTTCTTCTAGTAATTTTGCGGCTCTTTCAACAGCCATGTAAGTTCTATTTGGATCTAGTCCTTTTTCAAAACGATTGCTTGCTTCGCTTCTTACTATTTTTTGAGCAGTTTTTCTTACTTTTACAGAATCAAATATTGCAGATTCGATTATTACATTTTTAGTATTTTCAGTAATTTCAGTATCTAATCCCCCCATAACACCAGCAAGACCAATAGCCTCTTTTCCGTCAGAAATTACTATATCATCAGTTGTTAATGTTCTTTCTACGTTATCTAGTGTTCTTAATTTTTCGTTTTCGCTTGCCATTCTTACTTCAATTAAACCATTTAATTTGTCTGCATCATAGAAATGTAATGGTTGGCCAAGCTCTAGCATTACATAGTTGCTTATATCTACGACATTATTTATTGGTCTTATTCCACAAGCCATTAATCTATTTTTTATGAAAGCTGGACTTTCTTTTATTTCCACATTTTCGACTTTTTTTGCTAAAAATACTTTGCAATTTTCAGTGCCAACTTTAATTTTGAAGCAGTCTTTTACGCTTTTTTCTGACTCTTTATGAGATAAATCTACATCTTTTACCTTCTTGTCATAAATTGCTCCAACTTCATAAGCCATTCCTAAAATGCTTAGTAAATCGCCTCTATTTGCTGTTAGTTCAAAATCAATTACACCATCATCCATATTCATGTATTTAATTGGATTTTCTCCAACGGGTGCATCTTCCGGAAGTTCATGAATTCCTTCTTTATCCTCTGGCTTTAAAAACTTGCTATCTAGCCCTAACTCTGCCATTGAGCAAAGCATTCCATCAGATTCTACACCTCTTTTCATGCTACTTGTTATAGTAATCCCACCTGGTAATTTAGCTCCTGGAAGTGCAACTACAACTTTTAGTCCTTTTCTTACATTCGGTGCACCACACACAATTTGACGAACTTCGCTTCCTGTATCAACTTTGCAAACATGTAAATGGTCAGAATCCGGATGCATTTCGCACTCTAAAACTTTTCCTATAACTAGATTTGTAGCAGGTATAAACTTTCCTTCTGAATCGTACTCATTTCCTACTTTTGTCATGTTTTCAGCAAGTTCATGAATTTTTTCTTCTGTGTCAAAATCTATATCTAAATAATCTTTCAAAAAATTAGTACTTAATATCATTTTCTTACCCCCTATTTATCCATTCTGTCAAATTGTGACAAAAATTTTACATCATTTGCATAAAGAAGTCTCATGTCTGTAATTCCATACTTGAACATTGCAAGTCTATCAAGACCTGTTCCAAATGCAAAACCACTATAAACTTCTGGGTCATATCCATTCATTTTCAAAACATTTGGATGAACCATTCCTGAACCTAAAAGTTCAATCCAACCTGTTTGTTTACATAGATTGCAACCTTTTCCACCGCATTTAAAACAACTTACATCAACCTCAAATGATGGTTCTGTAAATGGGAAATAACTTGGTCTAAATCTAAGTTTTGTATTTTCTCCAAGCATCTTTTTCATGAATATTTCAAGAGTTCCTTTTAAATCAGCAAAAGAAATATTTTTATCAATTACTAATCCTTCTACTTGGTTAAATTGATGTGAATGTGTTGCATCATCCTCTTTTCTGTATGTCTTTCCTGGGCAGATAACTCTTATTGGAGTTTTTTCTTCATTTGCCATCATAGTTCTTGCTTGAACTGCTGATGTTTGAGTTCTAAGTAGATATTCAGATGTTATGTAAAAGCTATCTTGCATATCTCTTGCAGGATGGCCCTTTGGAAGATTTAATCTTTCAAAGCAGTATTCATCTGTTTCAAGTTCTGGACCTGATACAACATCATATCCCATAGATACAAATAAATCTTCAACTTCTTCAATTACTCTATTTAATGGGTGCTTGCTTCCTCTTTTTACTTTTGTTCCTGGAAGGCTTATGTCAATTTTTTCATCTTCTAACTTTTTAGCAAGTTCTTTTTCTTCAATTTCTTGCTCTTTTTTGTTTATTAAAGTTTCAATTTCAGATCTAACACTATTTACCAAGCTTCCCATTTTAGGTCTTTCTTCTGGAGATAAACTTCCCATACCTCTCAAAATTTCAGTAAGTTCGCCTTTTTTTCCTAAAATTTTTACTTTTAAATCGTTTAAATCTTGTCTTTCTTGGATTTTACTTACTTTTTCTTCTGCAAGTTTTTTTATTGATTCTAACTTTTCTTTCATTTAAAAACTTCCTTTCTATATCAAAAATAGCCGTCACTATAAGCTTTTAGACTTATAGGACGACTATATATTAATCGTGGTACCACCTATATTCGTTATTTCTAACCTCATTATCTTTTAACGCAAGTTTACGGCCTTTTTTACTGTTATTTCAAAAAGACGCCTCCAAAGTGAAATTATATGCAACTAATATATAAATGAATTTCAGCCTAGTTCATTTTCTCTAAAATATATTTTGCAGTTGCTTTTTTGCTTTTTCTCAGGCTTTAACTTTAAGTATTATATACTATTTTAGCAAGGTTTGCAAGATGTTTTAGAATTTTCATTTAGATTTTTAGTAAAGGCAGATGCGGAAGCCAGTGCCAAGTCCATAACTATTTGTCCTATAATTTCCACTACGAACCGACGATGGATAACTAGATCCAGAATCATAATAGAAACCTCCTCTAACAACACACGGATAGTTAGTACTCTCAGTATATTCCAATGTTAATTCACATACATTTCCTGCTATATCATATATATTCATTATACTATTTTTATCAACTGCTCCTGTAGTTAATATTATTCCACTACCTCTTTCCAACTCTAACTTGTTTGAATTTTTATCTACATACTCCATTGTTACTACATTATATGCATTCCATATATTGCTAAAAGTATAATTTTCATATACTGCATATTTACCTCTATTTATAACAAATTTAGAATTTGAGTAATTTCCTATATCTTTACTATCTATATTTAATTTCGATACTATTGTTGCATCTGTAGCTATTTTTTTCGTTTCTATAAACTTTAGCATTAAATCCCATTGTACTCCAAACATTAAGCTACCTTTATATGTTGTTGCGCTTTTTGTGTATGTTACCATTTCAGCTAACTTTTTTGCTTCTGTTCTTACTACATAATTATAAGGCATTAAATTTTTCTTTGATTGTGGTGCCATCGTTGGTGTTGTATGTGATGTCCTATTATTTTCTTCTGCTATTCCAGCCTCATATCTTCCAACCCAGAATCCACCATTTTGATATACACTTTTTAACATTTTCTGCTTCTGTTCTGTATATTGTTCCTGTGTATACCAATCAGTTAAGTTATTTGTATCTTCATACCATTCATCTTTATAATTTGTGTTATTTCTATATGTCGCTGTATAAGTATGCAAATCATTTTCTATCTTTGTATATGCATCATCGTTAAATTCTGTTATTCCTAGTTTTGCTGTTGGATATACTTCTTCTGTCATAGGCACTTCTACCCACACATATTGATTGCCATCTATATCTTGTATGGCTATCCCATTAGCTAAATTGGTACCATCAACTTTTATAAAACCATCCCCTGGCATATACGGCTTGGTTTCATTTGTTTGTGGTAGCTCTGCATTATTTACAACTTCTGATATAAAATCTGACGCACTATCTATTTGCGTTTTTTCATTTACTTCAGCATTTTTTGTTTTTTCTCTTGCCTCTTTTGCATTTGATATTAGTCCATTTTCTCCTAGTACTAAATTAATTGAAACTCCTGCCAATATTAATAATACAACTATTGTTACTACAAGTGCCACTAATGTAATACCTGATTGTTTCTTTCTTTCCATTTTTAGAATTCCTTTCATTCGTTTTTATTTTTAATAAAGTGATATTCTGAATCCTACATTATTAACATTTCCAGACACATTATAATTATTGCGGTATGATGCCGGATAGTCCGCTCCTGTATGTGTATAATATCCTCCTCTACTGGCACAAGTAAAACGACTATCCGATATAGCATATTCTAGTGTCCACTCCCAAACATTGCCTGCTATGTCATATATATTCATTATACTATTTTTATCAACTGCTCCTGTAGTTAATAGAATTGCATTACTATCTGGAATTTTCTCACAATCATTTACTAATCCTGTTGAATTCTCCGTATACTTATTCCATATTGATATTGAATTGTATTTAGCATATTTTCCTCTATTTATTTTATATGTCGAATCTATATAATTTCCTATTTCTTTACTATCACTGTTTAATTTTGATATTATTCCCTCATCTGTGTTTAATTTTTTATTTTCAAAGAACTTCAAAACTAAATCCCATTGTACTCCAAACATTAAACTTCCTTTATATATTTTTCCATCTTTTGTATAAATTACCATTTCTGCTAACTTTTTAGCTTCTGTTCTTGTTATACAAGTATATGGACATAAATTTTCCTTCGATTGCGGCACTATCGTTGGTATTGTATGTGATGTCCTATTATTTTCTTCTGCTATTCCAGCCTCATATCTAGCTACCCAAAAACCACCATTTTGATATATACTCTTTAGCATTTTTTGTTTTTGAGCTATATATTGTTCCTGTGTATACCAATCGGTAGCATTATCTGCATCTTCGTACCATTCATCCCTAAAACTTGTATTATTTCTGTATGCGGTAGTATAAGTATGCAAATCATTCTCTATTTTTGTATAAGCTTCATCATTAAATTCTGTTATTCCTAATTTAGCTGTTGAATATACTTCTTCTGTCATTGGTACTTCTACCCACACATATTGATTTCCTTCCGAATCTTGTATTGTTAGTCCATTTGCTAAATTTGTCTCATTAACCTTGGTAAATCCATCTCCTGGCATATATGGCTTGGTTTCGCTTGTTTGTGGTAGTTCTGTATTATTTACAACTTCTGATATAAAATCTGATGCACTATCCAATTGACTTTTTTCAGTTGTTTCAGCTGTTTTTGTTTTATCTCTTGCTTCTTTTGCATTTGATATTAGTCCATTTTCTCCCAAAACTAAGTTAATTGAAACTCCTGCTAAAATTAAAAGTACTACTATTGTTACAACTAATGCTACTAATGTAATACCTTTACTGTTTTTCATACTCATACTATTTTCCTCCTATGTTTTTGTTTATATTTTGCCTTTTTATTTCTATTTTTATACAATTTCATTTTAATACATAATATTTGATATATTTTATTATATTTATAGAACTTCTAATATTCCAGTGAGTATTATTCACACCAGTGTGATTGTGCTTATTTAAATTAATTTAAAACTTTTCCTTTACTTTTTTTATGCCTTATAGTACAATGAGTAAGAAATTTTTGAGGAGGAATTTATTTATGGCAGGATTACCAATCGTTGTAAAATATATAATTGTATTTTTTGTTAGTATGGTTCCAATCGTTGAACTAAGAGGAGCAATACCAATTGCAGAAGGTCTTGGGTTAAATATATTTTTATATTATCCACTTGCAATAATAGGAAACATGCTTCCTGTACCAATCATATTCTGGTTTGCCAGAAAAGTACTTGAATGGGGTAAAGATAAAAAATTCATTGGTAAATTTTTCACTTGGTGCTTAGAAAAAGGATCTAAAGGTGGAGAAAAATTAAAGAAAACAGCTGGAAATACAGGAACATTCTGGGCTCTACTTCTATTTGTAGGAATTCCACTTCCTGGAACTGGAGCTTGGACCGGAACACTTGCAGCATCATTTTTAAATTTAGATTTCAAGACAAGTATAACAGCAATTTCATTAGGTGTTATTCTAGCAGGAATTATAATGTCACTTGGTAGCAAAATCGTATCTATATTTGGCTGGACAGGAGTAATCGCAATCATCGCTGTACTTGCAGTAATTATTGCACTTTCAATTTTCTTAAAAAAGAGAAAACAAAAATAGAAATTTACTAAGTAAATTTTTTACGCAACTCTAAAACAATTAATTTTTAAAAGTAATTGCACCATAAAAAGGATATTAAAAGTTTTATACTTCTAATATCCTCTTTTTATTAGTAACTTTTAGCGTTACTTTTCTCTTTTAATTATTTTTTGCTATTGCAATTTGTATTATTGTTCTTCATTTGAATTTTCTTTATTTTCTACAATTTCAAAATCAATATTTCTCAACTGCTTGTCTGCACCAATTACTCTAATTCTTACTTTCTCACCGACGCCATAAGTCTTTTTAGTTTTTTCTCCGATTAACTTCTTTCTTACATCGTCATAAACAAAATATTCATCACCTAAATTATCAAATTTTAATAAGCCTTCAACTGTGTTTTCTAGTTCAACAAACATTCCAAATGAAGTTACACTAGATACAATTCCATCATATTCTTCGCCAATTTTAGACTTCATAAATTCAGCCTTTTTGATGTCTTCTGCATCTCGTTCAACTTTTTTTGCAACTTTCTCACATTCAGATGAGCTTTCAGCATATTTTACAGCTTCTGTTTCATACTTTTTTCTAAGTTCTTCATTTATATTGTAATTATGTTTCAAATAAGAAGATATTACTCTATGAATGAATAAGTCTGGATATCTTCTTATTGGTGATGTAAAATGACAATAGTTTTTGCTTGCAATTCCAAAGTGGCCATTATTTTCACTCTCATATTTTGCAACTTTTAAAGTTCTTAAAATCAAGTTTGAAATTACTTTTTCTTCTGGCTTTCCTTTTACTTCATCAAGAACTTGTGCAAATGCCTTTGGATGTATACTTTCTTTGTCATCCTTTTTCACACCTCTAATTTTATAGCCTAAATTAAATAAAAATTTGTTTAATTCTTCTACTTTTTCAGGCTCTGGAATGTCATGAACTCTATATATGAATGGTGCTTGCAAATAGTAAAAATGCTTTGCAACTGTTTCGTTTGCAGTTAGCATAAATTGCTCAATTACTTCGTTTGATTCCAAATAATCATATTTTTTTACATCTATTGCAACTCCATTTTCATCTAAAATTATTTTGCTTTCTGGTATATCTAGATTTAAGCTTCCATTTTTATCTCTTCTTGCTTTCAAAATATCTTTTAATTTTCTCATTCTTAAAAAGTGTGGAATATATTCTTTGCAGATTTCTACTGTTTTTTGTATCTCTTCGTTTTCCTCTCCATCTGCATATTTAAAGATATTTTCAACTTCGTGATAGTTCATTCTTCTAGTAGTTTTAATCACAGATTTAAAAATATTATAATCTACAACTTTTCCATTTTGATCGATTTTCATAATGCATGAAATTGTAAATCTATCTTGTGCCTCGTTTAAACTACAAATTCCATTTGATAATTCTTTTGGAAGCATTGGAATTACTCTGTCCATCATATAGATGCTTGTTCCTCTTTTTATTGCTTCTTTGTCAAGCTTAGAACCGGATTTTACATAGTAGCTAACATCTGCAATATGCACACCTAAAGTATAAGTTCCGTCCTCATTTTCCTTTACATTTACTGCGTCATCTAAGTCTTTTGCATCTTCTCCATCTATTGTAAAAATTTGCTCGCCTCTAAGGTCTACTCTTTGAGCGATATTATTTTCATCAATAGTTTGTGATATTGCTTGTGCCTCTTTTATTACATTTTCAGGAAACTCATTTGGAAGCTTGTACTCTTTTATTAAAGAAAGCATGTCAACTCCAGCTTCGTCTTTGTAACCTAAAACTTCAACAATTTCACCTTCAGATTTATTTTCCCCATTAGAATATCTAGTTATTTTAACTACTACTTTTTGATTATTTTTAGCATCCTTTGATTTCTTTTTTGGAATATAAATATCCTCAGTTTTTCCTCTATTTTCAGGAATTACAAATCCGAAGTCTTTGCTCTTTTTAAAAATTCCAACTATTGTATCTAAGTTATGTTTTGTAATTTTTAAGATTTTTCCTTCTTGCTTTTTATTTGCTAATTTTATATTATCTAATATTTTTATTAAAACTTCATCGCCATCTGCTGCATTTAAAGTAAATTTTGGTGCAATAAATATTTCATTTTCGTCATCTCCAATATTTACAAATCCAAAACCTCTTTCATTTCTTCTGAAGGTTCCTATTTTATAACTTTCATTTTCAAGCAAGCTATTTAGATCTTCTAAATCTTCCTTTTTCGCTCTTTTAGTTTTTTTGTAACTCTTTTTATAAAATTCACTATGCTTTTTTTGTTTCTTCTTCACTTTATCACCTCTTTCTCACAAAAAAACGACAGACTGTTTAAAATCTGCCACTTTATTTTAAATTATCTATGCTGCAACATAAACTATTCCTAAAGCTATTGCTAGTACCGCAAATGCAACACCTAATATAATAGTCCATTTTTTCATTTTTCCTTCATGAGTTTTTGTTTTGTTTTTCTCATAGAAGTTGTTTGTAGATGAACCAACTATTGTTCCAGAAGCTCCATTTGAATCTTTATTTTGCATCATTGTTATTACAATTAAAGCTAAACAGTCAATTACATATAAAACCATTAAAACATATTTTACTATTTGCATTTCATTATCTCCTTTTGCGACATTTATTTAACAAATCATATTGTATCATAAAATTATTGGAATTGCAATTATTTTTATGCTATTTTAGAATACATTTGATTTCATTACGATTTTTCCTCATTTGCATAACTTTTTTGTAATATTTTGATTAATATTTTTAATTTTTTTATCTAACCTACACGCTTCGACAGACTTTTCACTTTTTATGGTATATAATATACCTTCCTTTTTCTAAAAGGAGAAAGGGGGTGTTCTCAGTTGAGAAAACTAATTAAGATGTTAGCTCTTATTATTGTTCTCATTATTATAGGCGATGATAAGGACTAAAAAGGAAACCTAGGAACTGACCTTCCTAGGTTTTTTTTGTGTTCTAGTTGAGAAAACTTTTCACTATATTTATTATATAGCTATTTATATTATATGTCAATTACTTTTTGTTTATTCACATTAACAATCGTGCGACATTTTTTGACAATTCTAGGTTATACTAGGACTGCACGGAAGCCAGAATCATAATTTGCAGTTCCATCATTTCTTAAATATGAAAATAGTCCTGAGTATATTCCTTCTCTCCATTTTCCTCCACGATTAAAGAACGGATTATATAATGAAGGAAATGCTGCATAATCTCCAAAGAAAAAATTCGTTTCATTTATTTCTGCAATTTCTGATGTTTCTAATATAGCATCTCCATATATTTTTTCTTTTAAATTTATATTATATTTTTTATTTTCAATTCCAGAATTACCACCACTATCTTCTGGTTCCTTATATTTATATATAGTATAATATTGGGTACTCCTTTTTATCTCATTACTTGTAAAACTTTCTCCATAATATAAATTTTGATTACCATTATCAATATATGCTGCCACTCTTTCAGCTACACCTCCTGAAAAATCATATATTCCATATATTGTTCCAGATGAACTCGATTTTGTTCCATCATTTATATTCCATGATTTTACATTATTGGCATTTCTCTTCTTTATATTATCTAATGTAATTGTAGGATTACTATTGACATCATAAGTGTTATTTCCTTCATCAGTTCCACATACTCCAGTTACTGCATAACCACTTTTTGTACTACTATTTATGTTCACATTATTTACATATATATTGGTTCCATTTAACCCATATTGACTTTGCCCCAAATAAGAAACAGCTCCCCATTCACTATTTTTTATCAAATGACTATTTGCATCTTCTTCCAATCCATATATATTATTTGTTTTCACTATACTTTTGCATAAAGTATATGCATCACTTAATGTTATATAATTATATGATATTTTTAATCCTTGAAAAACTGGGTACGTCATATTTGTATTAGTATCATATTTTCCATATATATTTCTTGCATCGGTCCATACATCATTACCTGATTCAGTTTCTTTTCCATTTATTAAACAAGTACTTTGAGTATATTTCACTGTAGATTCTACTTGCTCTCCTATATCAGCAAACCCTGCCTCAAACTTTGCAACCCATATTCCTGTAAGCTCACTATCCCAGCCACCGTTTTTAAATCCTATACCTGTTTCATCAGTGAATGCAGGATGTACTGTGTATTCTTTTCTTGTATCTGGTGAAGAATCAGCTGTTCCTCGTACAGCCTTTTGTGGAATATTGTTTTCGTCTAAATAATAATCTGTTGTACCCATTAAAAATTTCACATCAAAAGTTTTATTATCATCATTTATTTTATAGGCAAACCTTGGTATCCACACCCACATGCTACCATCTTTTGTTTGTGCATTTGCCCACTTTTTTTCTTTATAATTGTACCAATTATCTGCATCTTGAGTCGTTACTTTTTCTTCATATATATCATCACTTCCAAGTTCAAAATAAATTGGAGTCATTCCATTTTTTAAGTTTGGTTCATTCACACCTTTTTCATTATTAAATGCTCCACTTTGTTTTGCAATATCGGCTTCTAATTTTTCTATATCATTTAGTTCTTGAGCAGACTTACTTTCCGTTTGTCTTTTTGCCTCTCTTGCATTTTCAATTAATCCATTATCACCTAACACTACACTTATTGATACACCTGCCAGTATTAAAAGTACAACTATTGTAACAACTAAAGCAATTAAAGTTATACCATTTTGATTTTTCTTTTTCATGAGTTCCTCCATTATTTTTATTCTGTTCAGTTTTATCTTTTTTATCCTATAACATAGCATATACATAAATTATAGTGTATGGTATATCAAAAATTGAAGTGAATATTACTAACAGTATTGGTACTGTATTTCTAATTTTATGTATTGACAAAAAACAAACAGCATAATTACTATTACACTGTTTGTTTTACTTTAGCTAAATAACTTTGTGAACGTTTCTTTTCCAACTACACCATCAACGCTTAAGCCGTTTTTCTTTTGAAAATCTTTTACTGCATTTAATGTATTGCTTCCGAAAATTCCATCTACTTCAATACCATATCCTTTGCAAACTAGCATTGCTTGAATTAGATAAGTTATATTTCCACTTGCTCCATATTTTACATTTATATAAGCATTTTTTGTAAGTTCTCCAAATATTCCATCTACATTTAAATTTCTTCCAAATTGTACATTTAATTCAGTTTGAAGCCCCTTTACCATTGCTTTTTTTGTTTCATTTCCATAAATATTATCAACTGCAATATTTGTATTATATCTATCATTTAAAGATTGCTGTATTTGTGCAATTTTTCCATCAGTATAAGTTTTTTCCGCTGTTCCGTGTGCTAGTCTTACTATTTCATCAAAAGGATAATTATCTCCTGGACAATCTGTACTATTCTCGTCTTTGTGCTTTTCTATTTTAGATATATGATACTTATTTTCAAGATATTTTATAAGCTCTACAATAGCATTTTTCTGTGTTTCTGGCATTTGCTCTTCCATATATTTTCCTTCAGCACAAATTCCTATTGAGTTATAGTTTGCACCTTCAGCATGAGCTCCAACTGCATTTTCTTCTCTTCCTCTATAAATTTCACCTTTTTTATTTACAAAAAAGTGATATCCAATTTTTGCCCAACCATTATTTTTATGCCATCTATCTATGTCCTCAACAGTACAGCTACTTGCGTCTGCATGATGAAGAATTATTCTTTCTGTTGTTTTTCTATAATCCATACTTCCATTTGTTTCAAATGTCTTTTCTATTATATTCATAATATCCCTCACTTATCTTTATTACTTCTATCTTCGACATTTTTCTCAACTCTTGACTTAGTAAAATAATAAGCAAATACAGAAGATGTGACAGAGCTAAAAAGAGTAAATACAATTTGGAACATCTCCCAATTTTCCTTAATCGCAACTATGATTAGCAGAGCAATAATAGTTAGCGTAAAAGATATTGTTACAAAACTTTTTAATTCTCTCCAAGCTTGTTTCATATTTTACCTCCAAATTCTTCTTATATATTATATGTAAGATTTTGATTTGAGGTTAATTCTAATCTGTATCATTTTATATAAAAAACACCTAGAAGGCTTGAATTTCAAGCGCTTCTAAGTGTTATACTTTGGTACCGTTGACGTAGTTATCTACAACTTTTTTCACAGCTTTAACGATTGATACAAATATCAATCAATTTATTAAAGTATATCACACTTTTTGTAAATTGCAATAGGTTAATTCAAAAAGTAATAGAAAAATTTGTTTGCAAATATGCTGAAGCTTGAAATTTGACATATTATATAAAAAATGCTATAATATATTTATAAGGTGCTATACCTTTGTTAGTTTTATTGGGACATCTAATTTTGGACAGATGATGAGTCTCGTTGAATGATAGGCGTTGTTGCTCACTTGGGCTGACCTATATAATGTTTTTAACATTATTTTCAGTGGTTCCCCGTATAGAGCGTGAATGTTGCCGAGATTGACGATGATATTCCCAAACCCTTGAGAGTAGTCCAACTCTCACTAGGAGAAATTATGTAGCTATAAAAAGTTGCAAAATCCTAAATTCGGGTACCAGTATTCTGGTACCCGTTTCTTTTTTATAAATATATATTAACTTTATCTATGCAGTTATACAAGTACAAAGCCACTTTATTTCTATCAGTTTGTTCCATTTCCATTTTTTTCACACCTTTAACGATTTATACAAATATCAATCAATTTATTAAAAAATATCACACTTTTTGTAAATTGCAATAGGTTAATTCAAAAAGTAATAGAAAATTTTGTTTGCAAATATGCTGAAGCTTGAAATTTGACATATTATATAAAAAATGCTATAATATATTCATAAGGTGCTATACCTTTGTTAGTTTTATTGGGACATCTAATTTTGGACAGATGATGAGTCTCGTTGAATGATAGGCGTTGTTGCTCACTTGGGCTGACCTATATAATGTTTTTAACATTATTTTCAGTGGTTCCCCGTATAGAGCGTGAATGTTGCCGAGATTGACGATGATATTCCCAAACCCTTGAGAGTAGTCCAACTCTCACTAGGAGAAATTATGTAGCTATAAAAAGTTGCAAAATCCTAAATTCGGGTACCAGTATTCTGGTACCCGTTTCTTTTTTATAAATATATATTAACTTTATCTATGCAGTTATACAAGTACAAAGCCACTTTATTTCTATCAGTTTGTTCCATTTCCATAAGTTTTGCCATAGCAAAATTTATTAAGGTAGTTCTGCATTCTTCATCAATCTCTCTTAGCTGTGAATCAAATTTTTTATACATTTCTTTTTTATCATAATCTAAAGTAAGCCATTCGCTATCGTTCATACATATTGCAAGTCTCAATTTATCTTTTATATTCATTTCTTTAATCATATCAATTAAATATTCTAATTGACTTTGTTCTTTTACTTTTTCCATATCCAAGTACCTCCATTTTAAAAATTTCAAGCACTTCTAAGTGTTATATTTTGTTTATTTTGGTACCACCGGTGGGACTCTACCCGCGGGCTATAAAATGTCCACTGGACATTTTAATTAACGCCCTATTCTCGTCCCTTTATGGTTATATATTTATTTTGGTACCACCGGTGGGACTCGAACCCACATGGTTTCCCGCCGGATTTTGAATCCGGTGCGTCTGCCAGTTCCGCCACGGTGGCATGTATATGTTACATTACTTTCATAATATAACATATTTTATTTTGATTGTCTACAATTTTTAACTATTTTTGTGTTTTAACTTTACATTCATTACCATCACATGTAATTATTATTGTTCCAGATAAATCTGTTCTATAAATTGTTGTATCCATGTCTTTTAATTTTTCTAAAGTAATTTGCTTTGGATGACCATAGGAATTGTCCTGTCCTACTGATATTATTGCAATTTTAGGCTTTATTTGATTTAAAAATCTAGCAGATGAACTTGTATCAGAACCATGATGTGCAACTTTAAGTACTGTTGCTTCTGGCCATTGTCTTGCCTCTTCATTTTCTTTCTCCATATCCCCTGTAAAAAGAAAACTTTGATTTCCATACACCATTCTTATTACTATTGAAGATAAATTCAAATTGTTTTTTTCTTTGCTACTTCCTGTGCCACACGCCATTATTTCACAACTTGCATTGCCTACATTAAATGTATCTCCAACATTTGGAGATGTTATTTTCAGATTTTTCTTTGCAATAGAATCAAGTACAGATTCAAATGTTTTAGTATTTGTCTGTATTTTAGGCATGTAGATTGTTCCAATATCAAAATTATCTATAACATCATCTAGTCCTCCTATATGATCTTCATGAGGATGTGTTCCTACTAGATAATCAATTTTTGTAATATTCTGTTCTTTCAAATATTTTACAACCTTGCTACCAGCCTCATTTGTTCCTGCATCAATCAGCATATTTTCGCCATTACTTTGCACCAAAATCGAATCAGCTTGCCCTACATCAATAAAATGTACTACTACATTTTGTCCTTTTATTACAGTGGTTTGAGTATTCCCCTCAGCAAACTCGCCACTAATGTAATTTCCAGCATTATCAAACCAGTATTTTACGTTTGAATTAATTGCACCTATATTAATTACTTTTGAATAGTCAAGCCCAATTAGTGCCAATAGCACAATTATTATACTAATTATTACTTTATAAATTAATCCGATGTTTCTTTTTCTTTCTTCCCATTTTTCTTAAAGTTTCTCCATTTTAATTCCACAAATCATCCATTTTTTGTTTTATTCTATCTGAAATTTCTTGTTCTTTTTCTTCATCAATAGAATATTTTCCATTTTTATATTTTATGATGCTTCCTTCTTTTATATTCTGTGGCAAATCTTCCTTTTTTATATTTATCATTTTTCCTGATTCTCTGTTTTCGCAAACAGCAAATTCGCCTTCAATTCTATCTATTGTATATATTTCTTCCATTAATTTTTCTTCTAGCTCTTTTATAAAATTACTCACAAAAGTTTTAAACTCTTGGCCAATCTCTAATTGTAATTTTTCTAAATCTATAAGACAGCTCCTTTCTCACACATTCCTTTAGTATTATATATTGAATTCATTATTTTTTCAATTATTTTTTACTAAAATATATTTCTAATACATACAAAGGAGGAGGCATTACGCCTCCTCCCTCGCTCACATGAGAGCCTTTGACCTCACAATGTACCACAATCCGCGGTCGTAGTATGTGGTGACACCGTTGACGCCGTTGTAGTAGCGTCTGATGTCATCATAGGCATCCTCCTTACTGGTGTAGCCTACCTCACTCAATACAATGTAGTACTTTTCATTAATCATTATTAATGACTCCTTTTTGTCGTGAACGTTTACCACTATGCCGTGTGCATAGTTTATATTTTTTATTATAGTACTTTTAGAATGTTATGTCAATGTAGCCATTTTAATCTTGTATTTTTAATATTTCTCTTACTTCATTTTCTTCTAGTTTTACAATTTTGGCAATTTGTTCAACAGGAATATTGGCTTTGTGCATATCTTTTATAATTTCTATTTTTTCTAACTTTGCTTGTTTTAGTTCATTTTTGGCTTGCTCTGCTTCGTTTTTGGCTTGCTCTGCTTCGTTTTTGGCTTGCTCTGTTTCGCTTTTTACTTGTTTTAACTCATTTTGCGATTGTTTTAACTCATTTTGAGCCTGCTCTGCTAATTCTTTAGCTTTCATTGCTTCTTCCTCAGCTTCTCTTGCTTCTTTTTCAAATTGTAATCTATCTGCTATGTCTAGTGTTCTACTTAATGCTCTTCTTCTTAATATATCATCTTGGCTTATTTTTTCTAGCTCTTCCTTTGCTTCTTTTATATCTTCGTTTTCTTCCATTATTTGAGTTACCTCCTCACTTTTAGCATTATCCAAAAACATCAACCATTGTAATAATTCATCGTTTTTGTTCTTTTTATATGCTTTTAATGCCTTTGGCAACTCTATTATAACAAGCTCAAAATGGTCTGTCAATATTTGTTTCTTATTCTCATCTTCAGTTACTTTCCATACCGTTTTCGGATCTTCTATCCCTTTTGTTTTTTGAAAGACATCATCTAATATTACTATACATATTGTTTTTCTTAGGTCTGAATAGCTATGTCCTACTCTTAAGTTTGCTGCATACATTTTTGCCCAATAATACACAAATCTTTCTGCCATATTTTTATGTGTTTCTAACTGGACTTCTATGTCACATTCTACATTTCCGTCTATTATGGCTCTTAAATCTAATCTTCCGTTTTTATCTTCTTCATTGTCATTTAGCAAGTCTGTGCTTTTATCTAGTTCTAATTTGTTTATTTTTGTGTTTAACATTGCCTCCAACATTGCTTTTGTTATCTTTGGTGTACTTCTTGAAAATAATGTTTTAAATACTACATCATTTTTCGCCTCTAGTAATGGTTTCTTCTCCATCAAATTTCTCCTTTTCTTATAATTTTAAGTTATTAAAAAGTTAAATCGGATTTTTTAGCTAGATATAGCTTTTTGAATATATAAAATATTAGATTTTTGATAAAAACTTTTTTGAAATAACTAATATCCATTATACAGCAAATATGCATGAAATCAAGCAAAATCGTTCGTCAAATTATTACGTTTTTCGTGATTTTTTTAGTAATAAAAATCATATTTTTACAGAATATACAAAAAATTTATAACAACAAAAAGATATTTAATAAATTTTATAAATATGACCAATAATAATAAACTTGTTCAAAGTAGGTCTATATTTAAAAATCTTATGAATATCTTTTTTATAATAACCTAAAAAAAATAGACATATAAATTATGCCTATTAATATTGCATAGTCTCGGACGCTCGCCCCTTTGCTACTAGAACAAGACTACTGTTTATGTGTTTATAATATAGAAACTTAGTCTATATCACAGGAATTAAGCTTCTTTGATACAAATCTAGATGTCTAATTTTTATTGCCTTCTAGGACACTTTTTGCATTTTACAGAGCCTAGACAGTTCAGCCTGATAACATCTCTCGGTGTTGTCCGTAAACAAACACCCTCCTGAGATAGAAGCCTCTAATCTTCTTTGTGTATCGAAGTGCAGAGACTACACGAGCACGGCACGGAACCCATTATTGTAATTCGCATTGCCATTATTACGATTGAACGCAAACAGACCAGCATTACCGCCATTGTCCCATCTGCCACCACGATTGAAGAACGGATTGTTCAAGGCAGGAAAGTTCGAGTAGTAACAGCCTAATCCCTATATATCTTTAAAATTTTGAGGTGCCTTAAAGCGCACCTCAAAATGATATACCAAATTTAAAATATTTATTTTGACATTACTTTTCCTATGCTCTCAAATGTATGTCTCCATGAAAGGGACTTTGGGAACAAGGAATTTTCAAAGTGCAGAGACTACACGAGCACGGCACGGAACCCAGAACTGTAATGCGCAGCGCCACTACAACGAGTGAACGCAAACAGACCAGCATAACCGCCATAGTCCCATCTGCCACCACGACTGAAGAACGGAGTGTACAAGGCAGGAAAGTACGAGTAGTCGCCGTAGTATGATGTCGAGTACTTACCGTTAGTAGCAGTTTCAAATACAGCATCTCCATATATTATAGTTTTTAAAGTTTTATTATATTCCCAATGTTTTACACTTACTGAATCATAATCACTTCCAGTGTCACTTGCTGAATCATATGGATAAACAGTTGCATACTTAGTACTTGTTGTTACTAATTTGTTTGATGTATCAGCAGTAAACATTCTTTTATATTTACTATCAGTATCTGTTGTATATGCATAGTTTGTATTACCATAGTCTGTATTTTTTCCATTTGCTATATAATCAGCCGTTCTTTCCCATAGTCCTCCAGACATATCAAATATTCCATATACATTTCCTGTTGTACTTGAATTTCCTCCATCTGTATCTGACCACAATCTTATATTTTTTGTTTCTCTTTCGCTTCTATTATTTATTTGACTTTTATTTGTTAATACTACACTTCCTGTATTTGCTCCTGTACTTGATTCAACTCCAGCTACTGCATATACACTTGCATATTCGTTTCCAGATGCTTTATCTTCTGATATATTTCCATTATTAAAATTTATATTATTTATATATACATCATCAGTATTTAATCCATATTTGCTGTGTGCTAAATATGAGCAAGCTCCCCATTCACTATTTTTCATCAAGTGACTATCTGTATCATCTGCTAATCCATATATATTTCCGTTTTCTGTTAATACACTACATATTGCAAAAGCTTCTCTTATATTTATATAATTCATTGAATATACCGCACCTTGGAATATTGGATAACTTATTTTTGTAGTTGTGCTACCATAAGCTCCATCTAACCAGTTTCTTGATGTCATGCCATTATCACTATCAGTTCCATTTTCAATTTTTGCTGTCCATACACTAGTTTGAGTATATTTTACAGAACTTTTTTTATTTTCAGTTGTATTTCCATTTGATGTTGGTTGTCCTGCTTCAAATTTTGCAACCCAAATTCCTGTTAATTCGCTATCCCAGCCACCATCTCTAAAGCCTATATCGCTTTCATTTGCAAACGCTGGATGTACTGCGTATTCTTTTGTTGTATCTGGTGATGAATCTGCTGTTGCTCTTGTTGCTTTTTCAAGTTCACCTTTGTCATTATAGAAATAATCTGTTGTTCCAATTAAAAACTTTACATCAAATGTTTTATTGTCATTATTTAATTTGTATGCAAATCTTGGTATCCACACCCACATACTTCCATCTGCTGTTTGTGCATTTGCCCAATGTTTTGCTTCATAGTCATACCAGTTTGAGTCTGACTCATTTGTTGTTTTTGTTTCATAAATGCCACCATTTTCTACAAAATAAACTGGTGTCATTCCTGTTTTTAGCTTTGGCTTATTTACTTTATTATATTCAGAGCTTAAATCAGCAATTTGTGATTCTAATTGATCAATCACATTATATTCGTTTGCTGCTGCTTCTTTTGTTGCATTTGCAGATTGTTTTGCCTGTGAAATTAATCCATTATCTCCTAAGACTAAACTTATTGAGACTCCTGCTAAAATTAATAACACAACAATAGTTACTACTAATGCTACCAAAGTTATACCATTGTTTTTCATAAATTTTTTCATACGTTTCTCTCCTTTGTATTTTTTATACTTCTACAGTATATATTAACAACTATTATTTTTCAACACCTTTTTGAAAGTTTTTTAATATTTATATGTATTATTGCTACATAATATATTATGTATGATATTTATTTTTTGTATTTATATCAATGATTTGGAGAAATTATTTATTTTCTATTTTTAGACAAAAAATTTAGGAAAATTAGTTTTTATTTATGCACAAACTGTTTTTTATGTAAATTATTGACCAATATTAATAAAAGTGGTATAATATAAATGGTTGATACATTATTATGTATCTTTAAATTGTTGATTTTAAAGGAGAATTTAATAATATGGAAAAATTATATGTTTTTGGACATCAAAAACCAGACACTGATACAATCTGTTCTTCAATAGTACTTGCTAATTTAGAGCAAGCTTTAGGTCACGAAGCAACAGCTTATAAGTTAGGAAATGTAAATAAAGAAACAGCTTATGCATTAAAATATTTTGATGTAAAAGAACCAGAAACTTTAGCGTTAGTTGATGAAGGTTGCGAAGTTGCTCTTGTTGACCACAACGAATTTGCACAAAGTGTTAATGGTATTGAAAAAGCTAATATAAAAATGGTTGTTGATCACCACAAAATAAAATTCGAAACTAAGGAACCTCTATACTACATAGCAGAACCTGCTGGTTGTACATCAACTATTCTTTATAAATTATATAAACAAAATGATGTTGAAATAACAAAAAAATTAGCTGGTTTAATGTTATCTGCTATAATTTCAGATACACTTTTATTCAAATCACCAACATGTACAGCTCAAGACAAAGAAATTGCTTTAAAACTTGCTAAAATAGCTGATGTTGATATTGAAGTTTATGGAAAAGATATGTTAAAAGCTGGAACTGATATTAGTGAATTTACACCATTCCAAGTTATTAATATAGATTCAAAAGAATTTAGCGATAAAAATGCTAAGTTTGAAATTTCTCAAGTAAATGCTGTTGATTTAGATTCTGTGTTTAGCAGACAATCAGAGTTAGAAGATGCTATTCAAAAGGAAATAAAAGATAAAAACTTAGACTTTTATATGTTTGCTGCAACAGACATTTTAAATGCTAACTCAAAAATTATAGCAATTGGAAATAAAGCAAACACTGTTGAAAAAGCCTTTGGTGTTACACTTGATAACCATACAGCAATGCTAGATAATGTAGTTTCTCGTAAGAAACAAATGTTACCAAATATATTAAATAATTTAGATTAATATAAATAAAACACGGAAAATTTTATAACCGTGTTTTTATTTATTTCTTTTAATCTATTTACTCTTTTATCTCGTATTTTCCTGTTTCTTCATTTAATTCTAAAGTAACTTGAGATGATAATCTTACTACTGGTCTAAAAGCAATTAATTTGCTATCATAATGGTAATATCTAACACGTCCATAGTAATATACTGTCATTAGCGTTTCATCATAAGCAGCTGAAGATGCTGAAACCCAATAAGCATAAGCATTTTTATGATCTGTATCTACAACATACAAATTATTAGTATCTGAAGATAAATACCCAGATCCACTATCTGTCCATGTTTTCCATGTTGTTCCACCATCCCAGCTTATTTGATATCCTGCATATCCAGTACCAGTTGCTCCCTCACTGTTTTTTTCTTTTTCTTCTCCTGTTACTGTATATTTAAATTTATCTTTTACCTTTGGATGTGTTTGTAGATAACTATCATATAACATTTCTAAACTTGGTGCACCAATTGCATAATCAGCATATCCTTTACTATCTGTATATATGCTCCAAGCCTCTGTATCTTGCATATATGCAACAGCTCTATTATTTCCATATTTTGTTCTTTTTGCTCCGTCATTTGAAGTTATTGTTCCATCTGGATACAAATTAAAATATTTTTGACTCATGCTTTTCAAACTATTTCCATAAGACTCATTTGATATAATTCTATCCATGCCACTATAGGCACTTACTACATTTACAAAATGAGCTCTATACTGTTTTGCATTTACACAATTTGCATCTTCCTCTGTAAATTTGTTTGGTAGTTTTGTTGTTTCGCTTGTTGTTCCATCAGCATTTAATGTTCTTGCATAAGGAAGAGCTGTATTCTTAACATAATTATCTGCTATTAAATAAACATTTTCATCATCTGCATAGAAAATTTTCCATTTTACATCTTTATCAGCTTGAATCTCTCCATTTTGAGCATCTTTTACAGTATAATTTGCTACCTCTTTTCCGTATGTAATTTCTGCATTCTCTTTTATTTGCTTTGCATTACCTTTTTTATTGGTATTTTGCTCTGTTTTTCCTGTCGTAAATTTATTCAATTCTGCTTTAATTTTTCCAAATTCGGCATTTTCATTTTCTGCATGCTCATTTGTAGTTTTCTTTAGTGTTGTTGCATTTTTTATAATGCCATTATTTTTTACTATTAATCCAATAGATGCTCCTGCCAATATTAGAATTACAACAATTATTACCACTAGCGAAATTATTGTAATAGCATCATTTTTTTGTATTCTTTTTGTCTTATAATTTTTCATATACAATTTACCTCGGTGCACAATATATCAATTATTTTCAGCTTTTTCAAGTTACATTTTTTTACATTTATTTTTCAAATTTACGTACATGCTTTATTTTTCATAGGTTTTGAAGTTTTATTATTTTTTTATTACATTTATATTACATTTTTTCATTTAAAAACAAATATAAAAAATAGAGCTGTTAATATTTAGTTAAAATTATTAACACGTTGTCTGTGTAATATGTCCCTAATCCTGCACATTCTAGCTCTGCAGTGGCATACGCATTCTGTCAATTACTGAACTATAGTTCCTACCATTTCTAATTGTGCTAGTTCTTCTGTTACACAATGTTTTGTTCTGAAAGTAACCTTTTATATCCATAACTTTTACTTTTCATATCTAATAAATAAACACTTTCTTGTAGTAATGGTATCATATAAGAAAATCTAATTATACCCAAATCATTTTTTGTTTTAGTATTTATAATTCTGAAAAAAGTTAAATTATCTTTATATGTTTTTGTTTCGGAAAAATAATGGTGCGAAGTAATGATATTCTTTCCCAATGATTACAACTCATATGTATGGTCTTTTTTCATCTATTCCTCCATATTACAAATATATGAGATACTTTTCAAGTACCACACATAAAAAAAATTCGTTTCTAATATAATTTCTTAAAAAGTCCGTTTAAACCAATTCTTGATTTTTATGAAAATTGACTTCTTATATTCTACCATAGCAACAGAATCTTCAATTTTTCCACTTTTCTTAGCTTTAGTTTTAAATAAATCATCTGGATCATATAACTCTTTTTTCTTTTTTTCCGATATTAATTCATCATTTACTAATATATTTTTTATTTCTCGCTTTTGCTTATCATTTAATAAAAATTCCATATTTATATAAGTTAATATCGCCACTGTATCAGCATTTAACTCTTGGTTTATTAATGAAATTCCATCATCATAATAAAATGAATAATCAGTATCTTTATTTTGTCTTATAAATTCCCATAGTTCTTTTGGAATCTTATTTTTATAAGTAGTATCTAATTTTTCTAAAATAGTTTCAACTTCTACTAATCTTTTTTTTACATCTACCATATTTTCTCCTAATTATATATCTCTATTTATATCTCTATTAAATATTCGAGAGATAAATGTTCGAGCTTGTCTAAAAATTTCAGAAAATGTTCCGGGCTCTTTATCAGCAGAGTATCTCGTTAAATTAGATAAATCAGTAGGACTAAATTCTCTATTAAATATAAATTGTCCATCTATATATTTTCCTACTTCAATATCATCAATATTTCTTTCTGTATTTGGGTCTTTTCCAATAGCTTGAATTTTTACATTATTGTTTATTATTCTTCCATTTGATAATTCGGGTCTTACTTTTCTTTGAAAATCACCTATTCTATAAATTTTATTTTCTGTACCTATATAATACATATTTGGAAATCTGTAAAACTGTGATTTTAGTTTACCATCTCTATCATATTGTTGTTCAGAAAATATTGTGGAAAGTTGATAATTATTATGAGTTGTTCTATTCTGGTCTATACTATTAGTTCTATCTGGAGTAGCTAACATTCCAAAATATGTAACTTTTCTGTTTTGTGGTACGGATTTAGTAAATGCTTCGTTTATTTGTCCATTTTCATTAAGAAAATTTTGTAAAATCATTTCATATTCTTCATCGCTAATTTCAGTTCCAGAAATGTGTTCTATATCTTGCTTACTATAATATTGAAACCATGGAGATTTATTATAGTCTATATATGTTTTTAAATCTTGGTCAGAAAAAACTTCATAGTATGAACCTTGTGGCGCTGTATGCACATGAAAATGGAATAAGCAGTCATATTCATAATCTCTTACAGCTTTTTCTCTGATTTTTTGAGATTCTCTGCTATCTTCAACAGCGCCTCCTCTAAAATGTCCGTCAGATGGTTTCAAATCAGTAGTAAAAGAATCTATAAAAATTTGATTACTATTTTTTCCTTGCTCTTTTCCTAAGAAAAAAGTGCCTGTTTCTTGTTGTATTTTTTTTGAATAACTAATTAATTCTAAAAAATGCTTATATGCTTCTGCTGAAAAAATTATTCTTGATTTGCTATTTACTACCTCATCAACAATTTTAAAATCAGTAAACTGGTCAAAACTAGCTGTCTTTATATTATCACTCATATAAATTCTCCCTATAACTTTACATATTCTAGATTTCACTTTTTTATTTTTTGATTATTATAACAATAGAAAAAAAATATTACAATACATAGTTGCAATCTTTTGGGATTAAGCTTTTATTTATCTCCGCAAATTATTCCTACTTATTAAAAAAATATGGGATACTTTTTAAGTACCTCATATTTTTTTGAAAGCTCGTTTCTAATAAAATTCTTTAATTTGTACAATCATTATTTACATTGGTTCATATAAAACTTTTTTTCTGCCATTTTATCTTGAACATTTCTTAGTGCTTCTCCAAATCTTTGAAAATGAACAACTTCTCTTTCCCTTAGATATCTTAAAATATCTACAACATCTTTGTCATCTGCACAAAGATCAATTAGTTTTTCATAAGTTGCTCTGGCTTTTTGCTCTGCTGCTAAATCCTCTTGAAGATTTGCAATAGGATCTCCTTTACATGCTAAACAATTAGCAGAAAAAGGAACACCTGCTGCAGATTGTGGATATACATCTAATCCATGATCTGTGTAATATGCCCCTAATCCTGCACGTTCTAGCTCTGCAGGGCATACGCCTTCTGTCAATTGATGAACTATAGTTCCTACCATTTCTAAGTGTGCTAATTCTTCTGTACCACATTGTTGTCAATTATAAAAAAATTTATAACTATTGGCTGTAGAACAGAAAAAGTTCACCGAGTGAACTAAAATACACTTAGTAAACTTTTTATTTATTAAACTTTATATTCAGTACTTTTTTCTTCTAATAATTTAAAATCACAACTTAAATCTTTGTAAAATTTAGCCGTCTTACTTTTACTATTTTTTGTAACAATACTATAGATCTTTTCTGCTTTTTCCATAATTTTTGCTTTGTTTTCAGGCTTGTTTATGTAAGAATATTGTTCTGAAAGTAATCTTTTATATCCATAACTTTTATTTTTCATATCTAATAAATAAACACTTTCTTGTGGTACTGGTATCATATCCGAAAATCTAATTATACCTAAATCATTTTTTGTTTTAGTATTTATAATTTTGAAAAAAGTCAAATTATCTTTATATGTTTTATGCTTTTGTTTTGGAGAAAATAAGGGTGCAAAATAATAATGCTCTTCAACAATAATTACAACTCCTATATATGGTCTCTTTTCATTTTTATTATAAGCAATATGTTTATCAAATTGACTTAAATATTTAATATAATTATCATCTATAATATAAAAATTCAATTTTCCTAACTTTATTTTCTTTGTATCTTTCATTTATTCCTCCATATTACAAATATAGGGGATACTTTTTAAGTACCCCCATAATTTTTCTGGAAACTGGTTTATAGTAACCTAAAGGCTCGTTTCTAACCTAATGTTCAATAGGATATTCGTTTATAGGATTCGCATCCTAAAGGCTCATATCTAACCTAATGTTTAAATTCGCACTCGTTTATGAAATTAATCAAAGGCTTGTGCAACCTAGTTTATTTGATAAATTAATTTATCAATATTAGTATATTCATTATACTTTATTTTATTTACAAAATCAATACTTTGCGCCAATATCTCATAAATTTTAAGTACACCAAGTGAACTTTGGGACTCTAATGGGCATTTTTTAGTAATTCATTCGGTGAATTTCTGCATCACTTTTGCATAAAATTTTTGTTCTTTGATTAACTCTTGAAGGCTTTCCCTTCTATACATATATGTGATATGTTAATTATCACTATCCTGCCTTCAATCTAAATTGAAGATGGGAAAAGATTTTAAAAAATTCGATTATCTTTCTAGTTCTTCATAAGATTCTTTGTTTTTTTCTTTTACTTTTTCTCTAACACAATCTTGAATTGAAGCTAATAACAATGTAATTTCTGTTTCTACTCTTTCTAAATCATCTGCATTAACTTTACCAGTTTCAATCTCACTTATTCTTCTAACAGCCTCAAGAGATAGTTCTTTTGAACTATATTGGTTTAGTTTTTCTATAAACGCCTTATATTTAGGTTGTTTCATTAGTTCTTCTAAATATTGTTTTTCTGCTTCTAAAAATGTATCTCTTAAAAAAGCTATATTACCACTAATATTATTCCCTTCCATTTTTTCTCCTATTATAATACTTATATATTTATATTATAGCATACATTACTAAAAAAGGGAATATTTTTTTAATTTATACTTTCGGTGAATGATGGGAAATAAAAGGGAATTGATTTTATAATTCTCCCATCATATAATGTTAGCATAGCAAGATGTAAATTTACTCAAGACAAGCCTGTCTTGGGTATTTTTTTATATTTTTCTCATAAAGTTAAATGAGGCGATTTATATGATATTAGAAGAATATACATTAGAAAATACAAAAATAAAATTTTATGATGATTACATAGTAGAAAATATTACAACTCAAAAAGAATATATAGATAACATTATAATTAATTTAATAAATAAAACTCTTTTATTGTAATATGTCGAAGTCTCATATATAATTTATGTAAGTTAAAGACAAATTACAAAGAAAGGAGGAAAAGTGCAAGATGGCACATATGCAATATATTTAAGAAAATCAAGAGAAGATATAGAATCCGAAAAATATGGTGAAGGTGAAACTCTAGCAAGACATGAAAAAATCTTAACTACTCTAGCTCAAAAGCGAAACTTAGCTATTGGTAAAATTTATAGAGAAGTTGTAAGTGGTGAAACTATTAGCGAAAGAAAAGAAATGCAAAAACTTCTAAAAGATGTTGAAAACGAAAAATGGACTGGAGTTTTAGTTGTTGAAGTAGAGAGACTTGCTCGTGGTGATACTGCTGATCAAGGACGCGTTTCAAAAGCCTTTAAATATTCTCACACAAAAATAATTACACCTGTAAAAACATATGACCCAGATAATGAATTTGATGAAGAATATTTTGAGTTTGGCTTATTTATGTCTAGAAGAGAATATAAAACAATAAATAGGCGTTTACAAAGAGGTCGAGAAGTTTCTGTTTCAGAAGGTAAATTTGTTGGTAACATTGCTCCTTTTGGATATGATAGAATAAAATTAAAAGATTCAAAAGGTTATAGTTTAAAAATAAATCAAGATGAAGCACCTATTGTAAAAGAAATCTTTAGATTATATACCTTTGAAAGTAATAGTATAAATTCTGTTGCTAAACAATTAAATAATTTGAATTTAAAACCCCGAATTTCAGATAAATGGTCTATTTCTTCTGTTAAAGATATTCTTTCTAATCCTACATACATTGGTAAAATTGTTTGGAACAGAAGAAAACAAAAAAAGAAAACTAAAAATGGACATCTTATAATTAGTAGACCTCGTAATCAAGAATATTCAATATATGCTGGATTACATGAACCTATTATTGATACTGAAACTTGGGATTTAGTACAAGAAAAAAGGAAACAAAACACTCCAAAAATAAAACATACCAATATTGTCCAAAATCCATTAGTGGGTTTAATATTTTGTGAAAAATGTGGTAAACCTATGCAAAGGAGACCTTACACAAAAGCAAACAAACCGGCTACTCTTATTTGTTCTAATTCAAAATGTGATAATGTAAGTTCTAAGCTTTATATTGTAGAAAATAAGATAATTGAAGCATTAAAAATTTGGCTTCAGAATTATAAAGTAAATTGTAAGATAAATGATAATCTTAACCCAGATAATAACAAAATAATAGAAAACTCTATTCTAGCTATACAAAAAGAATTAGAAAAAGAAAATACTAAACTTAATAAAATTTATGACTTCTTAGAGAATGGTATATACAGTAAAGATGAATTTATAAATCGTTCTAAATCTATAAAAAATAATATTCAAAATCTAGAAAACAAATTAAAAGAATATACTGAACTTTTTAATAAAAATAATGAATCGAAACAACAGAAAGAAATTATCATACCTAAATTAGAAAATGTTATAGATTTATATTATAAGTTAGAATCTGCTGAAGATAAAAATATTTTACTAAAAAGTATTATTGCAAAAGTTACATATTTAAAAACAGAAAAAGCTATAAAAAAAGATGCAGACCCTACTAATTTTGAGTTACATATATATCCTAAAATACCTAAAATTTAATGTTTTGCAGTCAATAGTTAAAGTTGTAATCACTGTCTTTAACTATTGACAACATCATGGTGCTAATTCTTCTGTTCCAATATCATTAAGTGTTGCTTTTGCAATTTCATCAGGCATAGAAAATCTTTGTGATAAATATCTAAGCGATGCAGCAAGTTCACCATCTGGTCCTCCATATTGAGAAATAATATTTTTTGCCATTCTTGGATTCTTATTTTTTATATTTATTGGATATTGTAAAATTTTGTCGTAAGTCCACATATTACTCTTCTTCTCCTTCCCAAGGCCATGGTTCTTCAAGCCATCTCCAACTATTACAAGGGCAATAAATTGAAAGTGGTCCATATACCTTTTGATATTTATCTTTTAAATTTCTTAATTCATTGCAATATTCTCTATGCAAGCATATTGCTTTTTTATCTTCTCTATGTGTATTTAGATACTCGGCTAAATCAGTAATAGCAAATGACAAGCATCTAATTTTTTCTAGCATTTGTGTTCCAATTTTATCTTTTTGATTACAACTTAAATTTTCTTTTTTGCTATTACTCATGCTATTTATTCCAAAAGCAGCATTTATGCCTGTTACATCGTAATCACAACTATTAATACAATTTCTATCTTCCACAGCTATTGCACCCCTTTCCTATAGTATTTCTACTTTTTAAATATGCTATATTTTCAACGCTTTGACATGGATAGTATGGGCTTACAAGCTCTGGAAATATAGTTCCGTTTTTTAATCCACAACATGGTGTAAAGGTTTTATCCATATATTGAATTGGTACATAACTTTGACCTAGCATTGGATTTGTTGGAAATAAATTTTCTTCATCTTCAAATCCACAACCACATGAATCATTTGTCATATTACAACTTTCATATTCGTTTGGTACATCATTGCATACAGTTTCTAATGCCAAATTTTCTTCTTCATTACAACCTGTATTACAGTTACAACAATTGTTCATTATTTTTTCCTCCTAATAAATCCGCCATTAAAATGGCTTATACTACATTTTATGCCATTATTCTTACTTTAGTTACTTTTTGTTCATTTCAATATTGTAATATGATGCTGGAATATTTCCAATTATTACAGATTCGGCAATTAACACCTGATTATCAATTTTTTCATTTATAGAATCATACGGAGTTAAGATTGTTACTTCACACTCCAAATTTAGATAAATTCTATGCAAAGTTTGATTTATGCCTTGCGAACTAAATTCAGATTCTAGCTTTGTCGTTACATTTCCTATATTTTCAATTTTTATTTTTAGCTCTGGTCCTAAATTTGCAAGTAATTTATTTCCAAAAACACTTCCTAAATGTATTGAAATATAGCTTTCTGCTTGTTTTTCTAGCTCTTCAACAATTTTATTAGGAATATCTGAAATTACTTCATTAACATTTTTAGCATTTGTTTGTATCATAACAATATTTCCGTTTGAATCTCTTTCAACATTTACAAAATCTTCATATTTATATTTATTCATAACCTCTGTTGCTTGCTCATTTGAAATTTTAGTTGCTAAATTTTTTGCTTTATCCCTGCACAAATCGTCAATAATCGGATTTATTGCTCTTAGCATAAATACTACTGTTAAAATAGCAATCATAAATATTACAATTATCTTTATTTTATTTGAGAAAAGAGGAAGATTTGTTCTTCCTCCTCTTGAATATATTTTTTCTATATTGCCCATATTAAATTTTATTCCTTTCTCGCATCGTACCTAAAGATTTTTTATCTATCTTGGAATAAATAATTGTTCACATGGCATTATTTTATCGCTATCTTCAATATTATTTATTTTTACAATTTCCTCTACTGTGCTTCCAAATCTTTTGGCAATATTCCATAAAGTATCTCCTGGCTTTGTGTAATATATGACTATACTATATTTTTCAACACTTCTACTTTCGTCCTCAGTTATATTATCAATTATTTTTATATCTGTTTCATTAGAGCAATTAACCTTAAACGCAAGTTCAATTTTCATATCAACAGTGTCTGCAGATGTGATTACAATATCTTTTTTACTTACATCAACACTTGTTTGAATTGTGGATTTACTTGATATTTCCGTTGCTGAAACACTAAATTCAAATGGTTCAACAACTTCCTTAACACCAATGCTTCTGCCCTCATTTTGAGAATATATGAAAGTCAAATTTGCGTTTCCTTGATAGTTCACTTTTCCATTTTCAACAGTTGTATTTAATATAGTTGTTCTTACTTCCACATCATAAATTTTATTATTGCCAAGTCCATCAATTTTTTCTTGTTTTCTTATACTACAATTATCAGAAAAAGTATTTTTAGACTGCATTACCTTCACATTTTTTTGTTCATACGAAAAACTTCTGGTTCTTCCATATAAATCTTCTATTATATTTATGTTTTGTTTTTGATAGACAAATCCTAAAAGTTCATATTCAGCTTCAATATAAATTGAATGTTCTTCAACATTATTAGGCTTTACAATTATATTTTTAAGTTCATAATTTACGTCACACACATTTTCATCAGAAACATCTTGCATATCTATAAATCCAATTATTGGAATTGTTCTATTTATGGTTTCAATTCTTCCATCATCTGTTAAATACATTATTTTAAAAATTCCGTCAGCTTTCGACAAAATTTTATTATAACTTGTTTTATTTTCAGTATTTGTAATATTTATATCCACCTTCATTATATCTAATAGATTATCTGTATTTTCTATTGATACCGTATCTTTTGCATAAACTTTTGTAGTTCCGCTTCCAACTAAAGCATTTACAGTTATCTGTTTATTTAATAGTTCCATTTCACTTTGGTCATCTATATTTTCAATATAGCTAATTGTTTCATTTGAATATGTAGTAATAGTCACATTTGCAGTAGCCCTAATACTTACCTTTCTTCCATTTAATATTTTGCAGTCAAGTGACTGAAGTTCAATTTTCTCATCAACAGTCATTGTACTTTTTAGATTTTTTATTTCAATTACTTTGCTAAAGTCTAAGCTTGTATTAATTGTTCTAATATTAGATTTTTCATCATCTGCAATATATACAATATAAGTATTTATCACTCCATCAAGCTTTACTTTGCCATCCATTACTTCTTTTTTATACACACACACTGTGCCATTACTTGATACTACACTCAAAATATCTGGTTTTATATCTGGTACAATTTCATCTCCTTCGACTGTGAATTTTTCATTTTTTTGTGATACAATTTGATTAACGCATAAATTATTTTTTGTAAATTTTATATCCATAATATTCCTTCCTTCAAAACAAATTTATTTTGTTTAATTATATTCTATAAATTTCAATTTATTCTGAATTTTGGGAACAAAAAAATATTGGCTAATAATTAACCAATATTGTATTCTTTTCTTTTTTTCTTTCCTTCTACTTCTGGTGGGATTAATGGATTATAATTTTCTCCATCAAATACCTGAAGTTCAACTGTTCTTGTTAATATGTCAGTATAACTATATGTGACATTTCTTTGGTTTTCATCATATTTTACTATGAAAATACTTGGATAGGCTTTTTCTATTGTTGCTTCCTTTTCGAATGGTCTATTTCTGCCTAAAGAACCTTTTACAATTATCTTTTGTCCTATTTTTTCTCCAATATCCATCTTTAGATTTGCAATATCATTTTGATAAATCATAGTGTTCCACCACTCCTTTAAGATAGCCCAATTATACCATTTTCTACAAAACATGTCAAAAATCGCCAGCAAGTGTATAACCGAGCAATTCAGCTTAGTTCTAATGGTTTATCGTTTTTTCATTAAATATTACATTTTGATTACATTTTTATTTTGTTTTAAAACTTGCTTTTTCTCATACAAGTTGCTTTTACTTTACAGCATTGAATTCAACTTTTCACTTGACGTTTATTTTTTAGACAATATTATATTTTTAAAAACTTATCTTTTTTCCATAACAACCTACTCCATTTACACCTTCTTCTCCATCTCTTAACTCACTTTCAATATCCTTTATTGTTATATATCTTGCTTCATCTGTTAAAGCTATTTTCTTAGCAACAATAAGTGGATCCTTAAAATCTATTAATATCCTAGCAGGTGATGATGCAAAATTTGCGCCAGCTTCAATTAGTGCTTCATAGTAACTTTGACAAGCTCCTGCAAAAATTGCAAGATTATTATTTTTGCCTCTTTCCCACATTCTTGCTCTAATTACTGTTTCTACAAAATATCTAGAATTTCTATAATTATAAATATCATTAAAATTATGTCCTTTTTTTATCATTCCGTCATGCCCAGTCACAATTAAAACATCTGGATAATATTTATTAAGCAGACTGTTTATTACTTGTGGCTGTTTATTTTCTGTAATATTTTTTACAATTACATTGAGTCCCATGTTTTTATAAAACCTTTGTGACTTTTCACTATATCTTCTATCTCCGTCTAAATGTAGAATTCTACCATATTTTACAGAATTTCTTTTCAAAATCTGAACTTTTTGTGTATTTTTAATTTTTTTTACGTTGCTTATTTCAAAATCAAATTTAGATATAGCATTTTTTATAGCTTTATCAGATAATACTTCCAAATCGGAAATTGGGCTATCTGCCACAATTCTTATTGTTATGCCTTTTAGCATAGCCATTGCTACATTTTTATCAATGTATATATCACTTATAAAAAACGCTATATCTTTTCCATACGATTTTCGTCCTACAATATCGCCCTTTTTTAGACCATTAATTTTCATTTTTATCACCTTGTTATATTATATGGTCTTTTTCGACATAAAGTTACAATATTTAGGTATTAGTGTTCAAAATCCAATTTAAAATTTTTCTTAAACTTTCATTTTTATAATTTAAAAGAGCCTTAATTTTTTAATAATTAAGAACTCCTATTTTTTATTTATTTGATATATAATACACATCACATGCATTTAATCTTTTTAAATATTCTATTTTTCCTAAATCTAAAGTTTGTTGCAATTTGCTTAAAATATCATCATTTTCTTGTCCTTCATTAATAAATACAACAATTCCTTTACTTAAGTCTTTGCCTTCCATTATTTCATTTATTTTTTCTTCTGTCCAATCGCAGTCTTTTGCAATATATGACTCATTTATTTTTGCAAATAACAATATATCATCTAAAAATCTGTTACAATTTGAGTTAAAACTAAATAATGTTGGCACATTCAACTCATTTGAAAGCTGTTCAACAATTTGCTTTTTATCAGAGTATTCAACTTCTGGTTCTAATTTATATTTTTTTAGAATAAATGTATTTGCTATTGTTGGCATTATCAATATAAGAATCAAAACACCCAGCATTATTTTCTCTAGCAATTTTTCTTTTACTATATTTTTTAGCAAGCTATATAATGCATATATTACTAGTATAAATATCAGTCCACATACCGGTGTTATGTATCTTAGTTCTATCCAAGGTGATGCAACAGCTACTATTAAAAAGTAACATAGTGTTGGTATTAACATATATTTAATGTATGTATTTTTCTCTACTAATTTTTGTTTTCTTATCAATTTGTATATTACTAACCCTAAGATTGCGATTACTATCAATGGCAATACTGCATTAAAGTCATAAACAGCAATTCTTGTAATATATCCAAATATATTTTTAGCAAATTGCGAAATATCTTTTAGCTTACTTAACACGCCTTGCCCTCTATATCCAAAAAACATGTGCTTAATAGAATATGGGAATATTGCAAGTGACAAAGTAGCCGCAATGCACATTGTTACAATATATTTTGCTAAGAACTTGTAATCTTTTTCTTTTATGAATTTTACAACAAACATTACAAATAATGCAGCTAAGAAAAATAGATAATAGTAGTGAGTTAATGAGCCCACTAATGCTGAAAGTCCTATTTCGACTAATATTTTTGTTTTATTTTCCTTTGCATCTAATAGTTTTAAGTGCAAATACATTGTTATTAAAATGTTAAGAGTCGCCAAAGCATACATTCTAATGTATATTGCTGAGTTTATAGATGCAAGTGTTATGCTTGACACTAAGCTTAATATTAGTGCTTTTTCTTTTACTCTGTTTTCGCTTTTTAATACTTTCTTTAATATTAAATACATAAATACTGTAATTGCTAAATAAATTATTATATTTAATATTATTCCTGGCCATTTTGAGTAGTGATTTATACTAAAGCCCATCATTATTCTTAGTAGCAAGTAATAAAAAGGTGGATGCACATCATTTTTTTGATTTATATATACCTGTGAAAATTCTCCTTTTTCATTATCATTTACTGTTAGATAATCTTCATAGTAGCTATTATCATGCCATGTATCATAAAAATCTGCATTATCTTGAATTTCAATTTTATCATAACTTGCAAGACCTAATGAATACGCTTCGTCCATGTGAATATATGATTTATTTACTCCTGCAACTACAAATATTATTGTTTGTATAATTAAAATTATTGCTATTCCTAAAAGTTCTTTTTTTCTAGTGTTCATTTTTGGTTCCTTTCTTATCAATCCTGTAATTAAATTTATTATTTTAAATACTGATTAAAATCTATTTTCATATATTTATTTGTATTTGATTTTAGACTTTCGATAAGTTGATTTTTTACTTTTTGTGCCAAATTAAATTCTTCAGTAGTAATTATTTTCTCTTCTAAAGCTTCTTTTAATTCATTTTCATCTAACACGCTTACTTTATTATCTTTAAAAATAACATCTATAAATAAATCCTCATAGTATGGTGAATTTAGATTAATATCAAAACCATTTTTTAAAGTAATATCAAAATAATATAATATTACATTTTTATCTTTATCTAAAAAGGTCCTAATACAGTAGTTTTCTTTTATTGGTACTATTTCTATTATAGTATAATTATTATCAATTAGACACCCACTACTTGGTGTACAAAATGGTTCACCAATAGCTATTATTTTCTTAATTGAAATGTAGCAATTATTTTCTTTATCTTCATAAAAATTATACTCATATTTATCAACATTTCTTAAATATGTTGATGAAATATATTTTTTCTTAACGATCATTATCATTTCCTTAAAAATCTAAAATTATATTTCTATAATATCAAATCTCACTTAAAATTTCAACATAATGATTTTGTTTTACAAAAAAGTTGTTCTATATTTATATTTTATTGAATAATATTAAACAACAAATCAATTCAAATTGGGGGCTTATTTACATATGTATGGAATTTCAATCGAAGAAAGGGCTGTTCTACTTGCCCATTATATTATAGATTCAAAAGATACTGTCCGTGGTGCTGCAAAAAAATATGGAATTTCAAAGTCGACTGTACATAAAGATGTTAGTGAAAGATTAGAAAAAATAAATCCATCACTAGCACACGATGTTAGACTTGTGTTAGATGAAAACAAAGCAGAACGACATATTAGACGGTGGTCTTGCAACAAAACTAAAATATGATAAAAAAAGAGGAGCTTAAGGTAAACTTTTTGTTTACTCTAAGCTCTTTCTAAATATGTATTAAATTTTAACCAAACAAGCCTTTCTTTTTTACTGGTGGCTGTTCATTCATTGTTTTGGCAAGTTCAAGTAATATTTCTCTTTGTTCCTTACTTAGGCGTTTTGGAACTTGAACTTGTACTGTGAATATTAAATTTCCTCTGTAACCAGAGTTTATATGTACGAAACCTTTGTCTTTTATTGTAAACTTGGTTCCTGATTGAGTTCCTTCTGGAATTCTATATGTTGTTTTTCCACCATCTACTAATGGAATTTCTAGGTCAGCACCTAAAGTTGCTTGTGTAAATGTTATTGGTATATCGCAATAAACATTATCATCTTTTCTTGTAAATATTGAATTTTTCTTCAAATTTACTGTTATGTATATGTCACCATTTGGTCCACCATTTTTACCTGGTTCACCTTCACCTCTTAAGACAACTGTTTGACCATCATCTATACCTGCAGGTATTTTTACATTTATTTTGCTTTGTTTTCTAACAGTTCCTTTTCCACTACAAGTAGCACAAGGTTCTTTTATTACTTTACCTGTTCCATGGCAACGAGAACATGTTGTCTGAACTCTCATTTGACCAAGTAATGTTGTTTGCATTTGTGTAACTGTTCCTGTTCCTCCACAAACACTACATGTTTCTGGTTTTGTTCCTGGTTTTGCACCAGTTCCTGAACAAGTTGTACATTTTTCATTTCTTGTTACATTTATTTCTTTACTAATTCCTGTATAAGCTTCTTCATAAGTCAAGTCTACTGAATATCTTAAGTTAGCTCCTTTAGCTGGTGCATTTGGATTAGCATTGCTTCTTCTTCCTCCACCAAAGCCAAATAAATCACCTAAGTCACCAAAGATATCGCCAAATCCACCAAAGTCAGATGTTGTGTATGTATATGTTCCACCATTAAAGCCTCCAGCTCCTCCGCCAAAGCCATTAAAACCTTGTGGGCCATCTGGGCCAAATTGGTCATACATTTTTCTTTTTTGACTATCTGATAGTGTTTCATAAGCTTCATTTACTTCTTTAAATTTAGCTTCTGCTTCTTCTTTATTATCAGGATTTGCATCTGGGTGATATTTTTTGGCAAGTTTTCTATATGCTTTTTTTAACTCATCATCAGTAGCATTTTTGCTTACACCTAATACTTCATAATAATCTCTTTTTGTAGCCATCTTAACAACCTTTCTATTAATAGCATTTTCGCCCAATAGGGATATTCCTTAATATTGGGCGAATATTTTATCTATAATCTGAGCAATATTAATAATATTTTAATTATACAATTTTATATATTTTATTATTGTTCAATTATAAATTATTTTTTGTCATTGTTGTCATTTTCTACATTATAGTCTGCATTGTAAACATTTCCATTGTCGTCAGTCTTTGGACCTTCTGCTCCCGCTTGAGCACCAGCCTGTGCCCCTGCTTGTGAATATAGTTTTTCAGACATTGCATAGAATACTTGCTTTAAGCTTTCTGTTGCTTGCTTAATTTTTTCTACATCAGAACCTTCTAATGCTTTCTTTACATTTTCAATTTCATCTGTAGCTTTTTGTTTTTCTTCTCCGCTTATCTTGTCACCTAATTCATCTATTGTTTTTTGGCAGTTGTAAGCTAAACTTTCAGCTTCATTTCTAGCTTCAATTTCTTCTTTCTTCTTTTTATCTTCTTCAGCATGTGCTTCTGCATCTTTAACAGCTCTATCAATATCTTCGTCTGTTAAGTTTGTTGAAGCTGTAATTGAAACTTTTTGCTCATTTCCTGTTGCCATATCCTTTGCAGATACGTGAACTATACCGTTTGCATCTATATCAAATGTAACTTCAATTTGAGGTACTCCTCTTGGTGCTGCTGGAATTCCTGTTAGTTGGAATCTTCCTAATGTTTTATTGTATGCAGCCATATCTCTTTCACCTTGTAAAACGTGTACTTCTACTGATGTTTGACCATCCGCTGCAGTTGAGAATATTTGTGATTTTTTTGTTGGTATTGTTGTATTTCTTTCAATTAATTTTGTAAATACTCCACCATAAGTTTCAATACCTAATGATAATGGTGTTACATCTAGTAATACTAAGTCTTTAACATCTCCTGATAATACACCACCTTGAATTGATGCACCGATTGCAACACATTCATCTGGGTTTATTCCCTTATCTGGGTCTTTTCCTGTTATTTTCTTAACTTCTTCTTGTACACATGGAACTCTTGTTGAACCACCAACTAATAATACCTTGTGAATGTCAGCTGCTGTAACTCCAGCATCTTTCATAGCTTGCTCTACTGGTACTCTTGTAGCATCAACTAAATCTCTAATTAATTCTTCGAATTTAGCTCTTGTTAATGTTACATCTAAGTGTTTTGGTCCTTGTGCATCAGCTGTGATAAATGGTAAGTTAATTTGTGTTTGTTGCATTCCTGAAAGCTCTATTTTAGCCTTTTCTGCAGCTTCCTTTAATCTTTGCATTGCCATTTTATCTGTTGATAAGTCTATTCCATTTGATTTTTTAAATTCTGAGATTAAGAAATCAATTATTCTTTGGTCGAAGTCATCTCCTCCTAAATGTGTATTTCCGTTTGTAGCTAAAACTTCAAATACACCATCACCAATATCTAGTATAGAAACATCAAATGTTCCACCACCTAAATCGTATACCATTATTTTTTGGTCTTGATCTTCTTTATCCATGCCAAATGCTAAAGCTGCAGCTGTTGGTTCGTTTATAATTCTTAATACTTCTAATCCTGCAATTTTACCTGCATCTTTTGTAGCTTGTCTTTGGCTATCTGAGAAATATGCTGGTACTGTTATAACAGCTTGTGTAACTTTTTGTCCTAAATAGCTTTCAGCATCTGTCTTTAATTTTTGAAGTATCATAGCTGATATTTCTTGTGGTGAGAATTCTTCTCCATCTATTTTAACTTTTTCAGCTGTTCCCATTTTTCTTTTTATTGATATAACTGTGTTATCTGGATTTGTAACAGCTTGTCTTTTTGCTATTTGTCCTACTAATCTTTCTCCGTTTTTTGAAAATGCAACTACTGATGGAGTTGTTCTATTTCCTTCTGCGTTTGGTATAACAACTGGCTCTCCACCTTCCATAACTGCAACACATGAATTTGTTGTTCCTAAATCGATTCCTATAATCTTTCCCATTTTAAAATTCCTCCCAATTTTATTTAATCTTTCTGTCATTGGATATTTTACCCAATTTTTTCTTATCTTATGAGTATTAATATATTAATTTATATTAGTTTTTGTATATTTAATTAGCAACTACAACCATTGAATGGCGAATTACCCTATTTCCTATCATATAGCCTTTTCTGTACTCTGAAGCTACAATTTTTTCCCCAAGATTTTCATCTTGAATAGAACTTACTGCTTCATGAATGCTTGGGTCAAATGGCTTTCCTACCGCTTCTATTTCTTTTACATTTTGTGAAGCAAGTATATCTTTGAATTGTTTTAACACAAGCTCAATCCCTTTTTTATATTCTTCATCTGATGTGCTTTGTGCCACTGCGTGTTCTAAGTTATCAACTACTGGTAAAAGAGGAGTAACTATGTCACATATTATTGAATTGTATAAATTTTCTCTTTCTTTTGCACTTCTTTTCTTTAAGTTATCAAACTCTGCAATTAATCTTGTATGTCTATCTTTTAAATCATCTAAATCAGATGTTAATTTTGAAATTTTTTCATTTAGTTCTTTTTCATTATTATTTTCTTGATTAATTTCTTCTTTAACTTCTTCATTAGAATTTTCTTTTTGTTCTTCTTTACTCATCTTCAGTCTCCTTTCCTTTATCTAACATATTTTTGTTTTTTTCATTAAGTTTTTTACTAATAAACTTCATTGCTGATATTACTTTTGAATAGTCCATTCTTGTTGGTCCAATTATTGCTATTGTGCCTAAATCTTGGCCATTTTCTTTATGTTTAAAAGTAATTACACTGAAGTCTTTTAAGGCTTCATTTATGTTTTCATCACCAATGTAAACTTTTATTTCATCTTCGTCATCATCACTATTTAATATGCCTATTAGTTTTTTAGTTTTTTCTGTATCTAATATATTTACAAAATTTCTAGCAACTTCTAGGTCTTTAAATTCAGGAAATTCAAAAGATTTATTTGCACCTTCTGTGTACACTTGAATATCTTCATCAATAGATTTTTTGATTTGTTCTAAAACTGGCTTTACAACTTTTAACATGTTGTTCATTTCTTCATGCATAAAGTCCTCAAATGGACCTTCTATATCAGTTAATAACTTTCCCCTTAGTCTGTTATTAAATAGATATGTTAAAGTTTCAACTTGCTCATTTGTAATATCTTCATCAAATTTTATGATAGTTTCTTTTATCATTCCGTTTTGTGTTAATATTACAGCCATAAGCAACTTTGAGCCTAATAAAACAAACTTAATTTCTTGAATTTCTTTTTCATTTACACTTGGACTTACTCCAACTGAAGTATAATGTGTTACTTCAGAAAGTGTTGATGTTGCGATTTTTGTTAAATCTTCAATTTGATTTACTTTTGCTTCTAATTGTTCTTGAATATATTTTACTTCTTGTCTATTTATATTATTGTAATTCATTAATTCATCTACATAGTATCTGTAGCCTTTGATCGAAGGAATTCTTCCACTTGATGTATGTGTTTTATCAAGTAAACCAATTTTTTCAAGCTCTGCCATGTCATTTCTAATTGTTGCTGAACTAAAGTCAATTTCACCTTTTTCAACAATGTCTTTAGAGCTAACTGGTTCGGCTGTTTCTATGTATTCTTCTACAATAGCTTGCAATATTTTTTTCTTTCTATCATCTAACATATTTCACCTCTATTAGCACTTCATATCCATTAGTGCTAATCTTTGTATATAATATAACTAAAATTAGCAGTTGTCAAGTACAACTGCTAATTTTTTTAATATTTTTATTTAATATACATTACAACTCTTGTCGTTAAGAATTCATAACCAACATTTCCAGGTTTTAAATTATCATATATTTCCCTTGCAGGTTTAAATTTTCCACTATAGCTGTAATATCCTCCTCTAATAACTCTATTATATAATTCATACGAGCTTGTTTCTTGTGTTACCTCATAGAAATTACCAGCAAAATCATATATATTATTTGCTTTCCAACTCTCGCAATATCCTGTTTCTTGAGGTTTTCCAGCACCTTCTGCATCATTGTTTATATAATTTCCCCACGAACTAGAATCCCATATATCATATCCACAAGAGCTTAACCATGAACATATAGCATCCCACTGAGTTCCCCATATCATATCAGTTTCTACTTGGCTACCTTTTCCCCAATTTTTACATAATTTATATGAATCATGCCAGCCATTTCCAGTAATTACTTTTCCTTTCTTTAGTCCATTTTCTGAAAGTTCATATCTAGCAACATAAAAGCCATTATATTTTTCTATGCTATTTATCATTTTTTCATAATTATTAGTAACGGTTTTTGCCATTTGTTCTAAAGATTCAAATCCTGCTTTTTTTATGTTTTCATCAGTATCATATACTAAAGATATATCTGGTTCTCTGTTCAAAGTACCTCCTGGCATTCCTCTATATTCGCCTTTCGAATACAAATATGTTTTTACATTACTATTTTCAAGTATACTTATACCTTCATTTGATTTTTCATACAAATTTGATGAATTATTTACAGGCACCCAAACCCATTGATTTCCACTTAAATCTTTTCCTACGTTTTCTTTATCTGCATATTTATTTTCATCATCTGATGAATCAGATATCACTACACCTTTATCTCTTATTCCTCCAACATAATAATATCCTTCAGGAATAGGTGCACCATTCTTTGTTTTCGTTCCAGTAAGATTCTCTGATAGTTCATCGGTAACGTTTTCAATTTGTTTGTTATCATTTTCACTTTCCTGAACTGTTGCCTCCTTTGCCTTTTGAGCGTATTTAATTAGCCCATTTTCACCTAAAACAAGATTTACTGATACTCCTGCTAGAATTAGTAGTATAACAACGGTTACTACTAAAGCAACTAATGTTATACCTTTACTGTTTTTCATGCTCATACTATTCCTCCTATGTTTTTTGCTATATTTTATCTATTTAGTGCTATTTTTATACATTTTATTTTGTACATAATATTTGATGTAATTATTATATTTATAAATGCTTTAATATTCCAGTGAGTATCATTCACACCAGTATATCAAAATTAATAAGAGAAATGCTTTATAAACATTTCCCTTCATATACTATATTTATACATTTTTTATATAAATTTTATAAACATACTTTTTTATACATTAAATTTAAATAATACAATATCTCCATCTTGCATTACATATTCTTTTCCTTCAGAACGGACTAAGCCTTTTTCTTTTGCTGCAAGCATTGAGCCTTCTCTCATCAAGTCGTCATAAGATACTATTTCTGCTCTTATAAATCCTCTTTCAATGTCTGAGTGAATTTTTCCAGCAGCTTGTGGAGCTTTTGTTCCTTTCTTTATAGTCCAAGCTCTTACTTCCGGCTCTCCTGCTGTTAAGAATGACATTAGTCCTAATAAATCGTAGCTTTTCTTTATTACTTTATCAAGTCCAGATTCTTCTAATCCTAAAGCTTCAAGCATTTCTTGTTTATCTTCTGGCTCTAAGCTTGATAAATCTTCCTCAATTTTTACACATAATTTTACAACTTCTGCATTATCTTTTTTAGCATATTCTCTAACTTCTTTTACCATTTCATCGTCTTCGCCTAATTGTTCTTCTGATACATTTGCAATATATAAAATTGGTTTCATTGTTAATAAAAATGCATCTTTTATTACTTCTAATTCTTCTTCACTATATTCTAAGCTTCTTGCAGATTTTCCATTTTCTAATGCTTCTTTTATTTTTTTCCATGTGTCTAATTCAAATTGATATTTTTTGTCTGCCTTTAATAATTTTGTAGCTCTATCAATTCTTTTATCTACGGTTTCAATATCTGCAAATATAAGCTCTAAATTGATTGTTTCAATATCTCTTACTGGATTTACACTACCGTCTACATGAATTATGTTTGAGTCCTCAAAACATCTTACAACTTGGCAGATAGCATCAGTTTCTCTTATATGTGACAAGAATTTATTTCCTAATCCTTCGCCTTTACTTGCACCTTTTACAAGTCCTGCTATATCAACAAATTCAACTATCGCATGAGTAACTTTTTGTGGATTATACATCTTTGCAAGATTGTCCAATCTTTCATCTGGCACAGGTACAACTCCTACATTTGGTTCAATAGTGCAAAATGGATAATTTGCACATTCTGCCCCAGCTTTTGTAATACTATTAAATAAAGTACTTTTTCCTACATTTGGAAGTCCTACTATTCCTATTTTCATTATATCTTCGACCTTTCTTTTTCTTATAGCTACTATAATATACCACAATTTATTCGTTTTGGCAATTATTTTATATTTAATATATTACTCAAAAATCCAATTTTACTATTGAGTTACAGTTTAATATATGTTATGCTACCAGCCATAGGAAATGATAATAAACAGATGCGGTTTTGCCATCTATTTTTTTACGAAATATCGTATGAAAGGTGGTGATATTTATGTTAAAAATAATATTATTCTTTATGATAGCATTAATAATGTTGTCTTTGACATTAAATGTTGCCTTAATTTCAGTTCTATACAAGAATTGGATTGCTAAGCAATTACATGAATAAAATAATCTCACATCTGTAAACTTGGCAATTTAGATGTGAATTTTTGTCAATTCCGATATTAAAGTAAAAAAAGAAAATATTAAATGCTCCTGCATTACTATTGCATTAGTTTTTTATGGAGCGGGTGTCGTAGATATTTACAACTTTTCTCTCATTAACGATTGATACAATAATCAATCAAGTTATATATAGAATAACATTATTATCTATTATTTGCAATAAAATAAATAAAAAAAAGAAAAACCTCTTGCAAGGAAAAGAAAATACATTTTTCTTTTTTTCACGGCATGTCTTACCAGGTAATGCGAAGGTCCCAGACCCACACGTCCAGTCCGTACTCGGCATCTGCCAGCAGAACAACAAAGTTGCTACCAGCATGAACAACCAACTCGGGATTGGTAACCTTACCCATAACCTTCTGAATGTCAGAGGTCTTCTGGGTATTTTCCTCTCCGCTGCGCAGCTGGTGTACCTTGATCTTATCGGCGGTGGCGTTCTTCTTAATGATGGCAGAAAGCACATCATATGAAATAACGTCAGTGCCAAAGATCTGGTCACATGCTGCGATGTCGGGGATGCGATTGTGTACGTCTACCTTCTCGTAAACAATGGAAGCTCCAACGAGACTCCAAAGTCCGAACAGGCGGGTGTCGGTGTTTTCGTCCCATGTCTTCGGGACCCGGGTGCAGGGGCAATAGCCTTCTTTTTCAAATTTTGCCATGTTTTTTTTCCTCCTTGTGCAATAGCACGTTCTAAAAGATGTTAATAACTACTGATGAAACGGAGTAAAACAAAATGCTTCATCACTTATAATTATACCATGTTTACATAAATTTGTCAAAAATTCGCTTGTCCTTTTTTCATTCTAATGTTTAATGCTATTAAATAAATATAGTGCAACTTTATTTTGTTCTGTAGTTTCCATTTCCATAAGTTTAGCCATTGCAAACATTACAATTTTATATTTTCCAAAATTTATAAGTGTAGTTCTATATTCTTCATCTATATCTTTTAACATACTATCAAATTTTTCGTAATATTTTTTGGTATTATATATAAGTCCAGACCATTTGCTTTGGCTCATACATATTGCTAGTCTTAATTTATCTTTAATGTCCATATTATTAATCATATCTATTAAATATTTTACTTTTTTTTGTTCCATTTTCTATTACCTCCATTTTAAAATCTTGTATCATTGTTTCTTTTCTTATTTTTTTCTGCTTTCTTTTCATTTGATATAGTTACTTTTCTTAAAATATTATTAGCAATTTCATTGTCGTTATCATCAAATATGCCATTTTTATATAAGTCATCACTAACTATTTTATAATTTTGGTCATTATCATAAGTTATTCTTTTATGAAAGTGACTCATTAAATTATGCCAAGAACCTTTAAATTTCTGCAATTGTGCTTTTAAGCTTTCTTTTTCCTCTTGTAGTTTAATAATAATCTTATCTTTAGCAGATAATTTATCATTTAATTTTTCAATAACTTCATCTTTTTGTTCTATTTGATATTGAAGTGAACGATTTTCCTGACCTACTTCAAGTGTATAAAATTCAAAATCTTTAATAGCTACATTTAAGTCATTTACACTTCTAACAGTCTGAGTAACATTAGTTACGTTTTCAATATAATTTTTGATATTTTCTATGTTCTCATTTGAAATAAGCTTATTATTTTTATCTAGCAAAGGTGATTTTAGATTATCTAATATTTGAGAAATAATATATTGCTTATTTTCTGATAAGAATAGCCGTTATAATATAAATCATATATTCTAACTACAATATCCTTTGTAGCATAGTCTTTAACTAATTTCTTATTTTCGTGCTTATATCCAAGTGGAGCTTTAGATGGAATATGCCCTTGTTTTATTGCACCTGCTAAACCGATTTTTGTTCTTTCGCTAGTTCTTTCAATTTCATTTTTACTTACACTCATTAAAAGTCTTGAAACCATTTTTCCATTTGCATTTGTAGTATTAACTTCATCATTAGCACAATCTATATAGGCATCATTTTCATCTAAAAAAGTAATTAGTTTTTCCCAATCAAAGATACTTCTTGTAATTCTATCTAGTTTTAAAGCAATTATTGTATTTATTTTCTTAGATTTTATATCTTCTTTTAATCTTTCATATTCTGGTCTATAATTTCCAGTTTTAGCACTTATTCCAGCATCAACATAATAATCAACTATTTCATAATCTTTAAATTTGCAAAATAACTCTAATCTTTCTTTTTGTTCTGGAAGACTAAATCCATTCTCTTGCTTGATCTTCTGTTGATACTCTCATATATAATCCACATTTTTTCTTTTCTTCACCCAATTTCTAAACCTCCTAACAAAAAAGAGACATCAAAGTACATACGAGTACTATTGACATCTTTTAAATCCATTTATCATGTAATAAAATACAATATATCTGTAATATAATATAAATTTTTCAAAGTACTCATTCATTTATATATAGTTCTTGCCGAACAAATGTACATAATTAATTGTCTATATTATATCACGATTTAATGAAATGTCAATTTTTTACAAACTAATTTTTTTCAAATATTCTTCTAATTCTGATAAACGGATTTTATTTACTAAATTAGAGATATAAACATCATTAGAATAATTGAAAACAAGAAATGTAATGTTTTTTATAATTACTCTATGTGGCTCAATATATGAAATATTTGTTTTCTCATTTTTTCTAATACTGCCATTGATAAAAGTAGGAGTTACCTTTGAGAACTCACATATAAATTTTAGTCTTTGTTTAAGGCTTTCCTCAAATTGTAATTCTTCTTTGATAATATTCATTTTTCACACCATCCTTCCATTTAAAGTTTAGGATGATTTTTTTGCAAAAGAAAAAAATCAACCATTACTGATTGATTTTCATATCATCTGTTCTATAAAAAGTTCGAACAGAAACATTACTGGAGCCTTAACTATACACGTTTACGAAATTAAGACTATAAGATTTGATTAAATCTCTCTGATAAACTTATTATATATAATATTTATATATATTTCAATAATAGTATTTTAATTTTTGCCGTTTTATTGTATAATTTTATTAGAATTAATCAAATGAAATTATAGTTTTAAAGGTAGGAATAATGAAAAAAATATTTAAAATAACAATGAGAGAAACAAAAAAATATATTTTAGGTATATTAGCATCTAGTTTATTGTCATCGTTTTTAACAATTTATTTAACAAAATTTATTTTGTTTGTAATTGATGGTGTGATAATGCAAAAAAGTGAATTACCTAAGTACATTACAAACTTTTTTTACGATGATAATATATATTCTAAATTGATAATATTAGCTATTTTTATGCTAATAATTATCTTTATTATTTCAATATCTAATTATATTAAAAATATGTTTAACACGAAATTCAGATTGAAAATGAATAAAAATTTAAAAGAAGAAATATTAGATTATACAACCTATTTAGAATATAGTGAGTATATATCATATGATAAGAATCAAATACTCCAAAGAGTAAGTTCAGATGCTAATAATTTTGTTAATTTTATTACTAGCAAATATAATTTGGTAGTAGATTCCATTTTTATTTTTACTTTTTCAATGATAGAAATACTAAATTTAAACTTAATAGTAAGTATTACAATTGCTGTGATAATATTTATAATAATTATTATGTCTATAATATATTTTAAGTTAACAAAGAAAATTGTCAAAAGAAATATTGGTTTAAACGAAAATTTAATACAAAAAACTATTAATGCAGTTTATCAACCTAAAATGATAAAAATATTTAATAGGCAACAAAAAGAAATTGATGACTTTAATAATGTTAGTGATGAATATAGAAAAAATGATAAGAAATTGATAGATTATCTTATCTATTATGAATTAATTGGTACAGGTATAAGAAAATTTAAAGATCCTATAATATTTTTGTTAGGTGGATTACTCATAATTAATGGTAAAATGAATATTGGACAATTAATGATATTAATGACATATTCAAGTAATCTTTTAGAATATGCCGTTCAACTTATTTATGCAGTCGAAGGGATAAATGAATTTTTGATTCCAGCTAAAAGAATTGATAATTTTTTTGCATTAAAAAAGGAAACTGTTAAAATATCCAATGCAAATATAAAAGATATTAGTATTGAATTTAAAAATGTTACTATACAGCTAAATAAAATCAAAATTTTGGATAATGTTTCTTTTAAAATTGAAAAAGGACAAACAGTATATTTAGTTGGAGATAATGGTAGTGGAAAAAGTTTGATAGTTAGAACATTACTTGGATTTATACCTTACAAAGGTCAAATATTATTAGGAAATAAAGATATTAAGAATATAGATAATAAAATTTTAAGAAACACTTTAGGTGTTATATTTCAAGAACCATTTATATTTTCTGATACTGTTAGAAATAATATAGATATTTTTAGTGATTATAAACAAATTGAAAAAATTAGAAGTATAACAAACATTTGTGAAATAGATGATGAAATTAATCAATTACCAAATGGGTATAACGAAATAATTGGAGAAAGAGGAATAACACTAAGTGGTGGGCAAAAGCAAAGAATATCAATAGCAAGAGTTCTATTACAAAATAAAAATATAATAATTTTTGATGATGTATTAAGCAAAGTTGATAGTAAAACTAAAACTAAAATCACCAATAATTTAAATGAAGTTAATAGTGATATAATAAAAATATATATAACTCAAGATTTAGTAAACATTCCAAATACAGCAACAGTATTTTTTATAGATAATAAAAAAATTATTTGTGATAACCAAGAGAATTTGAAAAAACAAAATAAAAATTACAGTAAACTAATCGATATATGTAACAATATAGTAGGAGAATCGTATGAATAGATTTAAAGAAATGTTTAAATATGGTAACTTTCAGAAAAGAATTGTTATAACGTTTATAGAGTACATGATAACATCAATTATTTGGATAATAATTGATCAGTGTATGACCTATTCTTTATTTGATGATGCAATTGCAAAAGAAAATATAAAATTAGTTATATTTTTATCCATATTGATGGGTGTAAAAATAATAGCTAATATTGCTGAAGGTATTTTGCATTGTATACTTAGACACCATTTACAAAGAGATTTCTCTCATTATGCAAGAAATGATATTTATAAAAAAATTATAAATTCTAAAGTAGAATTTTTTGATAAAAGTAATACTGGAGAATTGTTCGAATTAGTAATGAACGATTCTGGTAATTTCTCTACATTTTTTACACAACATGGACTTCAAACTTCATCTTATTTAATCAAAACCATTACTTACTTGGTTATATTGTTATTTGTAGATTTAAAACTAGCAGCAATATTAGCTATCAGTTATATTATTGCTAATGTTGCTTTAATTATTTCAAATAAAAAAACATTTTATATAATAAATGAAATTAGAAAATTAAATATCTCAATTACAAAATGGATTACTGAACAAATAAATGGATATGAAATTATAAAGTCAATGCAATTTGAAGAAAAAAGATTAGATAAAATGAAAGAACTTATAGATTCATACAATATTGAATCTAACAAATTAGATAAGGTTGTAAGAAAATATGTATTTATATATGACTTCTTTTCATTATTAGCCACTTTGTTTGTTGTATATATAGGAGGATTAGATATATTAAGCGGTGTTATTACTTATGGAGCGTTAATGATATTTGTCAATGGTGCCTCTACAATAAAACATTTTTTAGATATATTTATAAGGAGTGTAAATTCTCTAAATAGTTCATATATATCTTTTATAAAAATATTAAAATTTAACAATGACTTTTTACCTGAAAACGATTGTGGTAAATATAGTTTAGAAAAAATAAATAGTATCCAAATAAAAAATTTAAATTTTTCATATAGCGAAAATAATCAAATATTAAATAATATAAATTTTGAAGTTAATTCAAAGGAAAAAATAGCAATAATTGGAAAAACTGGTAGTGGAAAAACAACCCTTGTAAATTTATTGTGCAGATTTTATGAAGTGAAAGACGGTTTAATAGAAATAAATGGTCAAGATTATAAAAATTATAAATTAGCTGATTTAAGAGAACAAATTGGATATGTAATGCAGGATGTAGTTATATTTGAAGGAAATGTTTTTGAAAATATTAATTATGCAAATAAACAAGTTAGTGAAGAAGAAATTATTAATATATGCAAAAAACTAAATTTGCATAATAAAATTATCGGTCTTGAAAAAGGATATAAAACTAACTTAAACAAAAATAAAGATTTACTATCTCAAGGTGAAAAACAAATGATTAATTTTGCACGCATATTAGTAGAAAATCCCAGTATGATTATTTTAGATGAAGTTACGTCTTCACTAAGTTATGAGAATGAGAAATTAATAAAAAATGCTATAAATGAAATAATGAAAGGACGAATTTGTATTATAATTGCTCATAGATTATCAACAATTAAAAATTGTGATAAAATTTTGCTAATGAAAAATGGTAAAGTAATTGAAGAAGGTAATCATACTGAATTAATAAAACGCAAAGGAGAGTATTATAAATTAATTCACTCATAAAAGTAAAGAGACAATGCAAATTAAGCATTGTCTTTATCTGTTTTATCTGGTAATAAATAATATTCTTTTATACTCATAATCATATCATTAAGATTGGTAATTGTTTTTCTTAAAAATCTTTCATCTTCAACATAACCTGTCATATGAGTTCTAACTGCAATTTGATTTAAAACATTACCAACTTTTCTAATACAATTTATTGAATCATAAAACTCTTGTGGCGGTTTTTCTTTCGGTTCGTAATTGGTTATTAACATTCGCAATAAACTAGAAGTTGTTAATCCTGTTTTCTTAACTTTTTTATCTAACATTGCTTTTTCTTCTCTATTTAAATAAACATTTAATTTAATATTTCTTTCTCTCATTTTTCATCATCCTTTCTTTTTAGTGAGGGTTTGGGATTTTCCCATATACGAATATGTGCGGGAGAACATATTCAGTGCTGGCTCCACCATATATAATAGTTTGTCCTCACACATTCTAATCAAATACTATTTCTTTTAATACAATTTCTTCAGCCATATTATTATAGTTATTCATAACTTGTACCCATTCAAGTTGATTAATTTCTTTATTTTTTTCAGATAGTCTTTCATCATTTCTTATATAATTTTCCATCAAGGTTTCTAATCTACTTTCTGCCATATAATCAACAATTTTCAGATGGTATTTTAACTTATTCTTCATTAAAAGTGACATATAAAGTGCTTTCTTATTCTCCTTTATAAAGTGTAATCTTAACATTCCATATTTTCCAAATCTTCCATAATTTTCTTCAGTTTCAAGTGTTAAGTTTGGGATTAAATAATCTCCTTGTTTTGTATATTCTATATTCATAATTCAATCAATTCCTTTCTTTTTTCTTTAATTATTTTTTTAGTTGGCTTGTTAGTTTTATAAACAACAAGTCCATACTTTGTTTCTAAATCTTCTTTTTTTATAGGCGATTTAGTTGTGTATTTTTGATTTGAAATTGGTAATATTCTTATAACTTTTTCATTCTTTTTGGGCGTAAACTCGCCAATAATATTACCTGTTTCTTCATCAACTTTTTCATAAATCTCATAGATTTTAGTTTCGTAATATTCATTTAGTCTATCTAAATATTCTTGTACTTGTTCATTATTTATATTTCCCGTTCTTAAAATAACATCTTCTTTACCATTTATTTCAACAGGTACAAGTACCTCTAAAATACCTTTATCTAAAAATTTAACTAGGTTATCAATATAACTTTTTCTAAAATTAATTTTTTCAATATGAAGTTTATTTTTATCATCCTTTGTTAAAATAATAGATTCAACAAACTTAGAAATAAACTCTTGCTTTTCTTCTTTTGATTTGGCTTCCCAGTTTGTTTTAACAACGTCATTAAGAGTATCAAGTCTTATCATAGTTTCTCTTTCAATATCTCTATCAGCCATAAGTTGTTGAGGTGAAAAAGATATATTATATAAATCTAAACTCTCATTTTTCTTTTGTTCTAGTAGTTCTAACTTTTCTTCAATAACTTTGTAATCTTCTGAAAAATCTTCTAGTTCAACAATGCCACTCATATATGCTTTTTTAATACGTTCTCGTTGTTTTTTTAATTGTAATATCTCTTTATCTATCTCTTTGGTCTTATTGGGTTTATGGTCTGCTAAAACAGGCAGGAAATACTTTTTAACTGCCATATCATACTCAACTAAATCATAAATAAAGTTCATTAGTTTTTCTTCAACTAAATCTTCACGATAATTTAAGTGACATTTCTCACAGTTGTAATACATATACTTTCGCTTTTTACCACCAGAACCTTTACATTTCATAATGCGACCGCAACTAGGACATTGCAATTTTTGAAAGAATAAAAAAACTCTGTCTCTAGTATAAGTTCTTTGATTTTTTTCTTTCTGATGTTGACATTCTTCCCACACTGCACGAGAAATTATTGGTGGGGCAACATTCATATAAACGATAGGCTCTTTATTTTCTTTTTTTGCAATTCGTTTATATTGCTCATAATCTCCCATATAGATCTTGTTATCAATTATCTTTTGAATAGTTGTGTCTTTCCAATGTTTTGGATTTAATAATTTTTCTTCATTAAAGATATTTGATATTTGCTGAAAACTTTTTCCTTCTAAATACATCTTAAATATTCTTTCAATAACAGGTTTAGTAGTTTCATCAATAATAGTTTTTTTGTTACCATCTTTCTTATATCCTAGTGGGGCAGGACCTGGTAAATGTGATGATTTAATTGCTCCATTGAGCCAAAACTTTGTTCTTTCTGATACAATTTCAATTTCTAGTTGTGATAATACTGTAAGCATTCTTACAAAAAATCTTCCGTTAGCAGTAGAGGTATTAACATCATCTCTATCACATACAAGATAACAATTATATTGTTCTAACTGAGTTATAAGTTCTTCTAAATCACGGACTGAACGAGTAACTCTATCTAGTTTATAAGCAACAATATAGTTGATTTTACCTTTCTTCATATCTGCTAACATTTCTTGAAATGCAGGTCTATGTTCCATATCTTTGGCAGATATTCCCGCATCTTCATAAACCTTAAACACTTCATAATCTTTAAATTTGCATAGTTGTAATAGTTTTTCTTTTTGCTCTCCTAAAGAAAATCCTTCTCGTGCTTGATCTTCTGTTGAAACACGAATATAAATTCCTGCTATCATCCTTTCATTATCCATTTTCAAATTCTCCTTTCTTTTTGGAATGAAAGGCACCAAAAAAGGTGTCACATAACAAGGACACCTAATAATTAATATTGATTTTTTACACGACAAAATAAACCAATATAGTTGGAGTATCTAAACTCTCAAATTAATGCCTTGCTATGTAATCTGATAAATCAGCGATTGGAATTTTCTTCTTTAAATTTCCTAAATAAAAATTTTTTTGTTCATTGAAGAATAAATATAAGTTATCTCCAATAATTACTTTGTGTGGCTCAACATACGCTAAATTTGTATGTTCCACGATTCTTAAGTGACCCTCTATAATCTGATAGGGTCGGTTATTAAATTTGCAAGACCATTTAATTTTGGCTTTGAGTTCATCACTCATATTGATTTTCTTTTTAATTATTCTAATCATATCACATCACACCTTTCTTTGCAATAACGCACAAAAAAATCAATCTCTTCAGATTGATTTAATCAATAACGTCACATTGGTGCGACGATTTTATCTTATGGAGCTAACAACCAGAATCGAACTGGTGACCTCTGCCTTACCAAGGCAGTGCTCTACCTACTGAGCTATGATAGCATCTATTGGTTCTTACTCTCATAAGAACCTTTCAAATTATTTTATATTTTTATATTAATTTACTTTGTTCGTTTAAATTTTTTATTGTTTTCTTTCTAATTCTTTGAATTGCATTATCTACTGATTTTACTGGCATGTCTAGCTTTTGGGCAATTTTCATATATGACTCACCCTGAACATATCTATTCAAAACTTTTTTCTCAAAATCACTTAAAGAATTATCAATTACAGTTCCTACTGTATTCATGTATTCCTTTTTTGTGATAGTATCTAAAGGGTCCTCAATTACATTTGCATCTAACACATCTACTACTTCTGTTTCGTTACCATTTTCATCACCGTTGTAGGCAGTCATATTTAGTGACAAATACGAATTTAGTGGCATGTGCTTTTGCCTATTAGATGTTTTTATTGCTGTGATTAGCTGTCTTTCAATACACAAATTTGCAAATGATTTAAAAGAATTTTGCATTCCTATTTTGTAGTCCTTAATTGCCTTGTACAAACCGATTAGACCTTCTTGCACAATGTCTTCTCTTTCTGCACCAATCATAAAGTACTTACCAACTTTAGTATTTACTAGCTCTTTGTATTTACAAATAAGAAATTCAAGTGCTTCTTCACTATTGTTTTCTTTTATTTCTTGTAGTAATTGTTCATCAGACATATTATTATAGTTTTGCTCTTTTGCCATTTAAAATAAGTTCCTCCAAATATGTTCCTTGCTTGACTTGTATTATATTCCACCAGTTCTAGCAATGTCAATAGTTTGAGCCTAATTTTTCTTGATTTTTCGGGCTTTGTATAATATAATAATTATACTTTTATGAAAGGACAAAAAAATTATGGCTTTTGATGGATTAGTTGCAAAATCAGTATGCAACGAACTAAAATGTTTAATCGGTGGAAAAATAACAAAAATATTTGAACCTAATAAAAATGAAATTATTTTAGGCATATATTCAAATTCTTTGAACTATGCTCTAAATATATCTATTGACAGTTCTTTATATAGATTAAATCTTACGACTCACACAAAGCCTAACCCTCAAAATGTTTTAGGATTTTGTATGGTTCTTAGAAAGCACCTAACAAATGGAATAATTCAAAACATTTACATGAACGGTTTCGAAAGAGTTATATTTATTGATATTCTAGTAAAAAACGAGTTAAATGACCTTGTAAAAAAGACTTTAGTAATTGAGCTTATGGGCAAGCATAGCAATGTAATTTTATTAAATAATTTAATAGTTATTGACAGCTTAAGGCATTTAAACAAATTTGATAATTCTACAAGAGATATTTTTCCTGGTAGCAAATATCAATTTATAACAAGCAATAAGTACGATTTTTCAAAAAGCTTCGATGACTTTTTCAGAAATATTTTAGATTATTCCCTTTCTCCTTTTTCTTTATCAACAGTCATATCTAAAATATATAACGGATTTGGAAAGAATAACCTTTTGCAATTATTTGATGTTTTAAATATTATGGATACTGACAATTCATACAATAATTTAGAAAATGCTTTTAAGTATTTATCTAATTTAGTTTTGAATTTATCTTCTGAAAATAATAATGTTATATTAAAACAAACTAAAAAAGATTTCTTCTTAGAGTTTTCGAAAGAATCAGAACCACTTTTCAATAACTTTTTTATAGATGATTTCTATTATCAAAAAGAAGAAAATTTAAAATTTGAGCAAACAAAGTCTGCTATAGCAAAACTTGTAGCTTCTCAAAATGCAAAACTAAAAAATAAAATTGAAAACATTAATAAAAAATTAAAAGACTGCGAATCTTCCGAAAAATACAGATTATACGGAGAACTTATTACTGCAAATCTTTATAAATTAAATGCTAATGCTTCTAGTTTTGAATGTGAAAATTACTATAATAATACTAAAATTGTTATTCCTTTAGATGAAACAATTTCACCTTCACAAAATGCAAAAAAATATTTCAAAAAATATAAAAAATTGCAAAATACTTTTTCTATTGTGCAAAGTCAAAAAGAAGAAATTGAAAATGGCCTAAATTACTTAGATAGCATAATGTTTGAATTAGATTCAGCTACATCTTTAGATGAACTTGATGCAATAAATACTGAAATTTGTGATAATTTAATACACTCAAATTCTTCAAACACTGTTACAAATTCAATTTATTCAAATAAGCAATCAAAAATAAAAAAATCTACTTCAAACTTAGAACCGGCAAAATACATCATTGATGGCTACACTGTTTTAGTTGGAAAAAACAATAAACAAAATGATTATTTAACTTGCAAACTTGCACGAAATCAAGACATTTGGTTTCACACAAAGGATATTCATGGTTGCCATGTAATTTTGCAAAACACTTCAAAGGAATCAACTTTAGATATTAGCAAAACTTTGGTTCCGGCAAGCACTTTATACAAATGTGCATCACTTGCAGCATATTTTAGCAAAGCTAAGCTTTCTCAAAATGTGCCTGTTGATTACACTTATGTAAAATATGTAAAAAAGCCAAATAATGCAAAACTTGGAATGGTTATATATACAAATAACAAAACAATATATGCAAATCCAGACAGCAATTTTAGAAACTTACAATAACAAAAGTATTTATGTTCAGTATTATTAAAGCATTCAAAAATGAATAATTTGATATTTTCAAAGCTTTATGGCTATGGCTATACTCAATAAAAAACTCAAATCTCAGAATAAAATCTGATAATTTGAGTTTTTATTTTAATATAAAATTATAATTTATATAACAAAAATAAATTTTTATTATTCTTGTGGAGGGTTCATAATTGTTTGAATTTCTTCATCACTTCGTAATTCTGGAACTATAAAATCAAATGCTCTTTTGTCTTGTTTTATTGCAGTTATTGCAATTTCTTTTTCAGAGCGAAGTCTTTTACTTGCATATTTTACAATTAAGCCTTTATTTCTTACTGCTTCTAGTACTACATCATAATCATCTCTTAATTTTTGGCTTACATAATACAATATTTGACCGTCTGTTTTAGCTGCTTTTATTGCAAGTTCTTTGTCATCTTTTAATTCATCTGATGCATAGCATAAAACCCAACCTTTTTTTTCAACTGCTTGCATTAAAATTTCTCTATCTGCTTTTAGTCTATCTGATGCAAATTCTAATGCTCCACCATCTTTTGTTACTGCTGTCATTACAACTTCTTTATCATCTTTTAATTCATCTGATGCACCATCTAAAAGCATTCCATCTTCCTCGACCGCTTCTAAGACATATTCTTTGTCATCCTTATTTTGTTCAACATCTTCTAGCGTTTTCATGTAAGAGTCACTTTCCTTTCATTCTAACATACATGCCTTCGCACTTTGTACAAAGGCATATAATCATTAACAAGCTTTTATTTTTTCACCCTCATAACTATTTGCTTTCTAATGCTTTATATTCAATTTTTTCCATAAATGGATACATTTCCATCAATGTTTTCTTTGTTATTATAGAATTTTTTGGTAATGGATTTTTAGGGTGATCTGTTAATAGTATTTGTGTATAGCAATTTTCTGCTGTTTTAAATACCTGATACCTATTTCTTACGTAATCAAAAAATAGTATATAGCCTGAGTCTAATTCTTTATCCATTTGTTCAAAACTATATCTTCCGTCCATTTTATGTTTTTCCTCCCTGTAATTGCTTTAGACAAAATTGTGATTGTTTTCCGAATAGATTTTTATCGACTCGGTAATTTTTTATTTTATCATTTCATTAAAGTCTGCTTCTGAAATAATTGTTACTCCTAAGCTTTCTGCCTTTGTAAGTTTCGAACCTGCTTCTTCGCCAGCTAATACATAACTTGTTTTTTTAGATACTGAACCTGAAACTTTTCCTCCAAATTTTTCAATTATTTCTCCTGCTTCATCTCTTGTGTAATTTTCTAAGCTTCCTGTTAATACAAAAGTTTTTCCTTCAAAACGATTATCGAAAGCTGAATCTTTTTCTGATTTTACCACTTTCATATTAACGCCTGCTTGTTTTAATCTATTTATCAAATCGATTGTTTGGTCTTGCTTAAAGAATGAATATATACTGTCTGCAGTAATTAATCCAACATCATTTAGAACTGCCAAATCTTCAACTGTTGCATTTTGAATTTTTTCGATGCTATCATAATATTTTGTTAGTCCTTTAGCAGACTTTACTCCAACATGTGGAATTCCAAGTCCTGCAAGTAGTCTATATAAATCATTTTCTTTGCTCTTATTTATTGAATCTATTAAATTTTGAGCAAATTTTTTGCCATTTTTCTTTAATGATGCAACTTCCTCTGTCGTTAAAGTATAAATATCTGCAATATTTTTTACTAGTCCTTTTTCAATTAATTGCTCTATTATTTTTATTCCAAGTCCATCAATATCCATAGCTTCTTTTGATACGAAATGAACCATATTTTGAAGAATTTTTGCAGGGCACTCAATTCCAGTACATTTAGCTACAGCTTCGCCTTCCTCTCTTACAACAGGAGCTCCACATACAGGACAGAATTTTGGCATAGAAAATTCTTTTTCTTCGCCAGTTCTTTTTTCTTTTATAACATCAACAACCTCTGGTATTACATCACCTTGCTTTTGAATTACAACTGTATCTCCTATTTTTAAACCCTTTTCTTTTACAAAGTCCTCGTTATGAAGAGTTGTTTTTGATATTGTAGAGCCTGCAACCTTAACTGGTTCTAATATTGCAAGAGGTGTTACAGCTCCAGTTCTGCCAACTTGGCATACTATATCTAGTAGTTTTGTTTGCTTTTTTTCTGGCGGATATTTATATGCAATAGCCCACTTTGGAACTTTATATGTATTTCCTAGAATTTCACGAAGTTTTAGATTATCTACTTTTACAACAGCTCCATCAATTCCAAAAGATAAGTCTTCTCTTTTTTCTCCTATCATTTTGATTGCAGAAATTGCTTCTTCTATGGTATTGCAAAGTATTCTTTCTGGTACTACATTAAAACCTTGCTCTTTTAAAAAGTTAAGTTCATCAAAATGTGAATTAAAATCTGTATCAAATTTTTGCACATTAAATATAAAAATATCTAGTGGTCTTTGAGCTGTTATTTTTGAATCAAGCTGTCTTAAAGATCCTGCTGCTGCATTTCTTGCATTTGCAAATAATGGTTTTTCTAAAATTTCACGCTCTTCATTCATTTGTTCAAAATTTTTAGTTCCAATAAATACTTCTCCACGAACTGTTATATTGATTGGTTCTTTTAATTTTTTAGGAATATTTTTTATAGTTTTTAAGTTATCTGTAACATCTTCTCCAACTCGTCCATTTCCTCTTGTTGCACCTTGAACAAATTCTCCATTTTCATATCTCAAACTTGTAGATAGACCATCAATTTTTGTTTCAACTACATACTTTAACTCTTGATTTTCTTCCTCTGCTACTTTTCTTACTCTTTCATCAAAATCATATAGTTCTTCAAATGAAAATATATCTTGCAAGCTTAAAAGAGGTACTTCATGAACCACCTCTTTGAAACCTTCTTTTACATGGCCTCCAACCTTTTGAGTTAAAGATTCTTTACTTACAAGCTCTGGAAATTCTTTTTCTAATGCCTTTAATTTATTCATTTGCATGTCATATTCATAATCAGATACAGCAGGGTTATCTTCATCATAATATAACTTTGCATAATACTCTAATTTTTTTCTAAGTTCTTCTACTTGAATTTTTGCTTCTTCAATGTTCATTTGTCTTTTCTCTCTTTTCTTAACAGTCTTTTAATAAATCTTTTCCTTTTTTCAAATATTCATATCCAGAAAATACTGTTGCAATAACTGATATTGTCAATAAAATACTTGCTACAATGTTAAGCACATACTCGCCTGTTGTCATATAAATTTTTGCACTATAAATTGCTGCTTGTACTTTAGATGAAGTTCTAAATACAAATGAAAAATATGGATGTGTTGTTAGAAACATTAGGATTATTGCAAGCATTTGTGTTACAGTTTTAATTTTGCCCCACATATTGGCAGCAATAACTTTTCCATTATTTTGAACTGCAATTAATCTATAACCAGAAACTGCAAATTCTCTGAATACAACAATAATTGGTATCCAAGCTGGTACTCTTCCCATTTCAACAAACATAATAAGAGCCGCTATAACTAAAATTTTATCAGCAATCGGATCTAAAAATTTTCCAAATGTAGTAACCTGATTTGTTTTTCTGGCAATAGTTCCGTCAAGCTTGTCTGTTATTGATGCTACTATAAAAATTAGGTCTAGTACTATCATTTTCATTGGTATTCCATAAACTTCGCCTGAAATATCAAAAAATGATACTACAACCATTACTAATACTAAAATTATTCTAAATATTGTTAATCTGTTTGGTAAATTCATATGTTTTTTTGCCATGACTATTCTCCTGTTCTTCTTTTATTTTTTATGCTCATATTCTATAACAAAATAGACCAAATGTACATATCAAATTCTTAAAAATTTTAAATTTCATACAAAAGTCACAATCGATTTTTGTAGAATTTTGACGAAAAAAATACAAGCACACTTTATGCACTTGCATTTTCATTTTTTTACTTAAAATTCCGGATTTTCTAAGGCTTCCTCATATTTTATAATTGTACTAATTATTTGGATTGTTTTTTCCAAATCGTTATTTTTTATAACATAGTCATATATTCCAATTTTAGACTCTTCATAATCAAATCTGTTTAGTCTAAGTTGGATTTCTTTTGGACTTGTTCCTGGATTTCTTGCAATTAATCTTCTATGAAGTTCTTGCTTTGGAACTCTTAAAAATATTGTTATTATCTTAGTATCAGCACCTAACAATTTTACTAAATTTTCTGTACCGTTTACATCAATATCTTTTACAATTATTTTTCCACTACTAATTCTATCATTTAGAAGTTTTTTTGAAGTTCCATAATAATGGTCATGATGAACATCATATTCATATAAATCGCCATTTTTTATTAGCTCTTCAAACTCTTCAGTTGATATAAAATTGTAAATTTCTCCATTTACTTCGCCTTCTCTTGGCGCTCTATCTGTATAAGAAGGCAATGAAACTATTCGTTCATTTCTTCTTATTAGTTCTTTTTTTATTGTATCTTTGCCAGCTCCTGACACACCTGATAATAATACTAACATACTTTTACCTTTCCATCTTCAATTTCGTCTGCTGCTATTGAAACTGCTGCAACATCATCAGTTTTTGTAAGTACTTTATCTCCATCTGCTATTTGTCTTGCTCTTTTTGCTGTTGCAATTACTAAAGAATATCTGTTATCTACCTTTTCTAAAAGTTCTGCAACTGTAGGTTTTACCATCATAATAAAATTACCTCTTTTCTATACTTTTAAAATCTACTTACTATTTTATCACAAAACGCCTAATAAGTCTAGTAATTTTACGATTCTGATATAATCTTTTTTACATCACTAATACTATTATTCCATTTTCTTTTTTCTTTTATAACAATTATCACACATTTTATAATGTAATATGAAATTGCAATTGCAGATATCGTACCTATTACATTTATGAAAATATTTTGATGCAGGATATAAACATATATTGATAATAATGTAATTATTCCCATTACTAAAGTTTCAATTCCAAATATTGCAATAGTTCCGCTATCTCGGTTATAAGCTTTTTCAAAAATTATAATTGTTGCTGCAAGCATTCCTAAACTAAAAACTCTTAAATCAGTTTCAAACATGCTTTTTTCCACATTTAGTTCACCTAAATTAATTAAAATTAAGTAAACTGTAGCAAAAATTGCCCACATAATATTTACAAATACTTTTTTATTTATTTGTAATTTTCTATCTTTTGGCATTTTCTTTGCTTCTTCAATTTGAGCTTCTATTTTTGCTTCATCTATTTTTTGGCTTTCTTTTTTCTGTTTTTCAATTTGCTTTATTTCATTTTTTGTAAGCTCTTCTTCTTCCTTTTCAATTTCATCAATTTTATTTATGTTATTAATGTTTGAAATTTGCTCTTTTATTATTGAAGAAACTTTTTGATCTCTTTTTTTAGATTTTTTTGTATCCTCAGCTTTATTAATTTTCTTTTGATCTTTTTTTACTGTTGTTTTTTTAGCTTGCTTTGGTTTCTTTTTTGTTTCTTCAATTTCTTTTATATTTTCAATATTTTTATTTTCAGTTTTTTCCTGCTTTTTGGCAGTTCTTTTTTTCTTTACTTCTTGTAAATCAATCATTTCTTCTCCTTCCACTACTTCTTTTGTAGTCTTACTTGGAGTTTTTTTCGTTGTTTTTGCTGTTGTCTTTTTAGTTGTAGATTTCTTCGTAGCTGTATTTTTCTTTGCAGTTGCCGATGTAGGCTTTTTTAGCGGTACACTCTCAGTTTCCACCTCTGCCACTTTCTTTTTTCTTGTTGTTTTTGTTTCAGCTACTTTTACTTCGGGTTCTGCTTTGGTTGTAGTCCTTTTTGTAGTAGCTTCAGACTTTTTTCTTATTGTAGTTTTTGGAGTAGTCTTTTTAACTTCAGCTTCGCTATTTTCTTCTGTTTTTTTAGTCATTATTTATACATTCTCCTTAAATTAATCTTCTAATTCATATAAAATATTGCTTGTCATTACAAAGCCTGCTGTTTCAGTTCTCAATATTCTTTTTCCTAATGAAATAAGTTTGTATCCTTTTTCTTTAAATATTGCGATTTCATTTTCGGAAATTCCACCTTCAGGTCCTATAATAATTGCAATATTATATTTTTCTTTTTTATCTTTTAGCTTTAATAGCTCATTTTTTAAAGTATTTTCTTTTTCATTTTCATAAGCTACAAATACTGCATCAAACTCATTTTCAGGTATTTCATTTACTTTTATTATTGAGGATACTTCTGGAATTATATCTCTTCCAGATTGTTTTGCAGCAATTTCTGCTATTTTATTCCATCTTTCTATTTTTTTAGACATATCTTTTGAATTTAATTTTACAACTGTTCTTTCCATCATCACTGGAACAATTTTTTTAGCTCCAATTTCAGTGTTTTTTTGTATTATTAATTCCATTTTTTCAAACTTTGGAACACCTTGAAAAATAGTAATACTAACATTTGACTCTGTTGTTTCTTCTATTTTTTCAGTAATTTCACATTCTACACAATTTTTGTCTAAACTAATTATTTTTGCTTTATAATTTTCGCCTTTAGGTAATACCCCTATCTGCAAAATATCATCTTTTTTCATTCTTAAAACATTTTTTATGTGATTTACATCTTCATTTTCTATTTTTATAATATTATTTTTTATTTGATTATCTTTAACAAAAAATTTTGGCATTTTTCCTCTTTCCTTTTCAGTAATATTTTAACTTATTTTTCTAAAAAAAGGAAGAGTTTATTGTAATATTATTTTACTATTTGCCATAAAAAATATACTGAATTTTAATTATTCTTTAAAACTCAGTACATATTTATTTTTTAGTTTTGTAATTTTTCATTAATTACTAGCAAAATTGCTGAAGTTATGATTAAACTTCCGCCTAAGGCCATATACCCTGCAAAATACCCTGCATTAATAATATAATTGTAGGCATCTCCTCCAACATATGCATTTACACCTGAATATGAGTTATTATAATAATGTTCTTTTTTGTCAAATCCTTCTCTAATTGCTGCTAAACCTGTAACCAAGCATACTAATCAGTTTCTGGCACCAACATTGATATTGATGGAAATGTTATCAAAGAACGCGGTTACGACAGTGATGGCACACGTTCCACCAACTACAGCGTTTCTTCTGTTCTTACTATTACTATTGACGGTAAACAAATGGAAAGCTGTGGCAACACAATAATCTTTTCGGAGAGTGGTCTTTCACCTGATGTAGATTTTTCTTTATCAGATATTGACTCTCAGTCAAGTGGCATTTCTGACATCACATCTATTTCAAAGGTTGTTAACAAATACAAGAACTACTTTGGCAAACCTCAGGTTGTCGTCATCCAATCTCAGCTTGGTGTTCCCATCTGTGCTTACAGTGGTACCAATGTTTATTGGGACATTCCTGACGACTTGCCTAAGATGACAAAACTCATGATTGACGGAAAGGCACTTTATATTCATCGTGCTAACTTTGAAATCATCGACAGAGATTTAATCCAATAATACCAAACCCAGACAAAGGCGCAGTCTTAATTGATTGCACCTTTGTCTGGGTTATTATTTATTACCTTACATTCACTATGCTTATTTAACATAGTATTTTTGTTCATTCAAATTCTTTTATAATTTTCTAATTCAATTTTCTCTTACTGAATCGTTCCAATTTTCCTAATAAAGTGAAAGGCGGAAACCGATGTCGTTATAGCTGTTGGTCTTACCGTTGTAGTAACGGTAAGAAGCAGGATTGTTAGAGCCTGCATTGTTGTAACCGCCTCCTCTAAGAGCACAAGGATCGTCGCTACTAGAGGTATGCTCTAATGTCCACTCCCAGACATTTCCAGCTATCTCATATATATTCACCAAACTATTTTGATCTACTGCTCCTGTTGTTAATAATATTCCGTTACCAAGACTACTTTGTACTAATTTTTTTGCATTTGCATCTACATAGTTTTCTGTTGGTATATTATATGCATTCCATGTATTACTTAAACTATAACTAGAATATACAGCATACTTTCCCCTATTTATTGTAAATGTTGCATCTCTATAAATTCCTATATCTTTACTATTTGAATTTAACTTTGACACTATTGTTGCATCTGTTTCAGATTTTTTAGTTTCTATAAACTTTAGCATTAAATCCCACTGTACTCCAAACATTAAACTTCCGGTATATGTTGTTTCTCCTTTTGTATATGTTATCATTTCTGCAAGCTTTTTAGCTTCTGTTCTTGTTACATAAGTATATGGATATAAATTAGCCTTTGATTGTGGTTCTACTGTTGGTTTCGGTGTAATTGATGTTCTTTTATTTTCTTCTGTTAATCCTGCTTCATATTTTGCAACCCAGAAACCACCATTTTGATACACACTTTTTAGCATTTTTTGTTTCTGAGCTGTATACTGTTCTGATGTATACCAATCAGCAGTGTTGTTTGTATCTTCATACCATTCATCTTTATAACTTGTTTCTGTTGTACTCTTTCCCTTTCTGTATGTCATTGTATAAGTATGCAAATCATTCTCTATTTTATCATATTCAGCGGTTGTGAATTTCGTTATATTTAATCCTGCCGTCGGATATACTGTAACTGTTTTTGGTACTTCTACCCATACATATTGGTTACCATCTGTATCTTGTATTGTTAAACCATTTTCTAAATTTGTTCCTTCTACTTTTGTAAATCCATCTCCTGGCATATACGGTTTTGTTTCATTTGTTTGCGGTAATTCTGTATTATTCACAGTTTCTGATATAAAATCTGATACACTATCCATTTGACTCTTTTCATTTGCTTCAGCATATTTTGTTTGCTCTCTTGCTTCTTTTGCTTGTGTTATTAATCCATTCTCACCTAATACTAGGTTAATGCTTACTCCTGCTAGAATTAAAAGAACTACTATAGTTACAACTAATGCTACTAATGTAATACCTGATTGATTTTTCCTCTTCATTTTCTTTATTTTTCCTTCCGTTTTTTATTATTTTCTTACATAGTTTATTTTTTATACGTTTATTTTACATATTTTATTATGTATTATATTAGATATTATATTTGTAGTCTTTTTAATATTCCAGTGAGTGTTATTCACACCAGTGTTTATTTTGTTTTGTTAAAATTGTATTTTACTTCTATACAAAAACAGCAACATAGAATTTTATTTCTACGTTGCCGTTTTATTATTTTATAAATTTTCTATTTCTTCTTTTGTTAATCCTGTATATTTCATTATTGTATCTGTTGTTAATCCATCTTTCTTCATTTTTTTGGCCACAGCTAATTTTTCTTCTTTTTTACCTTTTGCTAATCCTTTTTTTTCGCCAATTGCTATGCCCTGTTTTTTACCAAATTCTTCGCCGGCTTTATGTCCATGTTCATAATTTGCTCTTACTTCTGAATTGTATCTCATTATTGCCCATTCTCTATCTTCATATCTTTGTCTTTCCTCTGGACTTAAGCTTATTTTTTCTAGTTCGTCTATTGCTTTTTTTACTTCTTTATTTTCTTTTGCTGCTTCTGCCATTTTCTCTTCACTCCCTTCTATCAGCCACAGCCATTGCGCTAACTTTGTACTGCAGTCTGGATTTTTCTTTTTAAATTTTTCTAATTCTATAAAATGTACCTCAAATGTATCAGTTAATACTTCTTCCTCTGGATTTATATTTAATTCTACATATTCTTCTGGTTTTGTTTTTTCAAATATCATTTTTGCCACTGAATGATATGCGTTTCTGTCTAAATATGAAAAGTTTAATATATTTATTGCTATTATCTCTTTTTGCATTTCATACTTATTACCAGCCTTTAATTGCTCTGATGCAAGCTTTGATATATATGTCATTGTTCTTTGTCTAAAGTTATATTCGTTTGATACTTGCATCTCAACATCTACTATTTTTTTGCCGTCAATGTCCACTTTTATATCTAATATTCCTAATTTTTCATCTGCCATATCTGGTGTTAATTCTGGGTTTTTAACCTCTACATTTTTTATTTTTGTATCTAACACTGCTTCTAAAAATGCCTTTAATATAGAATTATTTTCTTCACTTGCAAATATTCTTTTAAATACATAATCTGATTTTAATGGTAATCTTTTGATTTCATTATTTTTAACAATATTATTGTTTTTATTTATCATTTATCTTCCTTTCCATTTTACTATAACAGCTTATATTTTTCAACTATTTAGTAAAACTTTTATCAATATTTTTTCTTTTATTAACTAATTAGTTTTTTTGTACAATAATTAATAATAAACTTTGCCTATTCCCCATATTCTTTTTTAGTTTATTTTTTGTGAATTTCTTTTAAGAAAAAATTTTATTGGTTACTAATAATTCATCGATATTAAATAAAATATAAAAACAACACTATTTCCCTTATAGTATTTTTCATTATACTTGCAAAGCATTGAAAAAGCAAGCAAAATCGATCGTCAAATTACGACAAATTGCTTGCTTTCTATTTTTATGCACTCTTTAATTCAATTCTTAGCTTATCACTAATCATTGCTATAAACTCTGAATTTGTTGGCTTTCCTCTATTTGCTGAAACTGTATAGCCGAATATTCTTTCAACCATTGCAGGTTCTCCTCTGCCCCATGCAACTTCTATTGCATGGCGAATTGCACGCTCTACTCTTGATGGTGTTGTATGATATTTGTGTGCAATTTCTGGATATAATTGTTTTGTTATTTGATTAATTATATCAATGTTATTTACTACCATTATGATAGCCTCACGTAAATATTGATATCCTTTAATGTGTGCAGGTACTCCAACCTCATGTATTATATTTGTTACAAGTGCCTCAAGACCCTCTTCACTCTTTTGTTCTTCTTCTGGTATTTCTATGTACTGCTTTTTTACTTCTCTAATTGCTAGATTACTTTGACTTACTGATGGCACATAATGTTTTAGTTCTTTTATTCTTTTTATTAATACATTAATGTCAAATGGTTTTACTACATAATATTGTGCTCCTAAATTGATTGCCTTTTGTGTTATTTTATCTTGTCCTACTGCTGATAGCATAATACAAATTGGTGGGTTACTTAAGTTCATAGCATTTATTTGCTCTAAAACTCCTAATCCATCTAGATGTGGCATTATTACATCAAGAAGTGCAATATCTGGCTTTAAAGCCTTAACAATACTAATAGCTTCCTCTCCATCCTTTGCCATTCCTATTACTTGTATGTCCTCGTCCTTATCTAGATAATCTGAAAGTGTTTTTGCAAACTCATAATTGTCGTCTGAAATTAAAACTGTAATTTTTTCTTTCACTCTTTCGTTCCCCCCTATAATGTTTTTACTGTAAATTTTTTACATTTTGTATTATATTATCATTTATAGGATTTTTCAATAAAATTTATAAACTTTTCCATTTTTTGTCATACATTATTCATGTTTTTCTACATATTTTCGACAAATTTCTTTGATAATATTATCATTCTTACTTTTTAATATATTTTTCGCTAAAATTGATTTTTGTAAATTTTCATATTTTTCATCATTTAATTCTATTATGTAAGTTATATCTTGTTCATATTTGCAATTAACTACATTTATATTATTCTTTTCACAATAATTTTTAAAATTTGAGTTATCTTCATATTGTACTACAATTTCTGCTTGAAGCCCTGATTGCATAGTTACAATTTCGTTTACACTTAGAGCTTTTATTGAAGCTTCTGAATAGGCTCTACATAGCCCACCTGTTCCAAGTAATATGCCTCCAAAATATCTTGTTACAATAATTAATATATTATTTAGTTCATTTTTATTGATTATATTTAAAATTGGTTCACCTGCTGTTCCAGAAGGCTCTCCATCATCACTACATTTTTGGTATTTGCTACCATTTTCCTCTAGCACTGAAAAAGCATAGCAACTATGTTTTGCGTCATAGTATTTCTTTTTTATTCCAGCTATTTTTTCTTCTGCTTCTTTTTTAGAACTTATAGAAAAAACATTTGCTATAAATCTAGATTTCTTTTCTACTATTTCCGCTTCCGAATTATTTTTTATAGTTTTAAATTCTATATTTTTCATTAAGAATATTTATCCTTTCCTATTTCAAAACATAAACAATATTTTTATTTTGCTCAAATTTTTTCATAATTCATAAGAGTATTATTCTAGCATTCCTAGTGCTTCCACAACTACCACTATTGCTGTAGTAGCAATTCATTATTCTAACTTTCCTGCTGTATACCCTGTTGAATATGCAATTTGCAAATTAAATCCACCAGTATATGCATCAACATCTATAATTTCACCTGCAAAATATAGTCCTTGTACTATTTTAGATTCCATTGTTTTTGGATTTATTTCTTTTGTGCAAATTCCACCAGCTGTTATTATTCCTTCATCTATTGGTCTAAATCCTGTTATTGTTACTTCAAAGCATTTAAGTAAATTTACAAGTTTTGTTCTTTCTTGTTTTGTAACTTCGTTTACTTTTTTGTTTTCACCTATTTCTGATTTTTCTATTATTACTGATATTAATTTTTGAGGAAGTAACTTATCTAAGCTGTTTTTGAATTCTTTATTTTTTACTTCTTCAAAATCTCTTTGTAATCTTAAATCTAATTTTTCCAAAGTTAATGCAGGTTTTAAATCAATTCTTAATTTTATTGCACCATTTTTTAGCTTTTCATCTATTTTTTTGTATCTTAGTAAATGTGCTGAACTACTTAGTATTGTTGGACCAGATACTCCAAAGTGAGTAAACAACATTTCTCCAAAATCACTATATATAACTTTTTTATTTTCGCTATCTACTAATTTTATTTCTACATTTTTTAAACTTAAGCCTTGCAAATCCTTACATGTAATTAGATCTTTTCCACTTGCAGTTAATGGCACTAAAGAAGGTCTAATATTTGTTATGGTATGTCCTACCTCTTTGGCTAACTCATATCCCTCTCCATTTGAGCCAGTACTACTGTAAGTTTTTCCACCTGTTGCAAGTATTACTTTATCTGCACTTAAGGACTTTTCTTTTCCATCTTCATCTTTATAGCTTACGCCTTGAACTTTTCCATCTTTAACATTTATTTTTGTAACTTCAACATTAAATTTTATTTTTACCCTTTTATCTTTTAAAGCTCTTTCAAAAGCATTTAATACATCTAAAGACCTATCACTAGTTGGAAATATTCTGTTTCCTCTTTCTTCTTTAACCGAAACTCCATATTCTTTTAAAAATTTTATTATATCTTGGTTAGTATAATTTTCAAAGCAACTATATAAAAATTTTCCATTGCCAGGGACATTGTTTATGAACTCACTCATACCTAAAGAGCTTGTTATATTACATCTGCCTTTGCCTGTTATTAAAAGTTTCCTTCCAAGTTTATTATTTTTTTCTAATAAATACACTTCGTTTGTTCCATCACTTGCAGATATTGCAGACATCATTCCGGCAGGTCCACCACCTATTATTACAACTTTCATTTTAAAATTTCATTCCTTAATACTATATTTAGATTTTTACGGTTTTACCTATAAACCAGTTTAATTTTCAACTTAAAATTTTTTCCAATACTTATAAACCAATAATAAACCGATTTTTATTTTGTAAAATCGGTTTATATTTTTAGAGATTGTATTTTATCTCTTGCTTTTGTTGTTTTGATTTCTTTTTCTTAGCTCTTTTTATATTTTGTTCTTTCATTTTTTTACATAGTACTTTATAGAAAATTTCATATAATAATACTATTGGTATTAAAGGTATTTTTAGTGAAAAAACTAACAATATTAATTTTATTGTAGTCCAAAATGCACTAATTCCATACATTACATAACCTTCCATTTGTATGCCAGTTGCAGCATTCCAAATCGACCATAAAATACCTAAAATATATGGTAAAAATGATATATAAAAAATTACTGTCCAAATTCTTTTTGGTTTCATCTTTTTCCTCTTTCTATTTTATAAGCTTTTCTATTGCCTTTGCTACTCCTAGTCTTCCATATTCATAAGTTAAAGCACCTTGTTGATATGCTATATATGGAGCTCTTATTGGGCCATCACAAGATAATTCTATTGAAGAACCTTGTGTAAATGCTCCTGCTGCCATTATTACTTCATCTGTATATCCTGGCATTGCCCATGGTTCTGGCACTGAATTAGAATCTATAGGCGATCCAGCTTGTATTCCTTGGCAATATTTTACTAGTCCTTCTTTTGAACCAAATTCTATATTTTGAACTATATCAACTCTTTCGTCTGTTGCTTTTGGCTCTACTTTATAGCCTAAGTTTTCTAATGCTTTTGCTGTTAATATAGCAGTTTTTATGCTTGCTTTTACAACACTTGGAGCCATAAATAGACCTTGTAGAAAGCTTTTATTTATTCCTAAAGTAGGACCAACTTCTTTTCCCTCTCCTGGAACTGTTAGTCTTTGTGCAACTAAATTTATAAGCTCTTTTTTACCTACTACATAAGCACCATTTGGAGCAAGTCCACCACCTAAATTTTTGATAAGTGAACCAACAGCAATATCTGCGCCTACTTGTGTTGGCTCTTTTTTTCCTACAAATTCGCAATAGCAGTTATCAACCATTATTATTACATTTTGGTCAACTTCTCTTATCTTTTTTATTACTTTTTCTACCTTATCTAGATTAATTGATTTTCTTGTGCTGTATCCTTTGCTTCTTTGTATTTCAATTAATTTAATCTTTTTTTCTTTTAGTTTATTTTGAATTTTTTCGTAGTCAAAGTCATCATCAATTAAGTCTACTTGGTCATAATTTATTCCAAATGCTTTTAAAGAACTTGAATTTTCTTCTATTCCAATTACTTCATCTAGAGTATCATAAGGCTTTCCATTTATGCTAAGCATTGTATCTCCTGGTCTTAATAGTCCAAATAAAGTTACTGTTAAAGCATGTGTTCCAGATATGAACTGACTTCTTACTAAAGCATCTTCTGTTTCAAATATATCTGCATATATTTTTTCTATTTTTTCTCTACCAATATCATCATATCCATATCCTGTTGTCATTCCAAAATCAGCTTCTGTTATATTATTTTTTTGAAATGCATTTAAAACCTTTTCACTATTAAAATTACATATTTCATCAGCTAATTTAAATTCATTTTGAACTTCACTTTCAGCCTTTTCAATTATTTCTTTTACTCTAGTTTCCATTTTTATTTTAATATTCCTTTCTTGCAGGGTACCAAATTTATATTTAGTGCAACATTGTTCGATTTTTTTTGCCATTACACTATAAAATTTATTTTTTATTTGAATAATATGCTATTTCATAGCTATTACTTACTCTATAATATGAACCTACAAATTGAGGTCTTACATCTGATATTTCATAAACAGGTTCTTGTACTACAGTTCCATCGGCTGATACAACGCCCCATTTGCCGTCTTTTTTCACAGCGCCATATCCATAGCTATTAATATCCATTGTTAAATCGTAGATGTAGTCTACTACTGTGTTTCCGTCTTTATCTACATAACCCCATTTGCCATCTTTTTTGCTTGCAAATATTTTATTATTTGTAAATATTTCATTTGCAGATTTTAAATTGCCATTAAAATCTACATATTCAATATCATTTCCAGCAATTACTTGTAAGTAATTATCTTCAATATATATTCTAATATTTTCACCACTTAGAACTTTTTGTAATTTATTATTATATATATCTGTTATACCTGTTTTTGAATTTATTACTTGGATTACATTTGTTCCATTTACATTTTGAATAATATCTTGCTCAACTGGAATAACAGTATTTCCAGTTGTACTAATTACGCCTACTTTATTATTTTTTGAAACAATAAAATAATTATCATAGGCATAATCTATATATGAATATTCATTTTTAATTAGCACTTGCTTATTTTTACTAATTACACCATAATTATTATTTCTATCAATAGTTATATAATAATCACCATTTGCAACAGGTTGCATACTTATAAAGCTATCATCGTTTTGCTTTATTCCAGATGCATCAAATACTAAAAGTTCTCCATCTTTTCTTGCATTAATATATATTCCTCTAAATATAATTTCATCATATTGTGGAATTAGCACAGATTCACCTGATAAGTCATATACACCTTGTTTTGCATTTTTTTGTAGCATTATCATATTATTTGTTGCATCATACTCTAATTGCTCATATTCATTTTGAATTATTGTTTGGCCATTTTTTATAAGACCTGCTTGACCATTTTTATATGTTATTAAATAAAAATTATCATCGTCTTTTATTTCTGTAATTCTTTTTATATTTGTATAAATTGTATCTAATATTGCTTTTCCTTTATAGTCTATATAACCATATCTGTAGCCTTCATCAGTTCTTACATTTACAATAAATCCAGCCTTTTCATAATTTAAGTTATAGTAGCCATCTGCTGAAATTGCATTGTATTCTGGCTTTACAATTTCTTCGCCATTTATTTTTATTAGTCCATATTTTCCATCTTTGCTAACTTTTAAAATATCATCTTTGTATTCTAAAGTTTCTATTGTGTCATATATTGCATTTGTAACTTTTTTTCCTTCTAGTGTTACAATTCCCATTTTTGAGTTTTCTTCATATTTTACTATATCAGTTTGATATGAATTATTTGTTGAAGTATTATTATTAGTTATAGCTTGTACTTTTTTATATTTTGAAAGTACTTCTTTTCCATTTTTATCTAGAACTTTTGATGAATATTTTGCACTTTCTGTACTGTAGTCATATAAGCACACAAATACATCTTTTTCGGGATTTGGAATTTGTATAGATTGATATTCTGGCGAAATTATTACATTTCCACTTTTATCAATTACTCCAAATTTTCCGTCTTCTGATATTACAAAATAATTATACTGACTAATATTTCGGTTAGAGATTTTTAGTTTTTTATTATTATTTATAATAATTATTGTTACAATTATTGCTATTAAAACAATTATTGCTATTATTGGTTTAATATTTACTGTTTTCTTTTTACTATTTGCTTTTATCTTTACTGTTTTTCTTATGTCATCATTTTGTCTAAAGTTATTTTGCATATTTTACTCTCCTAACCACATTCATATTTTGCTAATATTATATATTTTATCCCTAAATAAATCAATTATTTTTCCAAATTTTCTAGCCCTATTTCAAAATAGAATTCAACGCCATTTTCCTTATTTTTTACACCATATTTTTGATTATAATTATTCATTATAGCTTTTACTAATGCAAGTCCTATTCCAGTTCCACCATCTTCTCTATTTCTTGATTCATCAACTTTATAAAATCTTCTCCAAATTCTTTGTAAGTTTTCATCAGATATTTTATCGCCTGTATTAAATACTGAAATTCTGGCAATATTTTTTTGCTCGTCTTTTTTTACTGTGATTTTTATATATTTTTCGCCATTTATTTCTTTAGTATTTTTAATTGCATTAGTTATGTAATTAGTAACAACTTGGTCCATATAGAAATTATCAGCATATACATTTACAGATTCTGTATTTTCAAATATCACTTCTTGTATATTTTTTTCGTCTTGCATTACTTTTGTCTTTTTTAGAACTTCTCTAATTAGCTCGCAAATATCAAAATTTGTGTTATTAAATTCACGATTTCCATTTTCAAGTTTCATAAGCTCTAGCAATTTTTTTACTAATACATCCATTTTATTTGCTTCATCTAAAATTACTTCTGCATAGTAATTTCTTGATTCTTGGTCTGTATTTACATTTTCGACTAATCCTTCTGCATAGCCTTGAATTAAAGCGATTGGAGTTTTTAGTTCATGAGATACATCTGAAATAAATTGCTTTCTCATTTGATCTATTTTAGATTTTTCTTCGATATCTCTTTCTAGTTCAATATTTGTATTTCTTAACTGTTTTATTGTTCCCTCTAGTTTTTCAGACATTACATTAAGACTATTTCCTAGTTCGTTGATTTCATCATTTTGGTCAGTTACAATAAATTTTTTACTAAAATCTAGCTTTGACATTTGATTTGCAATTGTGTTCATTTCAACTATTTTATCTGTAAATTTTTTAGATATTACAGAAGCAACAATTCCTGACACAACAAGCGCAATAAAGCCTATTATAACTAATAATTTATTTGAAATATTTACACTTTGTTCAATAGACGACACTGTTACTTGTATATATACTTTATAATTATTATCTAAAGTTCCTATCAAAAGTATACTATTAGATCCACCTATGGTTGTTTTTTCTATTATTGTATTATCACTAGAATATAAGGTCGTAGTTTTATTTTTTAAACTACTGAATTTTCTTGTAGTTATATTTTCATTTTGGGTTAGATAATTTGAAAATGTATCATTGCTTGCAAATACTAAAAATCCATCCTCTGTATAAATTGCAATTTCATAGTTATTTATGTCAGAGTCTTTTCTTAGTTGTCTTTGAAATAATGGGTCTAACAGATTTTCTGAACCTCTTATTTTTTCATATTCTTGCTGAATATTTTTTATTTTTGAATATGTGTAAAAAGACTTTAGAACTAGGCTATTTACACATATTAGCGCAGCTAGTACTAAAAATATTGAAATACTTACTGTATAAAACAATTTTATTCTTATTGATTTAAATTTTTTATTAGACTTTTCCACTTTCATAACCTCATTTTATTTCAAATTTATATCCTATCCCTCTTATTGTTTCTATGTATTTACCTTTTTTTCCTAATTTGTGTCTTATTTTTTTAATATGACTATCTATTGTTCTTGAATCACCATAATAATCATAATTCCATACATTATTTAATATTTTATCTCTTGAAAGTGCAATTCCTTGATTTTCTATTAAGTAGACTAATAGCTCATACTCTCTTAAGCTCATGTCAACATTTGCCCCATCAACACTGACAGTTCTTCCTTGAGTATCTATTACAATTCCACCAAAATCTCTTAATTCTTTTGAACCAACTTGTGTTCTTTTTAATATTGCTTCAACTCTTGCCACTAATATTTTAGGGCTAAATGGTTTTGATATATATTCGTCTACACCAAGCTCAAAACCAAATAATTCGTCTTGTTCTTCGCCCCTTGCAGTTAGCATTATTATTGGCACTTTTGACTCTTGTCTTATTTGTCTTAAAACAGACCAGCCATCTAGCTTTGGCATCATTACATCTAATAAAATTAATCGTATTTTATTTCTATTTTCGTCAAATATTTTTAAAGCTTCTTCCCCATCTTGGGCTTCTAAAGTCATGTATCCTTTTTGTTTTAAGAAGTCCTTTATAAGCTTTCTCATTCTTGCTTCGTCGTCAACTATTAGTATATATTCATTTTCCATATTATTTTAGAAATCCTTTCTATTTTTATAACATGTTTATTTTATACTACTTTTGTGTCCTTACTGTGTTTTTAATATTCTTCTTTATCTTGTTTATTATTCCAAGTTATAAAAGGCTTTTGACAACATTCGCAAACAAGTTGTTTTTCTTCTATTAAATCATTTTCACCTTTTATATAATCTTCTATTTTTTCATCTCTAAAACCAGATTCTACAGCACTATCATAATTTTGAGAATAATATATTTTCTTTATATTTGCCCAGCAAGCTGCAGACAAACACATTGGACAGCTTTTTGCAGTTGTTACAAGTATACAATTTTCAAGTGATTTTGTATTTAATTTTTTGCAAGCACTTCTTATTGCATTAACTTCTGCATGTGCAGTTGGATCTTTTGAATAAAGAACTGTATTTCTTTCAATACATAAAATTATATATCTTCCTTCTTCTGTTTCATATATAATGCCTGCTCCAAATGGACCTCCTACACCTTGTTTTACTCCATCATCAGCGTATTTTGAAGCTAGCGCATACACATCATTTACACATTCTTCTAAATCTTCATATTCGTTGTTTTCTTGTTCATAATTAAACATATTTTTTACCTTCTTTCTTCAATTTTAAAATAAAGTATGCAAAATACTTTTATTTATTGTATTTCACACACCTTATTTTCTTGCAATTAGTGCTTTTATCTTAATTCCTTGTTCTTTAAACATCTTTTCATGTTCTGTTTCGATGTTTTCTTCGCCGTTCCAAAAGTCATTTTCTGAAGCTAAATCATAGCTTATTTTTTCAGTTTCAAAACCTGTTTCTTGTAGATATGTTAGTGTATCCCTAAAAAGTTCATCATCATCTGTTTTAAAATATATTTTTCCACCGTCTTTTAAAAACTCTTTATATTTTTCAAGTTGTCTTGTGTGAGTTAATCTTTTTTTATGATGCTTGCCTCTTGGCCATGGATTACAAAAATTTATATAAATTCTTTCTATTCCATCATTTTTGTCAAATATATTCATTACTCGCTCAATGTCATATCTAGTTATATACACATTTGTTACTTCTACATTATTTTCTTTATATATTTCTTCTATGTTTCTTTTTGCAAGCCCTAGCATTGCATCTACTAAATCGACTGCAATATAATTTATATTTTGATTTTTTAATGCAATTTGTGATATAAAACTACCTTTTCCGCAACCTAGTTCCACATAGATAGGATTTTGACTATTTTTGAATTTTTCTTTCCACTTTCCTTTATATTCTTCAGGCTCGTCCTCATAAAATGCACTTGCTTCTAGCTCTGGTCTTGCCCATTTTTTAAATCTAATTCTCACTTGTATTTCTCCATTTATTATTTTTTATGTGTTACTGCTGTCAACACATAATACTTTCTAATACATTATATACGAAAAGTACTACAATTTCAACAAAAATCGTAGTACTTTTTTATTCATTTTTCGCCAAAACTTGGCATTTTATTTACTTAGCAATTTAACATTTTATTTTTTAAGTCAAATTTTAGTTCAAACTTATTTTACATATTCATTTAAAGGTTTGATTTTAAATTCTAAATCTCCAAAGTTTTCTGTTGTAACATAACCAGCTTCAGCATTTATTACATCTGGTATTCTATTTACAACAGTTGCACAAGTTAATTCAACTGTTGCAGGTTTTGCTACTGTAATAGTTGTGTCTGGTTCTCCATATACAGTCCACTCATTTTTATCAAATTCTTCTTTAGAATATACTTTTCCTATGCATTCAGACTCTATTGTTATTCCTTCTTCTGTTTCAGTAGTTACAACAGCACTCATTCCAGTTGCATCTCCTGCTTTTACTGTAGCGCCTAGTGTTTCTGAATATATATCTTCTTTATATGTTGTTGGAACTGTTACTTGTGTTTGTGATTTTACAGTTAATCCAAGTTTTGAACATAACCAACCATTTACATTCCACATATATGATGGTAAATATTCGCCTGATTCTATTATTCTTTGTCTTTCTTCTGCTGATATTCTATCAACAGATGCTACTTGTTTATCAAATTCTTCAAGTGTTAATCCTGCTCCATGAGCCTTTGCTAAAGCTATACCATAGTCTTCAACATTATAGCTTGAACTTCCTTTTATTTTTGTAATTCTTTGTGTAGAACCTGCAACTGATGTAATTAATTGGCCCCAATAAATATCTTGGTATCCGCTTCCTGTAATTGTGCAGTTTGTTCTTTTTGCCATTTCATCTAATTTTTTTGTAACTTCTGGATTTGAATTCCATGGGAAGAATGCTTCCTCACATGTTGTTATTGCATTTATTCCAAGTTTTGCACAAAGCATTAATGCATCTTCAACATCTTTTATTAAACTCATTGTTGTAACAATAGCGATATCTGGGCTTGTACTTTTTAACATTTCTTCTGCATCAGCTAATGATGTTACTTTTACTCCCATATCATCTTTTCCCATAACAGAACCAATGTCTTTTCCAATAACTGCTGGATTTACATCAATAGCTCCAACTATTTCTCCACCTTTTTCTAGAACATAGCGCATTGTGTAAACAGCCATTTTTCCTGTTCCAAATTGTACTACTCTTACTTTTCTTTCCATAAAGAAACCTCCTTTAGTTTAGCAATATTATTGCTTTTTTTATTTATATAAATATTATACCTAAAATATAATTATTATATACTTATACTATTTTTTAAATAGCCCTGTAAAAAAATTTCCTATGCCTTTTACTATTCCTATTATGATGTTTGCAAAAATTTTTACAACTATATTACTGTTATATAATTCTACAAGCCAATTATGAGATGGTGGTATAATCCACAAAATATAACCAATAAAAATAAGTATTGCAATTACTGCAAAGATTATTATAAAGTCTTTTATCGTCCATTTGTGTTTTATTTTATAACCAATGCTTCTCATGTATGCTATGTAGCCTTTTCTATATTCTTCTTGTGCTTTTCTTTCTAGTTCTTCATTTTGCTTTCTCACTTGCTCATAATATTGTTTTATTGTTTCATTATTATAGCTTGCTTCTTGATTATAATTAGCTTTTTGCTGATTTGAATGACTTTGAGGTGCAACATTATTTGTGCTTTGCTTTATTTTATTATTTAGCTCTTGAGCTTCCTCAAACTCTAATTTTTCATTATATTCTTTTCTTGATTGTTCATTACTTAATATACTGTAAGCTTCATTTATTTTTTTCATCATCTCTTCAGCTTCTTGCTTTTTCTCAGCTTCTTGTAAGTCTGGATGATATTTTTTAGCAAGCGTTTTATATGCTTTTTCTATTATTTCATTAGATGCGTATCTACTTACTTCTAGCACATCATATAAATTTTTCATTAAATCTGTCCTTTTTCTAAAATTAAAATTAGTATATCATTAATTTATTTAAAATACTACCATTTTTTTTAGATTTGTGTTATAATCATCTAAAATATTTTTAATGGAGTGAAGAAATTTGAAACTTGCATCTGACGACGAAACTCTTGCCGAAAACAAAGTTCTAATTCTTTATGTTTTAGACAAAGCTGGCAAGCCACTAACAAATGATGTATTATATAAAATAGTTTTAGCGGCAGCTGATATGAATTATTTCTATTTTCAGCAATTTACATTAGATTTAATTAATGTGGATTATATTTTATCTTTTGAAAAAGAAGGAAAAACTTTATATCAGCTTACAGAAAAAGGTCAAACAACTTTAGACCTCACACTAGACTTGCTACCTGGAATTATAAAGCTAAAGGCTGACACTAACCTAAAACCTATTTTAGATAGCTCTGAAGAAGAGCAATCTATTGTTGCAGAATATATTCCACTTAGTGAAAATCATTACAATATTACTTGTAAAATAATTGAAGAAAACGAAACTGTTTTTGAAATAAAAACTTTTGCAGGTTCTAGTACTCAAGCAAAAGAAATTGTTCATAACTGGGAAAGTAATGCAGGAAGCATTTACCCTCAAATATTAGAATTATTAAATAAAAAACCTCAAGAATAATTTTGAGGTTTTTTTATTTCTATTATATAATAATGTTACACAGAAAATTTATTTTACATATTTTCTAGATAGAACTATGTTTTCAAATTCTTTTATAAGTTCTTCTTCTGTATATACTTTCTTTTCTCCTGTTTTGCAATTTTCTACTTCATATTTTCCAGCTTCTTGTTTATCTCCTAAAACTAACATATATGGAGTTCCAAGCATATAGCAGTCTTTTATTTTTGCACCTAACATTCCTTGTTTTCTGTCATCTACTATAACAGGAATATCATTTTGCATTAATTTTTCATATAAATTAATTGCTTCTTCCATTTTTTCTTCTTTAGGAATTATTTGTAATAAATATGGAGCTATGCTTACTGGAAGCGAAACACCTTTTACTTCGTTTTTCTTTCCTCTTAAAACATTTTCTTCATATATTGTTGCAACAGTTCTGCTTACACCAATTCCATAGCAACCCATGTATAAATCTTTTTCTTTTCCTTCTGCATCTATGTAAGTTGCTTTCATTGAAGAAGAATATTTTGTTCCTAATTGGAAAATGTGTCCTAATTCTATTGATTTTTTAGATTCAACATTTGATTTATCATTTATTCCATATTTTTCTTTTAAATATTCATCTGCATCTTCTCTTTCTAGAATTTCAGTGTTAAACATTGTTCCTGTTGCTTTATCTACTAGAATTGTGTCTTCTCCTATTGGAGATTCAAGCATGAACTCTTCAGATTGATTTCCGCCCATTGCACCACTATCTGCTGCAACTGGCATTGCATTTAGTTCTAATATTTTAAATATTTCTATGTATGCTTTTCTGATATTTGCATAAGTTTTTTTGCAAGCTTCTTCATCTGTATCAAAGCTATATGCATCCATCATTGGGAATGTTTTTCCTCTTAATAAATATCCTCTTGTACGAATTTCATTTCTAAATTTTTCGCCAATTTGATAAAATGTTACAGGCAAGCTTTTATATGAAGAAACTCTGCCTCTTACAAAATCAGTTATTGCTTCTTCTGCAGTTGGAGCTAAAACAAAATCTCCTTTTTCTGTGTTTGCTGTAATCATTACACCTTCTTCTATATATTTAGAAAGTCTTCCTGATTCTTCCCATAATTTTGAAGGTTGCATAATTGGAAGTAGTACTTCTATACATCCATACTTATTAAGCACACCTCTTATTACTGCTTCAACATTTTGTCTTACTCTTAATGGTACATTATTGTAAGCAAAAATTCCTGTTCCGTATTGAACTAATTGGTTTGTTTGAAGTAGCATATCTTGTGCTGGATAAAATTCATCTAAATTATTTACTCTTATTGTTCCTAATCCTGTTTGTGATAATTTCATATTCAAATTTCCTTTCTATTCTTACTTTAAAGTCACACATTATCATTCAATCTAATTTTTGTGTATTTTTATAGCCTTTATTCTTCATTTTCACTCGGCATTGGAGCCTCATGTTTTGTTTCATTATTTGGCACTATATCATCTATAACTATTTGTTCATTTTCATCTAATTTATATCTTGGCAAATCAGGAAGTTCATCTAGGCAAGACACTCCAAACATTTTTAAGAAATTTGATGTAGTACTATAAATTGTTGGCTTACCTGGTAAGTCCGCTTTTCCAACAACTTCAATGAGATTATATTCTAATAATTTGTATATTGTACCATCTGAATTTACACCTCTTATTGCTTCAATTTCAGCTCTAGTAATTTTAGGATTGTATGCTATTATTGCTAAAGTTTCCATTGCTGCTTGTGATAAATTAGGTTTGCTTCTTTTATCAAATATTGGATATAAATATTCATAAATTTCTTTTTTAGTTGTAAGCTGATATCCATCTTCAACTTTTATTATTTCAATTCCTCTATCTGCTTTTGAATAATCATTATTCATTAAGTTTATTCTGTCAATTATTTCATCAGAAGATAATTCTAAAATTGACATAAGCTCATTTATTTTTACATCTCTTCCACTTGCAAAAAGAATTGCCTCAATTATACCCTTTTGTTTTTCTATTTCCATAATTTATTCCTATCTTTTCTAATCTCTACGCTCCTACATTATACACGCAAAACAGGCTTTATGTCAATATTTGCTTGAAGTAAATTTAAAAGTGTGATATTATAAACATGAAATTGTTAAGAAAGGATTTTTAGTCATGTTTAATAACAAAAAAGAAATAAAAATAGTTTCTGGAAATGGTGAAAATTTAAAAATTTCAGATGTTTCTGACAATGTTGGAATTGCATCTCCTGATGAAGATTCTAATGTAAAAAAGAATGTGATTATTCCTGAAGAGAAAAAGTAAAAGAAAAAATCGTTTTACAATAAAAGTAAAACGGTTCTTTCTTATCTTAAAGGAATTTATTTATGTTCTATTTATCTAATTATATAGCTTCTTCATTGTTTATAGCTGTTTCTTCAGATTTTTCTTCTTGGTTATCTTCTTCTTTGATAACTTCTAAACTTCCTACAGAAACTTCATATGCTACTTTATTTTCAACAGTTCCATCTTCATATTTTTTCTCATATTGTCTTGATTGAACTCTTCCTACTATTTTAACTTCTGTTCCAACTTCCATGTTTTCACAGAATCTAGCAGTTCTTCCCCATGCTATACATGGTATATAGTCTGATTTACTGTAAGCTCTGTTTACAGCAAGTAATATATCTGCAATTTCTCTTCCAAATGGTGTTTGTCTGTAAATTGGCTTTTTGCAAATATAACCAATTAAAGTAACTTCATTTGATAAGAAATCTTTTCTTGCTTCAACTTCGCTTTCTTGGTCTTCAAGCATTGTTACATTTTTTGCAAATACTGTAAGTACTAATTTGTTTCTACCTTCTATATAACTATTATATGATCTGAATTGACCTTCAACAGTTATTTTCGAATTAACTGGTATTTCTCCTTCTGTCATTAGTCTTTCTGATATTGTGATTGGTATAATATCACTGCTACCACTTAATCTTGGTACGCTTAAATCAAAAATATAGAATTTTTCTCCATATATTTCATGACTAAATCTTTTTTCACTAGTTACCTTTCCCACTAGTACTATGTGGTTGTTTTCTGAATAATTTGTATCCAACTTAAATTTCCTCCTCATTTTCTTTTTTAGTGCATTTGTATTTTTTTGTCTCTTTTATAACCTACAATACCTATTATACTACCATTTTTTGGTTTTGTCTACATAAAAGGTTGATTTTTTTGCATTTTTTATTAAATTTTCTCATTTTGCGTAAATTATGGCTAAAGCAATAATTATCATAATGTCGTATATATCAACGTTTTCACGGTTTACATTAACTTTTATTTCTTGCGGTTCAATTTTAATATTTTGTAAATTAATTATGGTTGATTGCAAGCAAATTAGTATTTGTTCGTCTTGTATACTTGATATTGTAATGTCACTTTTAGAGTTATATCCATAAGTTATTACTTGTTCTATTAAAAATTTATCTTTATCTATATCTGTATTCATGTCTAAATTGTAAACTACGTTTTTACTATTATTAACTATTTTTTGAAGTATATTCCAATTTGTTATTTTTTCATTAAAAACAATTGTATCTAATTTTATATTTTTTATGTTATCTATGTTTTCTTCTTTAATGTACATTGTTTCACAATTATTTACTAAAAATTTTGTTATAAGATTTCTTAACTGGCTTTCGCTTTCCTTACTGGTTATTATCTCAATAAAAGGCATATTATCTCCAATCTTCTTAGCTTTTGATATAGATTTAATAACATTTTACTTAATTTACTATATTTTCTTCATTTTCGATATAATTTATACTATTAATTATATTTTTATTTTGCACATTTGAGGATGTTTGTACAGTTTCTTCGTCTTTTTGAAAGTTTGATACAGATAGCAATATTGCTACCATTCCCATTGCTAAAAAATATGAACAAATCTTTTTTCTGCTAAAAACAAAAAACATATATATTATCCTCCTAATGCTTGGCATTTACTTTAATATATATGTTTTTTATTATTTTTTATTCACTTTTCATTTTATTTTTTATGTATTCTATTTCTTCAGCTTGGTCAAGTCTTACAAATATTGGCTCACCCTTTTCAATTACAGTTAAGTCTTTTGTAATATTTCCAAAGTTTTTAATAGTTTCATATTCTTTATATTTTTCGTCATTTATTCCAAGCTGTTTAAATATTTTATTTGAAGTTTCTTTTAATGCTGGATTTATTAATATTGCAATTATTCTTAAAGTTTCAACTAAATTGCTCATTACCGCTTCTAGCTTATCTGTTTCTTCATTTTTAGCAAGCACCCATGGAGCTGTTTCGTCTACATATTTGTTAGCTCTTGAAATTATAGACCATATAGAATCTAATGCATTAGACATGTGATATGTGTCCATATTTTCTTCATATTCTGCAATTTTTGTATTTATTGTATTTTTTAAATCACTATCAAATTCAGTAACTTCGCCTTTATAGTCTGGAACTTTTCCGCCAAAATATTTATTTACCATTCCAACAGTTCTATTTAAAAGATTTCCTAAGTCGTTACATAAATCAAAGTTATACTTATTTACAAAATCCTCTGGTGTAAATATTGCGTCTTGACCATAAGGAAACTCCTTAAGTAGGAAATATCTTGTTGCATCTAATCCATATCTTTCAACAAGCATTTCTGGATAGATAATATTTCCTTTAGATTTTGACATTTTTCCATCTTTCATCATTAAAAATCCATGAGAATAGATTTTCTTTGGAATAGGAAGTCCTAATGCCATCAAGAATATTGGCCAATAAATACCATGGAATCTGATTATATCTTTTCCTACTAAATGTAAGTCTGCTGGCCAGTACTTTTTAAATAAGCTATCATCATCAGACATGTATCCAAGTGCTGTTATGTAATTTGTTAAAGCGTCTAACCATACATAAATTACATGTTTTGGGTCCTTAGGTACTTTTATTCCCCAATCAAAAGAAGTTCTTGTAACACACAAATCTTCTAGTCCTGGCTTAATAAAATTATTAAATATTTCATTTTTTCTTGATTCAGGGCAAATGAAGTCTGGATTTTCTTCATAAAACTTCTCTAGTTTTGCTTGGTATTTTTTCATATTAAAGAAGTAAGATTCTTCTTTCATCTTTTTAACTTCTCTTCCACAATCAGGGCATTTTCCATCTACTAATTGTGTTTCAGTAAAATATGTTTCACATGGCATACAATACCAACCTTCATATTCACCTTTATATATGTCACCTTGCTCCATAAACTTATCAAAAATTTTCTCAACAATTTTTGTATGGCGTTCTTCAGTTGTTCTTATAAAGTCATCATATTCAATGCCCATAAGCTTCCAAAGTTCTTTTGCTTGCTTTGCCATTTCGTCAACATGCTCTTGTGGTGTTTTTCCATTTTTTATAGCTACTTGCTCAATTTTTTGACCATGCTCATCAAGACCTGTCAACATTCTTGCATCGTAGCCTCTTTGTATTTTGTATTTTTTTATTGTATCAGCAAGTACTGTTGTATATGCTGTTCCTAAATGGAATCTTCCACTAGGATAATATATTGGTGTTGTAATATAAAAAGTCTTTTTTTCCATTTTACTGACATTCCTTTCTTTCAAGACACAAAATTTAATAAAACATTGTATTTTACAATTATTTTTTCAAACTTCAACCTTGCAATTAATTTATAGAAAAATAATAGCGCCTTTTTATGGGCGCCTTTAATTTTATTTGTCTTCTTCTTTTTTTGATGGCATTTCTAAATCGTTTGCAACTATGTTTGCTCTACCAATTACCATTATTAGACCTATAAACAATAAAATTATTCCTATAACAATAAACATTACTGATGTTGTTATAGAATCCCCAGCTATACTGCTTTGAAAACCAGTAAATAGCATTGATACACCAATTATTGCAATTAGTATCCAAAATACCCATACTGATGTTTTTACGTTCTTTTCTTTATTAGCCATGGCGCCTATTCCTCCTTCGTTTTATACTATAACAATTATATTGAATTGAATTATAAAAGTCAACATTTTTTTAATTTATTATTACACTTCTCTACATTTTATAACTCTTCTTTGAGTTCCATAATTACTACAAGTAATTAAAGTGATTTCTCTTCTTCCATTTGTAAGCTGACTTGTGCAACTTACATCATCTGGTTCAACTATTGTTATTTCATAAGCTTCATAAGTAACTTTTTTTCTTGTTGCCATATCTTCTAAAACTGCAATATCTCCAACTTGCATTTTATATAACTTTCCAAAAAGTTTTCCGCTTCCATAGTTATGTCCTACTATGCAGTAGTTTCCAACAGTATTTGGAGCTCCTCCCCAATACTTGTTTAACGATATTTTTAAAAGTTCATCTGATGTTTCAGATATTACTGGATAATCTATGTCTAGACTTGGAATAGTTAAAATTGAATCAACTGTATAATCTATTCCAGTATCTGTTGTATATGTATTATCGGTTAAATCGCCAGTATCTGTTACAATTTGATTTGTTACTCTTTCAGATTCATTGGCACCTAAAGTTACTATGATTACATCATTTACAACATTTTTTGTAGTTGTATCTTTTTGATTTTCTTCTTGCTGTTTATCTTTATTCCATAAGTCAGCTAAAATTCTTTTAGAAGTTTCTTCGCTTTTATTTCTATCATTTTCTGCATACACATAGTATCCACATAGTAAAACTATTAGAAAAATAGATATAAAAAACTTGATTTTGTACATTCGTTTTTTTCTTTTTAGCTCAGGTGTAATATATAATTTTTCAGTAATAAGAATTTGATTCATACTATTCCTTTCTTTTTTATTTTTTCTTCAAATGACATTATAACATTAATTTTATATTTTTTAAAGGGGCTATTTTAAAAATTTACATAATTTTATTAAAAAACAGCAACATAGAATTTTATTTTCTATATTGCCATCTTTATTATTTAATTTATAATTTTTCTATCTCTTCTTTTGTTAATTCAGTTGCTTGCATTATTTGTTCTACTGAAAGATTCATTTCTTTTAATTTCTTGGCTACAGCTAGCTTTTCTTCTTTTTTACCTGCTTCTTCTCCATGTTCATAATGAGCTACTACTTCTGAGTTATATCTCATTATTGCTCTTTCTCTGTCTTCGTATCTTTGTCTTTCTTCTTGGCTTAAGCTCATTTTGTCTAGTTCGTCTATTGCTTTTTTTACTTCTTTATTTTCTTTTGCTGCTTCTGCCATCTTTTCTTCACTCCCCTCTATTAACCACAACCATTGTGCTAATTTTGTACTGCAATCTGGATTTTTATTTTTAAACTTTTCTAATTCTATAAAATGCACTTCAAATATATCAGTTAGTACCTCTTCCTCTGGATTTATATTTAATTCAATACATTCTTCTGGTTTTGTTTTGTCATATCTCATTCTTGCTACTGAATGATATGCGTTTCTATCTAAATATGAAAAGTTTAATATATTTATTGCTATTATTTGTTTTTGTAATTTATATTGTTCTCCTGCTCTTAGTTGCTCCGATGCAAGCTTTGATATATATGTCATTGTTCTTTCTTTAAAATTATATTCATTTGATACTTGCATTTCTACATCTACTATTTTTTTGCCGTCAATGTCAACTTTTATATCTAATATTCCTAATTTTTCATCTGCCATATCTGGTGTTAATTCTGGGTTTTTAACCTCTACATTTTTTATTTTTGTATCTAACACTGCTTCTAAAAATGCCTTTAATATAGAATTATTTTCTTCACTTGCAAATATTCTTTTAAATACATAATCTGATTTTAATGGTAATCTTTTGATTTCATTATTTTTAACAATATTATTGTTTTTATTTATCATTTATCTTCCTTTCCATTTTACTATAACAGCTTATATTTTTCAACTGTTTAGTAAAACTTTTATCAATATTTTTTCTTTTATTAACTAATTAGTTTTTCTGTACGATAATTAATAATAAGCTTTTCTTATTACCTATATTCTTTTGTATTTTATTTTTGTGAATTTCATTTAAGAAAAAATTTATTTGTTATAAACAATTTATTGAAATTAAACAAATGTAAAAAATAATACTATTCCCCTTATAGTATTTTTCATTATAACTGCAAAGTACTGAAAAAGCAAGAAAAAACGTTCGTCAAATTATGACATAATATTCTATACAGCTACAAAATTAATTGTTTTCTTAATTATTTTTTGCTTATGATTTTACGGTAATTTTTAAACAAAAAAATTAAGACATCCCCACTCTTCAAATTGGTTATGTCTTAATTTTCTTCTCTTAATTCATTCCATTCGCTATGCTTATTTTAGTATAGCATCTTTTTATTCTAAATTCTTTTATAGTCTTCTGATTCAATTTTTTCTCCCTGAATCGTTCAGATTTTCCTAATAAAGTGAAAGACGGAAACCGTAGCCATAGATGCTGTCGGTCGTACTGCCGCCGCCACGGACAGAGGCTGGATGGTAAGAGCCTGTATTGTAGTAATAGCCTCCTCTAAGAGCACAAGGATTACTGCTGAAAGAGGTATACTCTAATGTCCACTCCCAGACATTTCCTGCTATATCATATATATTCATTAAACAATTTCTATCTACTGCTCCTGTTGTTAATAATATTCCGCTACCATCGCTACTTTGTGCTAGTTTATTAGCATTTTCTCCTACATAATTGGTTGTTGGTGTATTATATGCATTCCATGTATTACTTAAACTATTATTAGAATATACAGCATACTTTCCTCTATTTATTATAAATGTTGCATTTTTATAATTTCCTATATCTTTACTATCTGAATTTAATTTTGATACTATTTTTGCATCTGTTGCTAATTTTTTTGTTTCAATAAACTTTAACACTAAATCCCATTGCACTCCAAACATTAAACTTCCTTTATATGTTGTTTCTCCTTTTGTATATGTTACCATTTCAACAAGCTTCTTAGCTTCTGTTCTTGTTACATAAGTATATGGTACTAAATTCTGCTTTGATTTTGGTGCTATTGTTGGTGTTGTATGTGAAGTTCTGTTATTTTCTTCAGTTAATCCTGCTTCATATTTTGCAACCCAGAAACCACCATTTTGATACACACTTTTTAACATTTTTTGCTTTTGAGCTGTATACTGTTCTTGTGTATACCAATCAGCAGTATTATTTGTATCTTCATACCATTCATCTTTATAACTTGTTTCTGTTGTACTCTTTCCCTTTCTATATGTCATTGTATAAGTATGCAAATCAGCTTCTATTTTACCATATTCATCTGTTGCAAATTCTGTTATTGTTAATCCTGCTGTTGGATATACTGTAGTTGTCATTGGTACTTCTACCCACACATATTGGTTACCATCTGTATCTTGTATTGTTAAACCATTTGCTAAATTTGTTCCTTCTACTTTTGTAAATCCATCGCCTGGCATATATGGCTTTGTTTCATTTGTTTGCGGTAATTCTGTACCATTCACAACTTCTGATATAAAATCTGATGCACTATCCATTTGACTTTTTTCATTTACTCCAGCAGATTTTGTTTGCTCTCTTGCGTCTTTTGCTTGTGCTATTAATCCATTTTCACCTAATACTAAATTAATGCTGACTCCTGCTAAAATTAAAAGAACTACTATTGTTACAACTAATGCTACCAATGTAATACCTGATTGATTTTTCCTCTTCATTTTCTTTATTTTTCCTTCCGTTTTTTATTATTTTCTTACATAAGAAAATTTTTATACATTTATTTTACATATTTTATTATGTATTATATTAGATATTATATTTGTAGTCTTTTTAATATTCCAGTGAGTGTTATTCACACCAGTGTTTATTTTATTAAAAGAATTTGTACTTTTAAACTTATCGCAACTTTTTAATCATAAAAAACAGCAACATAGAATTTTATTTTCTACATTGCTGTTTTACTAACTTATATATTTTCACATAATTTTATAAAATCTTCTAAGGTTAAGTTTTCTCCTCTTACATTTTTTTCAAGTCCTGCTTTTTCTAGCACTTCTTCTAATTTATTTTTTTCTACAATTCCACCATTTACTAAAGCATTTGATAAAGTTTTTCTTCTTTGTGAAAAAGCAGTTTTTATTACTTTAAATAGCATTTCTTTATTAATATCTTGAGTTTGTTTTTTTATTTTTAATTTAATTACAACAGACTCTACTTTTGGACTTGGTACAAACGACTCTTTTGGAACATTTATAATAGCTGTTGCATCTGAATAAAATTCTACTGCATAAGTTATAGCACCTGCTACTCTTGTTCCTGTTTTTGCAGTTAGCCTATCGCCTACTTCCTTTTGAACCATAACAATTATTTCATCAATTATTTGGTTTTGCTCTAATAATTTCATAATAATCGGTGTGCTTATATAATATGGAAGATTTGCAACTACCTTTACCTTTGAATTTTCACTTTTCTTTCTATTATTTAACAACTCTTTTAAATCAACTTTTAAAATATCTTCATGAATTACTGTTAAGTTTGTTTTTTCTTTAAATCTGTCACTTATAATTTCTACCATTCTATTATCTAATTCAACAGCAATAACATCATCACTTTTTTCAAGTAGTAAATTTGTTAAAACGCCTAGTCCTGGGCCTATTTCAATTATGATGTCTTCTTTATTAATATTGGCACTTTCAACTATCCCTTCTACAACTTCATCACTTACTAAAAAGTTTTGTCCTAGTGATTTATCTGCTGATATTTTATACTTTTTTAGAATTGCCATTGTATCATTATATACACTCATTTTTTTATCGTATAATAAATTATATAATTTATTAATTCCTTTCTATAATAATGCAGCTCCAATCATTCCTGCCTCATTTTCATTAGTTGCAACAAGTATTTTAGGTGGATTATTTTTGTTAAATAAATTTTCTCCATTACTGATTTTTTCAGATACTTTATCTATTATTAATTCTTTATAGTGTGACAAGCTTCCACCTATTGAAATTGCCTCTGGACTTAGTAAATTAGCTATATTTGCAAGTCCTACTACAAAATCATTTACATATTCATCAATTATTTTTTGTATTTCTGGTGTCATGTTTTCATTAACTAATTTTGTAAATTCAGGAGCTTTAGGATGATTTGTAACACCTAAAATATCTAGAATTTTATTTTTGAATTTACGCTTTGAACAATAAACTTCAAAACAACCTTTATTTCCACATTTGCAAGTTTCGCCATCTTTATTTATTATCATGTGTCCAACTTCAAAACTGCATTTTTTTACTAATTCATTATTTAAAAATAGTACTCCACCCACGCCTGTACCTACACATAAAAATACACAGTTAGAATAGTCTTTTAAGCTTCCTGTTACTTTTTCAGCAATTCCTGCACATATTCCATCATTTTGAACTTTAACTGGAATATTAAAAATCGCTTCAAGTCTTGCTTTTATAGGAAATTCGTTTATTTCTAAATTCACCATATTTTTTATAACACCATTTTCAGGATTTCCTGGTGCTGCAATTCCTATTTTTTCTATTTCTTTAATTGTAACTTTTTCTTCTAATAATACATCTTTTATTCCTAGGCAGATACATTTTATTATGTATTCTTCAAAACTTTCATCTTCGTTATCGTTCATATAAAATTCTTTTTTATTTAGAACTTTATTTTCTTCATTAATTAGGCCTACTGCAACATGACTGCCACCTAAATCTATTCCTATTTTCATAAACATTAAACCTTTCGTAGTTTTTTTATTATTTTATTAAAATTTTAGCAGAATTTCAAGTAAAATATTAACATTTACATTTTTCTTATTTGTAAACTTTTACTATTGACTTAATATTATAAATATATTATACTAATGCTATCCTTTTTTGAGGAAATCTCAGAGAAAGGAGGCAAATCTTAGATGCGTAACATCTTAAAATTATTAGCACTTATTATTATTTATTTAATTATAAATGATGATAAAAACTAATCAAAACAAAAATACTAGGAATTGCAGTTCCTAGTATTTTATATTGCAAATCTTTTTTGCGTAACATCATAGACTTGCTTAAGCTATACTTATAATAGCATATATTTTATTATATGTCAAATAAAATTAATTATCATATTTCTGGACCAATATTTCAGTGTTTTATCACATTTTCCCGACAAATATATATATATATTATATTTTTTAAGTTAATCCTGCTGCTGAGAATAAGAAGTTACCCATATAAACTTCAATACATGGTACTAATACAACAACAACAACGAATATTAAAATTACACCAACGATTGAATATACAACTTGTGGTAGAATCGCCATAATTTTATCCATTATGTTGTTTATATCAACTTCCATATATTCTAGTAATTTTTCCATCATTTCTGATAAGTCTGTTTGCATACCTACTTTTAGCATCTCTGTTGTCATTGAAGATGCTAAGCCTGATCTTTCAAACGGCTCAATCCATGAATTACCTACTAATATGTTGTTTATTGAAGTTTCAACCATAGCTCTCATAACATAATTGCTTACAACGTTTTTACTTACATCTAATGCATCTTGAATTCTCATTCCATTTTGCAAGTTTAAAAGCATTGCTCTCATAAGTCTTGAAAAATCCATACTATAAAACAACGTTCCAAATATAGGCATTGTATATTTAAAGTAATCAAAGTTATACTTTCCTTTTGGAGTGTGTATATAGTATAAAATTGCAGCAACTATTGCAGCTATAATTCCAACTGGTACATACCAATTCTTGACTATCCACTGCATTACATCCGCAAACACCAGTGTTACTTTTGATAGCTGGTCTGTCGAACCAACTTCTGCATAAACATTTTGAATTGTTGGTATTACATACAAACTTCCTACAAATAAAAGTACAATTAATGCAACCAATGTAATTGCATTAGGAATTATAATTCCTTTTAACTTTTTAATTGTATCTGTATTTGTGTCTAAGTATTTTATTGCTTGCTCTAATGATTGAGTTAAAGCTCCTGAAAGTTCTCCAACCTTTATCATATTTATATATATATATGGAAATACATTTGAATAGTATTCCATAGTTGTATACATGTAATCTCCACCTTCAACACCTGCTAGAATATCCTCTAATATGCCCCTAAAGGTTAAATTATCTGTACTTTCAATTATTGTACTTAAAGCATGAATATTATTAAAATCAGCTTTTTTAAGTAAGTAAAAGTTTTGAGTAAATACCATTATATCTCTTGTTGTAATTTTTTCTTGAGTTGAAAGTGCTAAGTTTATTTTTTCAAGTGTAGACTGCTTTTTTCTTCCTCTTCCTTGAATGATTACAGACGAATTTGCTTGTTTCATGATTTCATCTATATCTGTAACATTCTTTTTAGGAGCAACTCTGCTAGTTTTATTTCTATATCCTACTTGAACTATATTTATAGGTGTTAAATCACCATCTTTTAGCTTTTTTATAAGAGTTTGCTTGCTTGAACTATCTACTCTATTTCTTACTATTACCCCTTCTTTTGTTATTGCTCTATATACATATTCTGGCATATTCGCCTCCTAATATACTAATTTAGTTGTGAGTTATTTTTCTTTATTTTCAATTGCATTATAGTTCTATTTAGTATTTCTACATTTTTCTCTTCTATTTGTGATTTCGCTTGTTCTAATGTTATTACATCATCTACAAATAATTGTGCTAAAGAATTTATTAGGCCTATACTTCCATGAGCAGAAGAACTTTGTATTGCATCTTCTACTTCTGAAACGCTGAATTTTTCTTTTCTAATTAAACCTTGCACAATATTATCAACAACCATAACCTCAGGAAGCATTACCATTTTGCCTTCCTTTGATTTTATTAATCTTTGTGAAGTTACTAGTTTTAATAATGATGCAATTAAAAATTTAACGCTTTGTTGGTCTGATATATCGTAGAAGTTTATCATTCTGTCTATTGTTTCTGCACATGATTTTGTGTGAAGAGTTCCTATTACTAAGTGACCAGCTTCTGCTGTTTCTATTGCAGCATCCATAGTTTCCCTATCACGAATCTCTCCTATTACTAGAATATCACAGTCCTCTCTTAAACAGTTTTTAACACCATCTTTATAGCATAAAGAATCTTGTCCAAGTCCTACTTCTTTTTGAACTATTATTGACTTTTTACATTTATGTCTATACTCAACTGGGCTTTCTAGTGTAAGTATTTTTTTATTTTGATTTTCGTTTATATCATTTATTAAAGCATTTAATGTAGTTGTTTTACCAGAGTTAGTTTTACCAGTTACTAACACCAAGCCTTGAGGTTGATACATCATTCTTCTTACTATATCTGGAACGCCTAATTCTTCAAATGTAGGTAATTCATTTTTGATAATTCTTAATGTAAATAATGGAATTTCATTTTCATAAGATATATTTACTCTTAGTCTAATTCCATCAAAATCATAAGACGAATCTAACTTTCTTGTTTCTTTAAAGATTTTATCTTTATCTACATTTCCTCTTATAAAATAATCATATAAATCTATCATATCATCTGGTGTTAGTTCATCACAATCTTCATAAGGTAAAAGTTCTCTTGCAATTCTGAACATTGGCTTTATTCCACTTATTAAGTGAATATCAGATGCACCTCTTTGTATTGCAGATGATATTATATTATCTATATTTTTCATAATTCCTCCTAATAAATTATTAATTTTCTATTTAGCTCTTCTAGTGTTGTATAACCATCTAATACTTTATTAAATCCGTCTATTATAAGTGGTCTATATCCCTCTTCTATAGCTTTTTGTCTAATTTGCATTGTTGAAGCGTCTTCTACAACAAGCTCTTTTATTTCATCTGTCATATTTAATATTTCAAACACACCAATTCTTCCGTAAAATCCACTATTATTACACTTTGAGCAACCTGGTGTATCATAAGTAAATTTTCCGTCAAAATTAAATTCTGTATTATATTTTTTAGCAATTCCATTTATTATATCTTTTTCTTTTTGAGTAAATTCTCTTTTTAATGCACAATTTGGACAAACTCTTCTTACCAATCTTTGTGACAAAGAAGTAGCAAGTGTACTTGAAATATCATAATTTGATACTCCTATTTTTCTTAGTCTTGTTATAACCTCAATACTATCAATTGTGTGTATTGTAGATAAAACGTAGTGACCTGTTTGACCAGCTTGCATAGCAATTTCTGCTGTTTCTTTATCTCTTATTTCTCCTACAAGAATAATATCTGGGTCTTGTCTTAAAACAGTTCTTAAAGAATCTGAGAATGATGTTTTTGTATCTATTTCAATTTGGTTAAGACCTGGAAGCCTTATTTCAACTGGGTCCTCGATTGTTGTTATATTTATTTCTGGCTTATCTAGGAAATCTATAATACTGTACAATGTTGTTGTTTTACCTTCTCCAGTAGGAGCAGCAACTAAAACTATACTATTTCTTTTTTCAAAGCACTTTTTTACTAAAGCTGGATCATTTGGAAATCCTAGTTCAAATATTTGTTGAACATCTGCATTTTTCTTTAGTAATCTTAAAACGAATTTTTCTCCATTAACATTCTTTTGCGAAGATACACGAATGTTGTAATCTGGATAAGTTATAATTCTACCATCTTGAGATTCCTGCTTTTCTTGATGCATATTAGAAATAGCCTTTAATCTACCTATTAACTGTGGTTGCTTATTTTTTTCTATTGTAGCTGCTTCAAATAAGTTACCATCAATTCTATATCTTATTCTTACTGAACTTTCTTCTGGCTCTATATGAATATCACTTGCTCTTTTTTCCATTGCAGATTTTATTATAGAATCTACAAGTTCAGAAATATCAGCAGTAACATCAATATCTTCTGGTACTTCAGTTTCAAGAGATGCAAAAACTTCTTGTATACATTTTTCAAAAGTCAAGTATCTCTCCATTACTAGACCTTTATTTAAGAAAAATAATCTAATTGCATCAATACTTCTTGCATTTGTTGTATCAGCAAAGCAAACTTTTACTTTTCCAGCTTCAATTTCAAAAGGTATAGCATTATTTCTTTTTGCTACATCTAGCGAAATATAATCTGTTATATTTATTCTTACAGAATTTGGAGTAAGAAATATCGTTTTTTCACCTAAAACTTCTCCTATTGCACTTATTAATCTTTGTGGATCACCTAAATTTAATTCATATAATATATTTCCTATTTTTTTACCTGGATTTTTTCTTTGATAATCTAGAGCCTCACTTATGTTACTTTCTGTAACAACGCCCATTTTTACCAATTCTATTCCCAAAGGTTGTTTATTGCTAGGCATATTTTTTCTCTCCTTCGTTTACCAATATTTTAATGTGTAATCTATTGTCCTGTTAAATAATGTTTTACTTGAATTTCCAATTATTATTTGCACTGTTAATATATTTTTATCTACATTATTTATTGTTATTGTTTTTTTAGATACATTAAAAGTTTTTACATTTGTTGCTATTTTTTGATTGCCCCTATATATTCCTTCATCTGCTTCATTATACACATATGTAGTTCCATCTTCAAAAATTAATGTTTTGTTTTTTACAACAACATCTTTATTATTTTTTATATCAACTGTTATATAACTATTAAAGCTGTCAAATTGGGCTGAATATTTAGCTGATTCTTTTACAATACCTAAATTATTATAAAAGAAAGAACTAATAGAAGTCATTACTCCAAGTACTGCCAGCATAACAGTAATATATACTACAAGTTCTGTTAAAGTTACACCTTTTTGATTTTTTATATTCATCTTTGAGCAGTATCCCTTCCTTAATTTTTAGCTACTTCTTTTACTTTTAGCTTTGTTAATGATATTGATTTAGATTCATTTGCCACATTATATGTTACAACTATATTTACATTTTTAATATAGTTTTCATCAACCCCTGACAATTTTGATACAATTACTGTTATTTTATAATTATCATCTAATTCGATTTCACCTTTTTCAGCCAAATAATTTGCAAAGTTCTTATCATCTGTTACTTCTTCAAATGACTTTTCATCAACTTTTTCTGATACAATTGTAGCATAAGACATAGCTATTGCACTTGCTTGAATATTTGCTGAAGTTTTATATAAGTTTCCCATAAGAGTTGTTAAAACTCCTACAAATAAGCATAGAACAATTATTGATACTACTAAATCATACCCAGTTATTCCTTCATCTTTTTTTAATAATTTATTCATCAAAATTTCCTTTACTTAAGCATAAAATATTATAAAATTTGTAGCAAGCAGTGTTATAATGTTTGTTACTCCTAATATAAATCCTATAGGTAATTTATTATTATTATTTTCATTTTTCTTGTATTTTTGACTTTTTTGCTTTAATTTATTTATTATTAACTCAATTGCTATTGTAAGTAATGTCAATGCAACTGTAATTATTGTCACATTTTCATAAGAAAACATTGCAATTAACATCAAAAATGCAAGTATGCTAAATGTATAACAGTCCTTTAGGTGTTTTTTATAATAGATAGTATTAGCTGTTGTTAGTATTGCAAGAACAGCTAAATATATAACATATCTATAAATATTAACCAGTTCTAATGTATATAGATATATTATATACATTGTTTGAACTACTATTAAATATACTATTAATTCATTTTGAATTTGAATTTTTTCTTTGTCTATACCAGAAATTATAAAAATTCCTACTAAGTACAATATTCCAAAGCCAAAATATACTATTTTCCATATACTTAAACTATATATATTAAATTTAATAGATAACGCAAATAAAACAAATACTATTCCTGAAAATAGTTCTGTTAGCAAATATCTTGGATGAATTTTTTGTTTACAATATCTACATTTTCCACCTAAAAAAATATAACTAAAAATTGGTACTAAGTCTAAGAATCCTAGTTTATGATTACAGTTAGGACAAAAAGATCTTTCGTGTGTTATATCTTTTCCTATTGGTATTCTGTATGTTGCTAGTGTAAAAAAGCTTCCAAATGTTATTCCTATTAAAAATATAAATACATATATTAGTATGTCCATACAATTCCCCTTAATATGTTTAAATATTAAAATAAGATTACCTTATTTTACCTTGGTAGGTATAAGGTAACCCTATTTATGTTTTGATTATTATTCTGCTGTTGTTGTTCCGTTTACGGCATTGTTTATAAATTCTGGTATATATTTATTTAATAAATAATTTTCTTCATTTGTAGCATTTGTTGTTTTATTTTTAGCATCTTTAGCATTGTTTATTAAACCATTTTGTCCTAATACTAAGCTTATTGATACACCTGCTAGTATTAATAAAACTACTATTGTTACAACTAATGCAACTAATGTAATACCATTTTCTTTCTTAAACATTATAAATTCCTCCTTTTGATTTTTTTGTATATATTTAATTTTTTAAATATAACCTAATTTATTTTAATCCAGAGTTGTGTCCTTTTGAGTCAGTATCTACTTTAGTATTTCCTTGCCCTGAATTATCATTTTCACCATTGTTATTATTATCATTTGATACATCTGCACTTGAAGCTACAAATGGATTAGCTTTACCAGTTGAATAACTTCCTGAATTTTTGTATATTTTTAAATCTGTATCAGTAATTTCAAATGTAATATTTTGAACGGTTGTATTTGTATAATCAACTGTGGTTTGCTCAATTTCATCTTTAATCGTTTCTGGAGTACTATATTTTTCAACTCCACTTGGAACGATTTTAGTAGTAGGCATGTATTCATAAAATATAATTGCTAAAATTAAACATATTGCTATACACATAAGTATAGTTATTATTGCTTCTTTAAAAATTTTTTTCATGTATACTCCTTTCTACTTATTATCAGTTGTATTTGAACCACTTGTTTGATTACTATCTGTTGTTGTATTATTTTGATTGCTTTGTGTATTATTGCCTTGTTCGTTATTATTTGTACTTGATGATTGTTGTTGCTGTTGTTGCATTACACTTGCACTTATTGATTCAGATTTTATTGCAACATCATTTACGCTAAATGTAGCAGTAAGCTCATCTGATCCAGATATTTTAAAATTTAATATTGTAAAACCTAAATCAGAATCATTTTCAATATCATACACATAATTAATTATTGAAATATAAGTTCCTGTAATAGTGAAACTTAAAGTATATTTTCCACTTCCTGCAGATTGAACATCCCATTTTAATTTAAGACCTTCTTCTGTTGCATAAGTTCCAACTTTGTTCCACAAATATTCCATTGAATAATTTTGAGAAATTGTCGCTTCTTTTATTTCACTATCTGTACTCATACTTGCCTCATCTAAATAGCTTTGCTTTGCTGTAGTTAATTTTTTTGCTGAATCATTTAGATTATCCATTGCTTTTTTGTAATCTTCATTTTTTAGTTTATTTAATGCATCTATTTCTTCATCTATTTTTTTATTTTCTTCTATAATTCCAGATATACTATATATCTTTAAGCTACCAATAGAAAGACCTTTTACCATTAATAATATAACTAATATTGTTACCAATACTGTAAGTATTACTCTTAAAATATTTTTCATGGTACATCTCCTTCTATTGTAATTTTAATTGTATCGCCCTCTTTGGTAGCCTCAGTCGATACAACAGAATCTAGCACATTTTTTGACTTTAGTAACGCTTTAAAATACGCTAACTGTTCATACTTTGATGATTGTGCAGAAATTACAATATGTTTATTTGATGTATTTTCTATAGATGTCAATTGAACTTCTTTTGGTATAATATTCATAACTTGACTAAGCAATGTTGGTATCATATTCTTTACTGAATTTTTTTGTGTTAAATCGCTTTTGATTGTTTTTAAGTTGTTTGTTAGAGTTGTATAATCAGCTGATTTTATATCAACTTTAGACTTATCTCTGTTTATTAATCCAATTTGTGTTTCTATTTCTTCTTTTGCTGAATTTATTTCGCCTCTTTTTATATTTAACCCAGTACTTATTATACTTGCAATTGTTGTATATGCTAAAGCAAGTACTATTACCATTATAAGTTCTCTTAGTGCCCAAGTTTTTATCTTTGGCGAATCCATATTAAATTTAATATTGATTTTGCTTAATTTTTTTTCATCACTTTCTTTATCTTTTGCTCCACCAATATTAGTATTTAATAACATCTTTAGTTGTTCTATTGCTGTTTTTCTTCTAAAGTTTATATCTCTAACACCATATTCAAGTCCTTGCATCGCCAAAGCAATTGCAGAGTTTACCTCTATATAGTCTTTCATATTTATTTTGTAATTATCTTCAATAAAAAATGGCTTTAGTATTTCACATTTTGTTCCATTTAATATTTCTTCAAAATATAAATCAATATTATTTATTACAGAAACTGTTCCTGTAAGATATACTTTATTTATTTTTGTTAATGAACTATCTTTAATGTCTTTAACTTTATTAGCTATTGTATATAATGTAGGAATTATATTATTTAGATACTCGTTCTCTTTTTCTTGTAAGTCTTTTCCTTCCATTGTATAAATAGTTGTATTTTTGCATATATCATAAGCTTTTAAGTAAGAGTTTTCCCTTGCACTTATTCCTTCTAGTATGTTTTGAGAACCTTCTTCTAATGTAACAACATCATACACTTTTTGTCCAATTATTGTAGTTACAGTTGTTTTATCTTCCATATTAACAATTAAAATATTTTCTTTTTGTTTTAATGGAGCTATGTTTGCAATACTTAATGATATAGGTGCTATTGTTCCAACCATTTCTCCTTCAAAGTCTTGAAGAACTTTGTTTATTTTTGTTTTATTTGTCGAAATGTGTATAACTTTTATTTTATCTTTATCATTTGCATCATTAACTAATGAATACCTTGATTCTAGTGCATTCGGATTATATTGTTTTTCATAACACAAAGATTCAAATTCTGTTTCAATAGCTTTTCCTAAATCTTTTTTGCTAAGTAAGCTAGACATATTAAATGTATTGTACATTTCATCTGAAAGGTTTACGCTGATTGGAATTTTAAAACTAAAAGTTTCAGAAACTACCTGTTTTATAGCTTCTTGTAGGTCACTATAGAATTTTATTCCATAAGCATCTATTTTTAGGTCTTCTTTTTTCTTAGTGACTTTAGCATATTTAATTATGTTGTTATCTATATATATACCTAGACAAGTTGCCATTTTGAATCCTTTCTTTCATTTTTATTTATGTTTAGCAAAAAAAAGATTATAATTCTATATTTTTTTATCAAAAATGTCATTTTTTACTTTTTTACTAATATTATTTTATCTGTTTTTAGGAAAAAGTCAATAAATCAACCTCACTTGTAAGTAAAATGTAATATTGTAACATTTTTGAAACTTTTCATTTCATATTTCAAAAAAATAAATTCAAAATTAAGTTTTTTTACTTAAATTTTGAATTTTTATTTTTTATTTAATTATTGTAAAAAATATTATTAATATTCCAAATATTACTCTATAAATAGCAAATATTTTAAAACTGCCTTTTTGTATGTATTTTAGTAAAAATCTTATTACAAAAATTCCTACTATAAAACTTGCAAGTACTCCTATTACGAATGACACACTAAACTGAAATTCACTAAATTTGAATAATGTTGCAGCAAATACAATTGGTGTTGATAACAAAAATGTATATTTAGCTGCCGCTTCTCGTTTTATTCCCATTGCTCTTGCTGTTGTTATTGTTACACCTGATCTAGATACACCAGGAATAAACGCTAAAGCTTGTGAAAGACCAATTAAAAATGTTTGCTTTAGTGTCATTTCTTCATATTTAACATTGCTTTTTGAATTTTTATCAACTACATATAGTATTATTCCCATTACAATTAATGAAACGGCTATAATTATTGGTTGATTTAAAGTATCGCCTAAAAAGTGGTCTAGTAAAAAGCCAATAGCCCCACCAGGAATTGTTGCAAGTACTATGTACCAAAACATTCTTCCTTGAACATTTTTTTCTTTTTTAAAGGCATATTTATACCCACCTTTAATAAGTTCAATCCAGTCTTTAAAAAAATATAATACAATTGCAAGTAATGTTCCAAAATGCAAAGCAACATCAAAAGCATCTGGTATATTCCAGTTAAAAATCCAAGGTAGTATTGTCAAGTGTGCAGAACTTGATATTGGCAAAAGTTCTGTTAGCCCTTGAACTATTCCTAAAATTAATGCTTGGTAAATTTCCATTTTTATTTCCTCTTTCCTATTTTTACAAATATTTCTTTAGTGTTTTTTCTATTATTTGTGCAGCAGTTTTTGGTGCTACTTTTCCAGGAAGTCCTTGAGCATTTATAATTTTAAAATTATAATTTTTGCTTTCTTCTAGGTCTATTCCCCCTGGCTTTGATGCAAGCTCAATTATTACTGCATCATTTTTTATTTTTTCTAATTCTTCTTTTATTAAAATTATACTAGGTACAGTGTTAAATATTATATCAAATTTTGATATTTCTTTAGATAAATTTTCATATTCTAATTTTTTTATTCCATTTATATACATTGTTGCAAAATCTACATCTTTTCTTGCTGTGCAGTATACATTTGCATCAAATGCTTTAAGTTGCTTTGTTAAAATTTTTCCTATTTTTCCATAACCAATTACTAAAACATTGCTATATTGCAAGGTTTTAGTAGTGTTCTCCATAGCAATTTGTATTGCTCCTTCAGATGTTGGTTCTGCATTTAAAATTGCATAGTCATCACATTTTAATAAATCTATTATATTATTGTTGTTTTCTTGCAATATTTTTTCATATTCTTCTTGAATATTCGCTGTTATTACAGTTTTATTTTTTATCATAGAAAAAAGTTTTTCTAAACTTATTTTTTCATCTGAATATGGTGTATATAAATTTATTTTATCTTTGCTAAGTGGTACTGATGTAATGATAACGTTGCTTTTTTCAATTACTTCTTGCAAAGTATTTTGACTTTTTTCAAAAGAATATGTATTTATTATGTATTTTTCTTTATATTCTTCTTGTAAGATTTTTGCAAGTTCAATATTTCTTACATCTCCACCTATAATTGATATAGAATCATTCATAATTATTAATCTCCTTATAAATATAATTATTTCAATTATATTTATTAAAAATTAATATTATTACTGCCTTTCCCTATTATCTAATGTATTTTCTTGCCTGTTTTTTCTGATATTTTCTATCATTTCTAAGTCATTGTTGCTAAGTTTACCTACTATATTTGTTGTATCATGTAAATGCTCATCTATCATTTTTTCTCTTTGAGAAATCATTTTGCCTTTATTAATTCTTAAATTTTTAGGCCTGTTTAACTCGTCAATTATTGGAGCAAAAATATTTTCACTTACCATTCTTTCAAACATTAGCGGATTTTCTTCTATTGAAATGTTTGCATAATTCTTTGCTTTTGAAACATTTCCTTTTATCATTGAAATTCTTGCTATATAGTAATATGCTTCAGCTTCAATTTCTTCTATGTCAATACATTTCATAAATTCATTTTCTGCATTATCTATTTCACCTGCAATTAGTTCTATTTGTCCAATTGAAAATCTTGCATGATATAAATTAGAATTTATATTTGCAGCTTTTTTATAATAATCCTTTGCTCTGTTAAAATCATTTAGCATTGTAAAAGACATACCTATATAATAATTTAGTTCATAACTTTCAGGTTTATATTTTAATGCTGACATATAAACCATTGTTGCTTCTTTATATGATTCTGTATTGTAATAGATATTTCCAAGTAAAATACTTGCATCATAATACTCCGGCTTTTTCTTTAATAAGTTAGAAAGTATATCTATTGACCTTTGAGTATTTCCCATTTTGTTATTTATTTCACCAGTTTTAAGAAGCATTTCATAATTATTACTATCCAATTCATACGCATACTCATAATTTTCAAGTGCTAATTCATATTTTCCTAATTTTTCATACACTTTTGCAAGCATTTCAACAGCATCAACATTTTCTTCATCCTTATCAAGCAAATGCTCTAAATATTTTTTTGCATTTTCATATTTTCCTGTTGCAATTAAAAATTTAGCCATCCAAGAATATATTAAATCAAATAAGTCAATGGCATTTTTATTTTCTACATAAATAATTATAATTGGAACTACAACTGAAAGTAAGTACATTATAACTTTTATAATAATTCCAAAACTTCTTCCTGCTATTAGTTCAAAAAAATTAATTGCTATTCCTATAAATTGTAATACTAATGCATACACATAACTTGTGTCATTTTTTCTTATCAATCTAAAGAACATTATTATAAATAGAGAAAAAGCTAAAATATTAAATATTATTTTTTCTATCATATAAATATTCTCCTATTTTTATAGCTTTATTTATTTTCAAATTTTTCTCTATAGTTTTCCATACATCTTTCGATTATTTTTTTTGCCTCTTCGCAATTTAACATTTCATCTACTGTTGTTTTCTTTCCTTCTAATTGCTTGTACACTTCAAAGAAATGCATTATTTCAGCACTTACATGTTCTGGTAATTCAGAAATATCTTTATAACAGTTCATAAAAGGATCATTTTTAGATATTGCTATTATCTTTTCGTCTCTTTCGTTGCTATCAGTCATTATCATTACACCAATGGGATAACAATCAACTAATGTTAATGGATAGAACTCTTCTTGACTAAGAACTAACACATCCAGTGGATCATGGTCATCTGCATAAGTTTTTGGAATAAATCCATAATTTGCAGGATAGTGTGTTGCTGTGTATAAGATTCTATCAAGTCTTAACATTCCTGTTTCTTTGTCTAATTCATATTTATTTTTGCAGTTTTTTGGAATTTCTATAACTGCTGTGAAATTATCTTTGGTAATTCTTTCTTGTGATATATCGTGCCAAATATTCATTTTTTATCCTTCTATAATAAAATTTAGGTTTTAATATGGATTTCCTATAACCATAACTATTGTTTGGCTATAATTCTAAGCTATTTTCGTAAAAAAGTCTAGTATTTTTTGAAAAATTCGCATTAAAAATAGCACTTGACCAATATTTTTTTATTGTTCAAATGCTCAAAGCTATTACCTCTGCTTTTTTCTAATCAGCTTTCTACAAATTTTGTTAAATTTGCCACCATAGATATATTCTATAGTTTTACTAGATAACAACTTTTTTTCAACAGCATAATTATTCCATATTTTTTCAGATGGAATCTTATTGTTTTTTCTTAAATATTCTTTTAATTCATGTAAGCTTTGGGCATAGATATCCATACATTACCATTGCACTTTATATAGTTGTGTAACATCTACATCTAATGCCTTTGCTATTTTTACCATAACTAGTAAACTTGGGGATTTAAAATTTTTTTCAATATCGCTTAAGTGTGCTGCTGATACTCCACTCTTCTTTGACAATTTTGTAATTGTCATCCCTCTTTTTTCTCTTTCTTCTTTAATTAACATTTCTATATGCATAATCTTCACCAATAATTTCTCTATCTTATAAATTTCTTTAGTTATTTAAACACATATATTCTTCGCTATGGCGAATTTTTCTTATGTTTTTACTATTTTTTCCATAATTTTTATAAAATTTTAATTTTTTCTCCATTTATGCATACTTTTATTATTTCACGATACTATTATAACATGTATTTTTATTAAATATACCCCTAATCGTTCGTCAAATTTCGACAAAAGTGTTATGCACCCCATTTTTAACACAATATTTTAAAGTTATTATAATTTTATAAAAATTTCAAATAAAAATACTATTTATATTAAAGAAGATTTCTGGTTTTAAATTTTTTAAATTTTTTTATAAAATATACTTGACAATTTATACTTTTATGTAGTACAATAATTTTTGTCAACCAGAGAAATGCAGATGTGGCGGAACTGGTAGACGCACAGGACTTAAAATCCTGCGGTTGAATAAACCGTGCCGGTTCGATTCCGGCCATCTGCACCATTAGAACCTCAAGTAGTTCGTAAGATATACTTGAGGTTTTAATTTATGGAAAAAACTGATTTTCCTAACATTTTTCCTAACACTTTTTTACTTTTCTGTGTAAAACAGGAAAGTATTGGGAAATATATTCTTTCGAGCAAATATCTAAACCGCAATAGATATTTGTTCTTTTTTATTATCAAATTTGTATTTCATGTAAAATTATGTTATAATACTACTATGTAGTGTACTTATTTTAAGTACACAATATATAAATAGCCTAAAAAAGCAGGAGGATATATTATGACTCTCTACACGAACATCGTCACTAGCGAAAAGCCCACCACTGCAAGAGAAGTTCGAGCCTGTTTTCGTGGCGACGAGCGGATTAAAGGTAAACGGTTAAAGTCCTTTACGGTAGAGCTTGATACTCTTGAAACCAGCACGGATCCTTATACCAGTTACCACAACATCGGCGCAAATCACTACGATGTCATAGCCGAATTCAGCGATTAACCCTATCTGCCTAAAAAAGTTCCTTTCATTCGGGAGCTATCAGAGGCTAATGTAAGTTTCTCTCATTTGGAAACTTACATTTTTTTATATTATTTACTTTATTATGTAAATATGTTATAATATATATATTAATTTGCTAATTAACCATTTACATGGTTAGTTAAATATATTTTTAGGAGGCCATATTTATGGCTAAGGTTACTACTGATTTTTTGGCAAAGGAGGCTCTCCGGGTTTATAATAATTCAATATTTTTTGACCCGAAGAGCTCTACCCAAGGCAACCTTTCCATTTTGAAAACTTCGCTAGAGTTTCCTGGATGCTATTCAGTAAATTCTTTAACGATTGGCATTGTTTTGGATGATGGAAAATTCTTCGCAGCACCGTACACCAGCCATTTGGAGCATTTACTTAAAGATGCTGGCTTTAAAAAGGCTAGCTTCAATGTTCCTTTTAGCCAAGGTGAGTATCCCTTATTGCAAAAGGAAAAATGGGATAACCTTCGTGCAAAAGCTCATGAAAGCTATGTTGAAGAATTAGCTGCTAATAGCATGGCTTATTGCGATAAGCATGGTATCGGAAGCATCAGTGATGATGTTCTTAGCAACTGCTTTGAAATGCCGGAAGAAGGCGTTTATGTGAAGCATACTTGCTTTGAAACTCGCTACTATCCCCTCATCATCAGCAGCCCAGTTTTTAGCTATAAAGCCATGACAAAACTTGGGCACTTTGGCAAAAGCAATGGTAAGGTAGTTTTTGTCTACCGCAACGGCAAAACTTATGTGGCCAAAGGATACAAGATTATTGACATCTTGACTTCTGCAGGTTACACCGACACTCACGAATTTGTTCCGTTTTCCAACAACGAACACATTCTGGATCCGGAGTATGCCAAGCGTTGGGCATCAATCAAAAAATTTTAAGTAACACCTTTCTAAAGTAAATTTTACTTGCTTTAGGGCAAAAGAGTCAGCTTTGACACGACTTCTAAAAAAGTAGTCTGCTTCGGCTGGCTCTTTTGCCGTATTTATTATTTTAAAATTTTTTGTATATTTTTTTGATTTTTGAAAATACTACTATAAAAATCTATATATAGCTTTTTATTTTTTGGGAGGACTATCATGAAAGTTTTATACTATATTGCACTTACACTTGTTATAATTGGTGCAATCAATTGGCTTCTTATAGGATTATTTAGTTTTGACTTAGTTGCAACAATATTTGGTAGCATGTCTATTTTTGCCAGAATTATTTATTCCATAGTTGGTGTCTGTGGACTTATTTGTATTGGTCTATATCCAAAAGTAAATGAGTACTAATTTTAGTACTCATCTACCTCTATTTCTATTTTTTCTTCATCTTCTGAATATCTTTTTTCTATAAATAAAGAACTTACTTGGTTATCATCTTTAAAAGCAACCTTATTTAATGCATCTAAAACAACTTTTCCTATATTATCTGCATCAGGCTTTTTAGTTGGACTTATTTCATTTTCAATCATTTTTTCTCTATCCTTTTTACTTGTACTTTTGGGAATTTTAAAATATGCTATAACACTTATTTTTACTCTTCCTTCAAAAGCAATAGCTCCTGGATGATTTATATAAAAATATTGTATTATCAAATTTTCGTAATCTTTTGTTTTATTTGGTGTATATACTGTTAATGTATATGTATTCACCCTTGGTCTTTCTTTTCCAACGATTGTTCCTGGAACTTCAAATTTATATGTCATTTTTATCTCTTTCTTTACTCTTTGGAGTAATTTTTTTCTTTGCTGTTTTCTTTACTTTTTCAGCTGTGTCTTCTACTTTTTTAGTTATTTCATCTTTTTGTTCTACTATGTTTCTTTTAATTTCTTCTGTCTTTTTGGTTATTTTTGTTTTAATAGCTACAAGTGTTGGATATGCATTTACAAGTCTTCTATGAAGAGCAGATTTGTTGTTTAATATTTCCTTCACTTTAGATGTCATCTCTTCGGTATTGTCTAAGTCTTTTCCAGCAATCAATTCGGCTTTCTTTACATATCTAATTACAACTGTTGAAACAATATTATCTACTATATATATTCCAAAAGTAATTCCAGCTATCCAATTAAGCCATACTTCTGGTATCTGCTCAAGCTTTTCTAATAAAAATGGATTAGAAGCATACATTATAAATAAGCCTAATATTCCAAATGGAATAATTGTTCCTAAGCAAATTCTACCATTTAAATTAAATTTTCTTTGGCTATAATCCCACCATCTTGCTTTAAATATTTTTTCCATAAAAAGGCTTGTTAAATACTCTAATGTCCCACATATTAATATTGCCATTACAAATAACACCCATGGATCAGCTGTATATTTTTGCAATAAAACTGTGATTAGTATTGCACCATATCCATATATTGGACAATAAGGACCTATTAAAAATCCTCTATTTATAAATCTTTTATATTGAATCAATTTGCATGTAACTTCCATACACCAGCCAATTACTGCATATATCATGAATAATAAAAAATATATTCTTATATCAAAACCTAAAATTTCCATATTTCTTCCTTTTAATTTTTTAAATAGTTTATCATGATATTATAAAAAAATAAAGAGATTTTTTAAATTTACATTATAAAAAAGGTGGCCGTCACTCGACAGCCACCTTTTACGCAGAATTTAGTTTAACGGAAGCTTGATCTTATCCCCATCAGGAAACACAATCAGGCACGAATAGCCTTTGTTTGCGAATGTATCGCAGATGAGCTCTATGGCTACGCTCTCTTCGGAGAACATCTTGTTTTTTAGCTGCTGTTTCTCCTCCCATTTCTCAAGTTCCGTGAACAGAAACTTTACCTCTCCTGTACTAGAGAAAACCTTTGCAGTCCCCTCCAACTTAGCAAACATCGGAACTTCTGTGATGCCCTCGATGCTTTCTGGGTTTTTAAGCTCCCACATCCACCACGAATGAGTGCCATGTCTTTTGGATTCTTGCGGATAGATTTCTATCGCAAGTTGCTTCCAGAAGCCCAGCTCCTTGAGTACCATGAGTTTGATTGCGTAGTCAGGCTCTATACTTTCGTTTTTACTGTTTCTACACAACAAAGACATAAGGTTTGCCGTCCACCGATTTGCAGAAATAGGCAAAGCCTCTTCTGCACTTTTACTGGTTGATACCATGATTTGCAAATAAGAATTTTCACCAACCCACGAGGTTACAGGTGAATCGTTTTCAACTTTTTGCCATTTCATAATATCCCGTCCTTTCTGTATTTTTATAAGGGTATTTGCGTATTTTTTATTATACTTCATTTTTGTTTCAAATTCAATATAAACAAAAAAATACATAGGTTTTTCCTATGTATTTATATGAATTCATATTTTATATATAATTCAAAACTATTTGTTGTTTACTAAATCTTTTAATGCTTTTCCAGCTTTGAATACTGGTGCTTTTGATGCAGGTATTTTGATTTCTTCCTTAGTTTGTGGATTTCTTCCTTTTCTAGCTGCTCTCTTTCTTACTTCGAAAGAACCAAATCCAACAAGTTGAACTTTTTCATCCTTTTCTAAAGCTTCTGTTACAACGCTTACGAATGCATTTAAAGCTGCTTCAGCATCTTTCTTTGTTGTTCCTGTTTTAGCAGATATAGCTGCGATTAAATCAGATTTGTTCATTTTAAAATTACCTCCTAATAAGATTCTTTATGTAGTAGAATCTCTCTACTATAAACATTATTCGCCAATTTTTGATAAAATCCTTCTTTTTTTGCGTTTTTTTACTTAAATTTCTTGATTTTTCAAGTTTTTTATTATTTTTTATAAAAAACTGGGCTTTTTTCTTGTTCTTATTCTTCCTGTTATTTGTGATTTTATTCAGTATTTTAGTTTTTTTTCTTAAGTTTAAATATTTTTACATCTTCTTTTTTTAATATTTTTAGTTCAAACACAAAAACTACATATATAAATACTGCAAAAGCTATTGATATTATTAAAGATAGATTTTGACTTAAAGTTTTATTTATAATAGTAAATAACGCATAAGATAATCCTCCCATCGCAATAGCACTAACTAATGGCTTTAAAATATATGTATTAAAATTTAGTTTCAGATCAATATTTTTTCTTATTTGAATTAAACCAATACACATTGATATTGCATGACATACTACTGTTCCAAATGCAGCTCCTGCAATTCCTCCTAAAATAAAGTTTTCTGGATTTATTTTTACTAAAGTTATATTAATTATTAATTTTACTAAAACGCCTGCAATCATTCCTATTAATGGTGTAAGAGTCTTTCCTAGTCCTTGTAACGTTCCAATTATTGTTTGCTCAACTGTTAAAAACATTATTGATAAACTACTAATTTGAAGTAAAAACGCTCCACTACTTGCATTTGGAAATAGCAAGCTTAGAATTGGTTTTGCAAATAAAATCATTCCTACACAGCATGGCAAACCAATTAAAATATTTATTAGTATAGAAAAACTTACTCTATTATTGATACTTTTATAATCTCCTCTTGACATTGCAGAAGATACTGCAGGAACTAGAGCTGTTGCAAAAGCTATATTAAACGAAAGTGGCATTGTAACTAACATATCAATTTTTCCACTTAATATTCCATACTGAACTTGAGCTTGTTGCTCTGTTAAAAATGTAGTTAATCCTTTTATTATTGTAACAGAATCAATATTTCTATTAATCGAGCCTAAAACGGCACTTAGTGTCATAGGCATTGCAATTACTAATATATCTTTTAAAATTTCAATTATGCTATTATTTCTAAAATTTTTATATTCTACTTTATTACTTTTTAGGAACTGCCTTTCTTGCTTTCTTTCTCTAAAATATATACTAAACAAATACATTAAACTTATAAATGTAGACATTGTCGTTGCTAAATTTGCTCCAGCTGCCATTACATTTATTTTAGTAGATACAAAAATGCAAACCGCCTCTACTATAGCAACTGTAAACACTGTTTTTGCAATTTGTTCTAATGTTTGTGACCTGGCCATTGGTTTCATGTTTTGATAACCATTAAAATAACCTTTAAAAACAGCAATTACAGCTTCAAAAAATACTGAAGGTGCAAGTATTATTATTGAAAGTTCTATATCAGGAATTCCTATCCAATCATTTGCAATTACATGTGCAAACAAAAACATAAATACAGTTCCTATAAAACCTACAATAGAAAGTAATAAAAATGATATTTTAAATATTTTATTTGCACCTTTATAATCATCTATTGAAACTCGTTCTGAAATCAGCTTTGCAACAGCATTTGGAATACCCACGCACCCTATGGTAAGGACGAGCATGTATACTTGAAAAGCTCCTGTATATACTGCATTTCCACTATCTCCAAACCCTGATTTATTTGTAAGATATAGTTTGTATATCACACCAAAAATTTTAATAACAACTTGAGCCACCATAAGTGTAAAAATTGACTGCATAAAACTTTGTTTTTTATCTCTTAGCATATTAGTTCTCCTATTTTTAAAGCTATATTCTTCTTGATAAAATAATATGCCAATGTTTTCTATTTTTTTAGCTAAAACACTTGTATTTTTCGCCATTTTATAGGATAATATATATGTTAGAAATAGATATGAAAGCGGTGATTTTTTGAAATTATTAGACAAATTATTAAAACATTTAAAAACAGATAGAAATACTTTTTTTACATATATACTCACATTAATATCTGCATATATTATAATAGATAGAGTTGTTGAAATGATAATCATGATATTTACAGGAATGGGTGTTGATTATTGGAATCCTTTTGTATACACTTTAGCAATGGCTTGTCCTGTATTTGCTTATTTATTTTCATGTTCATCAAAATACGCAAGTAATGATGGAGTAAAACATAAACTATTTAATATATTTATAGTTGCATTTTATATAATAGTAGTTTCTATGTTTACTCAATGGCTAAATTTAGCAGGTTGGATGTTATTATTATCTGTCCCTCGTTTTGCAGATATTGTAACAAACTTCTATTCATTAATTAGACCTGCATTTTCGGCAATAGCTTTATATATACCTCTTACAACATTTTATGGAGTAATTAAATGGTTAGTTGGTACTGTTAATGACACAAAAGACATTACCGATTCTCTTGAAGATTATGGTGGTATCAATTTATCTGACAAATCAGCATCTTGGGGTTCATATACTTGTGAAATGGTATTTGGTAAAGATAAAGAAACTGGAAGTACAGTAAAAATAGCTGAAGAGAAAAGATTTTATCCAACTTTAGTTGCTGGTGTTTCAGGTTCAGGAAAAACATCTATGATATTTGAACCAATGGTAGCTCAAGACATTGATAAAAAATACTTCTTTAAAGAAATTTCAAAGGAAATGGGCTTTACAGCTTTAAAAACTGGTCTTGCTACTCTTAATTGCCCATATTCTAATGATTATATAAATGATAATTTTTCATTAAATATGTTGTCGCCAAATGAAAATAAGGTTGGTACTTACAATACTTATATGAAGAAAATGATTATTGCAAATGCTGGAGATAAATATATTTACAAAAATTTAGGTATCACTTATATCTCATCAGATATAGAATCAGTAAATCATATCAAGAAAGTCCTAAAAGCATATAAACTAAAATACAATTTATTAGACCCTTCAGACTCAGATTCAATTGGTTTAAATCCTTTTATATATGATGATCCAATTCAAATAGCAATTGCAATTTCATCAATTTTAAAAGGTACTGCTGTTTCTGTTTCAGATGACCCTCAATATGCATTTATGGAGAGTGCTTCTAAACAAATTATAGAAAATTTAGTAATACTTTTAAAAGAAACATTTCCTATAATACATGAAGGCTATTTACCTACTTTAGAAGATTTATTTGAATGCCTAAATAATTATTCAAAAATAGAAGAATTATGCGAAGTTTTAAAATCTGATGAAGTACTTGCGAAAAAATATTCTTCTGTAATAGTATTTTTGGAAAGATATTTCTATATGTCATCAAACCATAACAGTGACTTACAAAAATATGCTGAATTTGTTTCAGCACAACTTGAAAGTTTAATTCGTTATCCTGGTGTGCGTAATATCTTATGTAATAGAACTAATAATGTGAACTTTGATAATGCATTAAAAAACGGTGAGATAACTTTAGTTTGCACTCGTAGAGGCGACTTAGGTCCAAGTATTCATAGATTGTTTGGATTATTTGTAATTCTTTTAATGCAACACTCTGTTCTAAGACGAACTGGTGATGAAAAAACAAGAATTCCTCATTTCTTATATATTGATGAATTTGCTGATTTTGTTTGTGATGAAACAGATACACTATTTACTTTATATAGAAAATATAAAGTGTCTACAGTTGTTTCAATTCAAAACTTAGCACAATTAGACGGTCCTACTTATGGAACAAATAAAAAACATAGACAAGTAATTACTGCGAACTGTTCTAATAAATTTGTATTTGGAAACAATTCACCTGAAGACAATGAATGGTGGTCTCAAGAAATTGGTGATAAAAAAGAATGGGATTATGGCAATAGTTATAATACTGATAAAGGTGAATATGATCCAAAACTTACAGGTATTAAATATGCTAATAAAATTAAATATAAACCTGGCAAGATACAATCTGTTAAGTTTAAACAATGTATTTATAAACTAAGAAATTTAAGCGGAAAAAGCGATACTGGTATTGCTAACCTAAACTTCTTAAGTTCATCATACTATGAAGATAAAAAAGTTAAACAATACAAGTTTGATAAATTCAACATTACTGGTCCTCATATTCAAGGTGATGATATTGAAGAAAAAATAAATAAAAAACAAAATCTTTCAAAATATCATTTTGATGATGAAGATTCAGCAACAGAAGTTGACCCAATCAAAACAGATACATCTGATTCAAAATTCTTATTTGATAATGAAGATGCAATCGTTATAAATTTAAAAAAGAATAGCTAAAAAATATCAAATATAAAAAAGGTAAAAAAATGAGATTTAAGTTAAATTTTAGCTCAAATCTCATTTTTATTTTGCTTTTTTCTTGTTAATTTAATATTCTTGTTTTAATTACTATTTTAAAAACTAGGCAAGAAGATTTACTGTTCCCTCTTCTATTTTATATTTTTTAGTTTCTTCATCTAATTTAAATGTAATTAAGCTTTTTGTTAGATTTTCAGAATTTTGTCTTAAATCGGTTGTATAGTATAAATTTACTTTTGATATTTCCAATTTATTCATTACTATAACTCTAAATGCTTCTGCCATGTGTCTTTCATCTTCACAAACAACTATTAGTTGTGGCATATTCATAAAGCCAGAATCCATTGGTTCAAAGTTTTCATAAAAGTCTTTGTATAACTTTATTTTTTCAGCAAACTTTGTTTCCCAGTCTTCTTCTCTACGAACTACTTCAAATATAAAATCTAATTTTCTATCATTTTTTACAAGAGTTACTCTTCCTCCTGTTGCTTTAAATTGCTTTCCAGCTACCTTTGCTTTCATTGGTACTTTTATTTGGAAAGAGTCAAAAGCTTTAACTTTATTTTTATATGCAATTAAAACTTGGTTTGCAGCAAGTCTTTTCTTAATCATTGCTACTGGCTTTGTATTATCAGTTGGTTGCCACTTACACTCAATTCCTCTTGAATTTAGTAAGTATTTTCCCATTTTTTCCATACAATATATTCTATATATTCCTTTGCCATCTTCGGCATTAAAATAATATCTTGTAAGTATTTTAGTTTTTACTAATTGCTCTAATTTATTGTTTAATTTATCTTGTGATTTAATTTCGTATTTTTCATTATCTAATAATTGATAAAGTTGTCTAGATGTCATGAACTCAAATTGATTTATAAGTTCCATAATTTTAAAATGAACATCTGATATATGTCCTATGTTTATTTTTTCAATTATTTGGTTCATAGATACATATCCATCTTTACCATCAAATACTTTTATTTCTCCTTCTCTAATTGCAAAAGGAGATACTGTTGTTTTAATATCTTGATCTTCGACCATATTTTTATTCTATAATACTTTAATAGTATTATAACTCCCTTCCATAGCACATTTTAATAAAAACGCTATAGTTTATTTATACAATATTTGTAATTATTTGTCAAGTATAGGCTTAGCGTTTAAACATCACTAAGCCTATTCCTTATCAACTACGACTAAATCTTGTTTCTTTATTTAGTAAGTATTGCCTCTACTTCCCTGCTATTTAAATATCTCCACGTTCCTATTTGCATGTTTTTTACATCTAGTCCTGCAACACTTCTTCTGTGAAGAGCTAGTACCTTTTTATCTATTGCTTCACACATTTTTCTAACTTCTCTATTTTTTCCTTCATGAATAGTAATTGCTAATCTTGAAATTTTCTTTTCTTCATCAATTCTTAATATTTTTACTTTGGCTTTTCCTGAAGTATAATCCTCTATTTGAACACCATTTCTTAATTTTTCAACATCTTCATCAGTCACAATTCCTTTAACTGTTACTGTGTATGTTTTTTCAATTTCATTTTTAGGATGAGTCACTTTATTTATAAATTCTCCATCATTTGTCAAAATAATTGCACCAGATGTATACATATCAAGTCTGCCAACTGGTAAAACTTTTTCTTTTACTTTAACCAAGTCTAGAACTGTTGGTCTATCAAATTGATCCTTTGCTGTTGTTACATATCCTATTGGCTTATTTAAAAGTATATACACCTTTTTTTCGACCTTTTCTACTTCTTTTCCATCAAATTCAATTTTATCTATTTCTGGATTTATTTTTGTTCCAAGTTCTGTCACGACTTTTCCGTTTACTTTTACTCTTCCGTCTAAAATAAATTCTTCGCATTTTCTTCTTGCTGCAATTCCTTGATTTGCTAAGTATTTTTGTAATCTTTCTTCCATCTATTTTACCCTTTCATCTAACTCATTTAATACCTTTTGAAAATACTCTGGTATTGGAGCTTCTAAATTTAGCTCCTTACCACTTATTGGATGTTTGAATTTTAAGTATCTTGCATGAAGCATTTGCCCTTCTACCCTAAACTCGTTTTTTCCACTAGAATACACACTATCACCTACTACTGGATAACCTATATATGACATGTGTACTCTTATTTGGTGAGTTCTGCCTGTATCTATTTTTATTTCCAATAAAGTATAATTTCCATATCTTTTTAGAACCTTAAAATGAGTTACTGCTTCTTTTCCGTTTTTATCAACAGCCATTTTCTTTCTATCTACTTTTGACCTAGCAATAGGCATATCAATTGTAGCTTCATCATCTGGGACATTTCCTCTAACCAATGCAATGTATCTTTTTTCAACTTTTCTATCTTGAATTTGTTTACTCATTTTCATGTGGGCTTCGTCATTTTTTGCAACTATTAATAGTCCTGATGTATCTTTATCTAGTCGATGAACTATTCCTGGTCTTATTTCTCCGCCTATACCAGAAAGACTTCCTTTGCACATTGATAAAATTGCATTTACTAATGTTCCATCTGGATTTCCATTTGCAGGATGTACCACCATGCCTTTTGGCTTATTTACAACTATTATATCATTATCTTCATAAATAACGGGAACTGGAATATCTTGTGCTTCAAGTTTTGTTTCTTTTACTTCTGGAATTTCTATTTCTATTTTATCATTAGCACTTACTTTATATGAAGCTTTTGGAAATTTTCCATTTACTAAGATTTTTCCTTCATCAAGAAGTCTTTTTACTGTTGTTCTAGATAATTTTTCATCTACTTCAGAAATATACGCATCTAATCTTTTATTTTCATTCTCTTTAACTTCTATTACTCTTTTTTCCACAATTCTTCCTCCTTTCTAGTAATTCTTATTATATATACTGATTTATTTTAATTAGATTCATAGTAAATATGCTTATTAGATTTTTTATCAAATTATATTTATTCAAAGAAAAAGGGATTTTACAAGGCTACTAAAAAAATAGCCTTGTTTTCCCTTTTTTCTTTAGTTTTCTCTTTCATATATTACAAATTTTTCATCAGAATACAATTCTTTGTATTTACTATCTCTTGATATGAACATATTTATTTTTGAATTTTTATATATAATTACATGTGTTATTTGATATTTTTCAAAAGTATTTTCATAATAAGTAGAAATTTGTGATGTATTTATATAATCTGTAAATATATCTCTTCCATCATCTCCTACCTGCTTATTAAATTCTGGTGCATATAAGTCAGCTCTTGAATCAATAAACACAGGAATTCCTTCAAATATTAAGTAACTTCCATAATTATATTCATTGTATAATTTTATGTTATTAACATCAAGATTTTCTTTTATCCATTGCGCTGCTGCTACTGGATATGTTTTGTCATCAACAAATTTATCATTTATTTTTGGCTTTATCATTGCTACAGATGCAAACACAACAACAGATAAAATAGCTGCGGTTCCAAGAAGAGAAGTCAGTACATCTTCAATTTTTTCAGTTCCGCCTTTGTCATATTTTTCAAATAATTGAGCTATCATTTTTGCTACAATTGCACTACCAAATAAAACTAACATTGAAGCTTGTCTTCTTGTCATGAACATCAAAAAGGTTAGTCCTGCTAGCATAAATAAATCTTTTAAAGTTAATTTAACATCTGTAAATACCATTAATGCAATTAACGCAGTTAAAACAACTAGCATTGGTTTGTTATTAATTAACGTTAATGGTAAATGCTCACTTATATATTTAGTTGTATTTCCTTGCATTAATTTTGGCAAGTGTGTATATGGGTTGTCACCAATTGGAGTAAGAAGTCCCGTAAATGCACAAACAATCATTATTACAATTAGCCATTTACAAGCACTATTTTTATTATATCTAATTTTGTAAGGCTTATTTCTTGCTTCAATTCTTTTATTTTCAAAATTGTTATGTGTTTTTTCTAGCAATTCAATTTTTTCAGTTATTTTTTTTGCCTTTTCTTCTTTGTTTTTAGCATTATATTTTTTTAGTAAAAATTTATTATAAGCTATTCTTAATCTATATATTGGAGCAAAATCAAGTATCGTAAATACTAAATACTCAGCAATATATGGCAAGAATATTACAAAGAAAAATGGCCAAACTGCACAGTGAATATTAGCAATTAGAGTTGCTATTACAACCATTCCAACTGCATATCTCACTTTTTTAGTTTCTAAAAATTTTTCTATTAGTAATATTGTTGCTTCTAATAAAATAAATGTTACTAGCTGAGCTCTTGCTGCAATATATCCTCTCATTAAATACATTGCACCTAGAGTTATGAAAAATGATACTAATTTATTTTTAGAAATTTTGCAATTTGTGATATACATTATAACACCTAAAATACATGAAAGTATAACTGTCGATGCAAAAATCCCTTTAAATCCTGCAAGAGCATATATTACATATATAAACACGTCATATAACCAATGTGGGTATTGATAAGATAGATTTTGGTGCCATGAGAACGGATCCATCATATCAACTGTTTTTGTATTTACAATGTGTTCACCTATTTTTATTGTATAATAAGTATCATTTTGAAGTGTTACAGGGCATAGTGCTGCACTAAATATTATTATTGCAATAATTGCTATTATATTAAACTTTATTGCAATTTCTTTCTTTGTTTTTTCTTGTTTTTCTTTTTTTATTTTCATTTGTCATTTCTCCTTTACCTTGCGTAATTATATCAATATACTGCAAAAAGAGCAACTATTATTAAAAAATAATATGAATAACTTATGCATTTATTCAGTAACTATAATTTACTTTTTCAATTGACCATAACTTATGCCAAACTTACTTTTTTCTCTTACAACTTGCATTTACTTTACAGAATTGCATTTAACATTTCATTTGGTGGTAAGCAATTCAACGTTTCACAGAAAAACAAAAGAAAATGATAAATAATTGTAATCATTTTCTCATTCTCTTCTATTTTATCTTATATTTTTATTATTGTAATTGTTTTGCAACTTCTTCAGCAAAGTTTTCTTCTTTCTTCTCGATTCCTTCGCCTCTTTCAAGTCTTGCAAATTTTACAACTTCTGCTCCATGTTGTTTTAATAATTCGCTAACTTTTAGATCTGGATTTTTAACAAATTCTTGATCTACTAAGCAGATTTCTCCGTAGAATTTATTAACTCTTCCTTGTACCATTTTTTCAGCTATAGCTTCTGGTTTACCTTCGTTCATAGCTTGAACTTTTAGTATTTCCATTTCTTTGGCTAATCTTTCAGCTGGTACATCTTCTCTATTTAAGAATTCTGGTTTTGCAGCTGCTATTTGCATGCATATATCTTTTGCTAAAGCTTCATCAGCATTTTTCATTTCTACTAATACACCAATTTTTCCATCTCCATGGATATATTTAGCAACTAATCCGTCAGCTGTTTCATATCTTGCAAATCTTCTTATTGATATGTTTTCTCCTATTGTTGCAATTTTTCCTGTTAAAACTTCTTGAACTGTTTTATCAGCTTCTACTAATGATTTTTGAGCTAATAATTCTTCAACATTTGCTGGATTTGTTTTAGCTACTTGCTCAACAACTTCTTTAACAAATTTTTGGAATTCAGCGTTTTGTGCAACGAAGTCTGTTTCAGCATTTACTTCTAATACAGCTCCTACTTTTCCGTCTTCTGATACATAAGCATCTACTAATCCTTCAGCAGCTATTCTTGATGATTTCTTAGCAGCTTTTGTGATTCCTCTTTCACGAAGTAGATCCATTGCTTTTTCCATATCTCCATCAGTTTCTGTAAGTACTCTTTTGCACTCCATCATTCCTGCACCTGTTTTTTCTCTTAATTCTTTTACTTGGCTTGCGCTAATCATTTTATTTCCTCCTTTATAAACATTAAAGGATAGGGCAGCAGCCCTACCCTCCTTGGTATCATTTTAATTTATGCTTTTTGCAAATTATTCAGCATCTTCAGATTCTGCAACAACTTCTTCCATTGTTGTTGGTTCTTCATTTTCAGCTACTTGTTCTTCTTCAGAAACTTCTTGAGCTTCACCTTGTCTACCTTCGATAACTGCATTTGCCATACAATCAGCTATTAATTTAACTGCTCTTATAGCATCATCATTTCCTGGTATAGCATAGTCAACATCATTTGGATTGCAGTTTGTATCAATTAATCCTATTGTTGGTATGTTTAATTTTCTTGCTTCTAATATAGCATTTCTTTCTTTCTTTGGATCAACTATAAATATAACTCCTGGCATTTCTGTCATATCTTTGATTCCGCCTAAGTTTTTGTTTAATTTATCCATTTCTTTTCTAAGAAGTGTAACTTCTTTCTTAGGTAATACTTCGAAAGTTCCATCTTCTTCCATTTTTTCTAATTCATTTAATCTTTGAATTCTTTTTTCTATTGTAGCAAAGTTTGTTAGCATTCCACCTAACCATCTTTGATTTACATAGTACATACCGCATTTTTCAGCAGCTTCTTTCATGCAATCTTGAGCTTGTTTTTTTGTTCCAACAAATAAAACTGTTTTTCCTTCCTCAGATTGTTCTCTTAAAAATTCATAAGCCTCATCTATTTTTTTAGATGTTTTTTGTAGGTCTATGATATGGATACCATTTCTAGCTTGGAATATGTATTCAGCCATTCTAGGATCCCATCTTCTTGTTTGATGTCCAAAATGGACACCAGCTTCTAGTAATTGTTTCATTGCAACTACTGCCATTTTTTGTTCCTCCTTTTAGTTTTTACCTCCACAAATATTTAAGCATTTAAAAGAACTTTTGCATGAATAAGAATTTACAAAAGCACTGCTTTTAAACTGTATTTGTGTGTGTATTTTCATAACATATAGTATTTTATCAGAAAAAGCTTTAAAAATCAAGTGTTTTATGAGATTTTTGTAGTAGATTTGTAAAAAATTCAGTAAAATTTTATATTTTATTTAGATTTTACTTCTACAAAAAAACAGCAACATGGAATTTTATTTTCTACATTGCCATTTTTATTATTTATTTTATAAATTTTCTATCTCTTCTTTTGATAATTCTGTTATTTGCATAATCTGTTCAACTGGTAATTTTAGTTTTTTCATTTTTTTGGCTACAGCTAGTTTTTCTTCTTTTTTACCTTTTGCTAATCCATTTTTTTCGCCAATTGCTATTCCATTTTTTTCGCCATCTTTATGTCCATGTTCGTAATTTGCTCTTACTTCTGAGTTGTATCTCATTATTGCCCATTCTCTATCTTCGTATCTTTGTCTTTCTTCTGGGCTTAAGCTTATTTTTTCTAGTTCGTCTATTGCTTTTTTTACTTCTTTATTTTCTTTTGCTGCTTCTGCCATCTTTTCTTCACTCCCTTCTATCAACCACAGCCATTGCGCTAATTTTGTACTGCAGTCTGGATTTTTCTTTTTAAATTTTTCTAATTCTATAAAATGTACTTCAAATATATCAGTTAATACTTCTTCCTCTGGTTTTATATTTAGTTCTACATATTCTTCTGGTTTTGTTTTTCTATATCTCATTTCCGCCACTGAATGATATGCATTTCTATCTAAATATGAAAAGTTTAATATATTTATTGCTATTATCTCTTTTTGCATTTCATACTTATTACCAGCCTTTAATTGCTCTGATGCAAGCTTTGATATATATGTCATAGTTCTTTGTCTAAAATTATATTCATTTGATACTTGCATTTCTACATCTACTATTTTTTTGCCGTCAATGTCAACTTTTATATCTAATATTCCTAATTTTTCATCTGCCATATCTGGTGTTAATTCTGGGTTTTTAACCTCTACATTTTTTATTTTTGTATCTAACACTGCTTCTAAAAATGCCTTTAATATAGAATTATTTTCTTCACTTGCAAATATTCTTTTAAATACATAATCTGATTTTAATGGTAATCTTTTGATTTCATTATTTTTAACAATATTATTGTTTTTATTTATCATTTATCTTCCTTTCCATTTTACTATAACAGCTTATATTTTTCAACTGTTTAGTAAAATTTCTTTGATTTTTTTCTTTTTATTTACTAATTAGTTTTTTTCGTACGATAATTAAACATAATAAGCTTGCTTATTACTCTCATTCATTTGTTAATTTGTTGGATTTTAATTTAGAATTAAAATTCTATTTGCTTTATGCAAATCTTTTTTGATTAAATTAAAACAATATTGTTTTTTACTCGATTCAAATCTTTTTTAATTATAACTGCAAAGTACTGAAAAAGCAAGAAAAATCGTTCGTCAAATTATGACATAATTGCTCATATTTTTTAACATACCTATACACTTCATATATTTAAATAAAAAAAATACTAGAGGAAACGCACCCTAGTATTTTTTTGTGACTTTAATTTGAAAAAGTTACTAATTTTTTCATTATATTTATAATAGTTCTACTTACAGTATATGTCAATTAATTTTTACTTATTAGTTTTATATTTTTAATATATTGATACACGAAATGTAACAGTTTCACTACTATAAGTTTTATTATCTCCATATCTATATGATGCAGGATATCTAGCTCCATAATCTCCAAAACTTCCGCCTCTGCTAGCACAATATCCTCTGTCACTTGCAGTAGCACTTTCTAATGTCCATTCCCATTGATTACCAGCTATATCATATATATTCATTATACTATTTTCAGTAGCTGCTCCAGTTGTTAATAATACTGCATTTTCTTGCAAATTTTGTGCTTTTTTCGTGCAATTCTCTACAATTTCATTTAAATTTTCTGTATAATTGTACCATTTTGATAATTCATTTAACCTTGCATACCTTCCAGTATTTAATGTATATTGTGCATCCCAATAATTTCCAATATTTTTACTATCTTTATTTATAGAATCCTCTGATACCTTACCTTTATTATGCATAAAAGCAAGAACTAAATCCCATTGCACTCCAAACATTAAACTTCCTACATATTCTCCATATTTTATCTTTTCAGATAACACTTTCGCTTGAGCCCTTGTTATATATGTATATGGATATAAATCTTTTTTTGATTGTGGAATATATTTTATTTCTTCGCTTTTTGCCATTCTAATTTGTTCTATTCCTGCTTCATACCTTCCAACCCAAAATCCTCCGTTTTCATACACACTTTTTAGCATTCTTTGTTTTTGTTTATTATATTCTTCTTCTCCATTAAACCAAAATTCTGGATTATCACTTCCATCAATATATTCATCCTTATATGCTGTTTCAGTATCCTTATTTCCTTTTCTATACGACATTGTATATTGATGTAAATCATCTTCTATTTTTATATAATCATCTATTGTAAATTCTGTTATATTTAGCCCTGCTATTGGATATACTGTTACTTTTTTTGGAACTTCTACCCATACATATTGATTTCCGTCTGAATCTTGTATTGTTAAACCATTTGCTAAATTTGTACCTTCTACTTTTGTAAATCCATCTCCTGGCATATATGGTTTTGTTTCATTTGTTTGTGGTAATTCTGTATCATTCACAGCTTCTGATATAAAATCTGATGCACTATCCATTTGACTTTTTTCATTTACTTCAGCAGTTTTAGTTTGCTCTCTTGCTTCTTTTGCTTGAGTTATTAAACCATTTTCTCCTAACACTAAATTAATACTTACTCCTGCTAAGATTAGCAATACTACTATTGTTACAACCAAAGCAACTAATGTTATTCCTTTTCCATTTCTTAAACTATTGGTGTGTGTGTGTGTGTGTGTGTGTGTGTGTGTACAGCCTCAAGGCTTTCAGCTTTTATCATTTTTATTTTCCTCCTGTGTTGTTTTTCATACATATATTTATTTTATTATAATCTACATTATTCTACCTTTTGAAGTGTATTTTATTCTTGCTTTTAGCATTATTATCTTTTTTTATGTTAGTTTCATTCATTTTTTCAACTTTTTTAATGTAGCCTACACACTTCGACAGACTTTGCGCTTTTTATAGTGTATAATGGACTTTCCTTTGTTCTCAAAAGGAAGAAAGGGGGTGCTTTCAAATGAGAAAGTTGTTAAAACTTTTAGCTCTTATCATTCTTTACTTAATTGTAGATAATGACAAAGACTAAAAGAAAAATACTAGGGGTTCGCTCCCTAGTATTTTTTTGTGCTTTCATGAAAAAGTTGTTAAATTTTCACTATACTTATTATATAGCTATTTACATTATATGTCAATTACATTTTATTTATTCATTTTATAATCGTATAATTTTTTTCGACAATTTATACAAATAAAGCTATTCTAAATCCTATATCATCTCCTATTCTATCTCCATTATATCCATATCTATATCCTGCTGTAAAATTTGTGTAATTGTGATAACAACCACCTCTAATTGTATAAGCATTTGTTTCATTTACTTCTTCTGTCGTCCATTCCCAAACATTTCCACCCATATCAAATATATTACATTTTGACTGTGTTTCTCCAGTAGGAATTACTATTCCATTTTCATTTTCTTTTGTGCTATTTTTTTCTTCTATATTATCATATGTAAACTCCAAGTTATAGTAATTTCCATTGCCAGTTGAGTTTACATATTCATTATCATTTATTGCGATAAAATTCATTGTAGAATCCCAAGCATAACTACTTACTAACCTAGTTTTTGAGCTATAGCCTTGCTCTATTCCAAAATTTTCAGCTAATTTTTGAGCATTCGCTTTAGTAATGCAACTATATGGTACCTGCTTTGCTTTTATTGTAACACTATTTGTTTGTGAAGAGTTATTATTTCTTAATGTTTTACCTTTAGTACTTTCTTCATCCCCTGCTTCATATCTTCCAATATAAAATCCTTTATACTTGCTTACACTTTTTTTCTCATCCAAAAATATTTTTTCTGTAAAAACTTTTGTATTATTTTCCTCCCATTTTATTATTTCAGATTCTGTATTTTTATCATTCTCCCCTGTACTTATATTTAATGAATATGCTTTTCTATTATAATCTTCAACCGGTACCCAAACAAATTGATTTCCTATTAAATCAGTACCAACAGTTGCTTGTTTTGCATATTTCTCTTTATCATTTTCATTATCAGAAATGACAATTCCACTTTCTTTAGTTCCTCCTACATATACAAAATTTTCAGGAATTGGTACATCACCATACATCACAATATTTTTTAAATTATCTTCAATTTCATCCGCAACATTTTCTATTTCATTTGCTTCACTTCTCTGTAATTCTTCAGTTTTTCTCTTTGCTTCTTGAGCCTGTGTTATTAATCCATTTTCTCCTAGCACTAAATTTATACTCACTCCTGCTAAGATTAGCAATACTACTATTGTTACAACCAAAGCAACTAATGTTATTCCTTTTCCATTTCTTAAACTATTGGTGTGTGTGTGTGTGTGTGTGTGTGTGTGTGTACAGCCTCAAGGCTTTCAGCTTTTATCATTTTATTTTCCTCCTGTGTTGTTTTTCATACAAATATTTATTTTATTATAATCTACATTATTCTACCTTTTGAAGTGTATTTTATTCTTGCTTTTAGTATTATTATCTTTTTTTATGTTAGTTTCATTCATTTTTTTAACTTTTTTAATGTAACCTACACACTTCGACAGACTTTGCACTTTTTATAGTGTATAATAGTCTTTCCTTTGTTCTCAAAAGGAAGAGAGGAGGTGACTTTATATGAAGAAGTTACTAAAACTTTTAGTACTTATCATTCTTTACTTAATCGTAGATGACGACAAAGACTAAAAGAAAAAATACTAGGGGATCGAGCCCTAGTATTTTTTTGTGACTTTAATTTGAAAAAGTTACTAATTTTTTCACTATATTTATTATATAGCTATTTACAGTATATGTCAATTAAATTTCATTTATTCATTTTATAATCATATGAGTTTTTTCGACAATTTATTATTAATATATTGATATTCTAAAACCAACTTTGCTTCCTTTTCATTTTTCTCTTAGTACAGTGCTATTCTAAATCCCCAAGTAAAATTTTTATGGTTTGTATCATATTTTTCACGACGAGTTACATCATCATAACTTCCTGTGCCATAGCAGCAACCACCTCTATATACGCAAGGCATACTATCATTAGCATATTCTAATGTCCATTCCCATACATTTCCTGCCAAATCATATATATTCATTATTTTTGTGCTATCTGTCGCTCCTGTCGTTATTAATATTCCATTTCCATTGCTATCTTGTGCTTCTTTTTTTGAGTCTTTATCAACATATTTTTCACTCACTACATTTTTTAATTTCCATTCATTTTTTATTTTCCACTCTGAACAAATATCATATTTTCCTCTATTTAATGTATATATTGAATCTCTATAGTTTCCTATTGAAGTACTATTTATCTTTAATTTTGTTTCTATTGTATTATCTACTAACTTCATTTTATTTTCTATATGCTTAAGTATTAAATCCCACTGTATTCCAAATAAGAGACTTCCACTATATTCATTGTATTTTACTTTTTCCGCTAACTTTTTTGACTGTGTTCTTGTTACATAATTATAAGGATATAATCCTTCTTTTGTTTTAGGAATAAGATTTGATTCTTCTGATGTTTCTGTTCTATTTTCTTCTATTCCTGCTTCATATCTTCCTACCCAAAATCCACCATTTTGATATACACTTTTTAGCATTTTATATTTTTGCTCATTATATTCTTCAGCATTTTTAAACCAGCCATCGGTTGTATCTTCCGCATATTCATCTTTATATGTTGTTTCAGTATCACTCTTTCCTTTTCTATATGACATTGTATATTGATGCAAATCATATTCTATTTTTGTATATGTTTCTGTATTAAATTCTATAACATTTAGTCCTGTTGTTGGATATACTGTGGTTGTCATTGGTACTTCTACCCACACATATTGATTTCCGTCTGAATCTTCTATTACTAGTCCATTTGCTAAATTTGTTCCTTCTACTACTGAAAATTCGCTACTTGGTGCATAAGGTTTTGTTTCATCTGTTCTTGGAAGATTTACCACTGCTTGAGTTATAAAATCTGATGCATTGCTTATTTCTTCTGTTTCATTTTTTTCTGCTTGTTTTGTCTTCTCTCTTGCCTCTTTTGCTTGAGTTATTAGTCCATTTTCTCCTAGCACTAAGTTTATACTCACTCCTGCTAGAATTAACAAAACAACAATAGTTACAACTAAAGCTACTAGTGTTATACCTCTATTCAATTTCTTGTAATTTGTATTTTTCATAAGGGTCTTCCTCTTCATTTTTAATTATTATGATATGCTATTGTTTTCATATAATTATCTTCAATTTCTTCTTCGGTTAAATATCTATTATATAATTTCATATTGTAGATGTTGGCTTTTGTATAGTTCCATTTTGATGTACCTCCATACCACTTTCCAATATAGCAATTTATGCTTGTATCTTCAAATATCTGTTTACCTCCATTTTCTCCATTCCAGTAATTTTCATCAACTATTGTTTCATCTGCTTTTTTTCCGTCTACATAGATAATAAATTTAAGTTCATTTGGAATAAAAGTAATATCCATGTAACAAATTTTATTAAATTCACACACAACTGAACTTCTTAAATTTCCATAGTTACTTTCATCTTGACTTGCCGCCCACTCTGAATTTGCCTTATTCTTTGATGTATTAAAATAAATTTTTCCAGTACTTCCAGCCCATCCAAATCTGCATGAATATTTCTCATTTTCTTCCTTTTGTTTTGCAAGTACATAATTTCCCATTGGCTTTCCATAAAATGAGAAAGTAAATCCATTTTCAAAATTGTCTCCTGCTTTAAATTCTATATAATCATCTACTCCATCAAAATATATTCCATCTTTTGTAGCATCACTTGTTTGATCATCATTTTCAAATCCATATAATGTTACACCTTCTCCCCATGTACTTGCATCAAATACATTGTTATCTTTTGAATCCATATTAAATACTAAGCCATTAGTATTTGTTATATTATTTATTGCTAGTTCTGTATATGTTCCATCTTCTAGTTTTATCATTTCTCCTGTTTCTAAATTTACAACCCAATTATTTGATGATTTTCCGTAATTTTCTAGTTCTGTATTTTTTTCAATATAATACCAGCCATCACCATATTCTTTTTTATCTTCTACTGTAAAAATATAATCCCATTTATCACTATTTACAAAGTTTTTTGTATATAATCTCTTTCCTACAGTTTGTCCGACTTTTCCCGTTTCAATATCCACTCTCCTTGATGCAAAAAAAGTTGATATTGCTTCTTCTTCGCTAGCAGCTAAATATTTTGTTTTAGCCTCTTTTGCTTGTGTTATTAGTCCATTTTCACCTAGCACTAAATTTATCGAAACTCCTGCTAAAATCAAAAGTACCACAATTGTTACAACTAGTGCAACTAATGTGATACCTCTATTAAATTTACTATTTTTTAACTTATCCATTTTTACATTCCTCTTCCACTTTTGTTTTCTATATTATTGACTTATACACTTTTGTTTATTCATTTTGAAAGTATTACTTTCATTTTTATATATAACACTTTGTTATAATTATATTGGTTGTATATTTAATAGTCAAGAGTTTAGCAAAAATAATACATAAAAAATAGTGTATAGATTTATCCAATTCTTTCTGATTTTAAGTCTACAAAATTTACCCTTGTGCCTCTTAGCATTTTTTGTAGTTCCATAATTACAACAGGCATAACAGATATTAATATTGTAGCAATCCATTGAATTGAATTTAGTGGACTTAAGCTAAATATTTTTGCAAGACCTGGAACTATAACAACTACTATTTGCATAAATGCACCTAACACAAACGCACCAACTAAATATTTATTTTCGAATATTCCAGATTTAAATATACTTTCATTACTCTTTATGTTCAAGCTATGAACTAGCTCAATTAAGCCTATTGCAACAAATGCCATTGTTCTACCTACATCTAAGCCCCATAATTTGTTTCCCATTGAAAATGCAAATAAAGTAAGCATTCCCATCATAATTCCTTCTAATATAATACTGCTCCATAATCCATCTGCAAATAGACTTTTTTGTGGATTTCTTGGAAGTCTGTTCATAATATTTTTTTCTGGCTTTTCTAAACCTATTGCAATTGCAGGAAGTGAGTCAGTTACAAGATTTACCCACAACAGTTGAATTGCAAGAAGTGGTGATTTTATTCCAAATACTAGCCCCATAAAAATTGTAACTATTTCGCCAATATTTGTAGCAATTAAAAAGTGCACTGCTTTTTTAATATTATCATATATTGTTCTTCCTTCTTTTACCGCTTCTACAATAGTCACAAAATTATCGTCTGTAAGTATCATGTCTGCTGCATTTTTCGCAACATCTGTGCCACCTTTTCCCATTGCAATTCCAATATCTGCATTTTTAAGTGCTGGACTATCATTTACACCATCCCCAGTCATTGCAACGATTTTTCCTTTTGCCTTAAATGCTTTTACAATTCGTACTTTATGTTCAGGAGATACTCTTGCAAAAACTGAATATCTCATTATATTGTCTTCCAATTCTGTTTGTGTCATTTTTTCCAAAGATGCGCCATCAATGCTCATGTCACCTCTATTTAAAATTCCAAGCTCTTTTGCTATTGCTGTTGCAGTTTTTAAATGGTCACCTGTTATCATAACTGTTTTTATTCCAGCTCTTTTACATGTTTTAATTGCTTCTTTTACGCCCTCTCTTGGCGGGTCAATCATTCCTATTAGTCCTACAAAAATCAAATCATTTTCAATACTTTCAGAATTAATGTTTTCAGGCAATTTATCTACATCTTTATATGATACTGCAATTACCCTTAGTGCTTTTTCTGCCATTTCATTATTTTGATTTTCTATACTTGAAATTTTGCTGTATATTGTTTGAATATTTCCATCATCATAATATCTAGTGCATCTCTTCAAAAGCACATCTGGTGCTCCTTTTGTAATTATTCTATATTTGCTTCCAATTTTATGAATTGTAGTCATTAGTTTTCTTTTAGAGTCAAACGATATTTCATTTATTCTTGGCATATTAGAATATAAAATTTCTTTATATAATTTTTCATTAACTGCTGCAGTAGTTAGTGCAACTTCAGTTGGTTCTCCTATTACTTCACTTTTGCACACTACTGTATCTGTGCACATTGTTGCAAGTTCTAAAGCTACATTTTTATCGTTCATTTTTCCTGTTGCATTTCTTATTTCAACAACTGTCATTTTGTTTTGAGTCAAAGTTCCTGTTTTATCAGAGCAAATTACACTACTTGCACCAAGAGTTTCAACTGCTGGAAGCTTTCTAATTATCGCATTTTTCTTTGCCATTTTAGTAACTCCAATAGACAACATTATTGTTACTATCGCAGGAAGTCCTTCTGGAATTGCAGCAACAGCAAGGCCTACAGAGGTCATAAACATTTCAATTATTGGTATCTTTTTAAATATTCCTATAACAAAAATGAATACACAGATAACCAAACATGCTATTGCTAAAATTTTTCCAACTTCGCCAAGCTTTTTTTGTATTGGTGTTTCAGGAGTTTCTTCATTTATTATCATTCCAGCAATTTTTCCAACTTTTGTGTTCATTCCAGTTTCAGTACATACAGCAAGTCCTCTACCATTTACAACTATTGTTGTTGCAAACGCCATATTTTTCATATCACCCATAGGTGTATCTTGCTTCAAAATAAGTTCTGCTTCTTTATCACTTGCAATAGTTTCTCCAGTTAGTGCTGACTCTTCTATTTTTAAATCAAAACTTTCTATTATTCTACAGTCTGCTGGTACAAAATTTCCCGCTTCTAGCAAAATTAGATCTCCTGGCACAACATCTTGAGATTCTATTTCTAAAATTTTACCATCTCTTTTTACTTTTGCTTTTGGTGCAGACATCTTTTTTAATGCTTCTAATGATTTTTCAGCTTTTTCTTCTTGAACTAAGCCCATAATCGCATTAAATATGACTATAGCAATTATTATAATTGAGTCTATATAATCTCCATCGCCATTTAGTTTTGACATAACTGCTGAAATTATTGCAGCTACTATTAGTGTGATTATCATAAAATCATTAAATTCTTTAAAAAATTTTACAATAATGCTTTCCTTCTTCTTTTCCTTAAGTTCATTTTTTCCATACGCTTCTTGCCTTTTTTGTACTTCATTAAAATTAAGACCAGCTTTAGCATTTGTCCTAAGTTCCTTTAGAACTTGACTTATATCTTTAGTATGCCACATATAAAAATCCTCCTTTTGTTTACTTGTCCTTACATATTATTCAATAGCTTGGACAATTAGAACAAATCTGAGAATTTTCTGTGTAACATGTTATATAATAGAAAAATAATCGACAGCTTGTTTTGCCATCGATTATTAATATATAGCTAAAATACTGGTTGCATAAAGTTTCTATCATATATTCTAGCCTTTTAAGCTAATTGATAATAGTTTACTTATTCCCTTTTCTTCCATTGTGACACCATAAACAGTATCTGCAATTTCCATAGTTCCTTTTCTATGTGTTATTACTAAGAACTGAGTTTCTTTACTAAACTTCTTCAAATAATTTGCATATCTTGCAACATTTACATCATCTAAAGCAGCCTCAATTTCATCTAGTATGCAGAAAGGTGCTGGATTTATTTTTAGTATTGCAAATAGTATTGCAATAGCAGTTAATGCTCTTTCCCCTCCTGAAAGAAGAGTCATGTTTTCTAGTTTCTTTCCTGGTGGTTGTGCCTTTATTTCAATTCCGCACTCTAGTAAGTTATTTTCATCTTCTAATATAAGTTCTGCTTTTCCACCACCAAATAACTCTGCAAATACTTCATTAAAGTTTTTGTTGATTTGCTTGAATCTTTCTTTAAATTGAGTTTGCATAGTTTGAGTCATTTCAGATATAACGCCTCTAATCTTTTTAATAGATTCTTCAATGTCATATCTTTGCTCATTCATAGAATCATATCGTTCTTGCATTTTTTTGTATTCTTCTATTGCATCAATATTGATTGGTCCTAATGCAGCCATTTGCTTTCTTAGGTCATTAGATGCCTTTTGTGCCTCTTGAACATTATCTGGCTTTTTATACTCTTCGCTGTTGTTAGGAGTAAGTTCATATTCCTCCCACAATTTATTAATTAGTTCTTCTGTGTCTTGCTCTAGTCTTTGCTTTTTACTTTCAACTTTCACAATTTGTTCTTTTAAGCCATTAATTACTTCATACTGTGCTTCAATTTGCTTTTCAAGTTCTGTTTGCTTTTCTTGTTTTTCAAGCTTTTCTTGTTTTGCATTTTCTATTAGCTCAGAACTATTTGATACTTTTTGTTTTATTTCGTCAATTTTGTTTCCAAGTTCTATTATTAAATTTTCAAGCTCTGCAGTATTTTCTTTTACCTGCTCAATTTCATTTTTCTTATTTGCACTAGATTCTTCTGAATTTTTAATATCTTCATTGATTCTATTTAGCATTTCTTCCATAGAATTACTGCTTTCGTCAAATGAATTTACAGATATTTTTAAATCCATTATATCAGTATTTAAGTTATCTATGTATGTTTGATCTTCTTTGTTTTCGCTTGCAAATGCTGTTATTTCCTCACTTAAAGATTTCATTTCATCTTCTAATTTAGAAATTTCGGCTTGAAGTTCTTCTTTTTGCTTTAACACATTTTCTCTTTCAGATTTATTTTGTTCAATTTTTTCCTTTAGAGAAGCCATCTTCTTTTCGTTTTTGCTTACTTCTTCTTGTTTTATATCAGCTTCTTGCTTTTTAGTTGCATAGCTTACTTCTATTTCTTGTAGCTCTTTTGCCATCTTAGCAGAATCTTCAATTATTTGTGCAGACTCTGAAGAATATTCCTCTTGTTCTGCTTTTATTTTCTTTATCTTTTCTTCTAAGCCTTTTAATTCTTCTTTTAGTTCTTCTATTTCTCTACTTCTACCTAAAATGTTTACTGTTTTAGTTTGAACAGAACCTCCTGAAATTGCTCCTGATGGATTTATTAAATCACCTTTTAAAGTTACAATTCTAAATGAATATGAGTTTTGTTTAGCTAAGCTGATTGCTGTATCCATGTCTTTTACAACAACAGTTCTTCCAAGTAGATTTAGCATTATTCCTTCATATTTTTTATTGTATTTTACTAAGTCTGAAGCAATTCCAACAACTCCATCTATGTCATTTTTAATAAGTCTATCTATTTTTTTGCCTTTAACAGATGAAATTGGTAGAAAGCTTGCTCTTCCTAAATTATTTTTTCTTAAATATTCAATAAGTTTTTTAGCATCATTTTCATTTTCTGTTACTATGTTTTGCATACTTGATGCAAGGCACATTTCGATTGCTGTTTCATACTCTTTTTTTACAGAAATAAGATTTGCAAGAACGCCCTCAACACCATTTTTTAAGTTTTCGTCTTTTTCGCATGCAGTTAAAAGAGCTTTTACGCTTTTTGCATATCCTTCTTTTTCTTTTTCAGTTTCTTGTAAGAATTTGCATCTTGCTTCTTTCATTCTATATTCTTGTTGCAAATGGTTTAATTCATCATCATATTTTTTAATTTGCATGATTACTTCATCTTTTTTACCATTTACTTTTTCTATTTCTTGAGCCTTTTGATTTTTTTGGTTTTCAATTTTTGCAACTTCTTTCATTAGTTCTTGATTTTTCATTCTTCCAGAATCCAAATCAGAAATTACACTGTCTAGTTCATTTTTAATATTTACTTTTTCTTTATCTAATGCTTGAATATTTGCTTCACAAGAACTTATTTGTGACATTTTTTCATATTTTAAGTCAGTATCTGATTCTTGTTTTTTCTTTTTTTCTTCTATTTCAAGTTCTTTACTAGATAATTTTTTAGTAATTTTTTCAAGCTCTTCTTCTTTTTCTTCAAGTTCATTTGCAAATTTTTCTCTATTTTGTGCTAGATTATCCTTTTTAGAAGTTCTATTTTCTTTTTCTTCCTCTAGATTTGATATTTTCGCCGTTAAATCAGAAATTTCATTTTCTAATCTTTCAACATTAGCTTTGTTGTTCACAATTTTTTCATTAGATACACTAATTTGAGAATTTAGTTGTTCAATTTGATTTTTGCTTTCAAATCCTAAATTCTGCATATCTTCTATTTCTTGACTTAGTTTTTCTAAACTTAGTTTCAATTCTTCTTTTTTAGCTTGATTTTCCTCTTGCTTTTTATTTTCATCTGCATTTTGGTCATTTAGAATTTTTAAATCATCTGTTATTTGTACTAACTTTTCTTTATATGAATTTATGTTATACACAAATAATCCAACTTCAATTTCTTTTAGCTCATCTCTTAAGCTTAAATACCTTTTTGCTTTTTCAGATTGAAGCTTTAATGGATCTAATTGGCCTTCTATTTCAGATAAAATATCATTAATTCTAAGTAGATTTAATTTTGTTTGCTCTAGCTTTTTTTCAGAATCTTGCTTTCTTGTTCTATATTTTACAATTCCAGCAGCTTCTTCAAATATATGTCGTCTATCTTCAGATTTGTTGCTTAATATTTCATCAATTTTTCCTTGTCCTATTATAGAATATCCATCTCTTCCTATTCCTGTATCCATGAATAGTTCTAAAATATCCTTAAGTCTGCATGGAACTTTGTTGATAAAATACCCAGTTTCTCCACTTCTATAAAGTTTTCTTGTAACTGTTACTTCATTATATTCAATTGGCAATTTTCCATCTGTATTATCTATTATAATAGATGCTTCTGCAAAGCCAAGAGATTTTCTGTTTTCTGTTCCTGCAAATATTACATCTTCAGATTTTCCACCTCTTAGTTGTTTCATGCTTTGCTCGCCCAAAACCCAGCGAATAGCATCTGATATATTACTTTTTCCTGAACCGTTTGGCCCAATTACACCTGTTACACCTTGTCTAAATTCTAATACTGTTTTATCAGCAAAAGATTTAAATCCCTGTAATTCTAATCTTTTTAAGTACATGTTGTTTCTCCTCTTAAAAGCCTTTAGCGTTATTATATACTACCAAGCACAAAAAAATCAACCTTGCGGTTGATTTTTTATAAGTTTTAGATTAGTCTCCTATATATCTCTTTCATCTTGGCTTGCTACTGCTTTATCTGTTTTTACTTGTCTTGGAGCATTTCCTTCTAGTTCTTGCTTAGAAATAACCTTATTTTGCATTAAGCTATTTTCAATAGCCTCTGCTTGTACTTTTGCTTTTTCTGCCTGTTGTTCTGCCATTTGCTTTTGAACCTCTTGTCTTTGTTTTTGAATTGAATTTAATTTTTCAGGGTCATTTTCGCCAAATACTTCTCCACCAACAGGTTGTGGTTCATCTTGAGAATCTCTTGTTTCAGTATGTTTTCCAGATCCTAAAGCTTTTACTTTTGAAGGTAATATTTTTGTAAAGAAGTCTTTTACTTTTTCAAATCTTGTTCTTGTATCAATATTATCTGCTACAGTAACATTTGGTAAATAGTTATCTCTAACTTTTCTCATATATGAAGTTACTAATTTTTCAAGTGTCTTGAAACCGAATTTGCTAATGTATCCTTCTTCTGACTTTTCATATTTTATTGAGCATTCTGTAAGTCCTTCGCCATCTTCTAATGCTTCTTTGTATTGTTCTTCTAATCTTGCTCTTACTTCATTTACAGCCTTTTCATTTTCAATTCCATTATTCTTCATATATTTATCTATTGCGTTATTAATGCCATGAACTAAATATGGATCTTCATGTTCTTCTAGTTCTATACCATATTTTTCTTTAAGTTGTTTTCTTAATTGCTTATCTTTTACTTTTCTTTCTTCAATATCAGTTAAGTCTACAGATATACTTTCATCTATTTCATAAGGATTTTCACCATTTTCATCATATCTTACATTTTTAAATACAACATCTATTTTACCTGTTCTTACATCAAATTTAACTTCTTTTAATTCTAAGTTTTTAACAAATGCAGTATCTATAAATTCTAAAGCTTCTTTTAATGATCCAATTTTAGTTCTTGGTTGTTCTTGTTCTTCTTCAGCATAAGGATTTGGATAAACTTCTCCTCTTGCTTCATCGCTAGGAATATCAAATTCACCAGTTACTTCTATTGTATGAGCTTTATCTGGTTCTGTAATTGGCATTTCAGGTGCTATATCTTCATTATCTTTATTTATTTCTGCAACAACTTGATCTAATGGATTTGGTTCTTCTGCAACTGGATTTTCTAAATCTTGATCAGCTTTTGGTTCTGACTCTGGAGCAACTTGCTCTTCTGATTCTATTTGTTCAGTTTCAGTTTGTTCTTCTTGAGCAGGTTCTTCAGTAGCTTTTTCTGGTTCTTCCTCAGCCTTTTCCTTTTTAATTTCTACTCCAGAAATTGCAGCAAGTATATCTTCTGCTTTTGCATCTTTCACTGAAACTTTTCCTAAAAATTGACCTACTAACTCTATTTTTTTACCTAATTCAGCTTCTCTCTTTTTACCTTCATTTAGTTCAGCTAGTAATTTATTATATTTTTCTTCAGCTGCTGTAACTTGTGATTGATCAAATGAAGCATTGTCATCTTCTCTTTGCATATCTCCTTGATGGAACATACTCATTAAACTTCTGTTATAAGCTTCTTGAGCTTTTTCTAGTTCAGCCTTTGCTTGAGCTACAAGTTCAGCTTGTGCTTCATTTGCTTTTTTAGTCTTATATTCTTCTTGTATTAAAGCACCACTCATATCTTTTAGTTCTCTGCCTATTCTTCTATTTTGTCCATCTATTTCTGCATCTAGTTGTTCTATTTCAGCTTTAGCTTTATCTTCATATTCTTTTTTTAAGCTTTCAAATTTTTCTCTTTGAGCTTCTTTTTCCAATATATTATCTGTTTGATAAGTTTTAAAATCTTCTTCAAGATTTTGTAAGTTACTGTCTAATTCATTTTTTTTATTCTCTTTTTCCTCTTTAGTTTTACTTCTTAATTCAAGTAATTTTTCTACATTCTCTTCCATAGAAAACCTCCATTTATTTTCTAAAAAATATCATCATATGTTCTATTATAGCACAAAAGACTATAAATTTCAATATTTATGTATACTTTACTATATAATCAATCATATAATATCATATTTTAATATTTAATAGTTATTTTTTACAAAAATGTAATATTATTTTAATAATTGTAACATTTATATCACAATCAAATTTTCTATTGCTCTATCAGCAATTTTAGAATATCTTAGCTTTTTATCTGCTATTTTTTTGCCTCCAAGCTCTGGTAATATTCCAAAATTTGCATTCATTGGTTGGAATTTTTCATTAGGAGTCGACACATAATCAGCTAATGCCCCTATCATTGTATAATTTGAAAATATTAAGCTTTCTTTTCCTTCTAATTGTAATACTGCATTTATTCCTGCAACTAATCCTGATGATATTGATTCTACATATCCTTCAACACCAGTTATTTGTCCTGCAAAATAAATATTTTTTTGCTTTTTTAGGTTATATGTATTGTCCAATAATTTAGTTGAATTTATAAATGTGTTTCTATGCATTACACCGTATTTCATAAATTCTGCATTTTCAAGTCCTGGAATCATTGAAAACACTCGCTTTTGCTCACCATATTTTAAGTTTGTTTGAAATCCTACTATATTATATATACTAGCTTCTTTATCATCTTGTCTTAATTGAACAACAGCATAAGGTCTGAATCCAGTTTTGGGGTCAGTAAATCCCATTGGTTTTAATGGACCGTATCTTAAAGTGTCTATTCCTCTTTTTGCCATTACCTCTACAGGCATACAGCCTTCAAAAATTTCTCTTTTTTCAAATTCATGTAATTCTACAACTTCTGCATTTACAAGCTCGTTCCAAAAACTTTCATATTCTTCTTTATTCATAGGCAAGTTTATATAACTTTTTTCTTCTGGTTGTTTGTAATTTTTTATCCATTCTTCTACATCTGCATCCTTTGGTCTTTCTTGGTCATATCTATTTCCATAAAAAGCGATATTAAAATTTATACTATCTTTTGAAACGATTGGAGCTGCTGCATCATAAAAATGCATATCATCTTCGCCTGTTAACTCTAAAATTTCTTTTGAAAGTTTGTTAGAAGTAAGTGGACCTGTTGCAATAATTACTATATGATTTTTTATAAGTTCCTTTAGACTTAATTTATCTCCAATTTCCTCTCTGTGGATTACCACATTTTCCATTTTTTCTAGATAGTTAGTTACTTTTTTAGAAAATTCTTCTCTATCTACAGCTAGTGCTTGTCCTGCCGGAACTGATGTTTCATCAGCAATTTTAATAAGAAGAGCATCTAATTTTCTTAGTTCTTCTTTTAACAAGCCACATGCATTTGTATGTAAATTTGACTTGAATGAATTACTGCAAACAATTTCAGCTAAGTTTTGGCTAGAATGTGCTGGAGAATAACAATTTGGTTTCATTTCATATAAATGAACTTTTATTCCTCTTTTTGCAATTTGGTATGTAGCTTCACTTCCAGCTAGCCCTCCACCTATTACAATTATTTCTTTTTCCATATTTATAATTTTTTCGTATAATCAATTATCTATAATTGATTAATTCCTTCCTATAAATTAGTTAAAAAATAATTAAATTCTGGTTTAAAATTTGATTGCTTATGCAGTCAAACTTTAAATATTATAAATCCAAAATTATAATTATTTTTTACTTTAGTTTTATTCAAATAAACTTAAAATTTCTTCCTTAGATAGCTTACTTATAAATGTTTGATTTCCAGAAAGTACATTATCAATTAATTTTTCTTTGCGCTTTTGCAAATCATAAATTTTTTCTTCAATAGAATTTTTAGTAATTAATTTGTATACTTGTACATTTTTCTTTTGACCTATTCTGTAAGTTCTATCTGTTGCTTGATTTTCTGATGAAATATTCCACCAAGGGTCATAGTGAATTACCATATCTGCACCTGTTAAATTTAATCCTGTTCCACCAGTTTTTAGTGAGATTAGGAATATTTTTTTATCAGGATTATTGTTAAATTCATCTACTAAGTTCATTCTTTCAGACACCTTAGTTTGACCTGTTAGCTTCATATATTCAATGTTTTCTTTTTTAAGTTCTTCTTCTAATATATCAAACATTGTTGTATATCCTGAAAATAGCAATATTTTATGGTTTGATGCTATTGCATCTTTTATTATTTCAATACATTGACTTAGCTTTCCACTTCCACCTTCATAGTTGTCTAAAAATAGACTTGGATGACAGCAGATTTGTCTTAATCTTGTTAACAATGCAAGTATTTTTATACCACTTTTTTCAACGCCATTTTCTTTTATTTCATTTATCGCATTTTGCTTAGCTTTAGCCAAATATGCAAGATAAATTTGGTCTTGTTCTTCTGTCATTTCACTATTTAAAACAGTAATTACTTTGTCTGGAAGCTCTGTTAAAACTTCGCCTTTAATTCTTCTTAATACAAATGGTTCAATTAGCTTTCTTAATTTTTTCATAGCTAGTTCATCATTTTCTCTAACTATTGGTGTTTCATAAAGCTCTTTAAATTTTCTGTAGCTAAACAAATATCCTGGCATAATAAAATCAAATATTGACCATAATTCTGAAAGTGAATTTTCTATTGGTGTACCAGTTAGAGCAAACCTTGTTTCTGCTTTTATTTCTTTTATTGCCTTTGCGTTTTGTGTATTATTATTTTTTATGTATTGAGCTTCATCTGCAATTATATATTTAAATTCATAATCTTGCTCTTCATATATTTCAATATCTCTTTTTAGCAATTCATAAGAAGTAATTATTACATTGTAATTATTTATACTTTCTATTTGATTTTTTCTTTCAGCAAATGTTCCATGAATTACTAAAGAATTTATTCCTACTGTAAACTTTTCAATTTCGTTTTGCCAGTTTAAGCATAGTGAACTTGGGCAAACTACCATTATAGGCTTTTTGCCACCGTTTTCTAAATATTTAGAAACTACACTTAAAATTTGAACTGTTTTTCCAAGCCCCATATCATCTGCCAAAATCCCACCAAGTCCATAATTATCAAGTGTTATAAGCCAATTTGCGCCAGTCTTTTGGTACTCTCTTAACTCTGCTTTTAATATTTGAGGCTTTTTAAATTCATCTACTTCTTTTTCATTAATGCTTTCTACTAAATTTTTGTAGTTAGCATCTTTATTGGCTTTTACAGCAGGGTTATTTTCTAAAATTTTGTCTAAATAAAGTGATCTATACATAGGAAGCTTGATACTTCCATTTTTAATTTTGCTATAGTCTATATCAATGTCTTCAGTTATACTATTTATGAAATTTAAAGATTCATTATTTTCTAAATTAATAAAACTTCCATCTTTTAGTCTATGATACTTTTTCTTAAGCTTATATTGTTGCATTATTTCTTGTAATTCTTCCACATCAAAATATAAGTTAGAAAAATTAATATCTAATAAATTATTATCAATTCTAACTCCTATATTTATTGGAGTTGACTGTTTTATTTCTTTTGCTTTAAATGTGTCTGTTGCAAGAATTTCAAAGTTTTCCATATATTCTTGTATGTCTTCTGATAAAAACTTATAAATTTTGTCTTCATCGGCTAAGACTAAAATATGATTTTTGTTATCAAGCATAAATCCACTTTTTACTAACATATCAATCAATTTGCTCTCTTTTAGCCAGTTTCTTGACACATTATTTTTTCCGTCCTCTTTTAATGGATTTATTACAACATCTTCATAAACAAATTCAACAGATGCTACAACATAATTTTTAGCATCATAATCTAGATATAGCTTTGCATATAATTCTGCTGGTATGAATTTTTTAATTTTTTCATAATCATTTTCTGCAATTACTAATTTTTTCTTTATGTTTGGTTCTACTATTGAGAAAAAGTCTGTTAATTTATCTTTTGGAATTATTATTTCATTTGTAAAATTTAATTTTAAAATATCTATTAATTTTAGTACTGTATTTTTGAATCTTTCACTACATCTATATAAAACGCCTTCAAGTAATAAATATGTATATTTTCTACCTTCATAAGTTTTATAGCTGTAAATATCAATGTTTGGTACTATTTTATATTCATTGTCATTTATCTTTTTGAAATTAAATTCAATTTTAGGTTCTTTGTCCTCAAATAAAACATTTAATTTATCTAGCATGTCTTCAAATGCAACAGTTTTATTAACTAAAGCTTCAAATAGTTCATCTAAGCCTGAATTAGATAAAATTATGCTATCTTCACCAAGTCGTTTTGTATAATAGTTATATCCAGTTGAAGCTTCATTTGCATATTTTATTATTTCAGAATATTTTAATACAAAGTCTAGAAGCTTTCTATCTTCACTTGCAAATTGCTCTTTTTCATGAACAAATTCTAGCTTAGAACCATATTTAAATTTTTCTTTATTCATAAATCTATCATAAAATTCTGGCAATGACTTTATTTTATACATTTGCTTATCACCAATTTTTATTTCTAGCTTTAATGAATTAATATACCTATTATAAATTACTTTAGGTTCTATATGAATTCTGCCTTCTAACATTTTAGAGACATCTGAATTTTTGCCTTTTTCATTATTTATATTATAAAATTCCTTAAGGACTTGTTTTAATACACTATAATTTTCTAAATTGTTTTCGTTTCCCATTTCCCATTCCACACTTTATTAGTTTACTAGCTTATTATTATATATCAGATTTTGAAAGTTTACAACCATAAAGCAAAAAATAATTAATCTTATAGGACAAAAATGCAATACTAAATTAAGCATTGCATTTTTGTTTATTATACCTTTTGTTTTATTTTACAATTTTTCTATTTCTTCTTTTGTTAATTCTGTTATTTGTATAATTTGTTCAATTGGTAATTTTAGTTTCTTCATTTTCTTGGCCACAGCTAGCTTTTCTTTCTTTTCTCCAATTTCTATGCCCTGTTTTTTTCCAAATTCTTCGCCATGTTCATAATTTGCTCTTACTTCTGAATTATATCTCATTATTGCCCATTCTCTATCTTCGTATCTTTGTCTTTCCTCTGGACTTAAGCTTATTTTTTCTAGTTCATCTATTGCTTTTTTTACTTCTTTATTTTCCTTTGCTGCTTCTGCCATCTTCTCTTCACTCCCCTCTATCAACCACAGCCATTGCGCTAGCTTTGTACTGCAGTCTGGATTTTTCTTTTTAAACTTTTCTAACTCTATAAAATGTACCTCAAATGTATCAGTTAATACTTCTTCCTCTGGTTTTATATTTAATTCTACATATTCTTCTGGTTTTGTTTTTTCAAATATCATTTTTGCCACTGAATGATATGCGTTTCTATTTAAATATGAAAAGTTTAATATATTTATTGCTATTATCTCTTTTTGCATTTCATATTTATTACCAGCCTTTAATTGCTCTGATGCAAGCTTTGATATATATGTCATTGTTCTTTGTCTAAAGTTATATTCGTTTGATACTTGCATCTCAACATCTACTATTTTTTTGCCGTCAATGTCCACTTTTATATCTAATATTCCTAATTTTTCATCTGCCATATCTGGTGTTAATTCTGGGTTTTTAACCTCTACATTTTTTATTTTTGTATCTAACACTGCTTCTAAAAATGCCTTTAATATAGAATTATTTTCTTCACTTGCAAATATTCTTTTAAATACATAATCTGATTTTAATGGTAATCTTTTGATTTCATTATTTTTAACAATATTATTGTTTTTATTTATCATTTATCTTCCTTTCCATTTTACTATAACAGCTCATATTTTTCAACTGTTTAGTAAAATTTCTTTGATTTTTTTCTTTTTATTTACTAATTAGTTTTTTGTACGATAATTAATAATAATAAACTTTGCCTATTACCCATATTCTTTTTTAGTTTATTTTTTGTGAATTTCATTTAAGAAAAAATTTATTTGTTATAAACAATTTATTGAAATTAAACGAATTATAAAAACAACACTATTTCCCTTATAGTATTTTTCATTATACTTGCAAAGTACTGAAAAAGCAAGAAAAACCGTTCGTCAAATTGCGACAAATTTATTATTTTTGTACAACAATCTAATTTAACATAAAAAAATAGATACATAGAACATTGTCTATATATCTATTTTCCACAAATTATCTCTTCTCCATTTCGCTTTCTATTTCTGAAGTATTAATAGCTGGCTTTTCTTCTTCATCTTTGTTGTTTT
>CAKPKE010000002.1 GCA_934167095.1 uncultured Clostridia bacterium
GCAGATAGATTACAATTTGAAAAAGAAGCAAGAGAAGCTGAGGAAGAAGCAATGAAAGCTAAAGAATTAGCAGAGCAAGCCAAAGAAGAAACAATGAAAGCCAAAGAAGAAGTAAAGGAAGCTAAAGAAGAAGTAAGAAATGTCAAAAAACTAGCAGAGCAGACCAAAAATGAATTAAAACAATCTCAAGATAAATTAGAACAGGCAAAGAATGATGTAAAACAAGTAAAAGAAACAGCACAACAAGAAAAAATCGAAATAATAAAGAAAATGCATAAAGCCAATATTCCAACCGAGCAAATTGCACAAATTGTAGAAATTAAAGAATCTGAAGTAAATAAAATATTAAATGAAGAATAAAGTAAAGAACATATCATTATCGTTTTATACGATTTTGATATGTTTTTTTATAAAGAGTAAACCTAAAAAATTTGTAGAAAAATGTAAAAAAATATTGCTAAAAAATTATATAAGTGTTATTCTTTAATAGAAATTTTAACAAAAAGAAGAGGAAAATAATGAAGAACAAAGTTTTAAATATAGCTATTATAATAATAACAATGGTATTAATAATTATAAGTTTTAATACGGGAGCATTTGCAACAACGACTACAAGTAAAGGAAAAAATGGAAATACAACTACATCAAATAGTGAAACAAAAAAATTAGAAAAAGAAAATACAAATGAAATAGATGTAAATTCCAAAGAAGATGTTGAAGATACAATAGTAAATTTAATGTCAACTTTAAATTCAGAAGGATTAAATAAAAATTTACTTACAGAAGCAACAAATTTATATAATCAAATTAGCAAAAAATATACAAATGAAGAAATTGCCAAAATACTAGTGGACAACAAAAGTACATTAGAAAAAAATGGTATAAGTTCTGAAAACATTGATACAGCAGTAAAAGTTTTTAATAATATTTCAACAGAGCAAACAAAAACTATTTTAAACTCAGTAGACGTAGAAGAATTAGGAAAGAAAATTGAAAACGGAGCTACAGTCCAAGAAGTTGTAACTGAAATAACATCTAATATGAGTACAAAAGAAAAAGTAAATTTAGTAATGAGTATGGTTGGCTCAGTTAAAATTATAAAAAATGTGATAATAGTACTTTTAATAATTTTTGTGTATAGAACATTACTAAGATGTGTAATATACAAAAAGGCAGGAAAACATGCATGGGCAGCATTTGTACCGGTATATAGAAATGTTGTGATGTTAAATGTTTGCCAAATGTCTGCATGGTGGCTACTATTACTATTAGTTCCAGTTATAGGATGGCTTATATTATTTTTTGTAGCAGTTGCAAGTAAATTTATGCTTGCCGAAAAATTTGGAAAAGGTGTAGGATTCTCATTTGGATTATGGCTATTACCAGTAATTTTTGAATCAATATTAGTATTTTCAAAAAAGACAAAATATATAAGCGAAGATTTGTCGAATAATGAAGAATTTTAGTATATGAATTATAAAAAAATAGAAATTTTTACTTGAAGTTTAGTAATTACTGTGATATATTACATGCAGGCTAAAAAGCCAATTTAATTATTTTGTAGATATATTTCCTTCTTAAAAAAGTAGAAATTAGTCCAAAAATTATTAAATGAAACTTTTAAAAAGGAGGTAAATATCATGGCAGACAAAACTATAGTATGTAAAGATTGTGGTAAAGAATTTGTTTTTACAGAGGGTGAACAAGCATTTTACGCTGAAAAAGGTTTCACAAATGAACCAGTAAGATGCCCAGAATGTAGAAAAGCAAGAAAAGCACAAAGAAATAATAAACGTGCTTAATTAATAAAAATTCCTAAATTTTAGTAATACACTATAATTTAGGAATTTATTTTTAATTTTTATTTTCATTTGAATTATTTTCTGAATTCTCTTGAGTTTCAGTTTTCTCTTTATTTTCAATAAGTTTTGATAAATCAGGCAATTCAGAAGTACAATGAGGACATCTTGTTGCTTTGTATTTTACCTCTGTTAAGCAATAAGGACAAAGTTTTGTTTCTGGAATAGTTTCTTTCTTATTTTTCTTTTCTTTTTCAATTCTTTTAGCTTTTATAACACCTTTTTTATCAATTTTATCAATTAAACTTTCGCTAAAGTCTTTTAATTTTTGAGCTTCTTTCTTATTTAATTTGTTTATGTATTTAACAATTAAAAATATAGAAAAAGCAATTATTAAAAAGTTTACAATAGCTGTTATAAAATTTCCATATTTAATTGAAGAGTTGCCAACTGTAAGCACCATATCTGAAAAATCAATTTTGCCTGTAAATATTGAAATTGCAGGCATTATGATATCTTCAACTAAAGAAGTTACTATTTTTTGAAATGCACCACCAATTACAACACCAACAGCTAAATCAACAACATTTCCTTTTATTGCAAATTCTTTAAATTCTTTTAACATATAAAAAATCTCCTTCATATAATAAAATGTTTAAATATCAATATTTAGGATACAATAAATAAAAATTGATTGTCAAGCAATTTTGTCGAAATTTTTAGAAAAATGCTTGAAAATGGCATAATATAATGCTATAATAACAAATGCTTAAATAAGATAATATATGTTGCTTTAAACAGCATACATAAAAAATAAAAAGAAAGAGGGATTAAACAATGAAATCTTTAAGAAAAACAAAAATTGTTGGAACAATAGGACCTGCTTCTGAAAACAGATTAGAAGAATTATTTGATGCAGGATTAAATGTTTGCAGAGTAAACTATTCTCATGGAAGTTGGGATGAACAATCTGAAAAAACAGAAAATATTATCAGACTAAGAAAAGAAAAAGACCTTCCAATAGCTCTATTATTAGATATGAAGGGCCCAGAAATAAGAACAGGAATGTTATATACTGGAAAAAATACAAAAATCCAATTAAAAGATGGACAAAAATTCACATTATATAATGAAGATGTAACAGGAAATGAAGAAGGAACATCAGTATCATACAAAGAATTATATAAAGATGTAAAACCAGGAACAAAAATATTAATTGATGATGGCGCTATAGAATTAAGAGTTGAAGAAATATCTGGAAAAGATATAGTAACAACTGTTGTTCATGGAAATGGACTAGGAAGCAGAAAAACAATGAACTTACCTGGAACAGTTATAAGATTACCAGGTCTTGCTGAAAAAGATATAGCTGACTTAAAAACAGCTTGTGAACATGAATATGATTATGTTGCAATATCATTTGCTAGAAATGCAGAAGATATAAACAACGTAAGAAAAGTATTAGACGAAAATGGTGGAAAAGACATCAAAATAATTACTAAAGTTGAAAATGTTGAAGGTATTTCAAACATGGAAACAATAGTTGATTTAGCTGATGCTCAAATGATCGCTCGTGGTGATATGGCTACAGAAACAGATTTCACAGAACCACCTGTAATGCAAAAGAGATTCATCAAACTTTGCAACAAACAAAACAAACCAGCAATAACAGCTACACAAATGCTTGAATCAATGACACATCAACCATTACCAACAAGAGCTGAAGCAAGCGACGTTGCAAATGCTATATTTGATAGATCAAGTGCAATAATGCTTTCAGGAGAATGTGCACAAGGTGATTACCCAGTAGAATGTGTTAAAACAATGGTTAAAATAGCAAATAGAGTTGAACCAGAAATCAATTACTGGAAGAGATTTGATGAAAACGATAACTTCAACCTAGATTCAATCGAAATGAACATAGCTTATGCAACATGCGTAATGGCTAAAAATGCAAAAGCTGATGGAATAATCTGCTACACAAATACAGGAAATTCTGCAAGAAACTTAGCAGGTCTTGGAGCTGGATGTCCAATAATTGCTATAACAGATAACAGAAAAACATTCAACCAATTAGCATTAGCTTGGAATGTAACACCAATATTTGTTGAGAGCAAAGAAACAATTAATAAAACAATTGAAGCTGGAATCGAAAAATTAAAGAAACAAGAAATACTTGAAAAAGGTGATTTACTTGTAATAGCTGGTGGAGATGTTATAGTACCAGATGAAAAATCTGACTTAAACAAAGCTATCGGTGGAGTTTTAAAAATTCAATAATAAACAGAAATGGGAACTTTAAAAGTTCTCATTTTTTAATAGAAGTATTAATTTATGATATATTAATTAATATGGGAGTGCTTTTTTGCAAGAAAGGAATAAAATGAAAAAATATTTTGATTGGCAACAAAAAATAAATGAAAATGAATTAAGAGAAACGGCAAAAGCTTTAAAGAATGGAAAAATTGCAATATTTCCAACAGAAACAGTTTATGGAATAGGAACCAGCGCTTTTTGTGCAGAATCTGTGGAAAAAATTTATAAAATAAAAAAAAGACCTCATGAAAAACCAATAAATGTGCTTGTTTCAAATTTTGATATGATAAAATTGTTAGCAAAAGATATATCACCAATGGAAGAAAAGATAATGAAAAAATTTTTTCCTGGTCCTTTAACAATAATCTTAAAAAAGAATGATAGTGTGCCAGATGTAGTAACATCAGGAGGAGATACGATTGGCATCAGAATGCCTGCAAATAATGTTGCATTAAAGTTGATTGAAAAAGCTGGAGTGCCACTTGCAACAACTAGTGCAAATTATTCTGGGGCAGAAAGTTTAGTTGACTTTGAAAAAATAAAAAATGAATTTCCAGCGGATGTAGACTATTTGATAAATGGTGGAAAAAGCCGTATTGGAGTAGCATCTACAATAGTAAAAGTTGAAAATGATAGTATAAAAATTTTAAGGCAAGGAAGTATTACAAAAGAAGATTTAGATAATATAGAATAGTACTTGATAAATTGCTTTTGTTAATATAAAATAAATAAAAACGAAAGAGAGGAATGATAAAAACTTATGAAAAATAATAAAACAATGATAATTATTTTAATAGTATCATTAATTTTTATAGTGACAATAGGAATTGTTGTAGTTGTTGCACTACCTAAAAATAAAAATGATGAGCCAATGGCTGTAATAAATAATATAAATAACGATAAAAAAGATGAAGAAGTAGTTCAAACAAATGCAGTAAAAGATGATTTTATAAAGGACGAAATAACTGTTCAAGTAGCAAAAGGTGAAATTGCAAAGCAAAGGTCTGTTTATACTGATGAAAACAATAGAAAAGCTGTTATTCCACAAGGATATAGTGTTGTAAAAGATGCAGAAACAATAAATAATGGACTTGTTATATCTGATGTCGAAAATGATGATATGAATAATTCTCTTGGTGGAAATCAATTTGTTTGGGTACCAGTAACAACTCCAATATTAGATGTAAGTAATAAAACTACTGATTCTCAAATAAATAATGAACTTCAAAAACAAGCTGACCAAGGTGTATATCCAATGGCAATCAGAAAAGCTGATGGAAATTATGAAGGTGTAATTTATGATTTTGCATCAGTTAGAGAAAATACGGTTATAAAAATAACGCCAGTAACTTATGGTGCAGAAGCAACAAAAAAAGAACCTTCTAAAATTGCAACTGATAGTGGAGAAACAACTTATCAAGAAGATTTTAATGAACTAATAAAAAGAGTAAGAAATGATAACGGATTTTGGATTGCAAGATACGAAACAAGTGTTGATGAAACAGGAAAAGCTCAAAGCAAAAAAGATAAAGTTGCACTTACAAATAAATCTTGGTATGACTTATATAATGTAGAAAAAACTTTAAGTAATGAAAATGTGAAAAGCAATATGATATGGGGATGCCAATGGGATCAAATAATGATATGGCTAAAAGATGTAGAAAATAACACATATAAAACCAATCATTTCTTAATATTAGATAGTACAGGAAAAGGAAATTATTCAGACTTAGAAATTATGGGAGAAGGTAAAGAAGTTATAAAAAAGGCAGGAACATCAATAAGATATAGAACTGCAGCACAAGAAATATTTAAAATTAAAAATATTTATGATTTAGCTGGAAATGTTTTTGAGTGGACAATGGAAGCATATTATGGCTCTTTAAGAATTGTAAGAGGTGGTTATTGTGCTTATGATGGTGCAACATATCCTGTATCTGTAAGTTATTGGTTCCCACCAAATTATAATGGAGAACATTTAGCCAATATTGGCTCAAGAATGATAATATATTAAGATAATGAAAAGAAAATAACATAAAGTCAAATGAAAAATTGACTTTATGTTATTTTTATTGTATAGTATAAATGAAAAAGCTAGAGCTTGAGCTCAAAAGCTGAATAAACTTTAGAAGGAAAGAACCGAAGAAAGGAAGAAATGTATGGAAATTGTTATACTTACGGTAGCTATTGCATTTGTTTTTCTTACATTCTGTGCTCAGAATGAAGATTTAGGGGAGGAAAAAAAGCGGTACTTTAGCTTTGTTGTTTTTATAGTAATTGCAGGAGTGATTCTGGAATTTCTAGGAAGAGAGATTGATGGATATGTTCAATTGCAAAGGCAACTAAAGATTGTAAAAGTTGCTGAACTATCACTATTACCAATGGTGCCAGCAATATTATTACAGGTAATAAATGCTAAAGAAAAGACAAAATTAATAAGTTATATACTAGTTGTTGTTAATATGGTTTTAGAAATTTTATCGGTTTTTATTAAAATTATATTTTATGTTGATTTGCAGGGGGGTTATCATAGAGCATGGGCATATCCAATATACATAATCATATATGTAATTGGAATTATAATCTTAGTTAAAGAAACAATAAATTTCTCTATAGAGTATCAAGGAAAACATTGGCAAAATTTGGCGGCAACAGTAATTTTCTTAGGAATGGGGTTTACTATGCAAATAGTAAATAGTACTTTCAAAACAGAATGGATTAGTCTTGCTATAGCTCTTGTATTCTATTACATCTACTATGTAGATCTTACTTTGCAAATTGATATGCAAAGTGGGGTTTTTTGTAGAAGCGCCTATGACAAAATGTGCAAAATCATCAATTATGATACAGCAATTTTTGTCATTGACATCAACAATTTTAAAGAAATCAATGATAAATTTGGTCATCAAGCAGGTGATATATATATTTCTAAGGTTGCCGAAACTATTAAACGGCAGTTTATAGGAATAGGATATTGTTATCGAATTGGTGGCGACGAGTTTGTTGTTGTACTAAAAAATGGAGCTTATGTAAAGAGTGTGAGATTAGAAACAAACTATGATACTTACAAGGTAATGTATGCATTTTGCAAAAAAATAAATGATGCAATTGCAAAAGAACGAGAAAAAGATCCAGTATTTCCAAATGTTGCAATTGGTGCAGCATACCATGTACATGGGGATAGTTTTGCATCGACAATGAAGCGTGCAGACGAAAGAATGTACAAGGATAAAGCGGAGTCCAAGAAAGTTCAGGACTAAAGTTTAAATGGGAGCCACATGTGTGACCCCCACTTTTTATAATTATAAAAAATGACAAATTAAGGAAAGTATGTTAAAATAAAAGTTGATAATAAAGAAAATAGAAAGAGGCAAATATGATTCAAATAGAAAAATTAAAAAGTTATGGATTCTTTGATATGAACATTAATGAGCAAATTGAATTTTTAAGAAAATATGGATTTTTTAAACTAAGTAATCAAGAAAAAATAAATTTTTTAGAAACAGTAGGTTTGTTTTACTTGGATATAAATGATGATCCACCTAATATTCCACTAACACCAGAAAATGTAGACTATCTAAAAACTAATCCAATGAATGCTAGAAAAAATAGAATTGCAAATTTGTGGAAAGCTTCATTTACAAATAATATACTAAAAAATGGAGCGTTAACAATTGATAGTATAAATGGAATAGAAAATGTATTAAGTGTTAAATCAGGGGCAATAGTTACTGTTAATCATTTTAACCCATTTGATACATTTGCAATAGAAAAAGTTTTGAAAGATGCAGGAGTATCAAGAAAAATATATAAAGTAATTAGAGAAGGAAATTATACAAATTTTCCAGGAAAGATTGGGTTATATTTTAAAAACGATAATACTCTTCCGCTAAGTCAAATGCCAGAGACTATGGAATTGTTTGAAGAAGCAATAGAAGCAATCTTAGAAAGAGGAGATTTTATAATAGTTTGTCCAGAGCAAAGTATGTGGCTAAATTATAAAAAACCAAAACCATTAAGATATGGAGCTTTTAAATGGGCAACATTAAATGATGTGCCAGTCATACCTACATTTATTACAATGAGAAATAAAAAAGGTATTGATGGAGATGAAAATATTGCTCAGCAATATAATATAAATATTGGACAGCCAATATATCCTAATAATACATTAACTCCAAGAGAAAATATACGCCAAATGAGAAATTTAAATTATTCTTTTAACAGAGAAGTATATGAAAGATATTATGGAGTACCTGTGGAATACAAAACAATAAGTCATAAAGATATTCCAAGCTATGTGGCGACAATACCTAATTTTTTAGAGTTGATTTCAAAAGATATGGATATATCAGATGAAGATGGAAGATAATTATTTTGCTTGAATTTTACCAAAACACTTGTATTCTAAAGAAAATTATGCTATTATAGTTATTGCGATAACTACCTTATCCTTGGTTTTAGGAATAAAACTCCACTAAATCTAAGAATAAGGCAAATAAAAAATAGGAGGAAATAAAAATGACAAAGGAAAGAAAACAAGAAATAATTGCAACTTACAGAAGAGATGAAAAAGACACTGGTTCTCCAGAAGTTCAAATAGCTCTTTTAACAGAAAGAATTAGCAATTTAACAGAACATTTAAGAACTCATCAAAAAGATAATCACTCAAGAAGAGGATTATTAAAAATGGTAGGAGCTAGAAGAAGCTTATTAAACTACTTAGCTGATGAAGATGTTCAAAGATATAGAGATATAGTTGAAAAACTAGGATTAAGAAAATAATAAAAATCAAGGGGCGTTTTACAATACATGGTTAAAGCGCCCATTTTTAAAAGATATCAAATACTTGAAATTAGAAGTAGCTTGCATAAAGTAGTACTAAAATAAAAATACTATTTTATAGAGGTTACAATCTAATTTAAGTATTTATATAAAAAATAGACTATTAGAAAGGATGTTTTAAATTATGGGTATTAAAGACATAATAGAAAAAATTAGTGGAAAAACAAAAGAATCTAAAAAAGAAAAATCTAGTAGCCAAGAAGGAGTAAATATGAATAAAAAATTTGAAACAGAATTAGCAGGAAGAAAACTTGTTATTGAACCATGGAGAGTAGCTGAACTAAGTAATGGAAATACAATAGTTAGATATGGAGATACTGTTGTAATGGTAAATGTAACAGCATCAAAAGAACCAAAAGAAGGAGTTGACTTTTTCCCATTATCAGTAGATTATGAAGAAAAATTATATTCAGTAGGAAAAATACCAGGAAGCTTTACAAAAAGAGAAGGAAAGCCAGCAGATAAAGCAATTTTAACATCAAGAGCAATAGATAGACCAATAAGACCTTTATTTCCAAAGGACTTTAGAAATGATGTTGTAGTTGTTGCAACAGTATTATCTGTAGAACCAGATAATAGCCCAGAAGTTTGTGCAATGATAGGAGCTTCAGTTGCATTATCAATTTCTGATATACCATTTGGAGGACCAACAGCTGCAGTAAATGTAGGATATGTAGACGGCCAAATAGTAATAAATCCAACACTTGAACAAAGAGAAAAAACAAGACTAACTTTAACTGTTGCAGGAACAATGGATAAAGTTACAATGATTGAAGCAGGTGCTGATGAAATACCAAATGACACAATGCTTGACTGTATAAAAGCAGGACATGAAGAAATCAAAAAGCTTTGCAAATTCATAAAAGAAATAAAAGATGAAGTTGGAAAACCTAAATTTGAATATAAATCATTTGCTACAAATAAAGAAGTATTTGATGAAATTTCTGAAAACTTTAAAGCTAGAATGTATCAAGATGTACAAGCTTTAGACAAAGAAGTACGAGATGCAAATATGGATAAATTAGCAGAAGATGTACAAGCATATTTCGTAGAAAAATATGGTGAAGAAGAAACAGAAAATAAATCTGCTGATATAGCAAATAGCTTACATGACTTAGAAAAAGAATGTGTTCGTGAAATGATATTAAAAGAGCACAAACGTCCAGACGGAAGAAAAATAGATGAACTAAGACCTTTATCTTGTGAAGTAGGATTCTTACCAAGAGTTCATGGAAGTGCAATATTTACTAGAGGTCAAACTCAAGTATTATCAGTAGTAACACTAGGAACAAAATCAGAAGAACAAGAATTAGACGGATTAGATGAGCAAGTAGCAAAAAGATACATGCATCAATATAACTTCCCATCATATTCAGTTGGTGAAGCAAGACCATCTCGTGGACCAGGAAGAAGAGAAATAGGACATGGAGCTTTAGCTGAAAAAGCATTAGTTCCAGTAATTCCATCAGAAGATGAATTCCCATACACAATAAGAGTTGTATCAGAAGTATTATCTTCAAATGGTTCAACATCACAAGCAAGTATTTGTGGAAGTACTTTAGCACTTATGGATGCTGGCGTTCCAATTAAAAAGCCAGTTGCAGGTATATCAACAGGACTTGTTACATCAAAGGAAAATCCAGATGAATATGTAATGCTTACAGATATTCAAGGAATTGAAGATTTCTTTGGAGATATGGATTTCAAAGTTGGTGGAACAAAAGATGGTATAACAGCTATACAAGTTGACATCAAAAATGATGGACTAACATATGATATAATTAAACAAGCCTTTGAAAGAACAAAAGTTGCAAGAGATTATATACTAGATAACATCATGTTACCACAAATTGCAGAACCTAGAAAAGAATTATCTAAATATGCACCAAGAATTATTACAACAAAAATTGATGTAGATAAAATAAAAGATGTAATCGGACCTGGTGGAAAAATGATAAATAAAATTATTGATGCAACAGGAGTAAAAATTGATATAGAAGATGACGGAAGAGTTTGCATTTATTCAAATGATGGTGAAAATGGCGAAAAAGCACTAAAAATGATTGATGCAATTGCAAAAGATCCAGAAGTTGGCCAAATATATGAAGGAAAAGTTACAAGATTAATGAACTTTGGAGCATTTGTCGATATTGGTGGAGGAAAAGAAGGATTACTTCATATATCTAAAATATCAAATAAAAGAGTTGAAAAAGTTGAAGATGTACTTTCAGTAGGCGATGAAATAAAAGTAAAAGTTTATGAAATCGATTCTCAAGGAAGAATAAACTTGAGCATGAAAGATTTAGAAACTTCAAATAAGGAAGAGTAAAAATGAAATATTTATATGTAATACAACAAGCAATGGTTTGGATACTAACTATATATTGGTTGTATCAGTTAATAATAAGCTTGTGTTCATTCGTAAAAATAAAAGAAAAACCTGTGGTTGAAGAAAAAAATAATAAATTTATGGCAATAGTGCCTGCGCATAATGAGGAAAATGTTATAGGAAACTTGGTAGAAAGTCTGAAAAATCAGACTTATCCAAGTGACCTAGTAGACATTTATGTAATTGCAGATAATTGCACAGATAAAACTGCCGAAATTGCAAAAAAATTAGGTGCAATAGTATTAGAAAGAACAGAACCAGATAAGAAAAAGCAAACAAAAGGTGCTGCCCTTCAATGGTTTTTAGCGCAAAAAATAGAAGAAAATGCAGATTATGATGCATTCTGTATATTTGATGCAGATAACATTGTAGACAAAAATTTCTTTACTGCAATGAATAAAAAATTATGTCAAGGTGAAGAAGTTGTTCAAGGATATAGAGATATCAAAAATCCGGCAGATAGTTGGGTATCAGCAGGATATGCAATATTTTATTGGACAATGCATAGATTTTACCATTTAGCAAGATATAATTTAGGTTTATCTGCACTATTAAATGGTACAGGATTTATGGTTAAATTTGATGTAATAAAACCAACAGGTTGGAATACAAAAACTTTAACAGAGGATATAGAGTTCTCATTAAAAACAATTATAAAAGGTAAAAAGGTTGGTTGGGCAGTAGATGCAATAGTTTATGATGAGCAACCAGTTGGATTTAAGCAATCATGGTCACAACGTTCAAGATGGACAATAGGCCACATGCAATGTTTACATGAATATACTGGAAGTTTAGCAGAAGCTTTAAAAGAAAAGAAAACTTTACTAAATTTTGATGGTTTATTATATATGGTTGGAAGTATTCCAATGTTTATAATGACAGCATTATTACTTATATTAAATTTTATAATGTATGGTGCTGGTGGAATGACAACAACTGATTTATTAATAAATTGTTTAAAATATGTATTGCCAACATTTATATTACCAATATTTACAGGTTTAGCTATATTAGTAATAGAAAAGAAACCAGTAAAACCTATGATAAAAGGACTTATCCTTTATCCATTATTCTTAGGTTCTTGGCTTCTAATAAATGCTAAATGCTTATTTGTTAGAAATACAAGCTGGGATAAAATAGACCACGTAAGAGATATAAAAATAAAAGATGTAGCATAAAATATAAAACTTATTTTAAGTCTTGAATAAAATTAAGATTATAAAATAAGTTTTTTTATGTAATAGGAAAGTCATGTTACCTTTTCTATTATATAAAATTTAACACAAAATATATGATAAATATATTTAAAGGATTAGAATCTTAAAAAATTATAACAATGCATAATTTTTTCTTGTTTATTAAGGAGTATTGTGATAATATAAATAACAAAAAGTAAATTGAAATAGAGAGGGAAAATATGAAAACTTATGCTTTTGTAGGTCCATCAGGAACAGGAAAAAGTTATAGAGCTCAAATGGTGGCAAATGCAAATGGAATACATTATATAATAGATGATGGATTACTAATTGATGAGAATGCAGTCTTAGCAGGAACTTCTGCAAAAAAAGCACCAACAAAAATAGAAACTGTAAGACATGCTTTATTCATTGAACCTGATGAACAAAAAGAAATGAAGGAAGCTTTGAAAAAATATAAACCAGATAACATTTTGATACTAGGAACATCAGACAAAATGGTTGAAAAAATTAGAGAAAGTCTATCGCTTCCTGAATTTACAAAAACCATTTATATAAATGAAGTTGCAACTGAAGAAGAAATGAAAAAGGCAAAAAATATAAGAGTTACTCAAGGAAAGCATGTAATTCCAGTACCTACATTTGAAATAAAAAAAGATTTTTCAGGATATATTTTAGATCCGCTACAAATATTTAGATCAAAAAGTAAATTAGGTGGACCATATATGTCTGAAAAATCAATCATAAGACCAACTTTTAGTTATCTGGGTAATTTTACAATTTCTGATAGTGTATTTAGACAAATTGCAGAGAGAGTTGCTAAAAAAATGCCAGCAATTTATGAAGTTACAAGAACAAGAGTTGAAAATTATGGTGATGGAATTTCAATTTATATGGAAGCAATTATAAATTATGGAAATAATGTAGTTGAAGTTTTGGAAGAGTTCAAAAAGAAGGTAAAAAAAGAAATTGAAAAGCAGACGGCAATGAGTACATTAAGAATTGATTTAGTGGCAAAAGGAATTAATATGCCAGAAGATAAATAATAAGGTATGAGGAGGATTTTTTAAATGTCTTTTATAGTTGCAATTGATGGCCCTGCAGGAACAGGAAAAGGAACAATGGCTGATTTATTATCAAAAAAATATGGATTTACAAATATTGATACAGGAGCAACATACAGATGTGTTGCTTTAGAAATGTTAAATCAGAAAGTTGATTTAAGCAACGAAGCAGAAGTTGCAAAAATAGCTAAAAATATAAAAATTGATATGCAAACAATAGATGGAAATCTAGAAGTATATCTTAATGGAGTAAATGTAAGCAAAGAAATTCGTTCTCCAGAAGTTGCAAAGGTTGTATCTCCAGTATCTAGCATAAAAGAAGTAAGAAGTGAAATGGTAAATATCCAAAGAAAGCTTGCTGAAGGAAAAAATGTAATAATGGAAGGAAGAGATATTACAACTGTAGTGTTTCCTAATGCTGATGTTAAAATATACTTAGATGGAGCATTAGAGGAAAGGGCAATGAGAAGATATAGACAAAACAAAGCAAAAGGAATTGAAATGAGCTATGAAGAAGTTTTAGAAAATATCAAAAAAAGAGATAAAAATGATATGGAAAAAGAAGTGGGAGCTTTAAAAATAGCAGATGATGCGATTGTAATTGATACAACAAATTTAACGATTAGTGAGCAAGAAGCAAAAATGAGTGAAATTATAGATAAGGCATTAGCTAGTAAAAAATAGAAAAGAGGCAAAATAAAAATGCAAGAGGAAATAAAAAAAGTAGATGATGAAAAAGCAAAGAAAAAGTTAGAAAAGAAAAATAAAAAAATATATGGAAGAAGAAAAAATACTTGGGTAAAATCTGTTGAAAAAGTAATTATAGGAGCAGTTTTAAGAACTTTTTATAGAATCACATTCAGACTAGACACAATAAATCAAGAAAATGTACCTACTAATGAGCCTATTATTTTATGTGCAAATCACTTAAATATATTTGATGCTGTTGGAATTGTATTATTTACAAAAAAGCCAATAAGATTTATTGCAAAATATGAAGTCTTTGAAAATGGTTTTGCAAATCATATACTTCATGTTTTTGATGCAATTCCTGTAAGAAGAGGACTTAGAGATTTAGAATCTATGAAAATATGTGTGAAATCATTAAAGGATGGAGAGTCTTTAGGATTATTTCCAGAAGGAACAAGAAAAGGTTTAGCAAAAGGTGCCAAAGTTCAAAACGGAGCTGCGTATATGGCTATAAAAACTAACACAAAAGTTGTGCCTGTTGGAATACAAGGAAGTTTTAAACCATTTACAAAGGTAACTTTAAATTATGGAAAGCCATTAGACTTTTCAAATTTTGAAAAAGATTTACCAGATAAAGAGAGAATGGATATGGCAACAAAAGAGATTATGAATAACATAATTATGTTGACAAAACAGGAAAAATAAGGTATAATTTATTAGCCAATATGAACTAAAATTTAAAGTATTATGGCAATTTTGAAAGAGGTTAAATGTATGGAAAAAAACAATAATAATTTAACATTTGAGGACATAGTAAACCAAACATTAAAAAGTATAAAAAAAGGTACTGTTATTACAGGAACAATAGTTGAAATAAACGAAAAAAAAGAAATTTTTGTTGATATAGGTTATAAAGCAGATGGAATAATTCCTAAAAGTGAATTCTTTGGAGAAGAAGAGTTAAAAGTAGGAGATAAAATAAAGGTAGAAGTTTTAAAATTAAATGACGGACAAGGAAATGTTCTATTATCAAATAAACATTTAAAGCTAAAAGAAATAAAAAATTCTTTTAATGAAAAAGTAGAAAAAAATGAAATCTTTGAAGAGAAAGTTTCAAGTGTAAATTCTAATGGCTTAATCATTCTTTACAGAAATTTAATTAGAATATTTATACCACTATCTTTATCAAACATTCATAAAGATGAAGAAAACATTGAAAGTTATGTCGGAAAAGAAGTAAAATTCAAAATAATTGAAAATGAAGATAAAAGAATAATAGGTTCTATAAAAGTTATTACAGATGAAGAAAAAAAGAAAAAAGAAGAAGACTTTTGGAACGAAATAGAAGTTGGAAAAAAATATAAAGGAATAGTAACAAGCCTTAGTGATTATGGAGCTTTTGTAGATATAGGCGGAGCTCAAGGTCTTCTTCATATATCTGAAATGACTTGGGGAAGAAATGAAAATCCAAGAAATATATTAAAAGTAAATGAAGAAATACCAGTTACTGTAAAAGAGCTGGATAAAGAAAATAAAAGGTTTAAACTTTCTTATGACAAAAAAGGACCAAATCCTTGGGATAAAGTTAAAGGCAAATATAATGTAGGCGATATTGTTAAAGTAAAAATAACAAAATTAATGCCATTTGGAGCATTTGCTGAACTTGAAAAAGGAATTGAAGGTTTAATACATATTTCTCAAATATGTGAAAGAAAAATTACAAAGCCTGAAGAAGAGCTTGAAGTAAATAAAAAAGTCAATGCAAAAATAATAAATATTGATGAAGAAAATAAAAAGATAGAACTTTCTATAAGAGAATTAGAAGGTACTTCAAATGAATATAAAGAATAAAAGTAGGAGGAAAAAATGAATAATCAAAATATAAGAAATATAGCAATAATTGCACACGTTGACCACGGAAAAACAACATTAGTTGACGCACTTTTAAAACAAAGCCACGTTTTTAGAGAAAACGAGCAAGTAGCAGATAGAGTAATGGATTCAGGAGATATCGAAAAAGAAAGAGGAATAACAATTCTTTCTAAAAATACATCAGTTATGTATAATGGTGTAAAAATTAATATAGTTGATACTCCAGGACATGCTGACTTCGGAGGAGAAGTAGAGCGTGTTTTAAAAACTGTTGATGGTGTTTTGCTATTAGTTGATGCTTTTGAAGGACCAATGCCTCAAACAAGAGAAGTTCTAAAAAAATCTTTAGCACTAAACTTAAAACCAATAGTTGTAATAAACAAAATTGATAGACCAGGAGCAGAACCTGAAAAAGCATTAGATAAAGTAATAGAACTATTTATTGAACTTAATGCATCTGATGAGCAATTAGATTTCCCAGTTATATATGCTTCTGCAAAAAATGGTATTGCAAAAATGAATCTAGAAGATGAATCAGATAACATAACATGTATATTTGATACAATTATAAATAAAATAGATCCACCAGCTTGTGAAATTGATGGACCAATGCAAATGCTTGTATCAAACATTGATTATGATGATTATTTAGGAAGAATTGCAATAGGAAGAGTAGAAAGAGGAATTATAAAAAATGGTATGCCTGTTGCTATCTGTAAAGAAGAAAAAAATACACAAGGAAAAATTGCAAAATTATTCACATACATGGGCTTAAAAAGAGCCGAAGTAGAAGAAGATAAAGCTGGTGATATAGTTGCAATATCTGGTATTCCAGATATAAGCATTGGTGATACAATTTGTGACTTAAATAATCCTGAAAAAATACCATTTGTAAATATAGATGAGCCAACAGTTTCTATGACATTTAGTGTAAACAATGGTCCATTTGCTGGAAGAGAAGGCGAATTTGTAACATCAAGACACATTAGAGATAGATTATTTAAAGAACTAGAAAGAAATGTATCTTTAAGAGTAAAAGAAACAGCTACTCCAGATAGCTTTGAAGTTTGCGGAAGAGGAGAACTTCACTTATCAGTATTAATTGAAACAATGAGAAGAGAAGGATTCGAACTTTTAGTATCTCGTCCAAAAGTTATATTTAAAGAAATAGATGGTGTAAAATGTGAACCAATAGAGCAATTAGTTGTAAATGTTCCAGATGATTCAGTAGGAACTGTAATTGAAAAACTAGGCCGTAGAAAAGCTGAAATGAAGAACATGGAACCTGCAGAAATTGGACATACAAAAATCGAATTTGAAATTCCTGCAAGAGGATTAATTGGATATAGAACAGAATTCTTAACAGACACAAAAGGTGAAGGAACAATGAACTCTATATTTGATAGATATGAACCATATAAAGGAGAAATTCAATCAAGAACAAGAGGTGTTTTAGTAGCATTTGAACAAGGAACATCAATAACTTATGGTTTATACAATGCACAAGAAAGAGGAGAATTATTCATAGGTCCTGGTGTAGATGTTTATGAAGGAATGATTGTTGGTATAAATTCAAGAAATGAAGATATAGCAATAAATGTTTGTAAAGAAAAACACTTAACAAACACAAGAGCTTCAGGATCAGATGATGCACTTCGTCTAGTTCCACCACTAAAACTTTCTCTAGAAAAAGCAATAGAATTCATTGGAGAAGATGAATTAGTTGAAGTAACACCAAAAAATATAAGACTAAGAAAAATTATATTAAATAACAAAGATAGAGAAAGAGCTGCAAGAAAATAATTTATATAGTAAAAACAGGCATTAAAAATTAAAATGCTTGTTTTTATTTTCTGTAAACCTTGCAAGAGTAAATGTTTATATGATATAATAATAAACGATTAAAATAGTTTGAAGCCTTGAAAGAAAGGGAAAAAATAAAAATGAATGAAGAAGAATTACTAAAAATAAAACAAGATGCATTAGAACGACATATTCCAATAATAATGGATGATACCCTAGAAGTAATTGAAAAAGAGTTAGAAAAAAATAAACCAGAAAAAATACTAGAAATTGGTGCGGCTGTAGGATATTCTGCAATGTGTTTTTCTAAATATTTAAAAGAAAATGGCAGAATTGATACAATAGAAAGAGACGAAGAAAGAATTAAAGAGGCAAAAGAAAATTTTAAAAAAGTAGGAGTAGAAGATAAAATAAAACTTTATGAAGGTGATGCAGTAGAAATATTACCTACTTTAAATGATAAATATGATATGGTATTTATTGATGCAGCAAAAGGAAAATATCCATTTTTCTTAGGCGAAGCTTTAAGAATGTTAAAAGAAGATGGAGTAATTTTTGCAGATAATATACTATATAAAGGATATGTAATGAGTGATTATAACAAACACAAGCAAAGAACTGCTGTAACTCATTTAAGACAATATATAAAAGAAACAACGCAAAATCCCAACTTAGATACAAAAATTCTAGAAGTTGGGGATGGACTTGCAATAACAAGAAAAAAGGAGAATTAAAAATGAAAAAACCAGAATTATTAGCACCAGCAGGCTCTTTTGAAAAAGCAAAAATAGCGTTTATGTATGGAGCTGATGCTGTTTACTGTGGAACATCATCTTTATCACTAAGAACAAGAGCTGATGTAGATGATGATGACTTAATAAAAACTATTGAATATGCTCACTCAATAGGCAAAAAAGTATATGCAGCACTAAATATTTATGCATGGGATACTGCTTATGACGAAATTGAAAAACAAGTAAAAAGATTATCAGAAGCAAAAGTTGATGCAATTATTGCATCTGATGGTGGTGTAATAGAAAAAATAAAAGAGATAGCGCCAGAAATTGATGTTCATGTAAGTACACAAGCAAATGTAATAAGCTATCATTCTGCAAAATTTTGGTATAACAATGGTGCCAAAAGAGTAATTCTAGGAAGAGAAGCATCAGGAGAGCAAATTGCAGAAATTATGAAAAATAAACCAGAAGACCTAGAAGTTGAAATGTTTATCCATGGTGCACTTTGCTGGGCATATTCTGGAAGATGTTTCTTAAGTGAATATTTATCAGGAAGAAGTGCTAATTTAGGCGACTGTTCACAAAGTTGCAGATGGGCATATAATATGTACTTAGAAGAAAAAAATAATCCAGGAAATTTAATGCCAGTTGAAACAGATGAACACGGAACATATATACTTTCATCAAAAGATTTATGCTTGATAAAAGAGCTTCCAAAAATAATTGAAATGGGCGTAGATAGCTTAAAAATAGAGGGAAGACTAAAAACAGAATACTATTTAGCATCAGTTGTAAGTGCATATAGAAAAGCAATAGATGACTGTATGAATAATCCGGAAGAATATGATTATACAAAATATCTAAAAGAACTTGAAAAAGTAAAAACAAGAGGCTTAACAACATTCTTCTTCAATGACAAAAATAATAGAGATTACCAAGAATATGAAGGAAAACAATATAATCCAGATTATGAATTTGGAGGAAAAATATTAGAAGATAATCATCCTGATTTAAAGTGTTCAAATGCAGAAGATGCTACATTAATTGAAATTAGAAATAAATTAAGCATTGGTGATGAACTAGAATTATTAGTTCCAGATGAATTAGAACCAGAAAAATTCGAAATAGTAAAATTATATGATTCTGAAACAAATCAAAGCTTAGAAACAATAAATCCAGGAAAACGTGGACAAACTGTTAAAATATCTATTCCATTTGAAGTAAAAAAAGGATGGATTTTAAGAAGAAAAAAATAATATAAAAAAGAGGCTAAGCATAAATAAGCTAATTTAAGTGTAAAAAATATACTATAAATAAGCTTATTGCAAAAGCCTCTTTTAAATTTTACTTAATTTATAAGAAATAGTAAATCCTAATACTATTAAGATAAGTCCTATAAAAAAGCTAAGGCTAAGTTCAAAAGCTGGTAGCAAAACAAAAATTGAACCTAAAGTAAATCCAATAATTGATGAAAAGGTAGATGTGTGGTAATTTTTTAGCAAAAAGTCTATTAGCTTAATAAAAAATAATGAGCCTAAAAGAATTCCAATTCCAAGTGGCAATATAAAAGCAATATTTAAATTAGAAATTGCTATTATGTATTGTGAATATATTCCTAAACACATAAGTATTAAAGTATTGCTAACACCAGGAATTACAATGCCTGCAGACATTATGAATCCACAAAAAATTAAATAATAAACATTATTTGCAATTTTATCTGATACTAATGCAAAGTCTAGTTTGTTTTCAATAAATATCATAGATAATCCAAGAGCAAATGATATAAGCATTGGAAGAATAACTTTAAATAAACTCTTTCTTGGATTAAAAACTATAAAACTATGATTCTTAGAAGAGCTATCATTTTTTATGCTTGTAAATAAAGCTGGAAGTGAGCCTAAAATTAATCCTATAAATAAAAATTTACAAATATTTTCATATCTAAAAAATGCAATTTTTATCAAATTTCCAAATAGAAAAATACCAATAAATCCGCCTATTGCAAATGGTAGTAAATATAAAAAATTCTTTTTAAAATTCTTAAAAATAGATGAACAAGCATTTAAAAGTTTGTCATATATACCAAAAATAACACAAAATACACCAGAGCTAACGCCTGGCAAAATTGCTCCAAAACCAATTAATAAACCAATGAAAATATTTTTCAAAAATACAGCCATATAAAAATTAATTCCTTTCATAAGCTAATTAATATTTTAGAAAATTACAATCTTTAATCAACTGATAAATTATATTCAAAAAAATAAAATTAATTCATTTTTATAAGGTCAGGCACGAACAAGCAAACGGCTACATATATATATCGTAGAGTTAAAAATGGAGGTGTAAAATGGTTGGAATTTCATGGATAGGATTTTTCACATTTTTACAAAGTGCGATATTTGTAGTTGGTTACATATCTAATAATAGTTTGTTTCCAGAACCGCTAAGTGCAGAGGATGAAAGCTTTTATTTAAATAAAAAGGAGAAGCGGAGATGAGGAAGCAAAAAATATTTTAATAGAAAAAAATTTGAGGTTAGTTGCTCATGTGTGTAAAAAATATAGTACTACAAATGTAGATTTAGATGACTTAATTTCAATTGGAACAATTGGACTAATTAAAGGAATAAACAGTTTCAAACAAGATAAAGGAGTGAGGCTTTCAACCTATGTTTCAAGATGTATTGATAATGCACACCTCACGTTACGGAACTATATGACGTATTCCAAGCAACATTTAAGGCACTACAAAGAAAAATACAGACAAATTATACAATACAACTTGCAAACCCTCGCAGAACTTTACCAAAAACAAACAAGCAAACAACAACAGAAAACAAGATAAAATTTTATAGAAGACTTAAAAATATAACACAAGAAGAACTTGCAAAACAATTGGGTGTAACAAGAGATGTTATAATGAGTATTGAAAATGGGGCAAGAAAAGGAAAACGTCTATATTATGATATTGATATTATAAATAAAATAATTGATATATTAGATATGAGAGATAAGTTCGGTAAGTCTGATACATATATAAGATTTTTAGTAGAAGATGGCAACGCACAACTAAAAGAATACAGAAAAAAGAATAATTTAAGTGTTAATAATTTTGCTAATATGATGGGTGTTGATAGAAGCACGATAAGACGTTGGGAACATTACGAGAATACTATATCTTATGAAAACTACTTGAAATACAAAAAAATAAGAGACCTACGTTCTGTTTAAACGTAAGTCTCTGTTTGCTTTATAAGTCAAGAAAGGTTGCGAGTTATGAAAATCATTTACTTAATTCCACAATTAAACTTTTTAAGATTTCTCTTTTTGTTTCTTCGCTAACGTTTAAATTAGCAATTGTTTCTATGTATAGGGTTGCTTTAATTTCTGCAATGCCCTCGTTTAATTTTTCAATACCAGATTGCTCTGATGGATAATTTATTTTAATTTTCATAATCTCACACGCCTTTTTTAAATTTTATTCGTGTTCATTGAAAATTATAATAAACTTATAAAACAATTATATTATATAATAAAAAGGACTTGAATTAAAGTCCTTTTGCAATGTTTATTAAATTTGTAAGTTTTTCTACGTCGTCGTATTTCTTGTATTCTTCAAATGGTATGTCTCCAACTTCAACGTCATTGCTAAAATCAAAATATTCTTTCAATTCTTCATTGCTTTCAATTTGTTCCTCTGATAATTCTGATAGTAAATTATCAAGTTCTTCAACTAATTCTTTGTTTTTTAATTCCATAATTTTTCCCACCTTTCCTTTGATAAGAATATTATAGCACCCTCAATAACCTCTTGTCTGCCCCTAAAACGAAAATTTTTAAATTTTTTTAATTGTGCTTGTGATAAGACTTGTACGTCTGCAATGGTCTTCCATATTGTCCTGAAAGGTCTAATGGTCGGCAAGTAGGACACCCAAAGACTGCACCATCTTTGATAAGATTATGTTTGATTTGTTTATATACATAACTATCATTAAACATATTAAGGAATTCTTTTTTCTTTTTGTATTGCTCGTGTTCTTGCTTTAAATATTCTATTTGTGCCTTTCTTTTTTGTTCTTCGTCTATCTTCTTTAAGTAGTCGTCAATTTTATGCTCAATAGCAATGCGTATGTCTTCGTCAAGTTCAATTGATAGTCTTGTATCTGTTATTCCTAATAGTTCTAATAATTGCTTATCGTTCATTTTTTACCCCCAAAGTAGAAAGAAATCTCTGTAATTCTTCTTCTGCAACTATATATTGTTTGCCTATGAAATGTGCTTTCAATTTGTGAGATTTTATCAAGCACCTTAAATATGGAACTGGTGTTAATAGTAGTTCGCTTATTTGTTTTAACGTATAATATTTTGTACTCATACATATACCTCCTCATATATAAAGAGGCAAGAAGAAGCGGAAACTACAAAAAGCTATCAATAGTATGTATATAGTATAGATAAAGAATACGAACAAATATTTGAAAAAATACCTTTAAAACGCATTTAAACACCGAAATCCGCTTCGTAGATATTAAAGACGATAAATTATATATCTGACACCGAAAAACGTCTTAAAAACGATTTTAAGAGGTCAAAATATAGTATGGTGGGGGTTGGGTTATGAAAAAGAGGCAAAATAGAACAAAAAAGTGCTATTTACCCCAAAACAAAACGAGCAAAATAAAAAGTATATAAGCAAGTGCTTATATACCTATTTTAAAAACTATGTTAAAAATTATTGCAAAAAATCTTATAAAATTATATAAACATATAATTCCACAAGCACCACCAGAGATTAGAAAAATATTTTTTAATTTCTCGTTATCTTTGATAGGGTTTCCACATTTTGAGCAAACTTTTTCTCCGTTTAATATATTTCCACATTCTTCACAAGTATTTTTGCTTTTTAATTTTATTCCTTTTTTAAGTAAAATTATACTTGCTATAAGGAATACTATTCCTGTGAAAATATAACTTATATAAAAATTCATTAACATATTAATTATTTTCCACCTTTCATATTTATTTCATATAATTGTTTTAGCATATATGCTTTCCACTCTAAAAATGGTGTACTTAAAAGTGCTACAATGACCATAAATGCACTTGGGATAAGGCAAATTAAGAAAACAACAAATGCACCACATAAAAGACCAAATAAACCAATTAGCATAAGTATTCCAGCAAAAGCAAAGCATATAATCTTACATATCTTTGATAACTTTAAGAAAAAGTTTATGTTTTTTTCTGTTCCATTTACACCGTTTATAATACTTTCTTGCATTTCATTAGTTGCCCCACAATGAACGCATTTTTCTGCGTTTGAAGAAATATCTTTCCCACAATTTTTACATTTAATTAGTGCCATAAAATTTCAACTCCTTTCACAATTTATATATCTTTTTCCTCGCCTGATGGTATAAGTTTATCGTATATTGCAAATAATATTAATAGGTACAGAAAAGCGAATCCTATTGAATACATTAACCATAGAGGAATATCGCCAAGCATCATTGTAACTGATGGCATAATTTCATAAGGGTTAGACGGAAGAATAAAAGATAAAGTTATTATAATTGCTACCCCCTACTATTGCAAGTGCTATAAATAATATTTTTGTACGTTTTATTTTGCTCACCCCCAAACAAGAGAAATTTTTTTCAAATTTATTATAACACAAATTTCTTAAAAAGTACATTTATTTAATGCAGTACATTATATAAATGTTTATTGGATAATTATATGGGTGATGGTATGAAAGTTAATAAAGACGACAACAAATTCATATATGTAATTGTTGGTAAAAATATCAAAAGAATTAGAAAAGAAAAAGGACTAACGCAAGTACAACTTGCAGACTTGGTGGGCTATAATGAAGGTACAATAGCAAACATTGAAAATGATAGTTTTCAAACTTGTAGTTTAGAGTTCTTGTATGTTATCTCAAAAATGCTTGACGTACCTATGGCAGAATTTTTTAAAGAAATATAAAAAAATAAGAGTGCCTATACATTTTGTTGTATAGACATTTTTTTATGTATATAAAAACCTCTATGAAGCAAATTCCGCTACCATACGTTGCTTAAAATATTTTATTTGATAAATTAATTGTCTAAAAAAATAATAAGGCTTAAAATCGAAATAAAACGAGGCTATTATATAATCAGAAGCGGAATTTTACTTAAAGAGGCTATAAAAAATATTTTGAAAGAATTTTTTGCTTCGTGACTTGACACGAGGTAGATAAATAAATCTATAATATTATATATAATATATAGAATTAGTAGTAAATTAAGTCTTATGTAGTAATATATAATATTAACCTTATGAAAGATAAAATATATAATATAACCTTATGAAGAAAGTAATATACTTTCATTAGGTTATACTTGTATTATATTATACTTGGTATTATATTATTTTATTATATTTAGTACATTACATTAAGGAATATATATTTTTTTATATATTTATTATATATATTATTAAATATACTATATAGTATATATTAAAGAGAGAGAATCTAAAAATAGTATATATCTGTTATAACAAAGTACCACTCCTTATTGATATTTCTATAAAATATTTTTTGTAATAAGTTTACAGATACTTTCTTATGTGATATAATATATACATATTACACATAAAGGAAAGGTGTTAAATATGGCAAGTAATAAAGAAGATAATAGGAAAATAGCAATATACTCTCGTAAATCAAAATATACTGGTAAAGGCGAGTCAATAGGAAACCAAGTAGAATTGTGTAAAAGCAAAGTAAGTGCTATCTTTGGAAATGTGGACTTTGAAAAAGACGTTGTAATATATGAGGACGAGGGCTACTCTGGGTATTATACAAAGAGACCTGCGTTTCAAGAAATGATGGAAGCAGTAAAAAACAAAGAAATCAAGTGCATTTTCTTTTATAAGTTAGACAGAATAAGCAGAAACGTAAAAGATTTTTGTGAAATCAAAGACCAACTGGAAAAATACGACGTCAATTTCTATTCTGCAAGTGAAAATTTAGAAAATATAACCCCAAGTGGTAGAGCAATGATAATGATGACCTCTGTGTTTGCTCAATTGGAACGTGATACTATCGCAGAAAGAATAAGGGACAATATGCTTGAACTTGCTAAAACTGGTAGATGGCTTGGTGGGACAACCCCTACTGGCTATAAATCGGAAGCAGTAGAAAGTATTAACATTGATGGTAAAAAGAAAAAATTGTATAAATTAACACCAATTAACGAAGAAATCAAAATCGTTCAATTGATATACAGAAAGTTTTTAGAATTAAAATCTCAAACCAAACTTGAAACATATATGATACAGAACAATATTAAAACAAGAAACGGAATAAACTTTTCAAGATGGGGGCTAAAAAACATACTAACAAACCCCGTGTATTGTATTGCTGATAGTGATATGTATAACTATTTATTAAGCAAAGGTGTTGAAATATATAGCGAAATTGAAAATTTTGATGGCTCTTATGGTGTTATGGCTTATAACAAGACAGAACAACAACCAAACAAAGCAAAAAAAGATAGAGATATTACAGAGTGGATTGTAAGTATTGGAAAACACAAAGGGGCTATAACTGGTGCGGACTGGGTACAAGTGCAAGAGTTATTAGTTCAAAATGAAGATAAGAGATACAGAAAACCAACAAAAAACAATTCTCTACTCTCTGGACTTATTCGTTGTTCGCATTGTGGCTCATATATGAGACCAAAATTAAAAAGTAATCGTACCCCAGATGGTGCAATAAGATTTGACTATATGTGCGAACTAAAAGAAAAATCAAGACAACAGAATTGCCAATGTAAAAATGTAAATGGAAACGAAGCGGACAGATTAGTTTTAGACGCAGTAAAAGAACTAATTGCCCCAAATTCTACATTTAGAAAAAAACTTTCTGCACTTGCAAAAAATAAGTTTGATGGTGCAAGTAAAGATAATGTTGAGTTAAAAACTCTTGAAAGTATATTGAAAAAGAACGAACAAGCAATAAGCAATTTGCTTGATAGAATAAAATTTATAGATGTGTCGCTCATAGAGGACATAACAAAGGAAATTAAAAGACTGAAAGCAGACAACACAGAAATAGAAAGACGTATTGCGGAACTAAAAAGTATATCTACCGACAACGTAAATCTACAAGACCAAGCAGAAATTGTATTGAATATCATAGATACATACTTTTCTACATTTGATACGTTGGACTTAATTACAAAAAGAAACTTATTAAGAGTTATAATTTCAAATATACAATGTGATGGCGAGAATTTAGAAATAAACTTAATCGGTGTTCGTGAAAATTCTGTGCGTGATAACGTTCCACTATGTGAGAATAGCAAATGAAATTCTTATGTACTTAAGGTCAAAGAAAAAGCAAAATTCAGAAGTATATTTAGAAGATACAATAGGAAAAGATAAAGATGATAACACAGTTACTTTGCAAGAGGTACTAGAAAGTGAAGGAAGAAATGTAGAAGAGCAAGTTGATTTAAAATTAAAAATAAAAAGGCTATATGAAAAAATAAAGGAGGTCTTAAAAGATAGAGAACGATTAATTATAGAGTTAAGGTTTGGGTTAAAACGGAGAAAAACCAAAAACACAAAATCAAATAGCTCAAATGCTTGGAATATCTAGAAGTTATGTATCTAGAATTGAAACAAAAGCAATTGATAAACTAGCAAGAGAATTTAAAGAATAGTAAAACAATTTCCCCTAAGATGTACAAATTCCAAAAAAAAGTTGAAAAAATATAATAATAATAGTATAATGTTTGTTGTCTAAACTAAGTAATAGATTAAAGGGGAAAATATGGTAAACATTTTATTGTCAGGAAATAATAAGGTGTTCGATGGTGCACTATCAGAGCTAATATCAATAACAAATAAAACCAAAGAAGCAATCACCTGTTATATTTTTACAATGGACTTAACAAGAGTCAAAGAAGACTATAAATGTATAGACGACAAGCAAATAGAATTCTTAAATAAAATTGTAAAAGAACAAAACAAAAATAGCAAAGTAATAAAAATAGATGTTACACAAATTTATGAAGAAGAATTTGGTCATGGCAAAAATGAAAATGCCTATTGTACTCCATATACATTACTAAGGCTTCTTGCTGATAAAATTCCAGATATGCCAGAAAAATTATTATATTTAGACATAGATATGATGGTTGCTGGCGATATATCAGAATTATACAATATAGATGTTACAGATTATGAGTATGTTGCAGTAAAAGAAAAATATGGTTCAAAATTTATAAGATATGACTATATAAATGCAGGAATGTTACTTTTAAATATGAAAAAAATAAAAGAAACAAGACTTTTGGAAAAAGCAAGGCAATTAATAAAAACAAGAAAATTACCATTTGCAGACCAAGATGCAATCTTTTGGTCAACAACAAAGAAAAAGTTAATACCAAGAAGATTTAATGAGCAAAGGTCGTTTAATAAAGATGATACATTAATATGTCATTTTTGCAAAAGATTATGCTTTAACCCATATCCACATGTAACAAACTATAAACAATGGCATATAGATGAAATTCATAAGTATTATAAATGCTATAAATTTGATAATGATTTAGAGGAATATTTAAAGCAAAAGGCAGAATTTGAAAATAAAAAAGAAGAAATCAAATTTGAATTAGTAGAATCTATATAAAATATATAATGAGAGGAAGAAAATGAAAACACATAACAATCAAATACCAATTTTTTATACAGTAGACGATGCATATATACCATTTTTAGCAGTGTCAATAGCATCATTAATTGATAACAGTTCAAAAGAAAACGAATATTTAATAAAAATTTTATACACAAATATAACAGATGAGCATATACAAAAAATAAAAGCTTTAGAAACAGAAAATGTAAAAATAGAATTTGTAAACTTTACAAGTCAAATTGAAAGTGTAAAAGACAAACTTCACACAAGAGATTATTATTCAAATACAACATACTTCAGACTATTCTTGCCAGAAGTATACAAAGAAATTGAAAAAGCTGTTTATATAGATAGCGATACAGTTGTAGTAACTGATATAGCTGATTTATATAACATTGATTTAGATACAGACTTAATTGGAGGAGTTCCAGATGGAGCAGTTCAAACAGTACCAATTTTCCAAGAGTATGTAGAAAAAGTAGTTGGCGTAGAAGACTATAATAACTATTTTAATGCTGGAATTTTACTTATGAACTTTGAAGAACTTAGAAAAACAAATTTCCAAGATAAATTCTTATATTTACTAGGTACAGTAAAATTCACTGTTGCGCAAGACCAAGATTATCTAAATAGAATTTGCAAAGGTAGAGTAAAAATAATAGATAGTGGTTGGGATGCAATGCCTATGGAACCACTAAAATTACCAGATGAGGACCTAAAAATTCTACACTTTAATTTAGGTGCAAAACCTTGGCATCATGATAATATTCTATATGATGAGTATTTCTGGAAATATGCAAAACAAACAGAATTTTTAGATGAAATAAATCAAATAAAAGCATCATATACAGATGAAGACAGATTTAATGACGATGCAACAACAAGCAATTTAATTGCAACTGCAAAAAAAGAATCTGACTGTGTTGGTGACGACAGAAATAAAAAAAAAACGGGTATGAGGATATTCCATCTAAATCACAAGAAAGACTAGCAATATTAGAAAAAATTGAGGAGTTCGAAAAAGACGGAAAATTTGACCAAGATGTTGAGTCAGACCCAACAACAATAGTTTTAACTCCTGAAAATATAGATTATCTAAGAAAAAGATATTATAGCAAGTTAAAAAGCAAAGTAGCAAATACTATGGCAAAGTCTTTTTTAAAAAGCATTTTAAAAGATAATAAGCTTATTATAAAAGATGTAGAAGGAATAGAAAACTTGCAAAAGGTTCAAACTGGTGCAGTTTTAACATGTAATCATTTTAATCCATTTGATTCATTTGCTGTTGAAAGTGTATTTAGAACATCAGGACAATCTGATGAAAAGAAACTATATAAAGTTATAAGAGAAGGAAATTATACAAACTTCCCTGGACTATATGGATTCTTCTTCAGAAATTGTGATACATTACCACTATCATCAAATAAAAGAACAATGGTTAATTTTATGAAAGCTGTTGATACTATATTAAATAGAGGCGACTTTATATTAATATATCCAGAGCAAGGAATGTGGTGGAACTACAGAAAACCAAGACCACTAAAAAATGGAGCATTTCATTTTTCGGCAAGAACAAATACACCAGTAATTCCAATATTTATAACAATGAAAGACAGCAATATTATTGGTGATGATGGGTTCCCAATTCAAGAGTACTATGTACATATAAAAGAACCAATTTATCCAGATCCAAATAAATCTGAAAAAGAAAATACAGAAATGCTAAAAAATAAGAACTATGAAGTATGGAAAAAAGTTTATGAAGACTTCTACAAAATACCTTTAGAGTATACAACTAAAAACTTAGATGAAGCATTTAAAAACTAAATATATTTACAAAAGGGGCATATAACAAGTGAAATTATATGCTCCATTTTTGAAAGGAATACAAATTAAAAAATGAAAGAGCAACAAATAATATACTACACAGATGAACTAAATGAAGAATTTTCAACTGCTAAAATAGTTCCTAAAAAAATAGACGAAAATTACAAATATAAGCATGGCGTAATTTGGAATATTACTTCATATATAATTCAAAATTTTATTAGTATGTTTATAAAAGTACCTTACCAAAAAATAAAATTTAAGCTAAAATATATAGGAAAAGAAAAATTAAAAAAGTGCAAAAATGAAGGATATTTTATATATGTAAATCATACCCAAGCCTTTGCAGATACTTTTATTCCAAGTGTTGGAATTTATCCAAAACGAAACTTTTTAATAGTAAATCCTGAAAATATATCAATGAAAGGATTAGGACATTTAGTTGAAATGCTTGGAGCAATTCCCGTTCCAGGAAATATAGAAGCAATGAAAAAATTTCTTGAAATAATAGAAGAAAGAGTAAATAATAATTGTGCAATTACTATTTATCCAGAAGCTCATATATGGCCATATTATACTAAAATTCGTAACTTTAAAGATGTGTCATTTAAATATCCAATTAAGTGGAACAAGCCAGCATATTGTATGACAAATACATATCAAAGCTATGGCAAAAATAATGACAAAATTAAAATAGTAACATATATAGATGGTCCATTTTTCCCAGATGAAGGATTATCACCAAAAGAGGCTCAAAAAAACTTAAGAGATAAAATTTATAACAAAATGCTTGAAAGAAGCCAAAATAGTAATATAGAATATATAAAATATATAAAAAAAGATATGTTATAATATTAAAAATGTAAAAGGAGAAAAAATTATGTCTACAGAAAATGAAAATGCAATTTATGATTTGTTAGATAGAATTAAAATAACAGATGAAAATAGAAGTTCAATAGAATTAATAAGAAAATATTTAAATGAAAGAAAATTTCAAGAAGCTTTATTTGAATTAAAAAAATTGCAAGCTAGAGGAAATTTAGAATATATTGATTATTCAGAAGCAAAAGAGAAAGAAAAAAATGTAAAGGAAAAAATAAAGGAGGAGGAGCAAGGCTTTCCACAAGAACTTGCTTCCACAGACTTAGAAAAAAGATATATAGGTCTTTTATTAAATGACTTAAAATTAATATCAGTATATTATTTTGTGCATGATGAATGTGAATTTTTAGATGAAGAACTTTTAGAAATATATAAAACGATAATATTTACTGATGCAGAAAAGTATGCACCAGAGGTTGCTAAAACTGATTTTACATTTGCAAAAAATACAAAGGCACTCACTGAGTATAAGTACCAAATTCAAATGGATTATCAAGAAAGTAAATATACTATGCAAAAAACTTATGAAGAGCTTAGAAAATTGTTTATTCTAAGAAAAGCTTGTAAGAAAAATCCTGCAAGACATCTTCAAGAAAGAATTGCCGAAATAAAAGATTATGAGTTATATGATAATATGACTCCAGAAGAAGTTATTGATGCAATAGACCAAGTAACATCAACTGAAAAATTCAAAAGAGCTGTATTAAACGAGGATTTAACAGACTTTTTAATTGCAGGAGATAATACTTTAACAAATGGATTATCCCTTCCATTCAAAATTTTATCAAGTGTATTTAAAGGGTTAAGACAAGGCGAAACAATGGCTTTTGCAATGCCTTCAAATTATGGTAAAAGTAGATTTACAATAGATATTGCAGCATATATTTCACTAGTTCATAAAGAAAAAGTATTGCTAATTTCAAACGAAATGTCAGAAGAAAAAATGAAGTTATGTTTAATAACAACGATTATAAATAATCCTGAAATTCAAAAAATGCATGGACAAAAAATAACAAAAAGTGAAACTGAATTATTAGAATTTAAATTTAGACCAGATGCAAATAAAAAATGTACTGTTGATGAAGATGGCTTTGTTGTAAAAGAAAAAGACGAAAATCAAGCAGAATTTGCAAGAAGACTTTCTGAAATTTCATCAGAATTTAATTCTGTAATAAAAGCAACAAGCTGGCTAAATAAACAAATTGATAATTCAATATACTTTATAAATATAACTGACCATACAAATGATGAACTTAAAAAAGTAATAATGAACTATTATTATAAAGAAAAAGTAAAATATGTATTTTATGATACTCTAAAAGCAGATATTGAGAATATTGGAAATGCAGCAGAGATAAAAAAGACAGCAACAATATTATCAAACTTAGCTCAAAATTTTGGAATGTTTATAGGTTCTACATTGCAACTTCAAGAAACTGAAACAGAACCATTAAATTTAAATATAAATGACTTAGCAGTAAGTAGAACTGTTAAAGAAGTATTAGATACGCTTTGTTTGTTCAAACAAATTCATAGAGAAGACTATGGAAAATATGAATATTCATTAAATGAAGTAGATACAGAATTTTATAATATTAAGAATTATAAAGACCCAGACGAAAGATACTATGCATGTATTGTTGATAAAAATAGAGCAGGCTCAAAACCAAAGCTATTATTTAATCTAAATTTAGCATATAATAGATGGAATGAACTTGGATATTTAAGATTAAAAAAGTAAAATCAAATAAAATAAATTTGAATATTTAATATAAAAGAAAGAATCTGACATAAAGTATTGAAATTCGACATAATATTATAATATAATACAGGCTATAAAGGCTAACTAAAGTACCCTAGCAAAAGCAGAAATAATTTTAGCTTTTAAATTAAACTAAAGAGAGGATGAACCTATATTGACAATCGACACGAAAGAGGCCTATGAGAGCGGAATTCCTTTGTGGAAAAAAGTTCAGGTAGGCAAGTTTGAAAGCAAAGAGGTAGCTCACAAGAAAGAACAAGCAGAACTTGATGCTTTTGAGCAAAACATGCTTGGCGAAATTTCTGAAATTCAGAAAAAGCAAGGCATTCGTAGAATGGCAGAAAAAAAGATTACTTTTTTTCTGGCTACAGCAGGAAGCGGGATGCGCATTGTAGGTATGAAAACCTATGATATAAACGAGAAAATGCGCAAAACTCTTATGATTGAGCTAGCACATGGCGAAAGTGACACTGCCAGCATCACTGAAGAACGGTTAATTGATGTAGGAAATACCATTATGACAAACTAAAAAAAGCTAGTGGGGAAAAGCAAGTTTTGAACTTTCCCCAAGCTTATTTTTAAAAGTGGAAATAGAGGGAAGGAAAAAAGTTATATACTAATATTATGGAAAAGAAAAAAGAAAAGAACAAGATTAAAAAGAATATGCTTAATATATTATTATTTTTGTGTCTGATTATTATTACTTTTTGTTTGATATTGAAAGACCAAAATACAGAAGAAATATTAGCAGCAGTAGGAGAAGCTAAAAAGCAGTATTTAATATGTGGAATGTGTGCAATGGTTGTTTTTATAGCATGTGAAGCATTTAATATAAAAAGAATATTAAAAGGACTTGGAGAAGAAACATCATTTTTGAAAAATGTGAAATATGCATTAATAGGTTTTTTCTTTAGTGCAATAACACCGGCTGCAACAGGCGGTCAACCAATGGAAATATACTATATGCATAAAGATGGAATATCGGTTGCAAATGGAACTTTAGCACTACTTGTTCAATTAATGAGCTTGCAAATAGTAAATTTAAGTTTAGGAATTATAAGTGTATTCTTCAATTTTGAAGTTGTAAATAATGGGCTTATGGCACTTGCGATAATTGGGGTATTTCTTAATTCATGTGCTTTAGTATTGCTAATAATTAGTATATTTTCAAAAAAGCTTTCAAAAATATTAATTAATTTTTGCGTAAAGATTCTTAAATTCTTTAAAAAGAAAAATATAGATCAATTACAAGAAAAATTAGAATATGAACTTACAAAATATCAAGAAGACAGTGATTATATAAAGAAGAATAAAAAAATTGTATTTAAAAGTATTCTTTCAACATTAGTGCAAATGAGTGCATATTATATGGTACCTTTTTTTGTATATAAAGCTTATGGCTTAAATGAATATGGAATTATAAGAATAATGTCACTTCAAGCACTGTTATATACAACTGTTTCAGGAATTCCTTCACCAGGCTCTGTTGGCGTTAGCGAAGGTGGTTTTTTAGGAATATTTAGAAATATTTTTTCAGCTGAAATAATTAGTAGTGCAATGATTTTAAATAGAGTTGTAAATTTTTATCTATTAGTGCTAACAAGCTCAATAATTGTTATAATTTGTACTTTAAAGGATAAAAAGGATGAAAAAACAATGGAAATTGCAGAAAATAGTGAAAGTAGTATAGAAGAGTAAAAAATCCAACCCAAATGTTAAAAAAAGCATTTGAGGTTGTTTTTTTATGTTTTGTTATTTTTTTATTTTGATTGCCTGATACTTTTGTTATATTTTTTATTAAGTTCAATATAAATGTATCTTTGCAATATGTTATATCTTTTGTTTATAATTTTTAGCTAGCTCTGATAAAAGAAGCAAATGTAGATAATACTTCTATTCCAGCTCTAATTTGTTCATCTGAAAAATCCGAAAGAGATTTCTTAGCGGCAGAGGATAATCTGTTTTCCGTTCCAAACAAAATATAATCAGCAGAATAATTGCTAATTTCACAGAGTTTTTGTAATTTATCAATTCTAAGTGTACTACCTCCATGTTCGATAATACCAAGATATTGAGAAGAAATACCTAAACATTCAGCAAGTCTTGTCTTGGACATATTTAAATCTTCTCTAATTAATTTTATTCTTAACCCCATTTCTTTTGTCATTTTCTTTGTAATGTCTTTAGCCATAAATTATACCCCTTTCTTAATAGTTCTTTTTATGGTAACCTCCAAATGTCGAAAGTTGCAGAAAACTTCATATAAAAGCGTTACATAAAATTATATCAATCAATTATAACCTAAATTTTGACGGATTGAGTGAAGAAAAGTAGTGCAATTTAATGACAAAATATGATAAAATGTGATAAAATATAACTGTGCGAAATGATATTGTATAAAATAATAGAAAGGAGAGAAAGCAAACATATTATATGGAAGATAGAATGAAATTATTATTAATAGAAGATGATGATGTAAAATGCGAAGAATTTAAAAAATTAGAAAATATTGGTAAACCAATAAAATTTGTAGCAATAACTAAGTCTTCCGCTGAAGGTATAAAACTTGTACAAAGATTTATGCCGGAAGGAATAATTTTAGATTTAGAACTAACTAATGGTGAAGGCAGTGGCTTTGACTTCTTAAGAGATATGAAAAGTTTGAACATTGCAAATACACCAAAAATTGTTGTGACTACAAATGTGATTTCTCAATCAGTTTATGATTTTTTACATCAGAATAATGTTGACTTTATATTTTACAAAAAGCAACAAGGATATTCTGAAAGTAATGTTATAAATACACTTTTATTACTTAAAGGATATCAGAAAATAGATGACGAAGAAAGAATTAGAGAATATGCACAAAAGAATAAAGAAGAATTTATGAAAACTATATCAGATAGAATTGATACTGAATTAGAACTTATTGGAATTGGTAAACATTTAGTTGGAAAGCAATATTTGCATGATGCAATAGAATATATAATTGTAAACCAAGGAAATGATGATCAAGTTCCAGTTGTAAAATATTTATCTAGTAAGTATAAAACACCAGCAAGTACAATTAGTAGAAATATGTCAAACGCAATAATGCATGCTTGGAAAATTTCAGCACCTGAGGATTTAGAAAAATATTATACAGCAAGAATTGATTATGCAACAGGCGTGCCAAAGCCAAATGAATTTATATATTTTTATGTGGATAAAATTAAAAAAGAAGTTGTACCAAAGTAAAAAAAAGAGCATAAAAAGTTGAATGAAAGTAAATAAAATCAAAAAATATTAAAAAAGTTGAATGAAAGCAAATAAAATTAAAAAATATTAAAAAAAGTTGTATAAAAGTAAATAAAATTGAATAAAAAATCAAAAATAATCAAATAAATGAGCTACCGTTTATCACCTACAAGAGGCCTTGTAGGTGGTATTTTTTTATTATCGTAAACAGAGATTAGACAAACTAAAGACAAAGCACACACGGTTACGAAATAAAAAAAGAACGGTGGTGAGAGGCATGGGATTCTGGGAATGGTTAAGATACATATTAGGTTTAGGTGGTGTATAGAAACAAAATGGGTGTAAGGATTGCTTACACTCTTTTTTTATTATATAATCACATAGTAAGGAGGAAATATGGAAGAAATAATAATGACTGTGCTTAAAACGGTATACATATATATGTCAGTAATTTATATGTTTTATAGAATCAGAGGAATAAAAAATAGAAAAGTTATAATGTCAATAGTAGGTGTCATTATTGGAGCCTTTCTATGTTATATAATAAATAAAAATATAACGAATGAATATGAACTTATAGTAAGCTTTTTTATACAGTATATATTGTGTAAAATACTAGATATGGAAAATAAAAATGCAATGATAACAAGTGTTTTGCTATCAAATGCAATTGTACATATAAATTTTGTAATTGCAGCGTTTATAGAAAATTGTATTAGAATGTTATTAGGAAATTTAAAAGAATATGATATTTTGAATTTAATATTAATTATAGCAATTGCTACATTTATAAATATTGCTATGTTCAAGATAAGAAGAATTAATAAAGGCTTTCAATTTTTGAAGGAAAAAATCAATAATGAATATCTTGATATAATTATGATAAATATCAGTATTGGTGTAATTTTTATATATTCTTTATTTGGAACATATTATGGAGATGTAACAATTCATATAATGGTAACTTTCTTAATTGTTTCATTGATCATGATTGTAATGATTTCAAAAACAATAGCATTAGCTTACAAACAAAAGCAACTTGAAAAGAATCTAGCAGAAGATGACGAAATAATAAAGCAAAAAGATGCTAAAATAGAAAGTCTTTCAAAAGAAAAGTTTGAAATTAGCAAAGTGAGCCACGAATTTGAAAAGAGAATAAAAGCATTAGAGTTCAAAGCAACAAGTAATATGAATATGGAAATTTCTGAAGAAAATGATTTAATGAAACAAATTAATAATTTATCAAAAGAATATTCCACAAAGCTAAAACAAATAAAAGGTAGCGATAAATTAAAGAAAACCGAAGTTGCTGAAATTGACAATATGTTTGAATATTTACAAAATGAATGTGAAAAAAGTAATATAGAATTTTATTTAAATATAAATTGTGATGTAAATAATATGATTGATAAAGTAATTGCTAAAAATAAACTAGAAACATTAATCGGCGATTTAGGAACAGATGCAATACATGCTGTAAACATGAGTAAGAATAATTATAAAAGCATAGTAACAATTATTGATAAAAAGGAGGATATTTATTCAATATCAATGTCTGATACTGGTGTTGAATTTAAAGTTGATACTTTGCTAAAACTAGGCTTGGAGCCAGCAACTACTCATAAAGAAGATGGTGGCAGTGGAATTGGTTATATTACTACATTTGAAACATTAAACGAAACAAAGGCAAGCTTGATTATTGAAGAAAAGAACAATGAATCTGAAAATGAATATACTAAAACAATAACTGTTAAATTTGATGGCAGAAACGAATATAAAATAATTTCATATAGAGCTGATGAAATTAGAAAAAAACAGAAAGACAGTAGAATAAAAGTAGAAAATATAAAAAATAGTGACAATATATGATAGAAAATAATATTATATACTATAACACACAATAATTTATGTTATTTAATGGAGGTGACCTATATGGAACCACAAGAAATATATTGTTGCAAAGAAAAACATTCGTGTACAGGAAAAATAAAATGCCTAGGACTTATAACTATATTATTTTCAATACTGTTTATAGGAGTAGTAGGAGCATTAGTAGGAGCTAATATAGCAAGCACGATATTAGAAGCAATATCTGCAGTAATAGTACTTGCAATCGTTCTTGGAATACTTTTTATAATATCAATAGTATTATTAATATGTAACTGTACAAAAAAACGAGAATGTTAAATAATAAAATCTCTATAGCAATTTTGCTATAGAGGTTATTTTTTACTGAAATTATTGGAAGCATGAATAATAGTCACTGGAATAATAGAAATATTATAAATATAATAGATACATGAAAAATTATGTACAATACTATAAATGTATAAAAATGGAAATTTTAGAAATAATAAATAAAAAGAACGAAGGAGGAAATAGGTATGAATATAAAGAATAGTAAAGGTATCACATTAGTAGCATTAGTTGTAACTATAGTGGTACTTTTAATTTTAGCAGGTGTATCAATAAATCTAGTGTTAGGAGAAAATGGTTTGATAACACAAGCTCAAGAAGCAAAAAGAAAAACATTGTTAGCAGAAGAAAAGGATAATAAAGATTTTTATAATATAGATGAATTTGTTTATGATAACACTTCAAATATAAATGTTGAAAAGGTAACTGATACTAATCCAGGGGTGTTGGAGAAAGAAAATGATAACATATATGAAATAAATAGCATAGAAGACTTAGTCGCATTCGCGTATGATGTAAGAAATGGAAATTCTTATGCTGGAAAAACTGTAAAATTAGGATTAGATTTAGACTTTAAATCGACAAACTCATATGTTGATGCTAATAGAAGTGATTATAAAGAATATGGTTATGACGGAAATTTGAAAAAATTATTAACATCTGGTGAAGGATTTTTACCAATAGGAACATTTAATGAAGATGAAGCTGATACTAAAAGTTTTGCTGGAATATTTGATGGAAATAATCATACAATTTCTAATTGCTACATGTATAAGAATACAGAAGAAAGACATAGAATTTCATTCTTTGGGCAAAAATTATATGGAGAAGTAAAAAATTTAGGATTAGTTAATATAAATTTTGAATTGATTAATAAGGATGTTTCTTGTTCAGTTTCAGGAATTTCTACAAAACCAGTGAATGGAGCCAAAATAAGTAACTGTTATGTTAGTGGAAATATAAAAGAAATAAGTAATGGAACAGGAAATGCAAGTTGTTCAGGGATAGCAACATATAATCAAGGAACTATTGAAAATTGTTATAATTTGGCTAATATAGAAGTTTATATAAATGATGATACCTTGACTGCACAAGGATTAATGGGAGGAATAACTGTAAATCAAGAAGGAAACAAGGTAATAAACTGCTTTAATTATGGCAACTTATATGCTAATGGAAAAGGAGATAGATTTGAAATTGGAGGAATTTCAAGAAATTTAGTTCAAGTAAATTCAAGTATAGAAAATTCATATAATAGAGGCAATATTTCTGCTGAAATTTCTAACAGTAACATTATAAGTATAGGAGGAATTTTAGCTTATACCTATTTGAATAATCTACAATTAAATAACTTATATAGTAATGGAAAAATGAATATAAAAGGTAATACTAATAGATTATATGTAGGAGGAATTGTTGGATATGATACTAATGGGAAAGTATCTTTAAAAAATTCTTATAGTATAAGTGAAATTATAGATGAAACAACAAGTGATAATAAAAATATAGGAAATATATATGGAAGAATAAATGCATCAAATACTACAATAGCAAACTGTTACCATTTAGATCAAAATAATTATTATGGTATTGGATCTGAACAAAGTGATACCAATATAATTAAAATTCAACCAAGTCAAAAACAAGAGTTACTAACAAAATTAAATGAAGCAGAAAATGGAATTTGGAAGAAAGATGAAAAAAATGTTAATAAAGGCTATCCAATCCTTATTTGGCAGTAAGATGAATATATAAAATAATTTTTATGTAAAAAATGAAAATAAAGGAGAAATAAAAATGAAAAACAAAGGTATAACCCTAGTTGCATTAGTTGTAACAATAGTAGTTCTCTTAATATTAGCAGGAGTATCAATAAGTTTAGTATTGGGACAAAATGGATTAATAAGTAATGCTAAAGAAGCAAAAGAGAAAACTCAGCTAGCTGAAAAAGATGAACTAAAGCACTTAGATGAAGTAAATGAATATATTGATTCACAAGAAGAAGAATATATAAAAGATGATGATTTGCCGGAGAATCAGGACTTAAAATCATTTATAACAGAGTGGACAGTAGAAGCAGGAGATACAATTGTTTTGCCTATATATGAAATGCAGGATGTAGATGATGAAAGAGGAGAGATAGAAACTTATTTTAATTATGATTTTACAGTTGATTATGGCGATGGAACTGTGCTAACAGTAAAAAGCTTTGATGATGAAAATAGAAAGCACACTTATGCAAATGCTGGAACATATACTGTAAAAATAAATGGAAAATGTGAATCTATTAGTTTTGAAAATGCACTAGATTCAGCAGATTGTAAGTTAAAAATAACAAAATTAGTGCAGTGGGGTGTAATAGGAGCAAAACATTATGATTTTTCAGAGTGTAAAAATTTAAAAGGAACTATTCCATTACCGGCTAAAAATAGTTTTAAATATGTAGAAAGTTTTAGATTGTTATTTTATTATTGTACAGGACTTACAGGTGAAATTCCAAAAGATTTATTTAAATATGCACCAAATGTACTAACAATGGCTAATGTATTTAATTTTACGACAGGTTTAACTGGAACAATACCAGAAAAATTATTTGCAAATTGTACAAAAGTAACAAATTTCAGATTTATATTTGCAAGTTCCAATGTAAGTGGTGAGATACCAGAAAAACTTTTTATAAGCAATCCAGAAGTTGTGAATTTTGATGGAGTTTTTAGACAGGCATATGCCATGACTGGACTGGTACCAAAGAACTTGTTTAAATATAATAATAAAATACAAACATTAAGAGGATTATTTACAGAAACTAATTTGAGTACTGAAGAAATTTATTTTTCATCAAATGATATATCTCAAATTGGGGATATACATTTGAAAAATGGTACTGATGGAAGTGTAAAAGTATATGTCCCAAAAGATTCGATAACTGAACAAACGTTTAAAAACAGATGGGGAGCCAATAATGATAAATTAATAATTGAAAATTACACAGTATAACAAAAATACTAGAAAGGTGGAACAAATTGAAGATAAGTTATAACAAAGGTATAACTCTAGTTGCATTAGTTGTAACAATAGTAGTTCTTCTAATATTAGCAGGGGTATCAATAAATCTAGTACTTGGTGAAAATGGTTTAATAAATAATGCAAAAGAAGCAAAAAATAAAACATTGCAAGCTGAAAAAGATGATGAAGAAAGTATGGATGCAACTGCAAATTGGATAATTCAAAATGTTGCTAATTTGCCACAAACAACAGAAACAAAACCATATATACCAAGTAGTGAATTTTCACAATTGGAAGGGACAAATCTAAGTAATGGATTAGTAATCCAAGATAGAGAAGGTAACCAATATGTATGGATAGAAGTACCAATGACAGAAGAAGTATATCCAACAACAGGGCTAGAGATAACAGAATTTAATGCAGATATTTATACAAAAATAGAGGATGATTTGCATAAGTATGTGAAAGAATATAATAAAACAAAATTTTCAGATGAATATTGCAAAGATGATACTGACGGCTGGTTTAAAAATGAAGAAGAATATAATATGCAAAAATACAAAATGCTAAAAAGTGTATATCAAAATGGAGGCTTTTGGGTAGGGAGATATGAAGCTGGTATTGAAAAAAATAGAACTAAATCTGGTGAAGCTACTGAAATACCACAGTCAAAGGCAAATTTATTTCCATATAATTATGTAACAAGGACTCAAGCAAAAAAATTAGCTGAAAAAGTAAAATATGATGAATATTCAGGAAGTTTAATGTTTGGAGTACAGTGGGATTTAATGTTAAAATTTATTGAGGTAAAAATGTACACAATAGATGCTAATATAATAACAAAATTAAATCAAGATAGTACAACAATAGGTAATTATATAAATGCAGAATATACAATTAATAGAGGAAAATATACAAAATATAATTTTACATCAACATGGTATGATTATGGAGATGAACTAGACGGAATAGTGAAAAATAAAGTAAAAATGAAGCAAGATGCAAAAGATAAAGGAGTATTATTAACGACAGGCGCAGCAGATAGAAATTGTTTAATGAATATATACGATGTAGCGGGAAATATATGGGAGTGGACTTTAGAATATTCTCATATTGATGGAGGAACTTGTGCTGACAGAGGCGGAAGTTACTACACAACTGGAAAAAACAATCCTGCAAATTATCATTATGCTAATCCAGTTAATTATAATTATGTTAGTTTTGGATTTCGCATCTCAATATATTAAAAATATAGAATGAAAAATGGGCAAAAAGCACAGGAGGAAAAATGAAAAGAATAAAAGTTGAAAGCCTTGGAAATGTGTACAACAATACCAATAAATTAAAAAATAAAGGAATAACCTTAGTAGCTTTAGTAGTAACAATAGTAGTTCTCTTAATATTAGCAGGTGTATCAATAAGTTTAGTATTGGGACAAAATGGATTAATTACTCAAGCTCAAGAAGCAAAAAGAAAAACTGCTGAAGCTGAAAAAAATGAAACAACTTCAATAGATAGCACTTCAGATTGGGTATCAGAAATAGTAAATAATACAAGCTTACCACAGAATAATATAACAAAGCCATATATGCCAAGCAGTGAATTTAGAAAAGTAGAAGGAACAAACCTAGCAAATGGACTAGTAATAGAAGATGCAAGTGGTAATCAATATGTTTGGGTAGAAGTACCAATGACAGCAGAAGTATATCCAACAGCAGGGTTAGAGATAATAGAATTTAATGCAGATATTTATACAAAAATAGAAAACGATTTACACAATTATGCTGACTTATATACAACAAGTTGGAAAGATGAATATTGTGAATTAAATTCAGATGGTTGGTTCAAAAATATAGAGGAATATAATGAACGAAAATATAAAATATTAAAAAGTATATATGAAAATGGAGGCTTTTGGATAGGAAGATATGAAGCTGGAACAGAAATAAATAGAATTGAAGGAGCGGAGATAAATGTAAAGCCTCAATCAAAAGAAAATTTATATCCATATACATTTGTCACAAGAAGTCAATCAAAGAAAATAGCAGAAATGATTGAATATGAGAATGGGGAGAAGAAATATAGCGGAAGTCTAATGTTGGGAATTCAATGGGATTTGATGTTAAAATATATTGAAACTAAACAAAATGAAACAGAAGAGATAATAAAAGAATTAACTTCAGACAGTACAAAAATAGGAAATTACTATAATTCTACTTATAAGTTAAATAGGGGAAAATATGCAAAACTAAATAATACAGCAAAGTGGTACAACTATACAGATGAATTGGATGGAATAGTAGAAAATTCAATAAAATCAACACAAGATACTTTTGAAAATGCTATTTTATTAACAACAGGTGCATCTGATCAAAATAAGTTAATGAATATTTTTGATATAGCAGGTAATGTAAGAGAATGGACTCTAGAATATACATTAGATAATGAATATCCTTGTGTTTATAGAGGAGCTGATTGTGGAGATTTGGGGTACACATATAGTGTACGCTATAGATTTAAAGCTCCTGATTACAGTGCTTCTAATGTAGGATTTCGTATTATTCTTTATTAACTCAGGAAAGGAATGAAACTTAAAATGAATAAACAAAAACTAATTGACATATACTATAAATAACACTATAATAAATATAGTGAAAACAAAGCGAATTTTTTCATTAAAGCAAAAAAAAATCCCAGGAATCGTTCTCCTGGGATTTTTGCTCTTGTGATTTATAGAGTATATTGTCGAAAAACCACACACGATTATAAAATGAATAAACAAAAACTAATTGACATATACTGTGAATAGCACTATAATATTAATTAATTGAATTAGTTTTTTTACAGAAAACACAAAAAAAAACTAGGAATTGCAGTTCCTAGGTTTTACTTATTACTCTTTGTTATTATTTATTATCAAATAAACAATAATGAGAGCTAACAACTAAATAGAAAATATAACGATATAATGTCGAAAAATCTTATACGATTATAAAATGAATAAACAAAAACTAATTGACATATACTGTAAATAGCACTATAATATATATAGTGAAAACAAAGCGAATTTTTTCATTAAAGCACAAAGAAAATCCCAGGACTCGTTCTCCTGGGATTTTTGCTCTTAGTTTTGTGTTAAATCTTTTATAATGAAATAAATTATAACAAGAGCTATTAACTCTGCGAATTTCTTCATCGCAAAAGCACCTCCTTCCTCCTTTAAGAAAAAGGAAAGTCCATTATACACTATAAAAAGCGCAAAGTCTGTCGAAGCGTGTAGGAAGCATAAAAAAATTTAAAAAATTAACAAAAATAATCGAAAAATTGCTAATTTTTTTATTGATTAAGAGTAATAAAAGTAATAAAATAAGGTAAAATAATAGAAATGGGTGATTGCAATGGTTAAAATGTACAATACAGATATAAAAACAAATGAGCTAAAAGAAGTTAAGGAATATAAAAAAGGAACGTGGATAAATTTAGTAAGTCCAACTGAAGAGGAAATAAGAGAGGTTTGCAAGCATGCAAAAATAAAGGACCAATTCATAAAAGATGCATTAGATATTGAGGAAAAGGCCAGAATTGACCAAGAAGAGGATGATAACACAATTCTTTTTGTGGTAGATGTTCCAATAATTGAAAAAGAAGAAGGAAGCGACATGTATTCGACTATGCCGATTGGAATGATTGTTGTTAGAGATGACTTTTTTATAACAGTTTCTTTAAGAGAAAATAAAATAATTGCAGATTTTGAAAAAGGAAAAATAAAAAATTTTCAAACATATAAAAAGACAAGATTCATATTCCAAATTTTATATTTAAATGCTTCATATTATTTGAACTATTTAAAGCAAATAAATAAAGAAACAGAAATCGCTGAAAGCATTTTAAAAAGCTCAATGCGTAATAAAGAACTTCTAAAAATGCTAAGCTTAGAGAAGAGTTTAGTGTATTTTGCAACTTCTTTAAAATCAAATGAGTTAGTAATGGAAAAAACTTTAAGAGGAAAAATAATTAAACTATATGATGAAGATGAGGACATACTAGAAGATGCAATTACAGAAAATAAGCAAGCAATTGAAATGGCTCAAATATATAGTAACATTTTAAATGGAACTATGGAAGCGTATGCATCAATTATTTCAAATAATCTAAATGGGGTAATGAAAACATTAACATCAATAACAATTATTTTAGCAGTGCCAACTATGATATCAAGCTTTTGGGGGATGAATGTAAATTTGCCATTTGAACATGAAACGTATGGCTTTTTAATAATGATAATATTAGCAATAATAACAACAATAATTGTTACAGTTTGGTTAAACAAGAAAAACATGCTAAACTAATTAAAAAGTATTGATAATTTCAATTTTTTTTAGTAAACTAATATTAGATTTAAACTAAAGGTGGAAAGAAAAATGAAGAAAACGGAAGAGATAAATGAAAATGATATATTAATAATAATTTCTAAGGAAGATGCAAAAGAATTTAAAGCTTTGGCATCTGGAAGAAAATTCTGCAAAAGAGGGGAAAGAATCTCTGATATTTGTAGTGAAGAGTTTGAAAGAAAAGAATATAAAAAATTAGGTTTGTTTTCAAGAATTTTTCACAAGAAAAAGTTTAGAAAGAGTGAACTTTTAATAGAAAGTAGAATTCCAAGTACAGTAAGAAGAGTAGCAAGCTATATTCTTTCAAAAGAAGAGAATAACAATATTAGTGAAAAAGAGCTTGAAGAAAAAACAAAACAATTTATTTTAGAAAAAGTTGATAAATACTTAGAAGAAAAAGTAGCCTAAGTAATAGGCTACTGATTTTCATATAAATCTTTTATATAAACATCTTGGGAAGTATCAGAATTTAAAAAGCCAATAGAAGCTTTATCACCGTGAACTTCTTGAACCCAAACAGGCTGATCATTATAATAAATTTCGTTAAGTTGCTTGCTATGCAATATTTCAGAAATACGATTATTGGTCATATAATACACTTCCATTCCTAAATAGATTTATTAATAAGTATATCCAAACTAGAAAAATTTATGCTAAAAAAGAAAATAATATTTTAAAGAAAGGACTTAATTAAATAGATTTTCTATATAATTGGGCGTATAAAAAATGGCTGGAAATTTTACAGAAATAGATGAAGAATTTATATGCGAGAATTGTGGCAAAAAAGTTCCAAAACTTGGTTATTCATGCAGAAACCATTGCCCATATTGTTTGCATTCAAAGCATGTTGATATAAATCCAGGAGATAGAAGCGAAGATTGCAAAGGAATGCTAGAGCCTGTTGGAGTTGAAATAGATAGCAAAAAAGGATATGTAATAATTTTTAAGTGCAAAAAATGTGGAAAACTTAGAAGAAATAAAGCTGCAAAAGATGATAACATGGACCTAATAATAAAGTTATCGGCACAACATGATTATTAAAATTAAAGAACGCATAAACCAAATTTTAAGGTTATGCGTTCTTTCTTTTATATTGTTCTATTTAAATTTCCGTTTGTGTAATTTTTTCCTTCTAATTTTTTACCTGTTTTTACAACTTCTATAATGTGATTTATTTCGTCAATATTTTCATCTAAAATATTAATTCTAATAGATGAAACATTAAATTCTGTAGTATCAAAAGATGTTACTTTGCTATTATAAATTGATGTTACTGTTTGAATGTTATCAGGAACAACTCTAAAATAAAGGCCAAGTCTATCTTTTATATAGAATTTATTTTTGTTTGAGCATTTTGCCTGACATTCTGGATAACATTTATTACTTCTTCCAAGTAAACAGTAAGATGAATTCATTAGTATTGAGCGTCCATAAGCAATTAATTCTGTACTACATAAAGAAGAATTGCAAAGAGAAAGTAGAGTGTTTTTATCAAGTTCGACAGATGGCGTAACAGTACTAATTCCAAGGTTTGCAAGCTCATTTATTGTTTGTGAGTTAAATACATTCATAGTGTAATTTGCAACAAAGTCATATTTTTCTAAATATTTTTTTAATAGTACAAATCCTGAAATATTGCTAATTACAAATCCTTTTACATTAAATTTAGAAGTAATATCATCTAAATTATTTAAAAGTAAATTTTTGTAATTAGGTTTAATTATTGTTGGCATGTATATGTACAAGTTAAATTTTTGTGCAAGAGTTGTAATTGCATTTTCAAATTTTGAGTTAACAAAATATTTTAATGGAATATAGATGTTATCAATATTTGAAAGCTTAGAGTAGTCAAAGTTTTCGTTTAGTTCTTCTAATAAAACACTTATTTTTCTGTTTTCAATAGGTATTTGATTAGAATTGCAAATAGAAACTGTACCAAGTGATTTGCAAGCTCTATTTTCTAAAAATTTACTTAAAACCTTATCTTGTAAAGCTGATATTGCGGTTCTTCTAAGGTTATTTAATGCAGAAATTGAAGAAATATGTAAATTTTCGTCTAAATCTACTTTGACATTTGAAAATACAAAAGGTGTATTTCCAAGCTTAGAAAGTTGTGCAATAATTCTTTCTTTATCAATAGAAGAATTTGTTGCTTCTTCTGGAATAATGTCAGATGTTATACAAACTTCTATATTATTGTAGAAAGGTTTTTCACAGCATTTTAAATTAAGAGTGATAGGTAAGCCTTTTTTTATAGTTATTTTGGCTGAAACAGGTATCTTTTTTTGTTCTGAATTTTCTTTGTAAGACTGTTTTATACTATCTGTTAAAGATTTGCTTGAAAGTTTGTAAATTCGTTTACCAACTTTTATATTGCCTTTCATTCTACCAATTTTTACGATTGTTCCAGCTTCTGCTTGTTTTAAATTGGTATTGTTTTTCATAAGCTCTGAAACTGTGTAACTTCCAGTTTCGCCATCAATAGAAATTGTATCTCCAATTTCTAATTTTTCATTTAATTTTAAAGTAATGTGTCCTTTATTTGCATTATAATTTGATATATTTCCTAAATATAAGCCCATATTATTAGATTTTTTTGAAAATATTAAGTCTTTATTTGGCTCTGATTTTAAGTGACCTGTTGAGAATGAACCTCTGTTAAAAACTTGCATTAAATCCTTTTTGTCTTGAGGGTCTATTTTATATTCCTTATCAGATAATGCTAAATCTATGTATTTTCTATAAATTTTAGTAACTGTTGCAACATAGTCAGGTGTTTTCATTCTTCCTTCAATTTTGAATGAGTTAAGTCCTAATTTTATAAGATTTGGAAGTAGTTCAAGTGATGATAAATCACGAGGACTTAAAAGATAACCACTATCTAATTTTTTAGAATTTTCAACTGTACCATCTTTTGAAACTTCAATTAAATCGTAAGGAAGTCTGCAAGGCTGAGCACATTTTCCACGGTTACCAGAACGACCACCAACTAAGCTAGAAAATAGACATTGACCAGAATATGATATGCAAAGAGCCCCATGGATGAATACTTCTAAGTCAACTTTGCTGTTATTTCTGATATATTCCATCTCAGAAAGTGAAACTTCTCTAGATAATACAACTCTTGAAAATCCTAGCTTTTCTAATTCTAAAACTCCTTCTAAATTATGAACTGACATTTGAGTACTTGCATGAACTTCAAGGTTAGGAAAGTTCTTTATAAGAAATTTTGCAAGACCTAAATCTTGTACGATTATGGCATCAATTCCAAATTCATAGGCTTTTTTAGCAAGTTCAATTGCATCTGAAAATTCACTATCTGTAATTAATGTGTTTAAAGTAAGATTTGTTTTCACATTTCTAATCTTGCAATATTGTATTGCTTCTTTAAGTTCTGCTAGATCAAAATTTTTTGCATTTGCTCTGGCACTAAATAAATTGGCACCAAAATATATGCAATCGGCACCATTTTGCACGCCAGCGCGCACACACTCAAAATCACCAGCTGGAACTAAAAGTTCAGGTTTTTTTACATCTATCATTTTATTTGTAGCTATGTTTAATAGCGACTCCTTTCAGTAAAACTATTTATATTGTAACACATTTTTCGATAAATTCATACTATATATCATAAAACAATAGAAAGGATAGTGAAAAATATGCAAGACGAAAATAGAGGAAACTGCGGAGATGGACCAATGTGCGGATGCGGAGGACCTGGACCAATGGAAAGAGGCGGAAACGGATGCTGTGGAGGAAATAGTGGAATACTATTTTTCATAATAATATTCTTACTACTATTCACAAACAACGGATGTTGCAGAGGATTTGGATTCTAATACATTAAAAAGAAAGGATATAGCTCCAATTTTGAGCTGTATCCTAATTTTTTCTTGAAATATAACAAATTATGTGATATAAAATATGGAAAAAAATTCCAATGAATGGAGGCGAAATTGTTATGGACGAAAAAAATCAAGAAAATGAATATCAAATTGAAATTTCAAAGGTACAGCATATACTAGAATGGACTAAACAACAAATATTTTTAGATGTTAATTCAGAAAAAGCTAAAAAAAGAATTGTTAGAAGAGGTGAGGTATATAAGTGTAATTTTGGGGTTGGAGTAGGTTCGGAAATGCAAAAAGAAAGACCATGTGTAATAGTACAAAGTGATGTAGGAAATATTAATTCTAGTAATGTTATTGTTGCACCTATTACACATACAGTAAAACCTATTCCGTCAATGGCTTATATAAGTGCACAAAAAGATAAAAATGGAATGATTATATTGGACGGACAAGTAAACTTATCAAATATACAGACTGTTAGCAAAGCAAGATTAGGAATATATATAACAAAACTTTCAAAAGAAGATTTAATTAATATAGATAATGCTCTTTATGTAAGTTTAGGATTAATGAAAAATATTAAAAAATACGAAGAAAAAATAGAAAATTTAAATAAATATATAGAAAAAATTAAAAAAAGTAATGGAAATTATTGACATTAATTTATGTAGATGCTAAAATAAAAATACAAATATGTTGTTTTTATAACAATAGCAATATTTAACAAATATAAAAGTGTAAGACTTTTAGTTTATGAATATTTTTTAGCTTTTAGAATATACTAATAGCACAAATATGTTGTAGATTTTTATCTACAATAGTATTACAGGAAAATTGAGTAAAATCAATTTTCCTTTTTTCTTGCTTTTTACTATTTCATATACTATAATTATTTTGAAATGCCACCATAGCTCAGTTGGTAGAGCAACAGATTCGTAACCTGTAGGTCATGAGTTCGATTCTCATTGGTGGCTCCATTTAAAATCAACTTACGGACCGAAAAGTTCGTGAGTTTTTATTTTATATAAATACTATAAAAAAAGAGAAAAAAATATCAAAATAATTTCATCCTCTTTTTATATATTTTTAAATTTGGGATTAAAATTTGTGTCTAGCCAGCACTGAATTTGTACTCCCACACAAATTCTTATATGGGGAATACCCCAAACCCCTAAATACAAATCAAGATTTATGTTGGTTTTAGCAATGTATATTATGTAATTATTGGAACAATTCAATTACCTTGATACTCCGTAATTTATTTCTCTACTTTCAAGGGTACTTTTATAAGTATCATTAACAAATTTATCTCCTAGTTCATTAACACCTATACCGTTTCTATTATTGTGACCTCTGCCTAAAATTATTTTATGTTGAACATCAATTCCTATGCTTTGCAATATTTGAATTGTTTTTTGTGCTCTAGAAAACATTTCTGTTCCTAAAACACTTCTTTGATATTTTCCGACTTCTGTTGGCACGCTTCTATCAAAATAACTCATATCATGCATAGGAGCAGGTTGACCAAAATCATCAAACCTTGAGTCTGATTTGTTTTGTGTTTCAAGTTCTCCAACATAATATCTAAACTTAATTTTTGAATAGCTTTCTAAATCAAATCTCTTGCCTGTTAAAGATTCATAATCAGCTATTCCTAATGGATAAGCCAATTTTTCTGTTGGAATAGGAATACTACCACTTGCACCACCTATACAAGCAGTTTCAACGATGTCTGGATGTAATAAAGCAAATCGTTGTGCAAAGACTCCTGAACTTGAATATCCGTTTAAAAATATTCTATCTTTTACAACTAATCCTCTTTCTTGTTCTAAAATAGATTTTGCCCTACCAATAATTTTAACTACTTGCTCATCTATTCTATAATTTCTATCATACCTTGAAATACTAAAACATTCTTGAGATAATTGTTGTAAATATGGATAATCTCTATAGCTTGGTATTAATGGAACAACAATAGGGCTCGGCAAATCTCTTGTTAATTGTGCTAATCTAATTCCTGTTTGAGTTCCTTGTTCTATAATTTCTTGAAAATTTCCACTTTCTAAATTGTTGGCTTCTACCACAAGTTGGCTATTTGTATTTTCAGATAACGGAATTGCAAGAATACATGGTATATTAATACCTTTATTCATATCAGTAGCTAAAAATTTTATTTTATATGGAATTCCATTAATTTGATATTCTAAATCTATATCTCTACCATGCTCCAATTCGCTAGATACATATCTTATAAATTCATCTTTATTCATACTTATCACCTATACAATATAATATTAAAGTTTTATTTTATCTAAAATAATTATAACATATAAATTAAATTTTTCCTATCTTTCGGAAAAAATAAAGTTTTATTACTATTGAAATCATACAGATATTACTATATAATATTTTTAGAAAGAGAGCGTTGTAGTTCGTAAGTTGTACCTTAACCGCTCCAAAATTAATTTTAGATTTTATCAATGGAAACTAATATTAGAAGTTTTTTTATTAGCAAGTAATATAAATTTTAATAAGGAATAATGATATGAGAATAAGAAATTTTGAGGATTTAATGAAATATTTAGATAAGTATGAAAATAATCCGAAAAAAATGTCTAAAATCAAGAAAAATTTTACAGAATACCTTTTACTGTGCGGGCAAGAAAATATAATGATGTTTATAGATAAAATTAAGAATATTCCTGAAATGGAAAGCACCTTATATTACCAATCTAATTCTATTTATAAAAGATTTGGAATAGAAACTATTTTAAGAATGACACAGGAAATGAACTTTAAAAAAAGGTATGAATATATTCGCGAAATGTATGAGGGTTTTAGAGTGAAATATTATACATTATATGAATTTGTTGAAAATTTAATAGCAAACAGTGAAAGCGAATATATATGTAAGAATGTGGAACAACTAATTGATTTGAGTGATATTCAGTTATTAATAAAATTAGGATTATTAAAAAAATTAAGACAATTAAATCCGGATAAGTTTAAAGAAATACATTCGGTTATAATTTATAAGATAATAGGTATGCAACCTCAATTTATAGACTCGATTACATTCTATGGACTTACAAAAATATTAAATGAAATTGCTCAAAATGAGGATGTTGAGCTATCTGACATAGAATATATTGGAAAAGGAACTCTAGCAGATGTTTATAAGTTAGGCAACAAAGTAATTAAATTTGGAAAAAACAGATTGACAGATAAAATTCCTTATCATAAAAGAATTTTACAACCACTACTTAGAAGAAGAATATTATCTGGAACTAAAGATTTATATATTGAAATTTCAGAATATCTACCACCAGATAACTCAATTACAGATGAAGATGCATATTATATATATAAGGAATTAAGAGGTGATGGTATAATATGGCTCGATGCCAAAAAGGAAAACTTAGGCAGATTGCAAAAAGATAACGTAGCTCATTTTGATGGGGTGTTGTATGTAAAGAATGAAACTGTAGGATATATTCCAGAAACAATACAAGAAGATGAAAATTTGCACAAAGGAGATTTAGTAATATTAGATACAGACTTTTTATTTAGAGAGAAAGATTTTGATGAAAAATTATTGGATAGCAAAATAAATACTGATTTTTATAGAGTTTGTGAACGAAGATATCAAGAAGAAAGAAATGCCCAAGAACATAAAGGATGCAAATTAAGAAATATTATGGAACGATAATTTAGAAATGTAAATATTATTTTTGGAGGCTATATGGAAGAAAAATTTGATGTATTAAATGAACGAGGTGAGTTTACAGGAAAAGTTGCAACTAGAGAGGAATGTCATAAAAAAGGATTGTGGCATAGAGCTGTTTATGCTTTTATTATAGACGAAAATAAAAATATATTGTTGCAAAAAAGAAGTGCAAATAAAAAATTATGGCCCAATTTATGGGATGTTAGTGTTGGTGGACATGTTGATAGTGGCGAGTTTGGAAGACAAGCTTTAATAAGAGAGGCTAAAGAGGAATTAGGCATTGATATAACTGATGATGATATTAAATATTTGGTGAGCTCTACTTCAATAAATGAAAAAGGAGATATTATAAATAAACATTACAATGAATGTTACATAATTACTAAAAACATTAATATATCTGATATAAAAATTCAAGAAGATGAAGTGTCAGATGTAAAATATTTTTCAAAAGACGATGTGCTAAAAAGAATAAAAAACAATTATGAAGGATTAACTGTAAAAACTGGAGTATGGAATTTCCTTCAAAAGATTCTTGAAATATATGTGTAAATTTACAAAACTCTAGCAATTAACATAAAATTGTGATATAATGTAAAACATAAATCTAAGCTATGCAAGTAGCATAGCAGTTAGAAAATAAATTCTCAAATAACAAATGTAAGGAGAAAAAAACAAATGAAAATTTTTCACATGGAAGATGGCAAAGAAGTTGTGTATGTTCAGGTGCAGGACCTTATGTACATTGACAGTACGGTTCCTGTAATTCCAGCAACAATCTGGGAATCAATTTGTCAGAAACTTCTTGGAGATGAAGGCAAGGTGTTTGTGACAGATGCGAATCGGTTTGATTTTGTAAGGTTTGAATGCGAAGAAGAAGTCGATTATTTCAAAAAAATGGACTTCATCGTTGATTTCAATGAATACAAAAATTACACTGACAAGCAAATGTTTGAAGCTTGCAATAAGTTTATAAAAAAAGCAAATGACCTTGAAAAAACATGGAGCAACATGAGTGAAGCTGAAAAGAAGCAGAACAAACAGATGTTGCAAGAGTATGACCATTTGGAGTACATCTTGAGCTGGCTGTTTGAAATCTGTGCGATAAAACTTGACAGAGGGAGAACAAGCCTACCAGACTTTGCTAAAAACTAAGAAAAATCAAATTATTAGCTCTGTTATGTGAAGTAAAAAACACAGCGACCTCTGCTGACGGTGAGTGTTGTAGCCAAATTGTTTGGCACAAATTCACCTAAAGCAGAGGCATTTTTTTGCGTTTTTTATTCAAAACCTTTTACTATTTGTGAAACCATGTTATAATAGCTATGCAAATACTAACCTAAGAAAGGATTATTATGGGATTTTTTGAAAAATTAAAAAATGGATTAAATAAAACAAAAACATCATTTGATGAAAAAATGAATAATGTTTTTAGTAATTTTAGAAAAGTTGATGAGGAATTATTAGAGGAGCTAGAAGAAGCACTAATAATGTCTGATGTAGGAGCTGAAACATCTAGCAAAATAATAAATAATTTAAGAACTCAAATAAAAAGACAAAATATACAAGACGAAGAAGGAGTAAAAGAACTATTAAGACAAGAAATAAAATCAATTTTTGATGAAACAGATAGCTCTTTAAAATTAGAAACAAAGCCAGCAGTAATACTTGTAGTTGGAGTAAATGGTGTTGGAAAAACAACTTCAATTGGGAAAATTGCAAATAAACTAAAAAAAGATGGAAAAAAGGTTGTTGTTGCAGCAGCAGATACATTTAGAGCAGCAGCGGTTGAGCAACTTCAAATTTGGGCAGACAGAAGTGGTTGCGATATAGTAAAAAGAGAAGAAGGAATTGATCCTGCATCAGTTGTTTTTGATGCAATAAAAATTTGCAAAGAAAAACAAGCAGATGTTTTAATTTGTGACACAGCAGGAAGACTTCATAATAAAAAATATTTAATGGACGAACTTGTAAAAATTAAAAGAGTAATAGATAAAGAACTTCCAGAAGCATCAAGAGAAGTATTAATGGTGCTAGATGCAACAACTGGCCAAAATGCAATTTCACAAGTTCAAGCTTTTAAAGAAGCTGTTGATATAACAGGAATTGTACTTACAAAGCTTGATGGAACTGCAAAAGGTGGAGCTGTAATTGGAATTGTAAATGAAAATAAAGTTCCAATAAAATTCATAGGTGTTGGCGAGCAAATAGATGATATGGAAATATTTAATAGTGAAGATTTTGTAAAAGCTTTAATATAAGGAGGTAGAAATTTAAGTGGAAAATCAAGAAAAAGACACTAAAATAAATGTCGAAAATAGTAAAGTAGAGCAAAATAAAGATGGGGATAATAAGAAAAAACGTAAAATAAGAAAAATATTAGTAACAATAGTTGCAGCAATCGCGATATTTGCAATATTTGTTTATGCAAGAGGCGAATACCTTGAAATAAAAGAAATTGGTGAAAACTATTTATCTATATTTAATCAAAATATGAGAAATGTAAGTGTTACAGCAATAATCAATTTTGCAATAGTATTTTGGGTAACTTACATTACAACAAAAAGAGTAAAAAAAGGTCTTACAACATTCTTTGAAGATGAAAAAAAAGCTATGCCAGTTCTTCCTCAAAAATCAATATCGTTTATAATTGCAACAATAGTAACGATTTGCACAACTCCAATAATTCTACAAAAAGCGCAATTATGCTTCTTTAATACACAATTTGTTGAGGCAGATCCTGTACTAGGTCTAGATATTGGTTTCTTTGTATTTATATGGCCATTTTTAGAGCTAATTACTCTATATGCAATGATTGCCGTAATTGCATCAACAGTTTATGCAGCAATATATTACATTTTAGTATTTAATATATGCTTTGATGGAATTACAAGAGAAAGTGTTAAGAAAAGCGGTCTTTTAGACCAAGCTTTAGTAAATATAAAAGTTTTAGTAGTAATTATTGCAGTACTAATATTACTTGAAAATGTAAATATAGGAGTGCAAAAATTTTTAGTTCTAAATACTGAAGAGTCTATAAATTATTCATTATATGGAGCTGGAATTACAGAGGTGAAAATTAAATTTTTTGCATATATAGCACTTGCACCAATTATTTTAATTGCAGCATTTAAGGCAATAGCAAACTTTAAAAAGAAGAATACCAAAAAGGTAATTTCTTCAATATTAATTGTTCCTGGTTACTTATTAATTGTTTTATTAGTAATGGTTGGATTTAATTTAATATATGTAAATTCTAATGAATTAGATAAAGAAAAACAATATATTGCATATAACATCAAAAATACAAAAAATGCTTATGGAATAGACATAGATGAAATTAGCGTTCAAGATGAAGGCACAATAAAAAAAGAAGCTATAGATGAAAATGCAAATACTATAGAAAACATTCCAATAGTAACAAGTGACATGCTATTAAAAGATTTAGCAAGCTCAAATTCTAGTAAAGGATATTATGAATTTAAAACAACATCACTTGCAACTTATAATATAGATGGAAAAGAAAAATTAATATATATTTCTCCAAGAGAAATTACAACAAAACAATCAGCTTATAACACAAAAACTTATGAATACACACATGGATTTGGTACAATAATATCAAATGCAACTGAAGTTTCTAGCAGTGGAAATATAATTCATATACAAAAAGACTTTGAAAAAAGTGATGAAGTTATAAGTGTTACAGAGCCAAGAATCTACTTTGGAATAAATACAAATAATACAATTGTTACAAATAGCAACGGTAAAAAAGAATTTGATTATCCAATACAAGATGCAACTCAGAATACAGAAAATTCTTATGATGGACAAGCTGGAATTACAGCAAACTTCATCGATAGACTTGTTTTAGCAATAAAAGAAAAAGACTTAAAGCTAGTTTTTTCAGGAAATGTAACAAGTGAAAGTAAAATCTTAATTAATAGAAATGTTATTCAAAGAGCAAAAACTTTAATGCCATATCTAACTTATGATGATGAACCATATATGGTGATAAATTCGGATGGTGAGCTAATCTGGGTATTAGATGCATATACAACAAGCAACAATTATCCATATTCTCAAAGAACAACTCTAAAGGACAATGGAATTTCAAAACAAGAAATTAATTACATAAGAAATTCTGTAAAAGTGCTAGTAAATGCATACACTGGTGAAATAAAATTCTATAGAACTGATAAATCAGATCCTATAGCTACAGTTTATAAAAACATGTATCCTGATTTATTTACAGATGACGAAATTCCAGAAGATATATCAAGTCATTTCAAATATCCTAAATATTTATATAATATTCAAGCCGAAGTATTAGAAAGATATCACAATGTACAACCAGATGTATTATATAGAAATGATGATGTTTGGGCAGTTGCAACACATAGCTCAACAAGAAAAATGACATCAAGCAAAGGAACAACAATTCAAGCATATTACACAATGACAAAAACAACTGATTCAGATGAAAGTAAATTAGGTTTAGTTCTACCATATACACCTTATGGAAAACAAAACCTAAGAGGATATTTAGTAGGAACAGTAAATGATAATGGCGAAAATGTTCTAAAATTATATAATTATGCCGAAAATAGTAATGTTTTAGGTCCAATGCAATTAGATACACAATTAGAACAAGATGAAACAATATCAAAAGAATTAGAAAGCTTAAATGTTGCAGGAACTAAAATTACAAAGGACATAATAATAGTGCCAATTGACAATACTTTATTATATGTTGAGCCAATTTATCAACAATATGTAAACGAAAAAGATACATTGCCAACACTTAAAAAAGTAGTTGTTGCATCTGGCTCAAAAGTTGCAATAGGAAATACATTTAACGAGGCTATAAGTAACTTAGTTTCACAATATGCTGTTGATATTGAAGTTGAAAATACTGATGATTTAAATGAATTAATGGATCAAATTATAAAAGCAAATTCAAATTTAGATGTTTCAACAAAAACAGGAGATTGGGAGCAAACAGGAAAAGATATAACAAAATTACAAAATCTAATTAAAAGATTAGAAGAGTTAAAAAAGGAAAAAGACCAAAAATCAGCTGAAGAAAAAGCTAATCAAGTAGATGTAGAAGAAAGCAATAATGAAACAAATGCTATCATAGAATAAAATTCATAAAAAACGGCCAAACTATAAAAGAGGTCGTTTTTTGTGAATAATAAATTAGAAAGAAAAGCTTTATCTGAAATAAAAAAGCTAAATAGAAAATTTGAAAATAATCAAATATTAGATGCAATAGAACTACTCGGAAATCCTAAAAAACTTTTAGTAAGAAACTTTGCATCCGGACTAGCAAAAGGAATTGGTGTTGGTATTGGAATTTCAATAATTACAGCGATTTTAATTTACACAGCACAAAAAATAATAACATTAAATATTCCTGTTATAAGTGAGTATATTGCTGATATTTTAGAAATAGTAAATTCAAGAAGATAAATTAAAAAATGTTAAATGAAATATATATACTCAAGGTTAAATATCAAGCAAAAAAGTTGAATGATGTAAAGTAGATGTAAGATGAACGAGAAAAATAAAGTAAAATCTTGTTATTTTAAATGTTTTTTTGTAAAATAATATACATGGAGGGCAAAAACAGTGGTTGCAGAGATAATATTAAATAGTAAAGTTAAAAATTTAAATAAAACTTTTGACTATATAATACCTAAAAAACTTGAAGATGAAGTTTTTGTAGGTAGTCGTGTTTTTGTGCCTTTTGGAAATAAAAAAGAATATGAAGAAGGCTTCGTTGTAAAAATTAAAGAAACATCGCCATACATAGAAAAACTAAAAGAAATTGCTGAAATTGAGGAATTTTCTAAGGTTAGCAAAGAAAAATTAAATCTTGCAAAATACATGGCAAGAAGGTATTTTTGCAATGTATCAGAATGTATAAAATTAATGCTTCCACCAGGAACAACAACTACAAATGTAGAAAAAAGAATTAATGATAAAAAGCAGAATTTTGTAAGTTTATTAAAAGATGAAGATGAAATAAATGAAGAAATTGAAAGTGGCAAAATAAAATCAGAAAAGCAAATAAGAGCATTAAAATTTTTAATTGAAAATGACGAAGTATCAAGTGTCGATTTGCAAAATTTTGCAGATGTCAGTTTAGCTATATTAAAAACATTAGAGAAAAATGGATACATAGAAATATATGAAAAAGAAGTAGAAAGAAATCCATTTATACATAAAGTTGTCAAAAAAACAGAAAATTTAAAGTTAAATGATGAGCAACAAGAGGCCTTTGAAAAAATAAATGCTTCTTTGGAATTTAATGAATATGATGAATTTTTAATATTTGGAGTAACAGGCTCACGGAAAAACAGAAATATATATACAACTTATAGAACAAGCATTAAAACAAGATAAATCAAGCATCGTACTAGTTCCAGAAATATCTTTAACACCGCAGACTGTAGATAGGTTTCTAAGTAGATTTGGAGAAGATAAAATTGCGGTACTTCATAGCAAACTATCTGTTGGCGAAAGATTTGACCAATGGAAAAAAATAGAGCAGGGAAAAGCAAAAATTGTAATAGGGGCAAGGTCTGCAATATTTGCACCAGTTCAAAATTTAGGTCTAATCATAATTGATGAGGAACATGACGATTCATATAAAGCTGAAAATAGTCCAAGATATAATGCAAAGGAAATAGCAAGTTATCTTGCAAAAGAAGCTGGAGCTCCAGTTGTTTTAGGAAGTGCGACACCTGACATGACAACATATTATAAAGCAATAAATGGAGAAATTCAGTACATAGAATTAAAAAATAGGGCAAATAATTCAAATCTTCCGCAAGTAGAAGTTATAGACTTAAGAAAAGAACTTGCTTTAGGTAACAAAACAATGCTAAGCCTAAAATTGCAAGAAGAAATAAAGAAAAATTTGCAAGATAAAAAGCAAACAATTTTATTTTTGAATAGAAGAGGATTTTCAACATTCATAATGTGCAGAGATTGTGGCTATGTTGCTAAATGTAAAAATTGTGATATATCTTTAACATATCATTTAAGGCAAAATAAATTAAAATGTCACTATTGCGGATATGAAACTCAAATGCTAAAAAAATGTCCAGAATGTAATAGTGAAAATATTAGATACTTTGGAAGTGGAACCCAAAAGCTAGAAGAGCAGGTTAAAAAGATGTTCCCTGAAGCATCCACAATAAGAATGGATATAGATACAGTAACTAAGAAAAATTCCCATGAGGATATTTTAAATAAATTCAAGAATGAAAATGTAGACATCTTAATTGGAACTCAAATGGTTGTAAAAGGTCATCATTTTCCAAATGTTACATTAGTTGGAGTAATTGCTGCAGACGGAAGCTTGAATATAGATGATTATAGAGCACATGAGAGAACTTTTCAGATTCTAACTCAGGTTGCAGGGCGAGCTGGAAGAGGTGAAGAAGAAGGAAGAGTAATAATTCAAAGTTACAATCCAGAACATGTAGTAATTCAAGATGCAAAAAAGCAAGATTATAAGCTTTTTTTTGGAACTGAGCTTGCAATAAGAAAACAGTTGAGATATCCACCTTTTTGTGATATAATACTAATCGGAGTTTCAAGTAAAAGTGAAATCGAAACAAAAAATATTTGTGATATAGTTTATAAAAGTTTAAAAGAAAAAATTGAAACTCAAAATTTAAAAATACTATTATATAAACCAGTTCCTTCGCCAATAGATAAAATTAAAAATAAATTTAGGTGGAGAATAATTGTAAAATGTAAAACTGATGATGAAATAATAAATGAGCTAACAAATGTTTTAAATGTAGCAAATGAAAAGACTAAAAACAGTAAAAATGAAACAAGAGTAAGTATTAATATAAATCCAAGTAGTATGTTATAAAGAAAGGAGTAAATAGATGGCAATTAGGGAAATAAGACTAAATGGAGATGAAATCTTAAGAAAAAAAGCAAGAGAAGTAGAAAAAGTAGACGAAAAAATCCAAGAACTATTAGAAGACATGGTAGAAACGATGCATGAATATAATGGTGTTGGACTTGCTGCTCCACAAGTAGGAATACTAAAAAGAGCTATAGTAATTGATCTATACGATGGAAATGAACCGTTAAAATTAGTAAATCCTAAAATTTTAAAAGAAAAAGGAAAGCAAAAAGTTGATGAAGGATGTTTAAGTTTTCCAAATCAATTTGCAAAAATGGTAAGACCAAAAGAAGTTACAGTAGAAGCTTTAAATGAAAAAGGTGAAACAGTAACAATAGAAGCGGTAGACTTACTTGCACAAGCATTAGTGCACGAAATTGAACACTTAGATGGAATATTATTCGTTGATAATATGATACCTGGAACATTAAAATATATAGATCCAGAAGAAAATTAAAAAAAGGAATGAAAATTTTTATGAGAATTTTGTTTATGGGAACTCCTGACTTTGCAAAAGAATCTCTTGAAGCTTTATATGAAGCTGGATTTGAAATTGTTGGAGTTGTTACAAATATAGATAAACCAAAAGGTAGAGGCATGAAAATGCAAATGTCACCTGTAAAAGAATATGCTTTATCTAAAAATTTAGATGTGTATCAGCCTGAAAAAGTAAGAAATAATCAAGAATTTTTAGAAAAAATGAAATCTCTTGACATAGATCTTATGTGTGTAGTTGCTTATGGAAAAATATTACCACAAGAAATATTAAATGTTCCAAAATTTGGAGCTGTAAATGTTCATGGCTCACTACTTCCAAAATATAGAGGGGCTGCTCCAATCCAATGGGCTGTAATAAATGGTGATAAAGAAACAGGAATTACAACAATGTTTATGAACGCTGGAATGGACACAGGAGATATGATTTTAACTAAAAAAGTTGAAATAGGAAGAGATGAAACAACAGGTGAACTATGGGAAAGATTAAGCAAAGTTGGAGCTGAATTACTTGTACAAACAGTAAAAGAAATTGAGCAAGGAAAAGCAATAAGAATTCCTCAACCAGCAGAGGGAACAATGGCACCAATGCTTTCAAAAGAAATGGCTAAAATTGATTTTGATAACAAATCTGCACAAGAAATAAAAAATTTAGTAAGAGGACTAAATCCAATAATGGGTGCATATACAATGCTAAATGGTAAAAAAGTAAAGTTCTGGAAAGTTCAAACAATAAGTGTAGATGAATTAATAAATAAATTTGATGAACTAGAAGAGTACAGCTATCATTTAAAAGATGTAACTCCAGGAACGGTATTATTTGCAGATGATAAAAAAGGGCTATTTATTAATTGCAAAGATGGAATCTTACAGGTTTTAGAAATTCAAGGCGAAAATGCTAAAAAAATGAATATAAATGACTTCCTAAGAGGAAACAAAATAGAAGCGGGAAGCATATTTGAATAATCTTAAGAAAAAATAGGAGGAAAACAAAATGATGAAAAAGAATAATGGTATAACTTTGACAGCACTAGTTGTTACAATTATTGTTTTAACAATTCTTGCAGGAGTTTCAATAAGCTTGTTTGCAGGAAAAGGAGGAATAATACATCATGCTGAAAATACAGCAAATGAGATGGAAGAATTCCAAAATTCAAGCCAAAGTTTCAGAGATTCGTTCTTTAATGATTTTACATCAACTAAAAAATAAAACAAAAATCATTGAATTTGCGTAATATGCATTTTCAATGATTTTTTGTAAATCTTTATAAAAATAGTTATATTATAATTAAAGCTTTTGATAAATTTATATAAGCTACTTTAGTGAAATTACAGTAACTCCCATCTCTCCTTCACCAAATGTACCTGGTCTAAAAGTTTTTACATGAGGATGCTTTTTTAAATAAGATTGTATCCCAGCACGAAGTTTTCCTGTCCCTTTGCCATGAACAATTCTAGCTTGCTCTAGACCTGCCATGTAGCAGTCATCTATATATTTATCAACAATGGGAATTGCTTCATCAACAGTAAGTCCAATAACATTTATTTCGGAAGAAACAGATTTTGCTTTATTGTTTGAATAAGAAGCTTTTGAATTATGTTTTTCTTCTTTTTGCACGCTTAAAATTGTTAAATCAGAAAGTTTGGCGTTCATAGTCATAAATCCAACTTGAATTTTAACTTCATTAGATTTATTAGGAAGGCTTAAAATTGTGGCTTCAGAGCCAAGTTTTGAATTAAAAACCTTTTGTCCAACTTGTATATCTGAAACAGATATTGTTTTATTTTTTACTGGTTTGCTTGAAAGCATTGTGTCAATATCTGAATTTAGTTTATTTCTTAAACTATTTGCTTTGCTTGCTGAAATATTTGAAGTATTTAGCTCTTTAATTATAAAGTTTGCTTCTTCTTTTGCCTCTAATAAAATTTCTTTTGCTTTGTTTTTTGCGTTTTCAATAGTAAGTTTTGCTTCTAAATCAAGCTTTGAATTATCTCTTTCTAAAGATTTTCTAAGTAATTCTATCTGATTAGAATTTTTTAATATTTTTTCTTTTTCTGCCTCGATTTCAAGTTTGTCGTCATAAATATTTTTTAAAACAGTTTCAATACTTACATCATCTTCTTTTAAAAATGATTTTGCACGAGATAATATATCATCATCTAAACCTATTTTTTTGCTAATTGCAAAGGCATTGCTTTTTCCAGGAACACCAATTAAAAGTTTATATGTAGGTCTAAGATTTTCTATGTCAAAGTCAGAACTTGCATTTTCAAATCCATCTGTAACTAATGCATATTTTTTTAGCTCAGGGTAATGTGTTGTACAAATTGTTAAAGCTCCTATATTATGAAGTCTTTCTAATACACTAATTGCAAGGCTTGCACCTTCTAAAGGGTCTGTTCCAGAACCTAGTTCATCAAGCAAAACAAGACTGTTAGAGTTAGCTTTTTTCAAAATATCTACAATATTTGTCATGTGTGAAGAAAATGTACTTAGTGATTCTTGAATACTTTGTTCATCTCCAATATCTGCAAAAATATTATCAAACACACATATTGAACTTGTTGATTTTGCAGGAATTAATATTCCTGAATATGCCATAGCACATAAAAGACCAGTGGTTTTTAAAGTAACAGTTTTTCCGCCTGTGTTTGGTCCAGTAATTAAAAGTGATGTATAGTCTTTTCCAAGAGTTACATCAATTGGAACAACTTTATCTTTATTAATTAAAGGATGTCTTGCGCAAATTAAAGAGATGAATTTTTCATCATTTAGATTAGGTTTTTCGCCGTCAATGCTTCTTGAATAAGAGGCTCTAGCAAATATAAAATCTAATTTTCCAATTATTGCGAGGGCAGACTCAATATTTGAAGCGACAGGGAAAAATCTTAAAGAAATGTTTTTTAAAATTTTCTCAATTTCTATATTTTCCTCAATTTTAATATTATTTATTTTATTGTTTAAATCAAATACTATAGAAGGCTCAATGTAAACAGTAGAGCCACTTGCAGATACATCTATAATGCTTCCGGAAATTTGATTTTTGGCTTCATCTTTTACAGGAATTACAAATCTATCATTTCTAATTGTTATAATTGCATCCATAACATATTTTGAATATGTAGAAGAATGTATAAAATTAGATAATTTATCACGAACAGCTTGTTCTAAATTTTTTCTAGTTCTTCTTAAAGAAGAAAGTTTAGGCGATGCATCATCACTGATTGTATTTTCGTCAATAATAGACCTAAAAACTAAGTTTTCCAAGTCTTTGTTGAAGTATAGCATAGAAAAATAATCTTGCAAATTTTTAAATTCTGATATATTAAAAGAATCATCTGCAAAAAAGTATTCATGAAGAAGTCTTGAAGTTTTTAAAACACCAGCAACATCTAATAAAGCTTTAGCACTAAGTGTATTAAAGCTTTTTAAATTTTTTATCCATATATCAATGTCAGATATTTCAGAAATTGGAAGAGATCCTTTTCTAATTATTAAATTAGTTGCTTGTTCTGTTTCAGAAAGCAAGTTTTCAATTTCAGTTTTATTTGTACTGGGAAGAGTATTTTGAACAAGGTCTGCTCCCATATAAGTACGACAATGATCTTCTAAAATTGACAAGATTTTATTATATTCGATTTTTTCTAAATATTTTTGATACATTTTTATCCTCTTTAAAATTTAATTTCTATAATAGGAAAGCCATACTGCCTTTTTTATTATATAAAATATTGCACAGAAAATTTATTATATAAATTTTCGCACACGAACAAATTTACTTCAAATTTTCAATTTTATAGAGAAAAAATAGTATTGTAAAAAATAAAAATTGAAAATTTTCAGATTTGTTCTGTAAGTAATAAAAATTATAACACGAAATATTAGAAAATTCAATGCTTTTTACTTGACAAAGAAACAAATGTTTGATAATATATATGAAAATTCAAAACAAGGAAGAGAAATAGTAAATAAAAAACTGTAATTATTATATAAGCTATTTGATGCGAAGTAAGAAAGGCGTGTATAAAAATGAGATTAGATAAATTTTTAAAAGTTTCTAGAATTATAAAAAGAAGAACTGTTGCAAATGAAGCAGCTTCTGGTGGAAGAGTTTTATTAAACGGAAAAGAAGTAAAACCAAGTCATGATGTAAAAGTAGGAGATATATTAGAAATAAAATTTGGAGATAAAATATCAAAATTTAAAATATTGGATATACCAAAAACACAGGGTAAAAATAATACTCCAATGGTTGAAGAAGTAGAATAAAAATAAAAAAAGACAATAAAGGGAATAAAAAGAAAATAAAAAGTGTGGGCGGTTGGAAAACCAGCCGCCCACGGGGAACCACCTAAATGAGGACTAAAACTTACGCTTTGATGGTATGTGCCCAGGGCATCATCTCGGCCATCAAGCCTTTGATGTAGCCCTTGCAACCAGTGTAACAGTAGTTCTTGCCGTCACTGTTTTTGTACTCGGTTTGCTGCCCTTCTTTGGGAAGAACACAAGAGTCCAGGCCAGCAAATCTATTGTCGGACATTGCGATATCAGGAACACTCATTTTTTCCTCCATAAAATTTGTATGAAGCTAAAATAGCTTCAGGTGGATTTAATATGTTCACCCAAAATAGTGAACTCATAATTATATTTTAGCACTTTTTAAAACAAAAGTCAACATAATGTAAAATTAAGTATGAATAACTTGTGATATGACCACTATGTAAAATTATTTTATGAAAAGTTTACCCCATGATATAATGAAGGTATGAGAACAGAAATGAATAAAAAAAGAAAGGTGGCTGGAGAACCAGCCACCAATACAGGCCTAGAGTTACTTATGTTTCGGAAAGAAACAGCTCCATTCGCTACCCAAAAGCTCCTCGCAGTAGCTAGCCCCATAAGGTTTAGTAGGCGGAAGTTGTTTTGCTACCTTATGCGGGATGATTTTTTCAGGGTCTCTTGAACTGGGGTACAGCATCTCACCATTAGGATTGACGCAGGTGCTGACGACAATTATATCACCGTCAAACTTGTGCCCCGAGGTGAGCTCGCGATGGCTGTAGGGAACCTGGTCCTTATCAACCGCAGTAAACCGACGTTCTTTATAACGGGCATAGGCGCATTCGTTTGCGGGACTTTGAAAATCTCCGTGCATAAAATTTGACCTCCTTTGGTCTGTGCGAAACAACTATCATATAAATGAAAATGTTGCTTCTGTTGTAATTACGGTCATATTCAAAAGTGAATATAATTATATTTTATGACATTTTTGATACAAAGTCAACATAATGCACACGAAAAAATATAAATTATATTGAAAACTATGTAAAAAAATGATAAAATAACAAAAGATTTTTAATGAGAAAATATAGAATTTTCTATGGGTTGGAGGATTTATAATGCCAGAATTTGTACATTTACATGTTCATAGTGAATTTAGTTTACTAGATGGAGCAAATAGAATAAAAGATTTACCTGTAAGGGCAAAAGAACTTGGAATGAAAGCAATGGCGATAACTGACCATGGAGTTATGTTTGGAGCTATTGATTTTTATAAAGCATGCCTTGCAAATGGAATCAAACCTATTATTGGCTGTGAAGTATATGTTGCTCCACGAAAAAGAACAGATAAAGATCCAAATCTAGATAGTAAATATAATCATTTAATATTGCTTGCTAAAAACAATGAAGGTTATAAAAATTTAACTAAAATTGTATCAATAGGCTTTACTGAAGGATTTTATTATAAGCCAAGAGTTGACAAAGAAACTTTAGAAAAATATCATGAAGGTATAATCTGTTGTAGTGCATGTTTAGCAGGCGAAGTACCACAAGCAATTTTAAAAGGAAATATGGAAGAGGCTGAAAGGATTGCATTATGGTTTAAAAATATATTTGGTGAAGATTATTATTTAGAAGTACAAAATAATGGTATAAAAGAACAAGTTTTAGTTAATCAAAAATTAATTGAATTATCTAGAAAATTGCAAATACCATTAGTTGCAACAAATGATTCACATTACCTAAGAAAAGAAGATGCATATAACCATGAAATATTATTATGTATTCAAACTGGTAAAAAAATAACAGATGAGGATAGAATGAAGTTTGAAACAGATGAACTTTATATAAAATCTCCTGAAGAAATGGCTGATTATTTTTCAAATATTCCAGAAGCAATTGAAAATACTGTAAAAATTGCAGACAAATGCAATGTTACATTTGAATTTGGTCATACAATACTTCCTAATTATGATGTACCAGAAGAATTTGCAACTCACTATGATTATCTTGAAAAACTTTGCAATGATGGAATTAAAAATAGATATGGAGAAAATCCTTCACAAGAAATAATTGACAGAAAAAATTATGAGCTTGGCGTAATTAAAAAAATGGGCTATGTAGATTATTTCTTAATTGTATGGGATTATATTCATTATGCAAAAACTCAAGGAATACCGGTTGGGCCAGGAAGAGGATCTGGAGCAGGTTCAATAGTTGCTTATGCAATAGAAATAACAGATATAGACCCAATAAAATATGCTTTACTTTTTGAAAGATTCTTAAATCCAGAAAGAATAAGCATGCCTGATTTTGATGTTGACTTTTGCTATGAAAGAAGACAAGAAGTAATAGATTATGTTTCAAGAAAATATGGACCAGACCATGTTTCACAAATAATTACATTTGGAACAATGGCTGCCAAAATGGTAATAAGAGATGTTGCAAGAGTTTTGGATATGCCTTATGCAGTAGCTGATAAACTTGCAAAAATGATACCAAATGAAATTCATATAACAATAAAAAAAGCTTTGGAAATGAACAAAGAGCTAAAAGATGAATATGAGCAAAATCCAGAAACTAAAAAATTATTAGACATAGCAATGGCACTAGAAGGAATGCCTAGACAGGCTTCAACTCATGCTTGTGGAATAGTTATAACAAAAGAACCAGTTGTAAGTTATGTTCCATTATATGTAAGAGACGGAATGATATCAACTCAATATATAATGACCACTCTTGAGGAATTAGGCCTTTTAAAAATGGATTTTTTAGGCTTAAGAACATTAACTGTTATTCAAGATACAATTAATATGGTAAAAGAAAATAAAGGCGTAGAAATAGACTTTTCAAAAGATAAAATGAATGACCCTAAAGTATTTAAACAATGGCAAGAAGGAAACTCGATGGGAATATTCCAATTTGAAAGTCAGGGAATGACAAATTTCATGAAGGAATTAAAACCAGACTGTTTGGAAGATATTATAGCTGGAGTTTCTTTATACAGACCAGGGCCAATGGATCAAATTCCAAGATATATTGCAAATAAAAAAGACCAAGAACATGCAGTATATACACATGATGCGTTAAAGCCAATACTAAAAGTAACTTATGGTTGTATGGTATATCAAGAACAAGTTATGCAAATAGTTCGTGAACTTGCAGGCTATTCACTAGGAAGAGCTGATTTAGTTCGTCGTGCAATGGGTAAGAAAAAGTTAGATGTAATGGCAAAAGAGCGTGAAATATTTATACATGGCCAAGTTGATGAAAATGGGAATGTAATAGTGCCTGGTTGTGTGAGAAATGGAATAGATGAAAAATCAGCAAATAAAATATTTGATGAAATGTCTGAGTTTGCAAAGTATGCATTTAATAAATCGCATGCGGCTTGCTATGCAGTGGTAGCATATAGAACAGCATTTCTAAAATGTTACTATCCAACTGAATTTATGGCTGCTATGCTTAATAGCTTTTTAGGCAATTTAGACAAGATTCCAGAGTATATAGATGAGTGTAGAAGACTAAAAATAGAAATATTAAAACCAGATATAAATAAAAGCTATACCAAATTTACTGTTGATAAAGAGAAAATCAGATTTGGATTAGGAAGTATAAAAAACGTAGGAATTGCAGCTGTTGATGCAATAGTAAAAAATAGAAAAGAAAAAGGTGAATTCAAAAGCTTTACTGATTTTTGTGAAAGAATTGAAGGTGAAGCTGTTAATAAAAAGTGTATAGAAAGTTTAATTAAAGCAGGTGCATTTGATGAATTTAAACAAACAAGAAGTACACTGATGTCATCTTATGAAGATATAATAGATACAATAACAGGACAATCCAAGAAAAATATTCAAGGACAAGTTTCAATGTTTGATTTTGGAGCAAATACTGCTGAAGAAGAAAATATCGAAAAATTAAAATATAATTTTACAACTCTAAAAGAGTATTCAGAACAAGAACTGCTTTCAATGGAAAAAGAAATGCTAGGAATATATTTAACAGGTCACCCACTAGAAAAATATAGAGAGCAAATTTTAAAACAAACAACTATAAATACAAATATAATGAAACTTGTAAATGATTTAGCATCTATGTCTGAAGATGCTCCAGAATATCCAGAAATGAAAGCAAATTATGGAAATTATAAAGATGGGCAAACTGTAAAAATTGCAGGAGTTATATCTGAAATAAAGAAAAAATATACAAAAAACAATAAAATAATGGCTTTTATAACAGTAGAAGATTTATATGGAACAGCTGAAGTAATTGCATTTGAAAATTGCTATTTAGCTTCTTCTAGTGAACTAATTAATGAAAATATAGTTCTAATAGAAGGTAGACTAAGTATTAGAGAAGACGATAAACCAAGTATTATTGCAAGTTCAATAAAAAAACTTACAGAAGAAAAGAGAAAAATTTTAAGTATAAATATAACTAATTTGGATGAAATTCAAAAAAATAAACTAAGAGGAGCTTTAAAATTTTTTACAGGTGATTTTAATAATATGCAAGTAGAAATAATTAATGAAGATAAAAAATCGCCAGCAGGGGGACTTTTAGTAACAGATAAAATATTAGCAGAATTACAAGAGATAGTTGGCAAAGAAAATGCCAGAATTGAAGAAGGCTAATTTGTAGGAAAGGAGTGTATGATGTGTTTAAAATGTAAATACATTATACAAGAAATAAAAATGAAGGTAGGCTTTGTTTCACTAGGTTGTAGCAAAAATTTAATTGATACAGAAATGATGATAGGAGTATTTAAAAACAATAACTTTACTATAGTTGCAGATCCTGCAGAAGCTGAAGTAATTGTTGTAAACACATGTGGTTTTATAGAATCAGCAAAAGAAGAAGCAATAAACACTATTTTAGAGATGGCTGAATATAAAAAAATAGGAAAGTGCAAAATATTAGTTGCAACAGGTTGCTTAGTTGAAAGATATAAAGATGAACTGGAAAAAGCAATTCCAGAAGTTGATATTTTCTTAAAATATAGTGATTATGCAGAAGAAAAAGGAAAATCTGCAGAAATATTTGCAAATGTATTAGAAAGAATATATGCAAAATATCAAAATGAAAATAATCAAAAGACTGAAAATACAGAACTTAACTTTATGGATAGAGTTGTAACTACAGGAAAAAATTATGCATACTTAAGAATTGCAGAGGGCTGTAGCAATAGATGCACATACTGTGCAATTCCTAACATTAGAGGAAGTTTTGTCAGCAGAAAAATTGAAGATATTATAGAAGAGGCTAAAAAACTTGTTGCAAGTGGAAGAAGAGAATTAATTATTATTGCTCAAGATACATCTAAATATGGAAAAGATATTTATGGAGAAGCAAAACTTGCCGAGCTTCTAAGCAAACTTTGCAAAATCGAAGATTTAAAATGGATAAGATTTTTATATTGCTATCCAGAAGATATAACAGATGAGCTAATAAAAGTTGTAAAAGAAAATGATAAAATATGCAAATATTTTGATATTCCAGTTCAACATATATCAGATAAGATTTTAAAAAGAATGAATAGAAAAACAACAAGTGATAGTATAAAAGAAAAAATTGCAAAACTAAGAGAGCAAATTCCCGGAGTGGTTATAAGAACAACGGTTATGGTTGGTTTTCCTGGTGAAGATGAAGAAGACTTTAAAAAACTATATGATTTCATAAAAGAAACAAAATTTGAAAAATTAGGAGCTTTTTCATATTCAAAGGAAGAAGGAACTCCAGCAGCAACCTTTAAAGATCAAATTCATCCTATGACAAAAAAATCTAGATACAATAAAATAATGAAATTACAAAACGAAATTTCAAAAGAAATCGAAAAAAATCTTATAGGTAAAAAAGTTGAAATATTAATAGAAGGAATAACAAGTGATGAAAAATACTATGTTGGAAGATCTTATATGGATGTTCCTGATATAGATGGATTGGCATATATAAAAGTTCAAGATAATACAATAGATAGAGATTTAATAGGACAATATGTTAATGCTAAAATAGTAGATACTAAAGACTATGATATAATTTGTGAAGAAGAAAGGTAAAACTTTAATATGGCAAAAGCAAAAACAGTTTTTTGTTGCAATGAATGTGGATATGAGTCACCAAAATGGCTAGGAAGATGTCCTGCCTGTGGTGCTTGGAATACATTTTTTGAGCAAAAAGTAGTAGAAACAAAAGGAACGATGTCGTCAAAGGCTCAAGCAAAGGAAAAAGTAAGTCCTCAAATACTAGATAATGTAATTGGAAAAAATGAATCTAGAACAGATACAGGAATAGGCGAATTAAATAGAGTATTAGGTGGTGGAATTGTAAATGGTTCACTAGTATTACTAGGTGGTGAGCCAGGAATTGGAAAATCAACTCTAATACTAGAACTATGTGATAAAATAACTGGAACAGGTAAGGTTTTATATGTGTCTGGAGAGGAATCGGCAGAACAGGTAAAAATAAGAGCTGATAGACTTGGAATAAAAAATACAAATATTATGTTTTTAGGTGAAACAGATATTGATGTAATTGAAGAAACAATTTTAGCAATGAATCCTAAACTTGTAATAATAGATTCTATTCAAACTATGTATTCAGATGAAATAACATCTGCTGCAGGCACTGTTAGTCAAGTAAGAGAAATAACTGCAAGAATAATGAGAATAAGTAAGGGACATGGTATAACAACAATAATAATTGGACATGTTACAAAAGACGGAAATATAGCAGGACCAAGGGTGTTGGAACACATGGTTGATACTGTTTTATATCTTGAAGGTGAAAGATATTTTTCTTATAGAATATTAAGAAGTGTAAAAAATAGATTTGGTTCAACAAACGAAGTTGGAATGTTTGAAATGAAAAATGAAGGTATGGTAGAAATAAAAAATCCTTCGCAAATATTAATTTCAGAAAGAAGTGACAATCCAGCGGGTTCAATTGTAGTTGCAAGCATGGAAGGAACAAGACCACTTCTAATAGAACTTCAAGCTTTAACTACGCCTAGTGTATATGGAATGCCTAGAAGAACAGCAAATGGACTAGACTATAATAGACTTACAATGTTAATTGCTGTGCTTGAAAAGAAAGCAAGTATACCTCTTGGTTCTCAAGATGTATATTTAAATGTTGTAAGTGGAATTAGATTAATTGAACCAGCAGTCGACTTAGGCACAGTGCTAGTTGTTGCATCAAGCTTTAGAAATACACCTATTTCTAAAGGATTAGTAGCTATTGGTGAAGTTCGGCTTGACAGGAGAGGTAAGAGCTGTTAATATGATTGAAAAAAGAATTAAAGAAGCTGAAAAAATGGGATTTGATACATGCATAATTCCAGAAAATAACAAAAAAATGTTGAAAGATACATACAAAATGAATATAATAGGAGTGAAAAATATAAGAGAAGCAATTCAAAAAGCAGGACTAAGTAATAACTAGAGATGTAAAGTGATATTTTAGATAATTGTTTTAAGGAGAAAATACAAAATGGCAGTTGTTAATGACGAAATTTTAGATGTTTTAAAAATAATTGCACCTGGAACTGCAATAAGAGAAGGCCTTGAAAATATACTAAAGGCAAAAACAGGAGGTCTTATTGTAGTAGGTAATGGGGAAGAAGTTATGAAAATCGCTGATGGTGGATTTAATTTAGATATTGAATATTCACCAGCAAGATTATATGAACTTGCAAAAATGGATGGTGCAATAATAATAAGCTCAGACCTAAAAAAAATTTTATTTGCAAATACTCAATTAATACCAGATTCATCAATATCAACTGTTGAAACTGGAACAAGACATAGAACAGCTGAACGTACTGCAAAGCAAACAGGGGATTTAGTAATAAGTATATCTCAAAGAAGAAACATAATTACAATATTTAAAGGTTATGATAGATATGTACTTGAGGATACATCAAAAGTTATTACAAAGGCAAATCAAGCATTACAAACTGCTGAAAAATACATGAAAGTATTTGATAATAAATTGAATTTACTTAATGAATATGAATTTAATGATATAGTAACTCTAGAAAATGTAATAGTTTGTATTCAAAGAGCTGAAATGGTAATGAATGTTGCAGATGAAGTTCAAAAAGCAATATTTGAATTAGGAGAAGATGGACGTCTTTTAGAACTTCAATTAGAAGAACTTATAGGAAATCTAGAAAATGAAGAATTATTAATGATAAAAGACTATGTGGTAGAAAATAAGAAAAGAACCGCTGAAAAAGTTTTCCAAGATATAAAAAAATTATCCTATGATGATTTAATGAAATCGCAAGTTATTGCAAAATTATTAGGATACCAAGATTTTGATAATTATGATGAAGTAGGAGTATTTACAAAAGGATATAGAGTATTAAATAAAATACCAAGAATGCCAAGTAGTATAGTGGAAAATTTAGTAAAATCATTTAAGTCATTTCAACATATACTTGCAGCTGATATTCCAAGACTTGACGAAGTAGATGGAATTGGTGAAGTTCGTGCAAGAACAATAAAACAATCACTTCGTAGAATGCAAGAACAGTTTGTATTTGATAATGAGATATAGCATTGACAAATTAGTGTAAAAATGTTATTAATATATGGCAAAAGAAAATAAAGGGAAATTTATTTTAAAGAAAAGGAAGATAAAAAATGAAAACATTTTGGAAAATAGTATTAATAATTTTAATAATAGCTGCAGTAGTTGGCATTGCAAGCGTAGGATATGGATTCTATTTAAAGGCTACAAGAAAAATTCAAAATCCAGTAGCTACAATAGAGGTACAAGATTATGGAACTATAAAAGTTGAACTTTATCCAGACATGGCTCCAAATACAGTTTCAAACTTTATAGCTTTAGCTAATAATGGATTTTATGATAATTTAACATTTCACAGAATTGTAAAAGGATTTATGATTCAAGGCGGAGATAAAACAGGAGATGGAACTGGCTCTCCATCATTGAGTGATTTAAAGGAAGTTAGCTCTTCAGAAGATAAAAAATATGCAATAAAAGGTGAATTTATAGCAAATAATTATTCAAAAAATAATATGAAATTTGAAAGAGGCGTAATTGCAATGGCTCGTTCAGATTATAGTAGTTTAAGCTCATCTTTAACAACAACAGGTTATAATTCAGCTGGTTCTCAATTCTTTATTATGCATGAAGATAATTTTAATTTAAACGGATTATATGCAGCCTTTGGAAAAGTAATAGAAGGAATGGATGTTGTTGATAAAATTGCAGAAACAGAAGTAAAACCTGCAGAAAGTGAAAAAGATGAAGCATCAACACCAGTAAATGCACCAGTAATAACAAAAATAACTGTTGAAACTTATGGAGTTGATTATGGATTGCCAGAAACAAATGACACATTTGATTATTATAGTTGGCTAATGAAACAATATAATAATAAGTCATCAAAGTAAAACAACTAATATAGAAGATAATCAGTTTAAAGTAAAAATGTAAAAAATAAATTTAAAATAAGTAAATACTAATTAAATAGTATAAAATTAAAATTTAGTAAATTTGTAAAAAAATGAAAAAAGAAAATTTAGTTAGTTTAAATAAAATATAAATGGATAACATAATAGCAAGTAATTTTTTAAATTATTTGCTATTTTTTATGTGTGAGATATGAATACTTAGAATTTAGAAAATTAAAAGCAAATTTTTGTCTATTCAACTTTGGAGGTGATAAAAAATTAAAAAAATATTTAAAGTATCATTAATAAGTATATTATTAGTCTTTTATATTTATTTATGCGCAATAATTTCAATTCCTAATAGAATTGTATTATTTGAAGGCGAAAATCTTAATTTTAAGATAATAAAAGGTTTAAATATAAGTTTGCAAAAAGAGTATGAAACTGCTCTTACATCATCTAATTTGACAAATAAAATATCTAATGGTACTGGAAATAAGAAAGCTAACTTAGAATTATTTAGCAAAATACCGATTAAACAAATTGACGTAGATATAATAAAAAAAACAACAGTAATTCCTTTAGGAAATGCAATAGGAATGAAACTATATACAAAAGGCGTATTGGTAGTTGGAATGTCACAAATAAATTCAGATGATGGAAAAACAGTTAAACCGTATGAAAATTCTGGAATAGAAGAAGGGGACACAATAGTTGCAGTAGATGGCGAAAATATAGAAAATACAGAAGAACTAATAAATAAACTAAACGAGTCCAATGGAAATGAAATAAATGTAGAATATATAAAAGATAATAAAACAATGCAGGCGAGCATTACGCCTGTTAAGTCAAAAGATTCTTATAAAATAGGTTTGTGGGTTAGAGATACTCAGGCAGGTGTTGGAACGGCAACATTTTATGAGCCATCAACTAATAAATTTATGACATTGGGACATGGAATAACAGACATTGATACCGGGAAGATTGTAAATATAGCAAATGGAGAGCTGGTAACTGCTAATATAATTTCAATTGTAAAAGGAGAAAAAGGAAATCCTGGTGAAATATTAGGAACAATTAATAATGAAAATTCAATAGGCAAAATTGAAAACAATACATCTTTTGGAGTATATGGACAAGTGAAAAATAATACTTACTTAAACAAATCAGATGAAATGGAAGTTGCAAGTAGAAATGAAATAAAAGAAGGGAAAGCAAAAATTCTATGCCAGCTTGACAATTCAGGAGTAAAGGAATATGAAATAGAAATCGAAAAGATTTATATAAATAATAATGAAAACAATAAAAGTATGCTAATAAAAGTAACTGATCAAAATTTGTTAAATTTGACAGGTGGAATTATACAAGGAATGAGCGGTTCACCAATAATACAAAGTGGAAAATTCGTAGGAGCAATAACAAGTGTTTTAGTAAATGACCCTCAGCAAGGCTATGGTGTGTTTGGAGATATATTAATAAAGCAAATGCGAGAGGCAAAATAAAAATATAATAAAATAGTAATTTATATTGTTATAATCTTTAAAATATTTCGTCAAGTGAAAAGTTAAATGCAATTCTGTAAAGTAAATGCATCTTTAAAATATTTAATCAAGAAGCAAAATAAGTATTGCTTCTTGCATACATATATGCTATAATACGGTTGTTGGTATATTAAAACTAAAGTGTTTATTGTACACACAGATATATTTGTATTATTTATTAAATTAAACATTAAAATGTTCATCAAGTAAAAAGTTAAATGCAATTTTGTAAAGTAAATGCAAGTTATATTAAAAAAATTAAAAAAAATTTAAAAAAGTGTTGACAAAAATAATAATATTTAGTATACTAACATAGTCGAAAGAAAACATGGTCGCTTAGCTCAGCTGGGAGAGCATCTGCCTTACAAGCAGGGGGTCATAGGTTCGAGCCCTATAGCGACCACCATTTTTTTACGGCCTGGTAGTTCAGTTGGTTAGAACGCTAGCCTGTCACGCTAGAGGTCGACGGTTCGAGCCCGTTCCAGGTCGCCATTTTTTTATTAATAATAATTTGCCTCGATAGCTCAGTTGGTAGAGCAAAGGACTGAAAATCCTTGTGTCACTGGTTCGATTCCAGTTCGAGGCACCATAAAGAAAAGCTCTGTTTTCGGAGCTTTTTTCGTTTTTTTATAAATTATCTTGTTAAGTATTTAGATCTTACAATCTAATAAAATGTTATTATTGAAAAAATAGCATATTTATAGTATTATAGAAGATAGTTAATGGAGGTTTTATGAGCCCAGAAGAATTAGTTTATACATATATGATGAAAGTCACAAATAAAATATTAGAAAAAACAGTTATACCTGACAAATCTTATGAAGATGTAAAACAGATAGACTTTAATGAACTTGCCAAAATGAAAGAAAAGTTTGGGCTAGAAGGAATTATTTTAGATATAGATGGAACTTTAAGAGAAGACATGAAAAAAATCGATTATAGAAATGTAAAGTGGATTTTTAGATTAAAGAAAATGTTTAAGGTATGTATGGTTTCAAATGGAAAAGATCCTAATGTTCAAAAATTAGCCAACAAGCTAGGAATAACATATTATCCGTTTGCTTTTAAGCCACTAAAAAGAGGCTTTTTGGCTGCAACAAATCAAATGCAAGTAGACCCTAAAAATGTGCTTGTTGTTGGTGATGAATACTTAGCAGACATTGTAGGCGGAAAAAGAATGGGAATGAAAACAGCATTAATTAAAAACAAGAATGAAGAAGAGCAATCAAAAAGTAAAGAAATTGAAGATAGATAAATTGACATAAAGAAAAATAAGATGTATAATAAAAAACAGGCAATTTGTCTAATAAAATAGCACCGATTGGTGCAAGGAAGGTTTTTATGAAGAAAAAGCGGTACGATATTGGCCAGTTTAATGAAAGCTTCTTAAGGGAGCTGGCGTATGAAATGGTCAAGGCAGAATTTTTACTTGAGGAACTCTTGGATTTATTAGATGAAATCCGGGTGCCGAACCAAATGGAACAGAGAAAAGAAGCATGGAAGAAAATCTGTGACATGAAGGATGTCATCTATACCGAAATCCAAAAGAACAAAAAGTTGGCAAAAGATGTCCAGGAAGTAATTATGGAAGTGAGGAGTGATAGAAATATTATTCGAGCTGATAATAGGGCATACTTTCAGATGCAAAAAGTTGAAGAGATGTATAATGCATTAGTTGATGCTGAAGCTTGTTTCGGGGACGAAATCACGGAAGAGGCTAGACGCAAAATCAAAGCAGAAAAGAAAAGGAGTATCGAAGAAGCATCATAATAATCTAAAAAGAACGGTTAAGTTCTTTTCCGCCTAAAAAGGCGGTTTCTTTTTTTAGAATTGTAAAAGTAAAATTGAAAAGTAAGTTTTGTAAAAATGTCAAGTAAAAAGTCAAATATAAATTTTTTATAAAAATAACACTTATACTATAATTAACATTGATATTTAGGCAAAAAAGTGATAAAATATAACAGAAATTTTTAGAAATGAGGAAAGAAAATGAAAGGAACAGTAGCATTTTATACATTAGGCTGTAAAGTAAATCAATATGAAACAAATGCAATGGAAGAAATGTTCATAAAAAGTGGATATTCTATTGTTGAAAACACTCAAAAATCAGACATTTATGTAATAAATACTTGTACAGTAACCAATATGGCAGAACGCAAATCAAGACAAATGCTACGCAGGGTAAAAGAATTAAATCCAGATGCAATTTTAGTAGTATGTGGTTGCTATGCACAAGTTGCAAAAGAGGAGCTTTTAAATATTCCTGAAATTGATATAATACTTGGAACTAATGAAAAAAAGCAAATTGTTGAAATAGTAGAACAATACAAAAAAGAAAAAATAAGAATTGATGATGTATCAAATGTAGCACAAAATAATGAGTTTGTAGACTTTGGCTCTGTAACATATACTGAAAAAAATAGAGCGGTAATTAAAGTTCAAGATGGTTGTAATATGTTTTGTACATACTGCATAATTCCTTATGCAAGAGGCAGAATAAGAAGTAGAAAAATAGAAAGTGTAGTTGATGAAGTAACAAAAATTGCACAAGAGGGAATTAAAGAAGTTGTAATAACTGGAATACACATTGCTTCTTATGGAAAAGATTTTTCTGAAAATATCAGATTAATAGACTTACTAGAAGCAATAAACAAAGTAAATGGAATAGAAAGAATAAGATTAGGTTCTTTAGAGCCAACATTAATTACAGAAGATTTTGCAAATAGACTTTCAAAATTAGAAAAAATATGTGACCATTTCCACTTGTCACTTCAAAGTGGAAGCGATACTGTTTTAAAAAGAATGAACAGAAAGTATACATCTGAAGAATATAAAAAAGGTGTAGAACTATTACGAAAATATTATCCAGATGCAAGTTTTACAACAGATATAATTGTTGGATTTCCAGGAGAAACAGATGTTGAATTTGAAGAAACATATAAATTTGCACAAGATGTAGATTTTTACAAAATTCATGTATTTAAATATTCAAAAAGAAGAGGCACTCCTGCAGAAAAAATGCCAAATCAAGTTGATGGAAATGTAAAAGAAGAAAGAAGCAATAAACTAATAAAATTTTCAAATAATAACGAAAACAAACATAATGAAAAATATGTAGGAAAAATTATAGAAGTATTATTTGAGGAGTTAGAAGATGGTTTTTACAAAGGCCATACAACAAATTACATAATGGTAAAGGCTAAAACTGCAGTCGCGGAAAATATGGTTGATAAAATTAAAAAGGTAAAAATCTTGAAAAATGATGAAGATACAAGAGAATTAATAGGCGAAATTATTGATTAAGAGAGGATAAATTATGAAAGCAATAGAAATAAGAAATAAATATTTAAAATTTTTTAAAGAGCATGGTCACGCAGTAATACCAAGTGCTCCATTAATACCAGAAAATGATCCATCTGTATTATTTACAACAGCTGGAATGCAACCATTAGTACCATATCTTTTAGGCGAAAAACATCCAGAAGGAACTCGTCTTACTGATTATCAAAAATGTTTAAGAACAAATGATATAGATGAAGTTGGAGATAATAGACATTTAACATATTTTGAAATGCTTGGAAACTGGTCTTTAGGTGATTATTTCAAAGAAGAAGCAATTGCAATGTCTTTTGAATTTTTAACAAAAGAATTAGGAATACCAGCAGAAAAATTATCTGTAACATGCTTTGCTGGAGATGAAGATTGCCCAAGAGATACAGTTACAGCAGAGTGCTGGAAAAAGGCTGGAATTCCAGAAGATAGAATTTACTATTTTGGAAAAGATGATAACTGGTGGATAGCAGGAGAAACAGGACCTTGTGGCTCTGATACAGAAATGTTCTATGACACAGGAAAGCCAAAATGTTCACCTGATTGTAATCCAGCTTGTGGATGTGGAAAATATGTTGAAATATGGAACAATGTTTTTATGGAATTCTACAAAGACGAAAATGGAAATTATACAAAATTAAAGCAACACAATGTTGATACTGGTTTAGGACTAGAAAGAATGACAATGCTTCTTCAAGGAAAGCAAACACCATTTGATACAGAAATATTTAAGCCAGTAATGGATAAACTAGAAGAACTTGCTAAAGCAGATGACATTGCAAGTAGAAGAATTGTAGCAGAACATTTACGTTCAAGTATGATGATAATACAAGACGGTGGAGTTCCAAGTAATGTTGATAGAGGATATATCCTAAGAAGATTAATCAGAAGAATGGTTCGTCATTTAAGAAAATTACAAATTAATCTTGATGAATTATCAAACTTAATTGATTTAAATATTGAAACATTAAAAGAATTATACCCAGAACTTAGCGAAAATAAAGAAAAAATTAAAAAAGTAATTCTTGATGAAAAAGATAAATTTGGAAAGACCCTAGAAAGAGGAGAAAAAGAATTTAACAAAATAGTTGTAAAATTAAAAAATAATGGAGAAAATGTAATAAGTGGAAAAGATTTATTTAATCTTTACGAAACTTATGGATTCCCACCAGAGGTTACAAAAGACTTAGCAACAGAGCAAGGATTAAGTGTAAATTCTGAAGAATTTGATAAACTATTTAAAGAACATCAAGATAAATCAAGAATGGGAAGTGAAGCTAAATTTAAGGGAGGACTTGCTGGAAATAGTGAAATTGAAACAAAATATCATACAGCAACACATTTATTAAATGCTGCATTAAAAGTTGTAGTAAATAAAGATGTTCATCAAAAAGGTTCAAACATAACACCTGATAGAATGAGATTTGACTTTAGTTGTGACCACAAACTTACTGATGAAGAAAAGAAAAAGGTTGAAGATTTAGTAAATGAATGGATCTCTGAAGGATTAGAGGTTAAATGCGAAGAAATGACAAAAGACGAAGCAATAAAATCTGGTGCTGAATGTATGTTTATTGAAAAATATCCGGATATTGTAACCGTTTACACAATAGGAACTGTTTCAAAAGAACTTTGTGGAGGTCCTCATGTAAAAAATACAAAGGAACTCGGAAAATTTGTAATAAAGAAAGAAGAGGCAAGTTCAGCAGGAGTTAGAAGAATAAAAGCAATTCTTGAATAAAAAAATGTGATATGAAAGACAAAAAAGTCTTTCAAGCTATTTAATAATAGAAAGGAAGTTTTTATATGGAAGATTGTATATTTTGTAAAATTGTAAAAGGAGAAATTCCATCTACAAAAGTTTATGAAGATGAAAATGTATACGCATTTAAGGATATAAATCCAGTAACTCCAATTCATGTACTTGTAATTCCTAAAAAGCATTATCAAAATATTTTAGATGTAAATGAAGAAAGTAAAAATATTTATGGTGAGATTTTTATGGCAATGAATAAAATTGCAAAAGAATTAGGAATAGAAAAAGATGGATTTAGAGTAATTAGCAATTGTGGAAAAGATGCAGGACAAGAAGTTCAACACTTACACTTCCATATGCTTGCTGGTTGCAAAATGGGAACAAAGATTATATAGAACAAATTACTTTCCAAAATAAAAAAACTATGTTATAATAATTATTAGAGTGATTATAATAAAGGAGAAAAAGACAAATGATGGAAAATAAGTATAGAAAATTGTTAATAGGAATATTAATTGTGGCTACTGTTGGAGTCGTTGGTTTGCTTAGCTTTTTAGCTTATGATGTCTATGAAAAATTTGCAATACAAAAAGCAAATGCAGATGTGATAGATAAATTCGATGAGAGTATAAAAAATCAAGAAAACACAATAGAAAATACAGAAACAGGAAACAATGAGGAAATACCTGTAATAAATGTTGTTGATACAGGAAACAATAATAGTAATAGTTCTTCAAATTCTGGGTCAAAAGTTACTTATAAAGGTTATAATGTAGTTGGAAAAATTGAAATACCAAGTATAAAGATAGAATATCCAATATTGGAAAGAACAACTCCAGATTCAATAGAATTAGCTGTAACAGTTTTATATGGACCTGGTCCTAATCAAATAGGAAATACAACAATAGTTGGGCATAATTATAGAAATGGTTCTTTCTTTGGAAATAATGATAAATTAGTTTTAGGAGATAAAATATATATTACAGATAATACTGGAACAAGAATAAAATATAATATATATAATATTTATGAAACAAGTCCTGATGATAGTGACTTCATAACACGAGAAACAAACGGAAAAAGAGAGATTTCACTTTCAACATGTACTGATAATTCAAAGGCTAGATTAATAATATGGGCTGTTGAAGAATAATTTTAATAATTTTATAAAAAAATTAAATTAATGGTTGACAAATTAATACAAAATGAGTTAAAATAGATAATGCATTTGGTTATGCATTATTGATGGTGGATTTAGCGTAGTTGGTTAACGCGCCAGTTTGTGGCACTGGAGACCGTGGGTTCGAGTCCCACACTCCACCCCATAATTTAATTATATATATTGGGCTGTAGCCAAGCGGTAAGGCACATGACTTTGACTCATGCATGCGCTAGTTCGAATCTAGCCAGCCCAACCAGTAATATTAAGACTTTCAATAAAATGAAAGTCTTATTTTTTGTAACTATCATAAATAAAATATAAAAATGTCGTAAATTATAATGAATTATATATACAAATTTTATTAAAGTAGTAGTTTTTCTCAAGTTTAAATGATATAATAATATTGTAAAAATAAATAAAAGGAGAGTGAAAATATGGTATATACACTATGTAAATATCCAGATGAAACTGAGGTTGTTTTTTCTGATATTAGAAAGAAAGATAATGGAGAAGAGTATATTAGAGTTTCTTTTGAAAGACCTACTGAACATGGTTTTGATACTGTTGTTTTTGAACTCCCAAGCTATAAAATAATTGAAAGAGAAGGAAATTATTCGGATGAAGAAGTAGAAGAATTTAAGCAAATAGTTGAGAGAGGAGCTAATTTGTTTTTTAAATATGCGCGTGAAGGAGGTCTTAAACTTGCCTAGTTTATTAGAAATAATGCGGATACAAAGTTTATTTTTGGTCAAATGAGCTTAATGAACCTATTCATGTCCATGTTTCAAAAGGAAAACCATCTAAAAATTCTACTAAAATTTGGTTAACTAAAAATGGTAAATGTATATTGGCAAGTAATCCAAGTCGTATTTCAAATCAAGACTTAAGCCGATTATTTGAGATTATTGAGTTAAATTATTTTAGAATTATAGCAAAGTGGAAAGAAACACAACAGACAGATGAAATTAAATTCTATTGCTAATTTTAATTAATATGTAAAAATTAGCAAGAACAAGGAATTATTTATACCAATATGAATGTATACAAATTGGTTATCTTAAGTAAAGTTAAATACAAATAGAAATTACAAAGTGAGTTAATAATATGGAATATAAAATTGAATATTCGATTAGTGTAGAAGAATTTTTAGAGATGGTTGAAGCAGTGGGATGGAAAACATATTCAACAGAACAAGTAAAAAAAGCGTTAAAAAATACTATGTATATGGTTAAAATTTCTTATAATAATGAAATTGTGGGAATGGGAAGAGTTGTTGGTGATTATAGTATTGTTTGCATGCTTACAGATATATGTGTTAAGCCGAAAGCCCAAAGAAAAGGAATTGGATTAAAAATAGTAAATGAATTAAAAAGAATGATAGAAGAAAGTGTTGAAGAGGGAAATAAAATGCAAATTGAACTTACTCCAACTGCTGGAAATGAAGAATTTTATAAAAAAGCAGGATTTAAATATAAACCTGATGTAATAACAGGAATGTATTTATGGATAAAGAAATAAACAATTAAAATCACCCCTATGTTACAATTAAAGTAGCATAGGGGCTTATTTATTTGGCTAAATACTTAAAGAATATTGATGAAGTGTCTGCAACAAAATTAGTGTAGCACTCATTTTGTGTAAATACAGAATCAAGAGAATCTGATCTGCTTGAATATTCATGTCTTAAAACGCCTTTTTCATTATTAAATGTTCTTATCATTTCTGTCATAGGAGTGACAGCACCTAAACAAAGAACAATAATTAATCCAATTTTTATTTTCTTAGAAGTAGATTTGTCTTGAAATTCTTTCATGACCAATAACATAATATAAAATGCTAATGGAATAGAGGTTCTGGCTGCAAAATCAAAACTATTTCCCATTGTTATAAACGGTAAAATTGCACTTACAATAATTAAAATATTTAATATTGCATCATTTTTATTTTTTCTATAAACAAATATTAAATAAACTAAAAACTCAAAAATAATGTAGCACAAATATTCTATAAATAGTGTTCCGCTAGGAAGTAATATTCCAATATTTCCTGCAGAATCATTGCTTTTCATGAATAATGCTAAAATTATAAGAAGTGGAATTGCTACAATGTTTTCAAAAGAGCAAGCATACAAAATTTTCTTCAATATATTCTTTTCAGGTTGTCTAAATACTAAGTAAATCATAACAGGTGCTAAAGCAACAGCAGGGAATGGTGAATATAAAAATAGCATTGCATAAATTAAACAGATTGATTTGCTGTTTTTCTGTGATAGCAATAACATCATTCCGACCCAAAATGGAATAATCTGATTATATAACCAAAATAAAAGTGTTGTATTTGATGAAGAGTTGAACCAGTATAGTGAAAGTTCTAAGTGAGAACCACCTAATATATTGTTAATTGATTCAAAAACTGGTAGTCCTGAAAACATCAAAAATAAAAATACATCTAAACCACTGTAAAAAATAAAAATTAAAATATTTCTTATTTTTATTTCTTTCAGATATTGGCAAACAATACCAAATGCTATTGCTATTCCTAAAAATGCCCATACTATTTGAAAAAAATAGCCTGACTGAAGTCCAAACAATTTTCCAACAAGAGCTGATGGTAACCAAAATCCTAAATAATAGCATAAAGCTTTTGATCCAGATATGACAGGCCAACTTTTGCCAACTAAGTCTTTAAATACAGCATTTCTAAATTTGTGGTCCCATGGATTTTGCCAGATAAATCCTCCAACTCCAGCAAAAACTACCCACATTAATATGATTATCAAAATAAATATAAATTTTTTTGAGCCTTTGAATAATGAAACTTTCATTTCTGGCGCATTTTGTATTGCTTTTACATTTGCAATTAATAATAAAATTGTAAGAGGAATGCTTATAATATATTTCACATTTCCTAATAAAAATATAGCTACTGAACTAAATAAGTAGAAGTAAGCTAAAATATACAACCATTTTTTCTGTAATGTTTCATTTAATTTACTAAATTTCATTTGTTCTCCCCTTTCATGTTTTATAGTGTACTATATTAAATTTATAAAATCAAGATTGTTTACAATAGATAATTGCTATGATATAATTTTTTTTGAAATTAAATAAGAGGGAATGAAATGAAGAAAACATTAGATGAAATTATTGAAATTATATTATTTGTATTATCAGGAGTTGCAACATCACTTTTAGTATGTGGAAGATATACTCTAACTAAAATTGGGGTATTAACAGTTTTATCAACATTAGCTCTAGGAATAATTTTTTGCAAATTTAGAGAAAAAGAATGCTTCAAAAAAGTAAATAAAAAATATTTGTTAATTGCATTTATATGTGCAACTTATACAATAAGCAAGCTTGTAAAATATATAGGTGGTGGAACATATTATTTAATTTATGTGTTAAAAGCTTTAAAAATAGATATTAGTGTTAAGGTATCAACTGCAGTTATCGCAACGGGTTCAGTTCCATTTGTAACTTTATTAATATATTATTTGATGAATAAATGTATTCCGTTTTGGAAAAAAGAGTACCAGCAAATAGATAAAATTGATAAAATATTTCTTGTAGTAATAGGAATTATAACATTTGCAGTTTCTTCGATATTATATAATTCTACATATATTTATACTGGAAATGGAGTAGATGAAACTGTTGACTCAGATATAATTTATACAACAGATTCTGCAACTTTAATAAGAGAAGATGTTTATACAAATCTAAGTGCATTTGAAAATGATATTAGACAACCTTTGTTTGGATTATTTTCGTTGCCATTTTCAATTCCGGCGAGAGCAATTTCAGAAGTTTTATCTTTTATACCAAATAGTTATTACATAATATTTGCAACGATACAAGTGATTTTACTTGGAATTTCAGTAATAATGATAGGCAAATTAATTGGAATATCTGGCAAAAATAAAATACCATTTTATATATTTGTATTTTCCACATTTGGATATATAATATTTTCATTTGCTTATGAACAGTATATAATTTCACTATTTTACTTAATTACAGCAATATATGTTGGAGTATTTAATAAATTGGAAGTAAATTATTATTATATAGGCGCAACAGGAACACTTTTAACATCAGGAATAATATTTCCACTAATAACTAAAACCGAGAATACTAAAAAAGATTTTTTTAATATATTTAAGTGTTGTATTGCTTTTTTATTTACATTTATAATATCAGCAAAAATTTTAATAGTTCCGGGATTAGTAAATAAATATATAGCTTTTAAAGAATTTACAGGACAAAATGTTTTATTTATAAATAGATTAAAACAATTTACTAATTTTGTGAAATCAATATTTATAGCACCAGAAGCAAGCGTTATAAATAATGAAGCATATTGGCTTGAGCCAGTAAAATCAATAAGTATTATAGGTGTGGCAATATTAGTAATATGTCTAATTTCATTTATAATGAATAGAAAAAATAAATTTGCTAAAATATCATTTTTATGGATTATATTTTCATTCATAATACTATGTGTTATAGGATGGGGCACACAAGAAAATGGTTTAATATTGTATTCTTTATATTTTGGCTGGGCATATATTTCGCTAATGTATATGTTTATAAATAAAATTATTAAAAATGATAAAATAAAGACAGGTATTATACTACTAATGTGTATAGTTTTTTGCTTAGTAAATATTCCAGAATTTATAAAAATATTTGAATTTGGACTAGAATTTTATAAAATAATATAGAAATAGAAGCTAGAATTGAATAACAGTTCTAGCTTTTTCATATATATATTATAAATATGTGTTATAGAAATGAATTAGCAACAACCATTTCCGAAACTATTACCACCACAGCAACAGAATAAAATTAATATTATGAATATCCAAATGCAGTTATTGCCACCAAAACATCCGCATCCACCGCATCCGCCACAGCATCTATTGTTATCTTGCATTTAATTCACCCCCTTCAAAATATAAGTAATAAAATTCAAACTTTAGTTGCAACCGCATCCGCAATTATTTCCAAAGCCACAACAGAAAAGTAATATAAATAGTATTATGAACCATAAAAGTTCGCTATTATTGTTATTACAGCAACAATTTCCCATTTGATTTTAACCTCCTTTAAAAGAATTTCTAAATTCTTTAGTTATAATATATAGTATTCTAAGAGGAGATAAGTGTTACAAAAAAATTTGCAAAAAATGTATACAAAAAAACGAATTTAATATATAATTTAGTCTGAATTACTATAAGACAAAAGGAAGGATAAACAAATGGGACAAATTGTATTATTAGATGACGCTACAATAAATAAAATAGCAGCCGGAGAAGTTATTGAAAGACCAGCATCTGCAGTAAAAGAGATTATGGAGAACTCAATTGATGCAGGAGCAACAAGCATAACAGTTGAAATAAGAAATGGTGGTATTTCATATATAAGAGTAACTGATAACGGAAAAGGAATAATGCCAGATGATATGGTAATTGCTTTTGAACGTCATGCAACAAGCAAAATCAGAAATGCAGATGAACTAGAAAAAGTAAAAACAATGGGGTTCAGAGGTGAAGCATTAGCAAGTATCGCATCTATTGCAAAAGTAACTCTTACTTCAAAAGTTGCAAATGAAGTAATGGGACATGAAGTTGTAATAGAAGGCGGACAAGTTCTAAAAAATGAAGAAGTAGGTTGTTCAAATGGTACAAGTATAACTATTGAAAATCTTTTTTACAATACACCAGTAAGGTATAAGTTCTTAAAAAAGGATTTTACTGAATCTGGATATATAGAAGATATTGTAACAAGAATTGCATTAGTACATCCTGAAATTGCAGTAAAACTAATAAATACAGGAAAAACTGTAATTCAAACACCTGGAAATGGTGATATAAAAACAGTAATATACAACATATATGGAAAAGAAATAGCTGATAATTTAATAAAAGTAGACTTTGAATATAATGATTATAAAGTAACAGGAGTTATTGGAAAACCTTCAATTTCAAGGGCAAATAGAGCAGGACAATTATTTTTTGTAAATAATAGATATGTAAAAGATAAAACTTTACTAAGTGCTGCTGAACAAGCATTTAAAAACGTAATAACTGTTGGTAGACATGGATTTTTAGTTTTAAATATGACAATGGACCCAAGTAAAGTTGATGTAAATGTTCACCCAGCTAAGTTGGAAGTAAGATTTCAAAATGAAAATGATGTATTTCATGTAATATATCATGCAATAAAAAATGCTCTTGAAAAAGACTTAAATGGAGAAACAAGCGAAAACTCAATATTTGAAAATAAAGAAGAACCTTCACTTTTTGACCAAAAGTTACAAATAATTAAAAACAAAATGGAAGAAAAAAGAATGCAAAATTCTTCAGATTATAACAAATATAAAATTGAAAATGTGCAAGAACCTGTAAAAGTAGAAAGTTTTAATCAAGAAATAAGTAGAGAAGTTGCAAAACCAGAATTTAATAAAATAGAAGAAAGCAAGCCAGAATTAATTAGTACTAAAATAGATATAAATGTGGCGGATACAAACAAAATTGAAGCAAATAACACTGTAGTAAATAATCAAACTACTGAAATGCCAAAAGAAAATATTTCTGCAGAAGATAAGATAGTTAAAGAGGTTATTGAGCAAGAATCAGAAGAAAAAGTTGAAGATGATGTAAAAGACTTTGAAAAGAAAAATGAAGAAGCTTTTGCAGACGTTATGTCAAAACTAAAAAGCATGCAAGACATGATTCACATGGTTCATACAAAATTAGATGAACCAGTAGAACCTAAAAAAGTAGAACCAATTATACAAGAACAACAACCTGCTGTGACAAATAACTATACTGAACAACCAAGTTCAAGCGTGCAAGAATATATACCAAAAATAGATGAAAAAAATATAGAACCAATAAAACCAACCACTACTTTTGAAAATAGTCAAGTAGCAAACAATGCTTATACTGTAACAAATAATCAAGCAACAAATAATATATCTACTTTTGAAAACAAAAACCAAGAACCTGCAAAGGAGGAAAATTCTACACAAAGCAAAATTCAAATAAGCGATAATGACTTCATGAAACTATATGAAAAGAACTTTGGAATTGCAGTAAAAAAAGATGATGGAGCAGACAATGCAATTAGTGAGTTTAAGCCAGTATCTTATGAAAATGTGTCAATGTTCAATTCTAATGAAATTTGTGCAAATAAGCCTGTTTATAAATATATAGGACTTGCTTTTGGACAATTTATAAATATTGAAATGAACAATGATTTATACATTATAAGCTATAAAGCAATGGAAGAAAAAATAATTTACAATAAAATAAAAGAAGCTTTAACTTCTGGTGACCAAGATAAAAAAACATCATTAATGCTTTTGCCAGATATAATTCAATTAGATTATAAGCAAATGGGAGTGTTTAAAGACTGCAAGGAATTTTTAGCAGATGTGGGACTAATTGCAGAAGAGTTTGGGGAAAATACAGTAAAATTAGGTAGTGTTCCGGAAATAATTATGGAATACGATACAAAAAAATTGTTTATAGAAATACTTGATGAAATAAACAAAGTTGCAAGAAATGATAAGCAAGAAATAGAACTAAAGATAATTGAAACGATTGCTAAAAAAGCAGCTGAAAAAACAAAGGTACCAGAAGGAGAAGAGAAAATAAAAAGTATATTAGATAAATTTTTATCTATGCCAAATCCTTTTGTTAACTTTGATGGAGAAGCATTAGCAATAAAAATGACAAAATACGACATTGAGAAGAAATTTTCAAGAATACAATAATTGGAGGAATTGTTAGATGATATCAATATTTATATTAGTAGCTAATATAATAGCAATAGTTTCAACATACTTTTCATTTGGAAAAAAATTAGGAAAAGATAAGAAAATGATGTATACAATGATTGCAATAGGTGTAATTTATATACTGACGTTAATTGTATATTTATTAAGCTCTATAGGAGTAAATAATTCAAATGTGACTAGTGCAAGTAGAGAAATGATAACATTTACATTTGTTCCAGTAAACACAATTATTTTGTTACCATTTTTGATAAGATCTTTTGAAAAGGCAAAAAACAAAGAAATAAAAACTGCAAAACTAAATCAAAGAGTAATTATTGTTGTAATAATTGCAGTGATTTTAATGATTACAGAATTCTTTTATTTTAGAAATATTCAAAAAAATATAATAGATTATGGCGCACAAGTTAGCAATTCAGTACAACAATAAAAACAGAAGGGAGCTGTAAAATGCAAAAAGTAATTGTAATATGTGGACCAACTGCGAGCGGAAAAACAGCTCTTTCAGTTGAACTTGCAAAAAAAATAAATGGTGAAATTGTATCTTGCGATTCTATGCAAATATATGATGAAATGCAAATAGGAACAGCAAGAGTTACAAATGATGAAATGCAAGGAATAAAACACTATATGGTAGGAATGGTAAAACCAACAAAAAGATATAGTGTTTCAGAATACAAAAAAGAAGCGGAAAAAGCAATTTCTGAAATTATAAGTAAAAATAAAACTCCGATTATTGTTGGAGGAACAGGATTGTATGTGAATTCACTTGTGTATGGGATTGATTATCCAGAAATAGAAACAGATTTAGAATATAGAAAAAAACTTGAAGATAGAGTTCAAAATGAAGGCTTAGAAAGTCTTTACGAAGAAGCTAAAAAAATAGACTCTGAGGCAATGAAAAAAATAAGTGAAAATGACCAAAAAAGAATTTTAAGAATACTAGAAATTTATCATCAAACTGGAAAAACAAAAACTCAAATGGAAGAAGAATCAAGAAAAAATGGAATAAAATATGATTATAGAGTTTTTGCAATAGATATGCAAAGAGAAATTTTATATGACAGAATAAATAGAAGAGTTGATATAATGCTAGAGCAAGGCTTGATACAAGAAGTAAAAGAATTGTATGAAAAATATGGAGAAGAGCTTTATACATCAGCCCAAGCAATTGGATACAAAGAAGTAATAGACTATTTTAAACGGAAATTATACAAAAGAAGAGATGATAGAAAAAATAAAAATGGAAACCAGAAGGTATGCCAAAAGGCAAATAACATGGTTTAAAAAAATAGAAAATATACAGTGGTTAGACGGACTAAAGGATATACAAAATAATATTGATGTTATTTTGGAGGATTACAAAATTGAGAAAAAATAATAAGAAAAAAGTAGTAATAAAAGATTACTATGCAAGCCAAGATAAAAATAGAAAAAGAGAAGTAAATAAAGTAAGAATAGGATTATGCTTAATAGCCATAATATTAATTGTATTAATATCACGGATATGCTGTAATTAATCTTCTTTCAAACCCAACAGATACATACATAGTAACCAAAGGTGAACTTTCAAAAAATGAACCAGTTACAGGATATATTGTAAGAGAAGAAACTCAAATAAAAGGTGAAAATTATAAAAACGGAATGATACGAATAAAAGAAGAGGGTGAAAAAACTTCTAAAGATAGTTCTGTTTTTAGATATTATTCATCAGGAGAAGAAGAAATAAAGAAAAAAATTGCAGACTTAGATGTGCAAATTCAAGAAATAATGGAAAACGAAAAAACAATATATACAGGAGATATAAAATTACTAGAAAGTGAAATTGAAAATTCAGTAGAAAACTATTATGGAGTAACATCAACACAAAAAATAAGCGAATACAAAAAAAATTTAAGCAATTATATTAGTAAAAAGGCTCAAATATCTGGAGAAAGAAGCCCATCAGGTTCTAATTTAAAAAAATTAATTAATGAAAAAAATAATTATGAATCAGAACTTTTAAAAAATTCAGAATATGTGTCTGCACCGATGAGTGGAATTGTTTCATATAGGGTAGATGGACTTGAAAGTGTACTTGTTCCAACAGATTTTAATAAACTAAATAAAGAATTTTTAGAAAGTTTAAATTTAAAAACAAACCAAATAATTGCTGCAAGTGATGAAATGGGAAAAATAATAAATAGTTACCATGCTTATATTGTTACGAACTCTTCATCTGATGAAACTAAAAATATAAAAGTTGGAGATACTGTACAATTAAGACTCCAAAATTCTTCAACAACAACAAAATCAAAAGTTGCAAACATTATTGAAGAAAGTGATGGAAGTAGAACTGTTGCGTTAGAAATAGAAAAAAATGTAGAAGACTTAACAAGTTATAGGAAAATATCTTTTGAAATTGTATGGTGGAGCGAAGAGGGTTTTAAAGTTCCAAATTCAGCATTATTACAAGATAATCAAATATATTATGTTATAAGAAATAGAAATGGATATTATAATAAAATGGTTGTAAAAATATTAAAACAAAATGACGAATTTTCCATAATTAAAGCATACAGTAATGATGAATTAAAGGAGTTAGGCTTTACAACTAAAGAAATTTATAATATGAAAACAATAAGTTTGTATGATGAAATAGTGTTAAATCCAACAGGACAAGAAGTGTTACAATAATGTTACTAAAAAATTAAATTACAATTACATTGTATAAAATTGCTTGACATTGTATCAAAAAAAGTGTTTACTATAAATAAAGTTTTAATTTACAAAGGACGATAAATATTAGGAGGTTTATAATGTCAGGAGCTATTATGAATAAAATATGGGGAGCATTTGGAATGGATCCAGAAACAGATGACGAAGAAGAATACGAAAACGAAGAAGAAGCTGTTGAAGAAGATGATATAAAAGAAAATAAATTATTTGGAAGAAGAAATAAGGTTGTAAATATGCCAAGTGCACAACAAATAAGAATGGTAATATCACAACCAACAACTTTTGATCAAGCTGAAGATATATGCGACTTATTAAAAGACAAACAATCTGTAATTGTTAATCTTGAATATGTAAACAAAGATGTAGCAAGAAGAATAATAGATGTTGTAAGTGGCGCAGTTCATGCTTTAGACGGACATATTCAAAAGGTTTCAAATTCAATATTCTTAATTGCACCATTTAATTATGAAATAACAAATGAAATGGCAAGAGAAGAAATAAAAAATAAATTATCAGTTTCTTGGTTAAAAAATTCAGGAAATAATTAATTTGTAAAAATTGGAGGCAAATATGGTTACACCTTTAGAAATCGAAAACAAAAAATTTTCAAAGCAAATGATGAATGGATACAGTGTTGAAGAGGTAGATGACTTCTTAGATGAGATAACTGCATCATACGAAAAAATATATAAAGAAACAAATGAATATCAAGAGAAGATTTCTGATTTAGAGAGTAAGCTTAATAAATATTCTTCAATGGAAGCAACATTAAATAATACATTAATAATGGCCCAAAGTACAGCAGAAGATGTAAAAAATGTTGCAAAGCAACAAGCAGAACAAATTATAAAAAATGCAGAAGCTGAGGCTCAAAATAATGTAAATAAGTTAGAACAACAAATTGTAATAAAGAAAAAAGAACTAGAAGATTTACAAAAACAATTTGATGTTTATAAAGCTAAAATGGAATCATTATTAATATCTCAATTAGAATTATTAAAAGAAGTAAATAAAGATGATCAAATGTAAAAAATTAAGGTTTGAAAAATAAATTTCAAGCCTTTTTTTACGCCACAAATATTACAGCACTATTAAATGTATATTACAATTACATTATAACTCTTGACATTAACCAAGAAAAATATTATATATTATAATATAAAATAGAAATTTAAAATTTTTGGAGGAATTTGTGAGAGTAATAAGTGGCAAAGCAAGAGGAACAGTTTTACACTCGATAGAAGATATAAACACAAGACCAACATTAGACAGAGTAAAAGAGTCACTATTTAATATTCTACAAATGGAAATAGAAGAAAAAGTTATACTTGATTTATTTGCTGGAAGTGGACAAATTGCAATCGAATTTTTAAGTAGAGGCGCAAAAATGGCATATTTATGTGATACATCAAAAGATGCAGTAAATATGATAAATCAAAACCTAGCAAAAACAAAACTAACTGACAAAACAGTAGTCTATAATGAAGATTATATTGAAGTATTAAAAAAGTTAGAAAGTCAAAACAAAAAAATTGATATTATTTTTATAGACCCTCCATATAAAAAGGATTTAGCAGTAAATGCAGTAGAAGAAATTTTTAAAAGAAATTTACTTGCAAACTCAGGAAAAATAATAATAGAAACAGATGAACCAAAAAGAGATATAGATGAATTAGAAAAAATAGGGATTAAAGAAAAAATTTACGATATTAGAAAATATGGAAGAGCATCATTAATCTTTATACAAAATGCATAATGCATAACAGGAAAGGAGAAAATGCTACAATTTTTGTAACATTACAAAGAAAATGGAAATTTTTACATTATTAGAAACAATTGAGGACATGCTAGAAAATAGCAAAGAATTACCATTTGTACATAAAGCTGTAATTGATAAAGAAGAAGTTTTAGAAATAATAAAAGAGATTAGATTAAAATTGCCAGAGGAATTAAAACAAGCCAAGGTAATAAAAGAAGAGCATGACAGAATAATTGCAAAGGCAAACGAAGAAGCTGACCAAATTGTAAAAGAAGCTGAAAATAGAATAATATCAATGATTGATGAACATGAAATAACTAAAAAGGCTTATGAGCAAAAGAATAAAATTATAGAAAATGCAAATGAAATGGCAAGAGAAATTTCAAATGGAACAAAGGCGTATGCTGATAGTATATTAGCTGGAATTCAAGTGACTCTAGAAGATGCATTAAAAACAATAGAAAATAACAGAAAGGAAGTAAAATAAAAAATTTTACTTCTTTTTATATACATTTTAGAATTTTTGTTATACAATATAAATGGAAAAAAGCAAATGAAACGGAGGAAATGCACAATGGCAAAAAGAGGTAGAAAAAAGAAGAAAGCAATAAATAAAGTAAATCAAAATGTAGTAGTTGCTATAATGATAATTGCAAGCATATTACTTACAATTTTAATATATACAGAATCTGGAACAATAGGAAAGGCATTAAGTCCATTTCTAGGTGGTATAATGGGATATATAAAGTACATACTTCCAATAGGAGTATTTATAATGGCTTTATATATTGCATATCAAGGTGAAAATACTTGGAGCAAAAAAATAATTCAGTTTTCAGCAATGCTATTGTGCATATCAGTAATAATAAATGTTGTAGCAATAGCTAATGGCGATATAACAGTTCTTGGAAGAGATTTTAAAAACATAGTTAATCAATTTTATGATTTAGGTTCAAATGGTGAAGGTGGAGGAGCTGTTGGAGCAGTTATTACAATTCCACTTATAAATTTACTTGGAAAAGCAGGAACTATAGTATTTGCAGTAGGTGTAATTATTGCACTTTGCGTTTCAATGTTTGGAATTGATTTGGTAAATAGAATTTCAGAAGCAATAGAAGAAGCAGAAGAAAGAAAGTTAAAAAAGCAAGAAGCAAAACAACAAGAAAGAGAAGAAATAGCAAAGACAAGAGCTTCTTCAAGAAACAACCAAGAAGAGAAAATAATCGGAATAGATATTGGCGATGAACATAAAGAAACAGCAAAAGAAAGAAGATTAAGAGAAAAACAAGAACAAGAAAAGGCTGCATCTGATGTAGAACAGTTGCAAATCAGATTAAATGGAAAGGAACCAGAAAAAAGTAAATTATTTAATTTTGATGTAAGTTCTAAAGGATTAAAGAAGAAAAAAACAGATTTAATCGAAGAACCAGTTGGAGTTGATGAACCGCAAGATCCAAGCTTTATAGAAGCACCATTGTTTAAAAAAGAACAAGAACAAAAAGAAGAAAAAGTAAAAGAAGTATTACAACTTCAACATACAATGGCTATAGAAGATGAAAATTATGAATTTCCACCTATTAACTTATTAAGCGAAGCAAGAAAAAAGCCAGTTAGAGGAAATAGAGCTTTAGCTGATACTGCATCAAAATTACAAAAAACATTATATAGTTTTGGCGTATCTGCAAAGGTTGAAAATGTATCTGTTGGCCCTGCAATTACAAGATATGAGCTTAAACCAGCAGAAGGAGTAAGAGTTAGTAAAATTGCTAATTTAGCTGATGATATTGCATTAAATTTGGCTGCTAAAACAATAAGAATTGAAGCTCCAATTCCTGGAAAACAAGCAGTAGGAATTGAAGTTCCAAATGAAGAAAGTGAAATTGTACACATTAGGGAAATCCTAGAAACCGATACATTTAAACAGCATAAATCAAAGCTTGCATTTGCACTTGGAAAAGATGTATCTGGTGGAGAGGTAGTTGCAGATATTGCAAAAATGCCTCACGTATTAATTGCCGGAGCTACTGGTTCTGGTAAGTCAGTTTGTATTAATACTTTAATATCAAGTATTATTTACAAAGCAAAACCAAATGAAGCAAAATTAATAATGATAGACCCTAAAATAGTAGAGTTATCAGTATATAATGGAATTCCACACTTGTTAATTCCAGTTGTAACAGACCCTAAAAAAGCGGCAGGAGCATTGGCTTGGGCTGTACAAGAAATGGAAAATAGATATTCAATGTTTGCATCAAAAGGTGTAAGAGATTTAAAAGGATACAACGAAGCTATTGCAAATGAAGATAATTTTGGAAAGCTTCCTCATATAGTAATAATCATAGACGAGCTTGCAGATTTAATGATGGTTGCAAAAGGCGAAGTTGAAGATGCAATTTGTAGACTAGCACAAAAAGCAAGAGCTGCTGGAATGCATTTAGTAATTGCAACACAAAGACCATCTGTTGATGTAATCACAGGTTTAATTAAAGCAAATATTCCATCAAGAATTGCATTTGCAGTTTCTTCACAAGTGGATTCAAGAACAATATTAGACCAAGTTGGAGCCGAAAAGCTTTTAGGAAAAGGTGATATGCTATTCTTCCCAACAGGGGCACCAAAACCTGTAAGAATTCAAGGTGCATTTATTGATGATAAGGAAGTTGAAAAAATAGTAGATTTCTTAAAATCAAATACAAACGGTGAAGCAAGCTATAGAGATGACATCACAGAATATATTGAAAAAGCAAATTCAACAGATAAAGAACTTGCTGAAATGCAAGATGGAGATGATGATGAAGCAGATCCACTTTTAAATGAAGCAATTCAAACAGTAGTAGAAACAGGACAAGCATCTACCTCGTTTATACAAAGAAGATTTAAAGTAGGCTATGCAAGAGCTGGTAGAATTATAGACCAAATGGAAGAAAGAGGTATAATTTCAGGATATCAAGGAAGTAAACCACGAGAAGTTTTAATGAGTAAAGAGCGTTGGGAAGAGCTAAATTCTGCACCACAAACAGATGAAAATAACTAATAAAGGAAGGTTAAAAGTTAAATGAAAATCAAAATGTCTTCAAAAATAAAACAAGTTAATTTTAATAGTAAACTAGAAGAAATTTTAGAGAAAAAAGATTTTGATGTAACTGTAAAAAATCTTCTACTTAGTATGCTTTATAAAATAGAAAATTCATATAAAGATTATAGTAAAGTAAAAGTAAATATAAAAAATAAAGACGAAAAAATCACAGAAGTATTACATATAATTAGTGAATACTGTGATAAAATTGAACTTGTCACACCTAAAACTGTGGCAAGTAAAGTCTTAGAAGAAGAAAATAAAAAATGTATAATTGATATAAAAAAAGGCTATATAAAAACTTATGCAAATGAGCAAAGCATGCTGTATTCATTGTATATAATGCAAAGCAAAGTAAAAAGATATAAAGAAACTTTTAAAAATGATGAAGAAAAAAATTTAGTAGAATTTTATGAAAAAGCTTATGCAAATAGTGAATGTGAAGTAATTCGAGATTTTGATGGCTGGTCATGGAATGTTAATATGCAAAATAATCTAGAAATTGCATATAACTTAATATACCAGTTGCTAGTTTTAGTATGTGGATTAGATAATGTACCAAAAATAATTAAAAAAGATAAAAAATATATAGAAAGCCTAGATGAAAAAGATAAAAAAATCTTAGAGCAATTATATTTACTAATAGAAACTTATGTGGCACTAAACGATATGGAAGCATATAAAAAAATAGCAGATAAAGTTGCTGAAAGAAAAGTGTATTTAGGACTAGTTTGTGATAAAGATAAATTTATAGAATATGTAACTGAAAATAAGAAAAATCTTAATAAAGAAATTGGAAAAATTGATGAAATTACAAATGATGAAAAACGCTTAAGAGATGAGTATTTTGAAAGAAATTCAAAGTTAAAAGATGAAGATAAAATCTTTAGTATAAGCTGTTTTGAGGATCTTCTTATGGAGCAAAGAGAAAAAATGGTTGAAGAAATAAAATTGCAAAATAAAAGCCTTACTCCAAAAGAATATGTAAAACTAAAAGAAAACACAAAAAAAGAATGTGAATTTTATGATAAATTGCTTCAAAATATTGAAAGAACAGATGTAAGAAATAAAACAATAGCAAGTATTCAAAAAATGATATTAGAAAGATTTTCTTATAGAGCGTTAAAAGAAGAAAAAGAGTCGATTAAAAATACAATATGCGAGCTAAGGTATTACTTACTTTTACAAATAAATAACCGCGAAAAAGTCGCTGATATTTCTGAAATAGCAGAAAACATAAAAAATACAATAAATACTGTAATTGATATTGCAATAGACAAGCAAGTTTTAACTAATATATCAGACAGTACAAGCATTTGTTATGATATTTTAGGTTTTATTTTTGAAAGCAGAAATATAGACTTAGAAGATCTATCTGTAAAACTTGAAAATAAGAAAGATGAAAATGTTATTTTAGTAAATATCTTTGACGAAAAAGAAGTTGAAAAAACATTAACAATAAATGAACAAAAAATAACATTAATAAATATAAAAATGAATAAAAGGATAAAAATATTTTGCTAAATGCAAAATGGAGGGAGAATAACTAATGAATATAAGCTTTTTAGGAGCTGCAAAAACAGTAACAGGCTCTAACTTTTTAGTAGAGGCTGCTGGAAAAAAATTTTTGGTAGACTGTGGAATGTACCAAGGAAAAATACAAGACGAACTAGAAAACGAAGAACCTTTTTTATATGATCCAAAAGAAATTGATTTTATGCTTTTAACACATGCACATATTGACCACTCAGGAAGAATTCCAAAACTTTATAATGAAGGCTTTAGAGGAAAAATATATGCAACAAAAGCAACTTGTGAATTATGTGGAATAATGCTTCCTGATAGTGGACATATACAAGAACAAGAAAACGAATGGAAGAACAAAAAAAGATTAAGAAAAGGCGAAAAAACAAGACCACCACTATATACAGCAGAAGATGCAACAAAATGTTTGGAGGTATTTGAGCCTGTAAAATATGATGAAATAATAGATATTGATGAGCATATTCATGTAAGATTTAACGATGCAGGACACATGCTTGGTTCTGCAACTATTGAAGTTTGGGTAGAAGAAGAAGACAAAACGACAAAAACTGTATTTTCAGGAGATTTGGGAAATAATGATATTCCACTTTTATCTGAACCGACAATGATTGAAGATGCAGATTATTTAGTAATGGAATCTACTTATGGAGATAGACTTCATGTAAGAACCCAAAATAAAGCAGAAGAATTTTTGAAGATTGTTTCAGAAACTTTAAATAATGGTGGAACTGTTGTAATACCATCATTTGCAGTAGGTAGAACTCAAGAAATTCTTTACGAAATTAACTTAATAAAAGAAGAAAAAATGAAAGATCCTATATTTGCAAATGAATATAAAACATTAATGAAAACACCAGTATATGTAGATAGTCCACTTGCAATTTCTGCAACAGAAATATTCAAGAAAAATGAAGATTTATTTGATTATGAAACACAAGAAATAATTGAGCGAGGAGATAATCCACTTGAATTTCCAGGCCTTCAATTTACAAAAACTGCAGATGAATCAAAGGCTTTAAATGAAATGGATACACCTTCAATAATAATATCAGCAAGTGGTATGTGCGAAGTTGGAAGAATAAAACATCATTTAAAACATAATATTTGGAACCCAAAATCAACAATATTATTTGTTGGATACCAAGCTCCAGGAACCTTAGGAAGAACAATAGTAGATGGTGCTAAAAAGGTAAAAATATTTGGCGAAGAATTTAATGTTAAAGCAAGAATTGAATATTTGGAAGGATATTCAGGACATGCTGACCAAGAATGGTTATTAAACTTTGTATATTCTTTTATAAAAAAGCCAAAGCATATTTTCTTAGTACATGGTGAACCAGAAAGTCAGTTAGTATTAAAAAGTAAAATTGTTGAAAGCACAGGAATAGGAGTTACAATACCAAGTTACGGAGAATGTTATACATTAGATGATAGCTTAAAGGTTGAAGAAAAATATAAAGATACAGTTCAAGAAAAATATCTAAGATTAGAGCTTCTTGATAGATTGCAAACACTTCAAGAAGAAGTTGAAGATATGAAAAGTATTGTAAAAGATGAGTTCTTAGACAAAGAAACAGATGATAATGAACTAGAAAAATTAAATGCACGTGTAAAAGAACTAGAACAGAAAATAGTTGAAATTATAGAAAATAAGTAGGAGAAAACTAATGAATAATAAAAATTTTAATAGTGCTGTTATAGGAAATAAAAACATAAAAGCTACATTTTCAAACCAAGGGGAGTTACTAAGAATGTATTTCCCAGATGTAGATTTTAAACAATTTGTAAATTTTTTTCATATAGGAATGAAAATAAATGATTCTGCTATAATATATCTTCATGAGGATATAAACAACAGGTATTTTCAGTACTATACAGAGGATACAAACATACTAAATACAGAAATTGCAAATACATATTTCAATTTAGCAATAACTCAAACTGACTTTGCAAGTGTAAAAGAAAACATGATAATAAAAAAATATACTTTTTCAAATAACAATAAAGTTGAGTTAAATCTAAGCTTTGTTGTAAGAAGTAATTTGATGACAGACAATAATAATATGACATCTTGCAGAGTTATTGATAATGGAATGATTCAATATAATCATGATAATTCAATAGTTACATTTGCAAATAGACAAATAAGTGGACATAGAATAAATGATATAGAAACTCAAATAAAAGAAGCTGTTCTTTGGGATAAAGACTATATAGGAATGAGCAATGACTCTGGAATTACTTATGATTTAGGTGTTTTAAAGCCAGGAGAGCAAATTGAATTTAGCTTGTTTATCTATGTTCAAAATAACAGCTTGCAAAAATCTTTTAGTTCATTAGAAGAAAAAATAGAAACTTTAAGAAGAATTGATGTAAAAAAAGAATATGAAAATACAAAGAAATTCTGGAAAAAATACATAGAAAAGCATGATGGATTAAATTTAATAGGCGATGATAAAAAACAAAATGTGTTAAAAATATTTAATAATGATGAGCAAATAGAGCAAATGTTAGATATTTATAAAAGAACAATTTTGCTATTTCCACTACTACAAAATGAAGCAACAGGAGGAATTTCAGCAGCTGTTGAAATTGATGAAGATAGAAATTACTCTGGCAGATATTCCTACTGTTGGCCAAGAGATGCTGTGTTTATAACATCTGCTTATGATAAGCTAAACATGACAAAAGAAACAGAAAAATTTTATGAAGTATTTTGCCAAAAAACACAAAGTGAAAATGGAATGTGGGAACAAAGATTCTACACAGATGGAAAGCTTGCACCATGTTGGGGCTACCAAATAGATGAAACGGCAAGTGTTATATATGGTTTATATGAGCATTACAAATTAACTAAAAATCAAAAGTTCTTAGAGTCAAATTTAAAAATGTGTGAAAATGCATTAGGATTTTTATTTAATTATTTAGAACATTTATTTAATGAAGAAACAGAAGATCCAGATGTGGTAAAAACAGCGATTATTGAAGAAATAATAAAACAAGGAAAACAAAGAGATAAAGCATATAAACATTTAAGCTATGATATTTGGGAAATGAATGAAGGCGTTCATTTGTATTCATTATCAAGTATATATTCTGCATTAAATATAATGAAAAAAATCTATGAAGAAGTAAAACCAAAATTTGAAAATAATAGATTAAAACTAGAAAAAATTAATAAAAATAATGCAAAAATTGAAAAAGAATTAGAAAATATCAAAAAGTTTATAGATGAAAATTTATATAATGATGTAACAAAAACTTTAAAAAGAAATACTCAAGATGACAAAACAGACATAAGTGTTATTGGAGCTGTTTTCCCATTTAATGTATTAAGTTGCAAGGATAAAAAAGTTCAAAATACAGTAGAAAAAATTAATATGACATTAAGAACTTATACTGGTGGATATTTAAGGTTTGAACAAGACTCATACATGGGTGGAAAAAATCCTTGGCCAATAGCTACTTTATGGATGGCAATGTACTACATAAAAGCTGGAAACAGAGCAAAAGCTAGAGAATGTTTAAACTTTGTTCTAAATTCAGCATCTGATTTAGGATTTTTACCAGAACAAGTAAATAATAGTACAATGGAGCCTAGTTGGGTAATAGGTCTTGGCTGGTCACATGCAATGTTTGTCATAGTTTTAAGTGAGCTAATGAAATAAGTATTGAAAAAAGTCTAAAAAAATGGTATAACATATATTATGTAAAAGATTTTCAAGGAGGAAGAACAATGTCAAAAAAACACGAAGCAGGAAAAATATTTGTTAAGGTAATGGCTGCACTTTTAGCTGCACTAATGGTACTTGCTGTATCTGCAACATTAATATTTTACATAATAAACAAATAATGTTTAAGTAAAAAAAGGAAGAAAATAAATGAAAGATAATTTATTAAGTAGTAATATTTTTGATTGGGGAACAAATTTTAATGACTATATAATGTCATTAAAACAAAATCCATGGCTAATAGTGTCATTAGTAATAGATTTATTAATAGTTGGCTTTATACTATATAAAATTTTTAAAGGAACTAAAGACTCTAAAGTATTGCAATTAATAAAAGGAATAATATTTTTTATATTAATTACATGGCTTAGTGGAGTATTTAACTTAACTATAATACACTCAGTATTAACTGCATTTTTGCCTTATGGTGTAATTGCACTTATAATAATTTTCCAACCAGAAATAAGAAGAGGACTAGAACAAATAGGAACAAACAAAATTACATACTTTTTTGGAATGGAAAAAGATATTGAAACAAGAACGAGAGAAGATATTTACAAAATAGTAATTGCAGTAGAGGAAATGGCTAAAACTAAGACTGGTGCTTTAATTGTAATTCAACGAGATATAAGTCTAAGTGACATTATAGACACAGGAATTTCAATAGACAGCGAAATTTCACCACAACTTTTAGTAAATATATTTGTGCCAAAAACTCCACTTCATGATGGCGCAGTAGTAATAAAAAATAATAGAATAGCATCTGCTGCAAGTATTTTGCCACTTGCAAATAATCAAGATATTTCTAAAGATTTAGGAACAAGACATAGAGCTGCAGTTGGAATATCTAAAGAAACTGATGCTGTTGCAATAGTTGTATCAGAAGAATCTGGAAAGGTATCTATTGCAAAAGATGGTACTTTAATTGCAGATATTAAAGAAGATTCTCTAAAACAAATACTAATTAAATCTATAATAACAAATAGACTAGAAGTAAAAGATAAAAGAAAATCTAAAAACAATAAAAAGCAAGAAGTAGAAGTAAAAACAGAAACAGTAGAAGAAAATAAAGAAGAGTAAGAAAATAAGTTAGCTATACATAAAAATATAGCTAACTTAAATTGATATAAGGAAATAAAATAATGAGAAATATAAGATTAACAATCGAATATGATGGAAAAGACTATAATGGCTGGCAAAAACAGCCAAACAAATTAAATATTCAAGGCGAAATAGAAAGAGCAATTTTTAATATAATGCACGAAGAAGTAGATTTAATTGGTTCTGGAAGAACTGATGCAGGCGTACATAGTTTAGGACAAGTTGCAAACTTTAAAACAAATTCAAATTTTCCAATAGAAAAAATGCCAATAGCACTAAATTCACAGCTAAAAAATAGTATTGTAATAAAAAAAGCAGAAGAAGTAGATGAAAGATTTCATAGTAGATATAATGCTAAAAATAAAACATATAGATACATTATAAATAATTCAAAAACAGGAACAGCAATATATAGAAATTTAGAGTATTGTTATCCTTTTGAATTAGATGTAGAAAAAATGCAAAAAGCTGCAAAGTATTTTGAAGGGGAGCATGACTTTAAAGCATTTAAATCTAGTGGAACAAGTGGAAAAAATAGTGTAAGGACAATTTATAAAGCAGAAGTAAAAAAAGATGGAGAAAGAATAATTATTGAACTTACAGGAAATGGATTTTTGTACAATATGGTTAGAATTATATCAGGAACACTTTTAGATGTTGGCCTTGGAAAAATCAAACCAGAAGAAATTTCAAAAATAATAGAAAGCAAAAACAGACAAAATGCAGGAAAAACATTACCTGCACATGGTCTTTACTTAGTTTGCGTAGAGTACAAAAATTAGGAACAAAAAATAACAATACTAATATTATATAATAAAGAGCTTGTAAAAGTTCAAAAGGCAAGAAAGGAAAAATATAAATGAATGTATTGTTGTTTTTAGTTTTTCCAATAGCTACCATAATATTTTCAATAGCATTGCAAAAAATACTAAAATGTCCTATTTTAGTAGCAGGCATTGTATTTGCAATCTTTTTAATACTAGCTTTTACAGTCTATTCTACAGATTTTTTAATATATGTAATATTATATACAATCATTTCTTACATAACTGCATATTTAACAAATTTATTTTGCAATTTTGGAAGAAATGGACTTCAAAATTTGAGTGTAAGAAATATAAGTTCTCAAACTTTAAATTGTATACAGTCGAATTGTGATAGAATAAATGCTAATACTTTATCTGCAGATAGACTAATTCAAAACAGTGATGAAAATAATGGATGCTGTTGTAATAGAAGTTATAGAATAAACAATAGAAGATATTAAAAAATATGCTTGAAATATAGCATATTTTTCTGTTTGTTACAAAAAAATTACAATAAAATTAATATTAAATTACATGTATAAAATAGCGTTGTGTTTAGACGAATTTTGTTGTAAAATATTAAATATAAGTATTATGTCACAAAGTGACTTTTGTAGGAGGAATAAAACAATGGCAAAAAATCCAATGCAGAAAAAGACTAGAAATTCATTTATATTTGGAGCTTTAATGATGTTTGTAATTATGGGACTAGTTTCAGCAGTACTAGCATATATGTTAATTCAATTAAAAAGTGCAGAAAATAACAGAGTTGCAAAACAAAAAAGTGTATTTGTGATGACTTCATCAGTAGCATCAGGAAATGCAGTAGATTCTTCAATGTTAAAACAAACAAAAGTAGATTCTTCTGTAGCACCTTCAGATGCTGTAACACTTGGTGATTTAACAGAAAATACTATTGCAAAAATAGATTTAACAAAAGGCGTTATTGTAACATCTGCAATGATTAGTGAAAAAGATAATGAAGTAAAAGACTCATTAAGAGTACAAGAATATAATATGATAAATATACCAAGCCAAATTGCAACAGGAGATTTTATAGATATAAGATTAAGAATGCCTGATGGACATGATTATATTGTTGTATCAAAGAAAAAAGTAGAAATACCAACAATAAATGGAATTGATTCATTAAATACAATATGGGTAAAATTAACAGAAGATGAAACAATTTTAATGAGTAATGCAATTGTAGAAGCTTACCAAATGGAAGGTGCACTACTATATACAACAAAATATGTTGAACCAGGAATGCAACAAAATGCAACTACAACTTATGTACCAAGCGCAGAAGTACTTAATCTAATAACACAAAATCCAAATATTGAGCAAGAAGCAAAACAAGCAATTTATAGTAGATATAATAGCGATGCTGCAGGAATAAGAAATAATATAAATAGTGAATTAAATTCAGTTGACTCAGATACTAGAAAGTCAAATACAACTTCAGGAGTATCAACAGAAACACAAACAACAAAAGAACAAAGACAATCATATCTAGATGCATTAGCAGGATATTAAAATTAAGAAAGAGGAAAATATATATGACAAAAATAGGTTTTGTAGGAGCAAGTGACAAATCTGATTTAATAATATATGTGTCAAGAATTCTAGTTGAACTAGGAAAAAGAGTACTAATAATAGATTCAACAATAAACCAAAAAACAAAATATATAGTACCAACAATAAGTCCAACAACATCTTATGTTACAGAATATGAAGGAATAGATATATCAGTAGGGTTCAGAAACTATAGTGATATAAAGTCATATTTAGGAATGCCAGAATCAGCAGTGTTTTCTTATGATTATATATTTATAGATTTAGATGATCCAAGCTTAATTGAAGTATTTGATTTATATACAGCTTCAAAAAATTATTTTGTAACATCTCCAGACCTATTTGATTTAAAAAAAGGATTAGAGATATTAAGCGGAATAAGAATTCCGCTTAATCTTAGAAAAATATGGTTTTCAAATAGTATGCTTGAAGAAGAGGATGATTACTTAGATTACTTATCTTTAGGATATAAAATAAATTGGGATAATGAAAAATTATATTTCCCAATGCAATCTGATGATAGAGATATAATTATTGAAAATCAGAGAACTTCAAAAATAAAATTTAAAGGACTAAGTAATGAATATAAAGATGCTTTAATGACATTAACAAATGACATTAGTGGAGAAAATATAGGACAAATAAAAAGAGCATTTAGAACACTAGAAAAAAATGTATAAAAGGAAGGTTAATTTATGGCAATAGTATCATTTTGCGGTAGTGATGACAAAGAAACGGGTCAAACACTTGCATCTATAGCAGTTGCTACAATGACAGCAATAGACCATAACTATAAAATATTGCATATTTCAACAGGTTTTAGAGATAAAACAGTAGAAAGCTGTTTTTGGAATTCAAATAAAAGAGATGCTGTATCACAAATAGTTGGTGGAAGAGAAGTGGGAATAAACAGTGGAATGGAAGGATTAATAAAACTATTTCAAAGTAATAGAACTTCAAATAACATTATTGCAGACTATGCAAAAGTGGTATTTAAAGATAGATTAGATATTCTTCCTGCACCAGCAGCAGATAACATTAATGATTATAATGCAATTGCAGAATATTTTTCCAATATAGCAGCCATAGCAAACAAAGATTATAATATGGTATTTATAGATATTGACAAAAAAATGAAACCTGAATTAAAGAGAAAAATTCTAGAAGTATCAGATGTTATTGTATTAACAATAAAGCAAAGTGCTGATATGATAGAAAAAACAATACAAATTCGTAAGGAAAATGAAATCTTTAATAAGCCAAATGTAATCATTATGATAGGAAAATGGGATAAATATTCAAAGTTCAATTTAGCAAATGTGACAAGAGAATTAAGAGAAAAAAGAAATGTATGTGCAATATCATATAACACACTTTATTTTGATGCATCAACAGAAGGTAAAGTAGCAGATTTTTTCTTAAATAATAGAGTAATAACTGATAAATCGGACAGAAACTTTACTTTTATGGATGAAACAAAAAAAACCTGTGATGCTATATTAAATAGAATTCAAGAAATGAAAATGAAGTTATAAAATTCTTCAGGAAAGGAGAAAAAAGTGACACTTATAAATTTAATTCTAATAATAGTAGTTATTGGTGTAGCTGTATATATGACAAGAAGCTTTATTAAAAAAAGAAAAGCAGAAGAAAGTGATGAACAATTAAAAGTTGATGATAGTACATATACACTAGACAAAATGAAGGAATTTGTCAAAAAAAGACTTGATGAAATTACAAAAATAAACTTATATGATATAGGTCTTTCAGAAGAAGAATTAAAAAGAAGAAAAAACAAAAAATATGAGCTTAAAAAAGCTTTAAAAGGTTGTACCTATGGAGATGTAAACGACAAAAAATATGTAAAAGAGCTTATATATGATTTACTTGTAAATGAATATGGTGTTGATGAAATAAACGTATCAAAAGCAATTCCATTTGATATACCATCACTTTTGTCAGCACAAGATAAGTTTGATGTTATACTTTATATGTATAAACAAGAATTTAATTATGAAGCATTAAGTGAAATTATAAAAAAATATAAGCTTGACGATATGAAATATGTATCAGGTGATTCTAAACCAGCTTATGTTATAACTTCGGACGAAATTGATGAAATATATGAAAAAGAAAATTTTGCGTTAACATTCCAAGATAAACTAAATGTAGTTGTTCAAAGGTTATATCAACAATATAAAGGATATAGCTCAATTGATGAAATTCGTGATATGAACATAGATGGTGTTTCTGGTGGTGTTTCAGGTCTTCCAGAAAGCTTCTTAAGTCAAGTAGCACAGGCTGATGGAGATTATTTAGCACAAATGCAAGATAATAAAATTCCAAGAGCTTGTGATAGTATTTGGATAATGTTCCATGGTAAATCAATTCGTTTGGCATTTTTATCATTTGGTTCAGAAGCAGAATTAAAAAGAGTTTGCCAAAACATTTACAAATTTAATAACCCAGGACAATTATCTGATACAAATGGTTACAAGATAAACGAAATGAAAGATGGTTCTCGTGTCGTTGTTGTAAGACCAAGTATGTCTGAAACATGGGCATTCTTTGTAAGAAAGTTTGATGTAAAGAGAGCTTCACTTGAACAAATAGTACTTTTCCCAGGAAAAGAAGAAACAATAGATTTATTAAAATATTTAGTAAAAGGAGCAAGAATCATTTCACTTACTGGTGAGCAGGGTTGTGGTAAAACAACAATGCTTATGGCCATGATAGAAAACATATACGAAACAATGAACCTTCGTATCACTGAAACTGCATTCGAGCTTCACTTAAGAAAAATATATCCAACAAGAAATATTCTTTCAATGAGAGAAACAGAAACAATTTCTGGACAGGACTGTTTGGATGTTCAGAAAAAAACTGATGGTTCTGTTAACATCATCGGTGAGGTTGCAACTGACCCCGTAGCATCTTGGATGATTCAATCAGCACAGGTTGCATCTAAATTTACATTATTTACTCACCACGCTAAAACGTTCCCAGACTTGGTTACAGCACTTCGTAATTCAATGTTAAGAGCTGGTGTTTTCAAAGATGAGCGTACAGCAGAAGAGCAAGTTGTATCAGTTTTAAACTTTGATATACACTTAGTAAAAGACTTTAGAGGAAGAAGATACATAGAAAGAATAACAGAATGTATACCAGTACAAGAAAAAAATGAATACACAAATGATTATAGAAAAGCAAAAACATTAGAGGGTAAAGTAGAAAAATTCATGGATAATGCAACTGTTTACTTTACAAAATCTACAAATAGAGAGTTATATAAATATAGAAATATACTAGAATATCATGATGGAGAATATGTTCTAACAAATCCAATATCTGATAATAATATAAAAGAAATGTTAAATAACATGGATGATACTGATGCTGAAGAATTCAAAAAATTTGTAAAAAGAAATTGGAATATAGATGCATACAGAGATTCAGATTTAATTAAAGACTAAACGAGGAGGTGTGATTATATAGCAATGGGCGATAACATGATGTTGTACATGATGATAGGCGTTGGAGTCCTATTTGCGGTAGTTGTAGTAGTTTACTTAGTTTTAAGGAAAAAACAAAACACTTCTGAATACAAAGAATTAAGGCAATTACGTCAAGGAACAAAAGAAAACTCTTTTTCATCAGAACTATTATATCAAAAATTATATAATTTCTATATAAAAACACCTTTTATAAAAAGGTACTTATTTAAAATAAGAAGAAGACTAGAAATTATAAATATTGATGATGAATACTTAACAAGAAAGCAAACATCATCAATATTAACAAAAGCCTTTATGGTAATAATTCCATTGACATTAGTAATTATTCTTATGACAAAAAGTAATATGTTACTTATGGCGATATTGCTATTATTTGAATTATTCATGGTGGACTCAATTGTAGATGGTATGGTTGATAAAATGGATAATAAATTACTTCTTCAACAAATAGATTTCTTCGCAGAAATAAGACATGCTTATCATGAGTTTAATATGGTTGAAGAAGCTATATATCAGGTAGCTCAAGGTGATAGTGCTCCTGAAATGGCAAGACAAGCTGAAAAAATTTATGAAATACTAATTTCAAATGATCCAGAAGACGAACTTGAAAAATATTATGATATAGCTCCAAACAGTTATTTAAAAGAATTTGCAGGAATTTCATATTTAACAAAAGAGTTTGGAGATAGGACAATTGATAAAACATCATTGTATTTGAAAAACTTAAACAACATAAGTCAAGAAATGCAACTAGAAATATTAAAAAGAGATAAATTAGACTATGTATTCCAAAGTTTATCAGTAATTGCAATAGTACCACTTTTAGCATTAGAACCAATTAAAAATTGGGCAGTATCAGACTTCTCATTTACATCAAGCTTTTATAATGGAAGCAAAGGTATGATTGTTCAATTGTTAATAGTTGTACTTACATTCTTATGTTACATATTAACAAGAAAATTAAAGGATAATGGTTCAACAGTAATTCAAATTGCACCAACAAATCCTTGGATGGAAAAAGTATATAAAATTCCATTTATAAAGAAAATTGTTGATTTATTTATACCAAATGAAGGAACTAAAGATAGAAGAAAGCTAAACAATTTATTAAAAGATTCAGCTTCAAAAGATAAAGTCCATTGGGTATATGTTAAAAAATTAACTTTAGCATTATTTGCTTTTATTGGTTCACTTGTAATAATCTGGCAATTACATGTAATAGAAACAAATTACATTTATACAGAGCCAACATCTACTTATGATATAGTTGGGCAGATGTCTGATAAAGATTTAAAAACAGCTAAGCAATTAACTGAAAGCGATAATCATTTTATAGATATGTTTAAAGGAAAAACAGACACAACACAAGAAGATGTTGAAAAGGCAATGAAGAAAAGCAAGGACTACAAAGATAGTGATGACAGCGAGATAAAAACGGCTGCAACAAGAGTACTACAAAAAATAAGAAAAATAAATAGCCAAACTCTTCAATGGTATGAATTACTTATATCAATAGCAATATGTCTGGCTTCATATAAATTACCAAATGCATTGTTACTATTCCAAGCAAAAATGAGAAAAATTGAAATGGAAGATGAGGTTATGCAATTCCAAACAATTATATTAATGCTTATGAGAATAGAAAGAGTAAATGTTGAAATGATATTAGAGTGGCTAGAAAGATATTCAAATATATTTAAAGAGCCAATATCTAAATGTGTAAACAATTATGAAAGTGGTGCGTGGGAAGCATTAGAGGCAATGAAAGAGGAGGTAAATTACAAGGACTTTATTAGAATTGTAGAAAGCCTTCAAGCAGCAGTTGAAAAAATACCAATTGCAGAAGCTTTTGATGAATTGGATTCAGAACGTGAATACTATCAAGCAAAAAGAGCTGAATCAAACGAAAGACTAATTGCAAGAAAAGGAAGAATAGGAAAATTAATAGGATTTGCACCAATGGTTTGCATGTTTGTAGGATACCTAATTGTACCATTAGTATTTATAGGATTAACAAGTATGACATCATCATTTGATACTATGCAATCAATGAAGTAGGAGGAAAATGAGATGGAAAATGCAACAAAGGCGCTAGAAATAGCTGGTGGAGTATTATTTTCATTAATAATATTAGGAGCTTTAGTTATGGGATATAATAAAATTGCAGAGCTAAAGCGAACTGAGTACAAAGCATCTGAAGAAGCACAATCTGCTAATTTTAACAAAGATTATGAAGCATACAATACATCAAGTGTTTATGGAAGTGAAATTTTTTCACTTGCAAATAAAGTGGCAGACTATAATAAAAGATATACTGAAGAAGATGGATATGTGCCAATAGTATTAAGTGTAAAATTAAAAAAAGATTATGACAGCTTTTTTCAAAAAAATATAACGTATGATGCAATAGAGTTAACTCAAAGACATGAACAACTAGCAAATAAAATAAAAACAGAAGGTTCAAAAAAAATTACAACTTCTGCAGGTATTACAAAAACAGTTCAAGAATGGGCAAAAGTTTCAAATGTAACTTTAAGACAACATTTTGGAACAACATCTAATGAATATACTGCGATAATATCATATAAACAATTAACAACAACTCAAAATGATATTGCAAGAACAACTTTTAAATGTATTAGTTTTGAAAATGACTCAAATGGAAGAATCAAAAAAATGAGTTTTGAAGAAAATTAAAAGAAAGGGGGTATGCTCTAAATGGAAAATGCAAGCAATGCGTTACTAATGGTGGCAGCTGTACTAATAGGAGTAATGATTATTTCTATTGGAGTATACCTGTTTTCAGTGTTTGGCGACTCAACAAGTGCTATTGAAAAACAAATAGAACAATCACAAATTGCAAAGTTTAATAGCCAATTTACAAAATTTGAAGGATTAGAAAATTGTACAATTTATGATGTTGTAACAACAATAAATTTAGCACAGTCAAATAATAAAAATTATGATTATACATCAGCTGATATTTCTGCATATAATTCCGACTGGCAGACTAAAAATCAAATAATAAATGGACAAGCACCAAATTATATATATGTAGGATTAAAAGGTGTGGATGGTTCAGATAACGGTTTAAAACAGGACATAACTAATAACACAGATTTGATAAAAAAATATTCAACAACTACTAGTGTAGACGGAGTAGTACCGGTATACTTTAAATGTGTAAATGTTTCTGTAAATAGCATAACAAAAAAAGTTCAAGGCATTATATTTCAAAGATTAAACTAAATAGAAAATAGAAAAAAATAGAAAAAAATGAAAATAATGTGTTGCAAAATTATATTTGTAATGCTATAATTTTGTATATTAGAGAAGGAAAACTACATGAAAAAAAGTCTAATAATTATAAGTATTATAGTATTATCAATTATTTCAATATTTGTATATAAATTTTATAATTATCAAGCTATGAAAAATGCAAGTATTAAAAATAATAAAGTTTATGAGTCATTTTTTAATGAGCAAGTACTTGGAACAGATGTAATATCTTTAATAAATAAAGCTATTGATAATAATGACAAAAATGAAGTTAAAAAAGACTCAAATGGCAAATATATAGATAATGGCAAAAATTCAGTACAAATAGAAATTAAATTTTTAGAGCTTGACAAAACAATATCAATGGAAGCGATAAATGGACAAGGTTATACACAATTTGTACATAACTTTGGAACATATAATTTTAAGTGTACAAAAATAGAATATCATAATAGTACAAAAAATGTAAAATATATGTACTTTGAACAAATCTAATATGTTATTAATGTTTTAACTTTTAAGTTAAGTAAAAATTTTTTTATAAATCTAAGGAGGAAATAATTATGGAAAATGCGAGCAAAGCATTAATTATAGCAGGTGCTATACTTTTATCAATTTTAATTATAGGATTAGGAATGACAATTTATCAAAAAGCATCAGGAGCAATGAGTGGAGCAGATTTAGGAGGACAACAAGTTCAAACATATAATGCAGAATTTTTACAATATACAGATACTCAAACAGGAGCAAATGCAAGAGCTTTACTTCAACTAATTCAAAATCATAACAGATCAAATCAAGATGACCCATCAAAACAAATATCTTATGTGATAAATACAACAGCAGTAGCTAAAGCAACAGCAGTATCAACAGCAACAACAGGTGATGCTATAAAACCTTTTGAAGCACCAGAAGATGGAGCAGCAACAACAGGAGTATTAAATGATATAAAAGCAGGATATACTTACTATGTATATTTCCAATATAGTAAAACTGGTTATATAACAAAATGTACTATAACAAGAGTAAAAGCTGAATAAAAAATAGATAGGATATAAAGACTATGGAAAGTGCAACAAAAGCATTGGAAATGGCATTTGCAGTATTTGTGTTTGTAATGGCTCTTAGCCTATCAGTAATAAATTTTTCTAAAGTCAGACAAACAGCAGATACAGTACTAAAATATGCAGATGTAACAGCATATTATGATTATGCAAAATATGATTCTGAAACAGGTACATATACATACCAAGATGGAGAAGCTTACAGTTATACTAAAACAGGTAACAGAATTGTAGGCTTTGAAACTGTAATTCCAACATTATATAAATATAATCGTGAAAATTATACTGTTGTATTCAAAAGAGGTAGTTATGATTCTACTACAGGTGAATATTCAGTAACTGGCAATTTAGAAGTTTATAAAACAACAACAAATCCAAATAACTGGAATACTGATTATACAAATGATTATGATGGAAGTGGAACTAGTACTTCAATATATAAATTTGATATAAATGAAGAAACAAAAAGGCATGAACCTTGGGTAGGAAGTGCTACTGAAATAAAAAAGCATTTAGATGCAATTTTTGGTGGCGAAAAATATTATCTGCCTCAATATGGTGATACATCTCACTTTATAAACTATAATTTAAATAAATTAAATATGACTGCAAACAGAAATAAAAAATTTATTGAAGAAATAGGAAGAGTTCAAAGAGAAACAACAGGAATAGTTGGTAATAATACAACAAGTAAAACAATTATTACATATATACAAATCAATTAAATAATCAACTAAAGATAGAAAAATAGAAAGGAGAAAGCTAACTATAATTTGTTAGCTAGAGTAATAAAATGGGAGATAGTTTAACCACAATAATTGCCATATTTTTAGCAGCAATATTAATGTTTGTTTTTCCTTTAATGGCATTATCTGAAAGAACTGATGATATCTCTGAACTTTCAGTTAAAACTGCAACATCAGAATTTGTTGATAATGTTAGAACTACAGGAAAGCTAACTTTAGATGATTATGATAAATTTATTCAAACAATAACATCTACAGGAAATTCTTTTAATGTAACAATGGAAGCACAAATATTAGATGAAAACCCAGGAGTAAAAACAACTCAAGCGGAAACTACAAAAATTGGAGAAAATGTATATTACATATTGTATACAACTCAAATTGAGGAAAAATTAATGAATAGTACATCTAAAAATACATTAACTTTAAAAGAGGGAGATAGATTTTCTGTTACTGTAGAAAATACAAATACAACAATAGCACAAACACTTAGAAATTTCTTGTATAAAATAGCAGGAAATAATACATATCAAATTGCAGCTCAATATGCAGGTATTGTAACTGTAAATGGTACAAAATAAAGAAAAGCAGTTTAAAGAAGCATATAGAAAAAGCGACTTTAAACTGCTTTATTTAAATAAACAGAGGTAAAAATATATGAAATTACAACATCTTGCTATTATTTTTGTAATAATAATAGTTCCTATATCGATAGTGCTTTCTGAATATATAGCATATCAAACAAAAACTATAAAGTATCAAGCAGAATACGACTCAATGCTAATAAATTCAACTTATGATGCAATAAAAGCTTTCGAAATAAATACTATAAATAATAATTATTCAACAATTAATAATTCAAAAATAAGAGACATAGAAGCCTCAGTTTCAACTTTTTATAAGTCGCTTGCAACAAACTTTAGGGCAACAGCATATTCTGAAGATGACTTAAAAGAATATGTTCCGTCAATATTATTTACTTTATATGATGGCTACTATATATATTCAAAATATGAGGACACTGAACTTGGCGGATATAAATTTGGTTTAAAACCATTTATGTATTATTCTTGCAGATATGTTAATGGAAGTGATGATTTTGTAGTAAATTATACTTTAGATAATAGCATAACTGTAATTGGAAGATTAGGCGGACAATATGTAAATAAGTCTGGATATTTAATAAATTTAAATACAGCACCAGATGTATCTTCAATATCTCAAGAAATTGTTACAGAAAATTTAATGCTTGTAGACAATAATACTCCAACTGTTGAAAGCTTTGAATATCTTACATATAATGGTCAAAAAATATATAAGTCAAATGATCCATCTGCAGTAGATAGACAAAGATATTTCTATTATAGTAGTGAATATAAACAAGATTTCATAAATAGCACAGAAATGATAGAATACTTAAACAATCATTTAATAGATGGACATTTATATAGTGATAGTGCAAAAAAATATTATGAATCAGCAATAGAATTTACAAACTGGGTAAATGGAAGTAATTTAAGGTATATTACACAGAAAATGGCAGTAGATTCAAGTGGAAACCAAATAAAATTTTCAACGGATACGCAAGATGAAAAAATTTTTGCAACATCAAATGATAATGATCCATTAAAAAGTGAATCAACATTTAATGAAAATAGAATGGCAGTAATTAGAAAATCAATAGAAACAAATTTAATAACTTCAATGCAAACGTTTAGTAATTGGTCAAGTGCAGGTTACAGCTTTGCGATGCCAGCTCTTTCTGAAATAGAATGGTATAATATAGAAAATAATGTGGCAATGGTAAGCTTTTTGCAAGGTCTACCAATAGGTGGAAAAGTTTACAATAATTATTGTGTAGTATCAAATAATACTAATGAAGAAGTAATTGCAGAGGATTCATTATATGTAATTGATAGTAACGGAGAATACCATAAAGCTACTTGTAAAAAGCTAATTTCCGACTTAGCAAGTGGCAATGTATCAATAGTGGGAATGTATGCAAGTACAGATTTTAAAAGAAAAAGCGTGTCACTTACAGGTGCTGATTCAAATGCACATGGTCAACTTTCAGGTTCAACAGATGGCGATTATGGCTATTATTTTGGACATTCGCCAACACCAAACACTGCATACACTGGTTGCTACGATTGTATTGTAACAATGGCAGATACTTATACAATAGATGACATTGTTACAGGAGCTACAGTAATAGACCAAAACAATAGAAGCATTAATTTACAATCTTTAAATGGAATTAACTACATGCAAATGTTTTTAACAGCCCTAGCAAGAGAAAGATATGATATTTACATAACAAACGGATATTTAATAAACTAATATAAGGAATAAGTAAATGGGTAAAATAGATTTAAAAAAATGGGAAGAAATACAAAATAGTAAAGAAGAAAAAATCACTCTTAAAAGAGTATTATTATATTTTATAATATACAGTTTTTTAGGGTTTGTTGTCGAAACAATATATGGCGCTTTAACAAAGGGCGTTGTAGAAAGTAGACAAAGCTGTCTAATAGGTCCATTTTGTTGCATCTATGGCTTAGGTGCAATGATAATGATACCAGGACTTCAAAAATTCAAAAAATCTAACTGGGGCTTATTCATAGCAGGAGCAATAGAAGGTTCTCTAGTAGAGTATGTAGTAAGTTGGGTGGGCGAAATATTTTTTCAAATAAAATGGTGGGACTACTCAAATTTACCATTAAACATAAATGGAAGAATATGCATATTATTTGCAATATTTTGGGGTCTTCTAGCCCTAGGCCTAATGAGATTTATAAATCCATATATTGATTATTTAATTGATAAAATTCCAAGCAAAGTATCATTATGGATAGCAATTTTAGGAACAGTGTTTTTAGTATTAGACTTATTATACACAGCTTTTGGGCTAAAAGTTTTTTATACAAAACTTTCAAGAGATTATAATATAGAACTAAAAAACGGAAGTTCAATGGTAATGGATTATAATGTTTTAGAAAATGATACAATAAAATATTTATCTAACACTGTATTTTCAAATGAAAAAATATTAAGAACATTTCCTAATATTAAATTTGAAGATAAAGACGGAAATATTGTGTGGGTAAAAGATATATTAACAGATATAAAACCATACTATTTTGCAATAACAGACCACTTTAGATTAAAATAAGTATTTTACTAGAAATGTGTTTATAAGGCTTTAAAATTATTTTTATAAAATATTATAAAAAGGTTTTTGTAAATTTTATAAATATAGCCGCTAAAGATGAGCTCGCTCAGAATAGGCTTATATTTTAAAATTTTACAAATACCTTTTTTGTGTTAAAAAATCATTTAGGCTCTAAGTAGACTAAACCACCTTGAAAATACTATGCTTATAGTGGTTTGAGTGCTAAGTTTTTTTATATCTTTTTCAGCCACAATATCAACTGTTAAAACTTCTTTGCCAGAAATTAAATATGTTATACTTCCGAAGTTTTTGTCCTTGAAATATAGGTGCGGATATATTTTCATTTAAACTCAAATTTTGTGTTACTTCTTGATTTTTACTTTTCTTTGTAAGGAATTTTGCATCATCTTTTAATACTGCATTTATAAATTCAGAACTTCCTTTTGAAACAGGAATACTATTTATTAAATCTCCTTTATTTCCAAAAGAATAAACAGAATAATTGCTAAATCCATAATTTAGTAATTTTGTTGCTTCTGCAAATCTAATTGCAGAAGTAGGCGCTTTCATTATAACTCCAATTAAACTCATTCCATCACGAGTAGCACTTGCTGATAAATTGTAAAGAGCAAGGCTGGTTGAACCTGTTTTTAATCCTGTACAGCCAGAATAATTTTTAACAAGTTTATTTGTGTTTACTAAAGAAGATTTTCCATCACGAAGAGAATCCATATAAATTGTAGTGTATTTTGTAATGTCAGGGTGTTTTGTCAAAAGTTCTCTAGACATTATTGCAATATCATAACTAGAAGTAACATGGCCATCTTCGTCAATTCCATGACAATTTTTAAATGTTGTGTCATTCATTCCAAGTTCTGAGGCTTTTTCATTCATTTTAGCTACAAATGCATCTTGACTTCCTTCTAAATAATCTGCCATAGCAACAACACAGTCATAGAATGTTCAAAAAGAGCAAATAAAAAAATATAATTATTTAAGAGTTAAAAAATAAAAAAATGAAGAGATAAAATGTTGAAGATATAAATAAAAAAAGAAAAAGTCGGTCGCTAAAGAGCAACCGGCTTTTAGAGAATCTAGCCTAAGAGCTGAGTCTGCTCAGCTAGGCTGTGGGTGGCACAAACTGTACCACCACTAGCTCTTGGTAAACATAGAGAAGAACGGTGTTAGTGCTGTTCTTTGTTTACCAAGGGGGCAAGGTTCCATACGCAGGTCAAGCCTCTGTCAGTGTCCATAATCATTGATTCCAGAAAACGTCGACTGGGGCATTCATAGATGAAGCCAGGGATACTGCTGTCGACAATGACTGCATGGTCGTCCTCGAAGCCAACAAGATTGACGTAGTGGCCCTCTGTTTTGGTAGGGTCGTTCAACATGTGGCCGTAGTTGACGCGTATTGTAACGGGAATGCCACGGCTCAACGTGTCAAGGATAGAACTAAATGTATACAGCCGAGTAGCCATATAAGGCGTAACGTGACCCATCAATCCAATGAGTTCATCGATAAAGAACATGGAACCGCCAATACCAACAAGATTGCCAAGAAGTTCCTGGACATCTTTGAGATCCTTGCAGTTCTGAACATTGGGGTCATCAGGAAATGCTTCAAGTACAGCTTGCATTGTAAGCACAGGCATGCCTAAAGCAGGTCTCCGCCTTTTTTCGAAGCATACTTTACGGTACCCGCCAGATACTGCGACCTTGGTAAGGGCGCTGAAGCTGAAAGGTACTTTGCCATTGTAGATGATAGACAATGCATTGTATGGTGCAAGTACAACGCACCCACAATGCTCAATAGTTCCTACTGCACCAAAATTTTCAGAGTGGTTACTTGCAAGTTCAAACTTACCAGCTTGTGCAAGCCCACGGCATGTGTTGATAAGATGCTGGGAGTTTGAGAGATCGGCAAGGACACGCAGGTCGCTTGTGGAATCCAAAAATTTCTGGGTTGACTGGCCAATATAGTTGCCAAACATTTTGTGTAAATCCATACGAAAATTGTGTTCTGCTTTGCTCTTATCGCTTCCCGGAAAGGAAGACAAATCGAACTCTTTCTGGTCGTACATAAAAACCTCCTAAAATGTGTGTATGTTTCTTCGGACGATTTTGACTTCGATTCTCTTTAAAAATAAACTTCAAAGTCATTATTAATTATACCACTTATGTTATGTAAAGTCAAATTTAGTAAATAATGAAAAGAAAAATGCCGGCCACTATTTGCAAGTGGCCGGCATTTAGAGAACCGGACTGAAAAACCAAAGCTTTGGCTGATTCAGCAGTTTCTGAAGGATTCATCTAGCGTTGATGTTCCATGCGCAAACACGGTCGCTATCTACAGCCATTGCGTCCAGCAAGCAATTGCTGGGGCAGTAGTTGATGAAACTGTAGAGGTGTCCATCAGAAAAGAAGGTATTTACGGTAACAGCGTTGTCACCTTTGAATCCAACCAGGAGGACGTAATGTCCACCTTCCAGGCCAGGGACAGAGAAGTAGACAGCATCGTTCACGTAAATAGGAACCGGACAGCCGTTGCTGAGCGCTTCAAAGATCTCAGAGAGATGGTAGAAACGCGTGTTGTTGTACGGGTGGGTTTTGCTGATGAAAGCGATGAACTCATCAGCAAAGTACGGAGAAACTCCAACGCAAGCAGGCGCGCCCTGAACCTCATTGGAATGCTGAGATGGAGTTCTGTGCAAGCTATCCTGATCTCCCAGAAACTCATCCAACAAGCAATCAATGGGATCGAGAGTGGGATACTCATAAATCCCATAGCCCTTAATGTCCGCTACCTTGATGAGAGTATCAAGCGGGTACAAAGACTTGCCTTTTGCAACCATCATAGCGTTGTACAGGGTAGCTGTCAGGTTATGCTGTTGCCTGCGATAGTCTTGAGTAGTTGCGAACTTGTCGGCGATTGTTAATCTTTCCGCAGTATCAACCAACTCTTTGTTGTAAGCACCTGTAGGGATGCTAAGGTACGGGTTTTCCAAAAAGCCTAAGATATTAGAATACAGGCTTTTTTTACTGGCTTCACTACAATATTTACGATGCATCCGCATCAAGTTTGTAGAGTTGAAGTCAGGAAAGTTACGGATAAGGATTTGCTTCGATACTTCCGCTAGCAATTGCATAGTGGAAACCTCCTTCTATTGTGTTGATTTCTTATCGAGCAACTTTTTGGTTCTCTTGGTAAAGAAACTTCAAAGTTATATCTATTATAACATTTATATTATGTAAAGTTAAATGCTGGAAACTTTACAATATTTTTTACTACTAAAATTAATAATTTTTTATTTCAATTCATAAAATTAGTTGAGGCGATTTTATGAAAGAAAGTAAATATGAAATTGAGGTAATATTTAATGAAAACGGAGTGTCTTTTCAAGAGCTAGTAGAAAAAATACTAGTAAATAAAATTTTAAGTAAGGATTTTGAAGATGAATTATAATGTTGGTTTGTATATAAGGCTTAGTAGAGAAGATGGAGATAAAGAAGAAAGCGAAAGTGTAACAAATCAAAGAAAAATTTTGCAAGACTATGTAAAAGAAAATGATAATTATAAAATATACAATGAATATGTAGATGATGGTTATTCTGGAACAAATTTTGATAGGCCTGCATTTAAAAAAATGATAAAAGATATTGAAGACAAAAAAATAAATATGGTAATAACCAAAAGCTTATCAAGACTTGGGAGAGATTACATAGATACAGGATATTATATAGAAAAATATTTTCCTGAAAATGAAATAAGATATATAGCATTACTTGATGATGTAGATACTTTTCTAGATAAAAATTGTGAAATTGCAGCATTTAAAAATATAATGAATGATTTTTATGCAAAAGAAACATCGAAAAATGTCAAAAAAACCAAGAATAGGAAGAAAAAAGAAGGATTTTATTATATATCTGTTCCACCTTATGGTTATGATAAAATTGATAAGGCTGGAAATTTAAAAATAAATGAACTGCAAGCAGAAGTGATAAGAAAAATATATATAATGTTTTTAGATGGCTATGGTACATATCAAATTGCATGTATATTAAATAATGAAAATAGTAAAAAGAAATGGAGCCATGTTACAGTAAAAAGAGTGTTGACAAATCCGGTATATTTTGGAACGTGTGTGCAAAATAAGACAAAGAAAATTAGCTATAAAAGCAAGAAAATAATAAAGCTTTCAAAAGAAGAATATACAATAACTAAAAATCATCATGAAGGAATAATAAGCAAAGAAACTTTTGATATGGTACAAGATATATTTGATAGAAGCAAAAATATAAAAGTAAATAGTAAAAATGATATATTAAAACCATTTATATACTGTAAAAAATGTGGAAATATAATGTTTTTAATAAAAAAGAAAGATGCTTTGAAAACACGAAAATATTTGGTTTGTAAAAATTGTAAAGGTAAATATATAAATTATGAAATAGTTGAAAAACAAGTATTAGAAAAGATGGAAAAAATAATAGAAAAGTATATGTCAAGTCTCGAATATGAAAAAATTGTGGAAAAAGCAGTTGCAAAAGTTAATAGAAATAAAGAAAATGTAAAAAAAGAAATAGGAAAAGTGGAAAGCAAACTAAAAAAATTATATTTAGATAAGTTAGAAGAAGTAATAGAACAAGAAGATTTTGAAATGATTGAGAAAGAACTAAAATCTCAAAAAACAGAATTAGAAAAAATTTTAAAAAAGAAAACAGAAAATGTTAAAATGCTCAGTAGCATAGATATAATTAAGAACTTAATAGATAAAATAATGATTGGAGATAATATAGAAGTAACATTAAAAATAAAAAGTAAAAATTAGCAAATATAATAAAAAGAGAGGAATTTTGGTTTTGTGAAAAATGTAATTGCAATGTACTTAAGAATAAGTAAAGAAGATTTTGATAATGCAGAGAGTGAAAGCATACAAAACCAGCGAAAAATAATATATGATTACATAAATAAAAATTTTAAGGACAGTGAAATTATTGAATTTGTGGATGATGGATATTCAGGCACAAATTTTAATAGACCAGCATTCAAAAAAATGTATGAGATGGTATTAGATAAAAAGATAAATGTAATTATTGTAAAAAGTTTGTCTAGATTTGGCAGAAATTATATAGAAACAGGAAGATTTATTGAAAAAATATTTCCCAATAATTTAGTAAGATTTATCGCTTTATTAGATAGCTTTGATAATTTTAGAGAAACAAGCATAAATGATTTTGCACCTATAAAAGGGGTATTTAACGAACTATATTGTAAAAACACATCAGAAGCAATAAAGAAAAGCAAAAAACAAAATATGAAAGAAGGATATTATGCTTGTAGCATAGCACCTTATGGATACAAGAAAGAAAATGGAAAATTAGTAATAAATAATCAAAATGCAAAAATTGTAAAATATATATTTGAGCTAAAGGAAAGTGGAAAAACGCAAAGAGAAATTGCTCAAATTTTAAATGAAAAAAATATTACTACACCCTCTAAAAGTGGAATATGGAAAAAATCATATATTTGTAGAATTTTGTCAAATAGAGTATACTTGGGCGAAACAATAAGGAAAAAAACAAGTAAAATAAGTTACAAATCCAAAAAAAGAATATATTATAATAGAGAAAAATATATAGTTATAAAAAATACACATGAACCAATAATTAATTATGAAACTTTTGAAAAAGTTCATGCAAATAACAAATATGGCAGAAAAATAAAACAAAAAAGTATAGAATACCCATTAAAAAATAAAATTTATTGTGATATTTGTAAAAGAAAAATGATAGTAAATAAGGTTAGAGATGATTACTATTTGTATTGTGAAAATAATATAGAAAGTGAAAAAATCTGCCCTAATAGTATGAAAATAAACTATAAAAGGATTGAAAAAGTTGTAATTGATAATATTTTAAAACAAAAAATGAATAAGGAAAGGATAAATCAAATATGTGAAAAAGAAATGTATAATAAAAAACAAGAATTTGTAAAAAAGTTAGAATCTAAAAAGGAAAGCATAAATAATAAAATAAAAAAATTATATAGTAAAAAATTAGAAGATAATGATACAATTTATGACGAATATAGTAGCCTAGTTTTGAAAAGAAGAAAAATTGAAGAAAAAATAAAAAATATAAATAAAATGAAATTTGAAAATATTATAACAAAGGAAGACCTTACTCTTTTTGTTGATAAAATATATGTTAAAAGCAACAAAATAATAATAATGTATAACTTTACATAAATTGACTTTTGGGGAAATTTATGTTATGATGAAAAAGGATTTTTTTTATGTGGATTTGTTTGTGATAAAATAAAGGAGTGAAAAAAATTGTACAACTTTAAGAGTTTTGTAGAAGGAGAAAATTATTTTTTCGACAAAGGAAATTGGAACTTTTTGATAAAAAATAATGAAGTTATTTTATCTCGGAATGAAATGATTTTACATTGTGATTGGAATGAAATGATTTTATTTAGTGATGATGACTCAATATTTTGTTCAATAGTGTTTAATTATTTAATTAAAAATTCTGGTTTCTGGGCTAAATGTACAAAAATTGAAGAGGATGGAACAGTATGGGTGTCCATAAAAGAGTATCAAAAAGAGCGGTTACAGGAAATAGAGGATGGAACAACAATTGAAGCAACTATTATTTTTGTAACTTATAACTTTTTGATTGTAGAAAAGGATGGTGTTTTTTTCAAAATTAATAAAACTGAGGTTTCCATTACTAGATTCGAAGATCTTAAAGATGTCTACCATAAAAACCAAACTGTATTAGTATATATTCTGGATAAAGAAAATGGAATGGTTTCAATAAAATGGGCCTACAGAGATTTGCAAGAATATATGCCATATAGAAGAGGTGATTTAATAATGGTTACAGTTGGACTAAAAGTTTCTGACAAAAGTGGATACTTTGTGGAAGTTACACCGCATGTTACAGCTATAATGGACTGCACAGAATACTTAGCAGAAGGTGAAAAAGTAATTTGCATGGTAAAAGGCAGAAGAAAAAACACAATTCAGCAAAAGAATGATTTAAAGCTTAATTTTATTAGCAAATTAAGTCAATGAAAAACATCGCAAACAAATCTAACCCGCACGGAACAATGAAAACGTGCGGGTTTTTGAATGTTATATTATATAAAATATTTAAGATTGATATTATTGAACATTGTAGTCATTTGCGGATACCACACAAATAGCTTTAATCATATCACTAACAGTTAATGTTTCTCGCACATCTAACCATATTTGTGAACCGCCCATAGAAGCGGCATCTTCAGTGCAAGGAACTGCATCTGAATAAGATATCCTTCCAGAATCGACAGCTTCCATAATTAAAAGTAAGCTCATAACTTTTGTAACACTTGCTGGCCTTAATTTTTCGTGCATATTATGGTTATATAAAACTTTGCCAGTTGATTGCTCTATTAAACAAGCACTGCCACTTTCTAAGCCTAAAGAGTTTGAAGAATCAGTATCCTCATTTTCACAAAGCGGAGATGAACTTGTATCTAATGTTTTTACTGAAGTAGAGCCATTAGCCCACACAAACAGGCTATCTTCATAAGCATAACAATATATAAAAAAGCCCATAAGAATGCTAATTATAGAAGTCAGAAATATAATTTTTTTCATATAAATTTCAGTCCTTTCCTGTATTTAGAAGGAATATATAGTAATAAAAAAATAAAATCCTCCTAAAAATATTTAATAAATGTTATTCTTCTTATTTATTAAATATGCTTTAGAGGATAAAGTTATTCTATCGACACAATTTTTGCAGTTATTGTTTTTTCGTCATTAGAAAAGTAAAGCTTGATTGGAGTATCTAAATTATTAACAAACTTAAAATCCAAAGAGCCATAAGAAATAGTAGCATCTTTTCCTTCAGGAACGTAACCAACATTTTTTCCATGAGGATTACGCTCTGTTACTTCTAGACCAGAAACCTCAAGGACTGCATTATAAAGAGTTGAACTAACTTGGCAGTTTCCGCCACCTAGAGCTTGCTCAGTTTTACCGTGAATTATTACGGGAGCCTCTTCATAGCCTTCTTCTTCAGTTGACGGACCGAGTTGTATCATTAAATGAAAATTCTTCATGAGGCTCAATAACTGTACCGTTTAATTTTTGAGATGTAATTTCAATATTTTTTAGTCTACCTTCGGAACTAAAACTTAAATCAGTTGTAAATGTTGAAAGTTCTTTTTCGACAGGTTCTTTTAACTTTTCTTCAACAGTATTTTTTATTTCCTCATCTGAAACGATATTAATACTTTGAATTTCTAAATTGTCGACATTTGTAGAATTATCAGAGGCAGAATTAGTCGAATTAGAAGGAGATTTATCATTTTTAGTAAACAAATAAACTGCCACAATGCATAAAATTATACAAATAATAATTATAATAATTGGATAAAAATTTTTCTTTTTCATACTAATAATTTTGTACAAAATTTGATATATTATACATAAAAGATTGAAAAAAAAATAACAAAATGATATTATAAAATTAAATATACAACTAAAGAGGTTAAAAATGAAAAATTATAAAAATGAAAAAGGTGTAACACTTGTAAGTTTAACTGTTACTATAACTATAATGATGATTTTAGCTGGAATTACAATCCACTATACTGTAGGAAATAACGGATTTATAACAAAAGCGCAAGAAACAAAACAAAATGCGTTGATTGCAGAAGCAGAGGCAAATGAAGTAATAAAAAATTATAAAACAAAAGAAGATGCAGGTGGAGGTGTAATTGCTAAAAATGATATAACAGCACCAACAATTTCGCAAATAAATTTAACTGGCGATACTGACAAAATAACTGTAGAAGTAGTTGTAACAGACCAAGAAAGCGGAATAAAAAGTATAAAATATAGTATTGATGGCGGAACAACCTGGGAGTCAGACTATAAAGATGCTAAAGCTAAAAAATATATATTTACAGGTCTTGAAGCAAATGAGTATGTGATAAATGTACAAGTTGAGGATAATAATGGAAATGTAGCAAATGCAACGAGTGACAGTATAACATTGCAATAAATTAATATATAATACAAATATATAAGCATGAAATGTTTATATATAATGGTATATTAAGTAAATTTGACAAATTGCAAAAATCAAAGTATAATAATGAAGAATAAATTTATAGAGGATATAAAAATGATAGCAAAAATTTGGAAAAAGATATTACTTGCAATTTTAATTGTTGCTTGTTTATTTGATATAACAACTAAAATTGTAAAAAGATATACTCTAAAAGAGGAGCTTGAAAGCTCTGCAACATATTTAGAGGAAAGAAAAAATAATGAGCAAAAATAAATATTAGCATAATTTATTGCAAAAAATGAATTAGTACTTGCAAACTAAATAAATTTATGCTATTATATTGTTTAGCAGTTTTATTTTACATAAGGGAGAGGTGAATATAATGAAAGAAGGAATACATCCAAAATATGAAGAAACAACAATCACATGTGCATGTGGTAATGTTATAAAAGTAGGCTCAACAAAGTCAAACCTAAAGGTTGATGTTTGCTCAAAATGCCATCCATTCTGGACAGGAAACTTAAAAAGAGAAACAACAGGTGGTAGAGCTGATAAATTTAAGAAAAAATATGGAATTGCTTAATGAGCAATTAAATGTCACTAGTTTTACTAGTGCTTTTTTTTTACCTAAAATTTACAAAAAATGTAATAAAATTGTTATAATTATGACAAAATAATACTATTTTAGTGTTTTTTTATATAAATAATTAATTTTAATACATAAAAAGATAAAATGATTAGATAAATAATAATTATATTCACTTCCTAAACTGTTTTGACATAGTCTATAATACTGATATTAGTAGAAAAATATCAGTATGCGAGGAGAAAAATATGCAGAAACTAAAAGAAAAAAAAGGTATAACTTTAATAGCTCTTATAGTTACTATTGTTGTACTTATTATATTAGCAGGAATAACAATTAGTGCTATAATTGGAAATAATGGAATAATAACCAAAGCACAGTATGCAGCAAATGAAACGACTAAAGCTAGCATATTAGAAGAAATTAATAGAACTTGGCTAGAATTAATGACAGGAACTGATTTTTTGCAATTAAAAGTTGAAAAGCAAGCCGAGCGTTTTCAAACAGAACTTAGAGGAGAAGATGAATCTGCGACCGCAACAGTAGATGAAAAAGATGACACAAAAATAAATGTCTTTTATAAGGGAATAGAAACAATAATAGATACACAAGGTGGGACAAAAGACTGGATTGACAACGGTGGAAACACAGGTGGCGGTAGCACTGGCGGAGGCAATACAGGAAATACAGGAACTGGCACAGGTGGAAGTTCAGGAACAATAACTCCGGGTTCTTATCTAGTTAGATTTAATTCAAATGGAGGAAGTGGCGTTACAGCACAACATGTTGCACCAGGAGGATATGCTGTAAAACCAGAAAGCCCAACAAGACCAGAATATAGTTTTGTAGGTTGGTATAGTGATGCAAATTTAACTTATGAATTTGACTTCTCGAAAAAAGTTACTAGTGGAATGATATTATATGCAAAATGGAAAGAGAATCCAACAATATATCAAGTTGTATTTAATGCAAATGGTGGAAGTGGCGTTGAAGGTCAAAGTATTAAATACAGAAACAAAGTGACAAAACCAGAAAATCCAATGAGAGATGGTTGGTCTTTTGTTGGTTGGTATACAGATTCTAATTTGACACAAAAATTTGATTTTAACACAGAAGTTACATCGAATTTAGTACTAACTGCAAAATGGTACGAAATAACAGAGGGAGAAATATTTAAATGGTCAACAACAGCATCAGAAGCAACATTGATTGGATTCTCAGATTTAGGAAGAGAACAATATAAAAATGGTGTAATTGTTGATATAACAGTACCTGAAACATATAGCAATTTAGATGTAACAACAATTGGAAGTGGAGCTTTCTCAAATTATAGTAATATAACTTATGTTGATATACCAGATACAGTAACAACAATAGGAAGCAGTGCATTTAGTAGTTGTACAGGAATAAAGACTGTAATTTTAGGTGAAAATGTAACCAATATAGGAAGTAGAGCCTTTTCAGGAGATTCTGGAATAAAAGAATTAACAATACCAATTTCGTTAAATTCAGTATCAAGTGCAAGTAATGTAGACTATTATGATGCGGCATTTTATGGTTGCACAGGAATTAAAAATATACAATTAACAAAAGGAACAGGAGAAGAATTTAATTATTCAGACAATAGTGGAAATGCGTATTGGGCATATACACCATGGTACTATTCTCGAGCTAATGCGATAAATGTAACTATTGCAGATGAAGTAACAAGTATAGGAAGCAATATGTTTAAAGGTTGTACAGGACTTACATCATTTACGATACCAAGTACAGTGACATCAATAGGTGCTGGTGCTTTTTATAATTGTGAAAAATGGAATAGCAATATTAACTTTGAAAATATAGAAACAATAGGAGCAGAAGCATTTTACAATTGTTCACAATTAGTAGGAGATTGGAATTTCTCAGATAAGATAACTAAAATAGAAGATAATACTTTTTATAATTGTAAGACAATAACTGGAGAATGTAACCTAAAAAATATAGAATCAATAGGAAACTATGCATTTCAAAGCTGTACTGGAATAACAAAAGTAGTGATACCAGATAAAATAGAAAAAATAGGATTACAAGCATTTAGAGAAGACATAGGAATAAAAGAATTAACAATACCAATATCATTGGATGCTGTAATTAGTAGTGGAAATGTAAGTAATAGTTATAATACAAGTTTTTACAATTGTACGGGAATAACAAAAGTAAACTTTACAAAAGGAACAGGAACTGGATTTAATTATGCAACAGACTTAAATAATTATTATGCATATACACCATGGTATTATTCAAGAGCAAATACGATAGAAGTAACAATGGAAGAAGGAATAACAAGCATAGGAAATAATATGTTCTATGATTGTACAGGACTTACAATATTAAATATACCAAGTACAGTAACAAGTATAGGAGTAGGAGCGTTTTATAATTGTTCACAATTAGCAGGAGATTGGAATTTCTTAGATAAGATAACTAAAATAGAAGATAATACTTTTTATAATTGTAAGACAATAACTGGAGAATGTAACCTAAAAAATATAAAATCAATAGGAAACTATGCATTTCAAAATTGTACAGGAATAACGAAGGTAATTATATCTGATAAAGTAACACAATTAAATAGAAATTCATTTGATGGAGACATAGGAATAAAGGAAATAACTATACCAATTTCATTAAATGCTATATGCAGAGAAGCGTTTGATACAAGATACAATAATTATAATTATTCTAGTTTTAAAAATTGTACAGGAATAACAAAAGTGAATTTAACAAAAGGAACAGGAGAAGGATTTGATTATACAGGAAGTGCAACCAATAATACTTATTGTTATACACCATGGTATTATTCGAGAAATAATACCATAGAAGTAACAATGGAAGAAGGAATAACAAGCATAGGAGATAATATGTTCATTGGTTGCACAGGACTTACAATATTAAATATACCAAATACAGTGACAAGCATAGGAGCAAATGCATTCTATAATTGTAGTAAATGGAATAGTACAATAAGTTTTGCAAATATAACAGAAATAAAAAGTTCAGCTTTTTATGGATGTGTTGCACTACAAGGAATATGGAACTTTTCAAAAAATCTAACAAGTATAGAGGATAGTTCATTTAATAATTGTAAATTAATATTAGGAGAATGTGATTTAAGTAATATAACATCTATAGGAAACTATGCATTTCAAAACTGTACAGGAATAACGAAGGTAATTATATCTGATAAAGTAACACAATTAAATAGAAATTCATTTGATGGAGACATAGGAATAAAGGAAATAACTATACCAATTTCATTAAATGCTATATGCAGAGAAGAGTTTGATACAAGATATAATTATAATTATTCTAGTTTTAAAAGTTGTACAGGAATAACAAAAGTAAACTTTACGAAAGGAACAGGAGAAGGATTTGATTATACAGGAAGTGCAACCAATAATACTTATTATTATTATACACCATGGTATTATTCGAGAAATAATACCATAGAAGTAACAATGGAAGAAGGAATAACAAGCATAGGAAATAATATGTTCTATGATTGTACAGGACTTACAATATTAAATATACCAAGTACAGTAACAAGTATAGGAGAAAATGCATTCTATAATTGTAGTAAATGGAATAGTACAATAAGTTTTGCAAATATAACAGAGATAAAAAGTTCAGCTTTTTATGGATGTGTTGCACTACAAGGAATATGGGATTTTTCAAAGAATCTAACAAGTATAGAAAACAGTGCATTTTATAATTGTGAATTAATATTAGGAGAATGTGATTTAAGTAATATAACATCAATAGGAAACTGTGTATTTCAAAGTTGTACAGGAATAACAAAAGTAATATTATCTGATAAGATAGAAAAAATAGGATTACAAGCATTTAGAGAAGACATAGGAATAAAAGAATTAACAATACCAATATCATTGGATGCTGTAATTAGTAGTGGAAATGTAAGTAATAGTAATAATACAAGTTTTTACAATTGTACGGGAATAACAAAAGTAAACTTTACAAAAGGAACAGGAGAGGGATTTAATTATGCAACAGACTTAAATAATTATTATGGATATACACCATGGTATTATTCAAGAGCAAATACGATAGAAGTAACAATGGAAGAAGGAATAACAAGTATAGGAAATAATATGTTCTATGATTGTACAGGACTTACAATATTAAATATACCAAGTACAGTGACAAGCATAGGAAAATATGCATTTTATAATTGTGCTAAATGGAAGGGAACATTAAACTTACAAAATTTTACAAAAATTGAAAATGGTGCATTTCAAAATTGTAGTTCTCTTACAGGCGAAGTCAATTTAACAAACGTAACTGAAGTTGGCGAATATTCATTCTATAATTGTTCTGGAATATCAAAAGTAATCATAGGGGATAATATAACAAGTATGGGAATATCTGCATTCAGAGGAGATTCAGGAATAAAGGAATTAACTATACCAATGTCATTTAATACCATATATGATAGTTCAATTTCTGATGATTATTATGCAAGGTTCTACAAGTGTTCAAATATAGAAAAACTTACGTTTACTAAAGGAAATGGAACTCAAGTAGTATATGGCACCTCAAGTTCTGGAAGTAATAAAAGATATGATTTGACACCATGGTATTACTCAAGAGCTAAACTTAAGGAAGTAGTACTTCCATCAGAAGGAGTAACAACTATTAGTGATTATATGTTTACAGATTGTACAGCTCTTACAACATTAGTACTTCCAGATACAATAACTTCAATTGGTACAAGTGCTTTCTATAATTGTGGAAGCTGGCAAGGAAAAGTAAATTTAGCAGACTATGAAAAAATAGGAAGTTATGCATTCTACAATTGTACTAATATAACAGGAGATTTTACTCTATCAGATAAAATAACTTATATAGGAAATTCAACATTTTATAATTGCGTTGGATTAACAGGAAAAACTTCGCTAACAGAAAAAGTAACAAGTATAGGAAGTTATACATTTTACAACTGTACAGGATTGACATCAATAAATATGCCAAATACAATAAGTCAAATAGGAAGTTATGCATTTAATAACTGTATAAAATTAGGGGCAATAGTAGTTCCTTACCAAGCAACAATAGGCGAAAAAGCATTTTATGCAGTAAAAGAAATTCACTATGACGGAAAATCTTCTGGCTCGCCATGGGGAGCTAGTAAAGTTACAAAATGTAATAATGTAACATTTACAACAACAAAGGCGGTAACATGTCAAACAAGAGGTTCAGGATATTATAATTGTGATGTTTTAGGTGGACGAGTTAATGTTACTCTAATTGAATTAAATCATACACCAAATTTTGTAAATGATGTATGTACAATTTGCGGATACAAGAGAAGATGGGAAAATACAGCAAATGGAGACTCATTTAAATTTACTCGAAACGGAGCAACTTGGACATCGAATAATAGAGGCGTACCATTGTCAACAGCAATGTCAACATGGGAAGCTAATTTAGAAGAAGCAGAAGTATATACTTTAAAATATAGAGTATCAAGTGAACAAGATAAAGATATACTAAAAATTACTTTAGATGGTGAAACTATAGTAACTGCAAGTGGTAATGGTTCTGAAGTAACAATTCAATTAAATCTATCTGAAGGAAAGCATACTTTAGTTGCAACTTATGAAAAAGATAGTTTAAACGATTCTAATAATGATAATGCATACATTGTATTATATAAGTAGGAGGACGTAATGAAGAAAAATACACTAAATAAGAAGAATCTCCTAATATTAATAGTAATAATCGCAATTGTTGCTGTTATAGGAATAATAATTAATGCTAATTCTAAAGGAACACCAAAAGAATTAAAAGAAGTATCTGATTATGTGAAAAATAATTATCTAAATGAGGCAACATTAAGCTTGATTCAAAGTGGCGTTGATAATACGCAAGACAAAATGAATACTGCCATTATCTCAATAAACAGAGATAATGGTAGCAAACTAAAAAAAATATCAGAGCAAGATGTAGCAAAAAGATACAAAGAATTATTTGATGAAGATTTAAAAATAGAAGAACCTTCATTTATGCTACCAAATGGCTATGCATATAACTATGATGATAAAACATTTGATTTATTTGTAGAAGTAGGAGAAGAACTTACTGAAGAAGACCTTAAAATTGATGCAATACCAGAACAACAAACAGGAACTTTTAAAGTAATTACTTCATGTACTAAAGTAAAGAAAAATGAGTATGAAGTTTGCTTTGAAGAAAGAAAAGTGAAAAATGCAAGTGAATTTTTAAGTTATGCAATGGAACATCAAGAATTAGGTTGGGATACAGCCAAGTTAGATGAAATGACTCAAAAAGAAGAAAATACTGAAAACACAGAGTACTTACAAAATCTAATAAATGATGGTAACATGAGTGAACTTACAACTGTAAATAGAACAGGAAAAATAAATGTTAAAAAGAATAAAAACAATTATTCTATTGAAAAGTATGAAACAAATTAACAATTTGATTTTATAAATTCTTTATTTTGATTAATAACAACCGGCGGGATTTGCTGGTTGTTATATTTTTGCGATTTACATAATTGATTTTGCTTAGGAAATCTGTTATAATAAAAATTGTTCGATATTATTAAACGCATGAGTTCATGCGGTATAAAATGAAGGGATATTAGAATGGTACGGCACGAAATGATTGAAAGAGCAAACTTTATAAACCAAGTCCGGAGGCTAAACTATAGGCAAGCATATGATTTTTTTATTGGAATGAGAGATCGATTTATCAATGCAGATGGAAGTTTTCAGATTGAGTATGAAACATTTTCGAGCGTATATATTGAAAATGTAACGCCCAAAGGAAAGGTTCAAGACTGCAGAAAAAATCCATTAGACAAAGAACAAATTAAAAAACTTATAGATGAAGGATACTTTATTTACTTTGATGGTGCTTCTTGTGCTGGCAAATCGACGATGGCTCAAAAGATGGCAAAAGCCTTTGAAATTGAAGTTGTGGATATTGACAACATGTTTGAAGAATATCTAAACAAAAAGCTTAGCAAATGCAAAGATGAAAAAAAGAGAAGAAAAATATTAAGAAAAGCTGATGAGACATCGAATGTTTATATTAAAAATCATTTAGAATCTGAGATTTTGAAAAAGTCTAACAATGGACAAAAGTCTGTAATTTTGGTGGGCGGCTTCTATGAACTGATTTTCAGGTCCATCATCAGACATACTCTTGGAGGGCACTTCAAAGGAGTTGTAAGTCTTATAATGACTGAAAACTGGGATACTCTTATAAAGAGACATGATGCTAGGTGGAAAGAAAATGATGATGTTTTTAAAAAAATATCTTATAGAACGCTCAATAATAGCTTTGTTATGACAAATGAGCTGACCGACAAAAGAGAGCTTTGTGGCTATGGAGGTGACTATGTTTACATCATCACGAGTAAAACCGAGTTATTTTAATATCTAAGCGCCAGGATAGGATGCAGATTGTTTTTTGCATCCTATCTTGGCGTTTTAGAATAAAAAAACACACCCGCCACTTGATTGTGTGGCAGGTGTGAATGATGGGACTTACTTAAGAAAGTCCGTTGGAAGCTCCAAAGCGGAGGCTTTAGCTGGCTTGTCCTGGATGGTCACGATCAATCCGTTAGCGATACGCATCGGACGACCATACTGATCTTTGAAAGAGCAAAGACCATTGTTGTCAATGTGAACTCCATAAGGAGTAGTCCAGCTGTCGATTACCTTGCCAGATTGAGCATACAGTATAACTGTAGTCTGGTAAGGAAGTTTCATCTCTTCCATCATTTTTCCTCCTCTGCTTTTGCAGAAATACTTAGCGCATTACTGTGCCATTAATAAATTAATTATAACATGTTTTACATAAATAAGCAAATTGGGAAATCGTGCTACCTCTAAAAACGCAAAATATAAGGATATTTCCTATTGCAAAAATGCGAAAAATGTAATAAAATGTAGTAATGTAAGTCACGGGAAAGGAAAGAAAATTAAGTGAATATAGATTTCAAAGAACAAAACGAATACATAGAAAAAGTACATAAAATAAATGAAGGAAAAAACTTAAAATATACAGTTTTAACAATGGGCTGTCAACTAAATGAAAATGATTCTGAAAGAATTGCAGGAATGGCACAAGCAATGGGCTATACTAAAACTGCAAACATTGAAGAAGCAAATTTAATAGTTTTTAATACTTGCTGTGTAAGAGAAAACGCAGAGGATAGATTATTTGGAAAGCTTGGAGAAGTAAAAAAATATAAAGCTAAAAACCATGCAATTATAGCAATTGGTGGTTGCATGATGCAAGAAAAGCATATTGTTGACAAATTAAAACAAAGTTATCCTTATTTTGACATTGTCTTTGGAACTCATACACTTCATAAATTTGCAAAAGACTTATATGAAGCAATAGTAAATAATGAAAGAATTGAAGATATTCTAGATATTGATGGAGATGTAATTGAAGGAATACCAGTAAAAAGAGATGATAAATATAAAGCATCTGTTTTAATAATGAATGGTTGCAACAATTTCTGCACATACTGTATTGTACCTTATGTAAGAGGACGCGAAAGAAGTAGACGTGCAGAAGAAATAATTGCAGAAGTAAAATGCTTAGCAAAAGAAGGCTACAAAGAAATAACTCTTTTAGGTCAAAATGTAAATTCTTATATGAGAGTTGAAAGAGAAAAAGGCGAAGATGTTGGAGAAATAAATTCTTTTGCAAAATTATTAGAAGCACTTGAAAAAATAGATGGAATAGAAAGAATCCGATTTGTTTCACCACATCCAAAGGATTTTACAGATGATGTAATTGATGTTATTGCAAAATCTAAAAAGATATGCAAAATAATACATTTACCACTTCAATCTGGTTCAACAGAAGTTCTAAAAAAGATGAACAGAAAATACACAAAGGAACAATATTTAGATTTAGTACAAAAAATAAAAAATAAAATTCCAGATGTAGTATTTTCAACAGATATAATAGTAGGATTCCCAGAAGAAACTGAAAAAGACTTTGAAGATACTTTAGATGTTGTAGAAAAAGTAAATTTTGAGCAAGTATTTATGTTCATATACTCAAGAAGAGTTGGAACTCCTGCAGATAAAATGGAAAATCAAGTACCAGAAGAAGTAAAACATGAAAGATTTGATAGACTAAAAAAACTTGCAGATAGCAAAGTTGAAGGAAACAATAAAAAATATTTAAATACAGTTCAAAAAATATTAGTCGAAGGAACCAGTAAAACAAATGAAAATGTGCTAACTGGAAGAACTGATACAAATAAAGTAGTAAATTTTGAAGGTAAAAAAGAACTAATTGGACAAGTAATAGATGTAAAAATAGTTAAAGACCATATTTGGTACCTTGAAGGAGAAATTTAAATGGGAAAGTCTAAATTTGAAAAAATGTTTTTAGATGTTATAAATGGAAAATCTATAAGAGAGTGTGAAAAAATTTATGGAATAAATAGAAATAAATTTATAACTATATGTAAACAGCTTTTTCCGGAAGGCAGTGAGGAAAGAACAAAATTAGAACAAATTTTGTCTAAGAATAAAGCTGAATTACAAAGAAAACAAATTGAAGATGAAAAATTAAGAGATGTAATTGAAGGTCTGATATCAGGAGAGATAAAGTCAAAAATTGAAGCATTAGAAATTCTAGATGGAATTGTAACAGATGTTACAACTCTTGGCGAAAAAATGGCAGAGTATGTAAATAATTCTAATGACCGAGACTTGAGAGCAAGATATATTGGATATTTAGCAAAGAAAAATCCGGATTATTCAAACATTAATTTTAAAGCATTAATAATTGAAATGATTAGAGGACAATATAGTCAAACTGAAATTGCAAGGTTATATAACATTCCACCAAGAACAGTTAGTAGAGAACTTGCAAAATTAGAGCATGACGAAGTATATCATGATCTATATACTATAGCAAAGGAACTTGCAGATAGACAAGTACTATTAGGAAATTCTAGACAAAGATCTAACAGAAAAATTTTTACTAAATTTGAGACAAGATTAATTGATAATCAACTTGAGGACTATGATGAAGGAAAAGTAATTATTGCAAATGCTAAATCATTAAAAACTAGAAAATATGAAAAATCAAAAAGTCTTTTAGATGATGTAGCAAAAACTGGACTAAGCAAAAAAGAAGCTGCTGAAAAATTAGGAGTTTCTGTAAGTTCAATAAGAAGAGCAAAAATATTTGTAAAAAATTATGAAAAAGAAAATAAATCAAAAGAAATAGAATAGAAAGGAAGCAAAATAAATGGCAGAATTTTCACCAATGATGCAACATTATCTTGCAACAAAAGAAAAATAT
>CAKPKE010000003.1 GCA_934167095.1 uncultured Clostridia bacterium
ATACTAATAAATCGAGGGCTTAACCACTAAAAAGTTTGCTGAAAGAAAAGTTCTTCTATGTATTTTTGAGTGTGCTTTAACACACAATAATTTTCTAGTGACTATAACCTAAGGGGAAATACCTGTTCCCATTCCGAACACAGAAGTCAAGCCCTTAAGTGCCGACAATACTCGCGAGTTACCTTGCCTGGAAGATAGGTTGTCGCTAGTTTTTTTATGCCTATTATTTTATTTATATATACAAAAATAAGTAGTAATTTTTATAATCACTACTATTTTTTTATTTTTATTTAATTTAACTCAATCAAATCTTTTTAAATCTGTTTTTTATTAAAGTTTTAATTCCTAAATAGATAAATATAGATAAATCTGATTTTTATCTATCTGGTTCATCTGATGAAAAAAAATCAATATTCTTAAAATGAGTTATAATGTTATTTTCTACTCTTAGAGGCGACATATTGACACTTGGATCTACTTGAGGAGAGTCAAAAGAGACTTCTTTGCAACTATTTTTAATTTGTGCAATAGTTTTAGCCGTTAATCCATTCATTTTTAAATATGGAACATAAGCAAAAGAATAATGTATTTGAGTTGGTTGTGAGTTCCAGTTATAACTTCTATTTGGATGATTTGCTAAATCTGTATAATTACCATCAGTTGTTTTGATATATATTGGTTCTTTATGACTGTATTCTTTAAATGCATAATCAAAACTTGATGTAAGACCTTGATTATTTAATGCGCTTTCGTATGGTGAGCCTGTAAGTACAATAATATTTTCTTTTGCAAAGTCATTAGAGGATAGTCGTTTTATAACTAATGAACGATTTTCAATCAAACTTCTAATTTTTGATAAAAATTCCAAATCGGATTTTGAAATATTTTTAGTATCCATACTTTTATAATCCATTAGGCTGTAAATTGTAGTAAGAAAAGCTTCAAATTGAGGAAGTACTATTGTAGCAAGTTCACGAATACTTTGATTAGGATGACTTTCTGCAATGTCTAAAACTTCTTTATAAAATCGTATATCATCCCAACTTAGAAATTCATCTAAAGGGAATTTTTCAATTGGTGTTGATTTTAAATGGTCTAGAAAAATACATAAATCATATCCAGCGATTGTTTTTGACGTTGGTACTGCAGAAATTGCCTTTAATAAAATGCCAATACTGCATTCAAAAGCTTGTTCATCTTCTGACATGTACATAGTGTCATAGCCATTTTTTCTTACTAATAAAAGTTTTTCTATTTCCGGTAATTCTTCTAATGAATAAACATCAATAAAATTACTTTTTTTAGAAATTTTAGGCAATGAAGTATATTGTGCATTTTTTAAAGACACAGGTGTCCCTGCATATAAGTTATCTCGAGAAATATAGTCTAATCTGTCTACATCATAAGAACTTTCATCGTGTGACCAAAAATTTAATAAATTTGTTGAATATAATTCTTCAAGTGTAGAAGGAAGTTTATCACTAATATCTGTTAATGTAGATTGTATCTCGGGAGATTCTAACATTATTCTTTTTCCAAATACTTCATGTGGCCCATGGACATAAAATAACTGTTCCTCGAAAGCATGAGAAAGTGGAAAATGACCAATATCATGACCTGCAACTTTTATTAATTCTGCAATTAAGTATAATTTTAAGTCGTTATCTTCAATATATTTTTTCCATTCTGGCTTTTGATAGTCATAAATAAATTCCTCAACTTTTCTATTGTAAACACCTTTTGAATGTTCTAATCTACTATGAAAAGCATTTGGAAAAGTGTTTACTGATAATGAAAGCTGACTAATTCTTCCTAAACGTTTCATTGGTGTTGAGTTAAAGAAAGTATCAAACTGCTCTGGATAATATATGTAAGGATCTTTATAATCTCTTGCAAGACTTAAATCAATCTCTGATTTTAATTTTATATTACTGTTTTTTACATGTGAATTATCAAATAACCATGTAAAAAAATCTTGATAAATTTTTTCCTTTGTTTCTAAATCTTCTAAATTGTTCATAAGCTAATCCTCATATAATGTTAATCTTGGATAATTATATAAAAATTTCGACAAAAGTCAACATATTTAGCAAATTAGCTTTAAATAGATATTTGAAAAAATCAAAAAAAGTGCTATAATTTTAAAATAGAAAGAATAAATTAATAATAGAAATTTTTTGTAGAGGAGATTTTTTATGGGAAAAGTTCAATGGAAACCAGGAACATTTATATATCCAATACCTGCTGTAATGGTTACTTCTGGAACAATGGAGAAGGCAAATATTATGACTGTTGCATGGACTGGAATTTTAAATACAAATCCAGCTATGTGCTATATCTCTGTAAGACCAGAAAGATATTCTTATAATATGATTAAAGAAAGTGGAGAGTTTGTAATAAATTTAACAACAGAAAAACTTGCTTATGCAACAGATTGGTGTGGAGTAAGAAGTGGAAAAGATTATGATAAATTTAAAGAAATGCATCTAACAAAAGAAGCAGCTAAAATTGTGAAAGTACCATTAATAAAGGAAAGTCCGGTTTCTGTAGAGTGCAGAGTAAAAGAAATAGTGCCTCTTGGAAGTCATGATATGTTTGTTGCAGAAGTGTTATCTATTGATGCAGATGAAAAATATATTGATGAAAAAGGTGCTTTTGATATAAGCAAATGCGATCTAATTGCATATAGCAATGGAGGATATTACCCATTGGGTGAAAAAATAGGAAAGTTTGGATTTTCAGTACAAAAAAAGAATAAAAATAAATAAAATTTAATATTTTCATGAATGTAATTTTATTTTAATAAATTGCCTTTAAAACATTGACATATAGGCAAATTCATGATACAATACTATAGCGTATGTAAATGACATACGCTTAATAAAGTTTTTTAGAAATAAACAATATCACTGGAGGTGTATAAAATGGCTGCTAAAGGAGCAAGAGAACCAATAACATTGGAATGTACAGAATGTAAAAGAAGAACTTACATGACAGAAAAAAATAAAAAGAATAATACAGATAGATTAGAAATAGTAAAATACTGCAAATTCTGTCAAAAACGTACAACACATAAGGAAACAAAATAATCCTTAGGAGGGAAATATTATGCCTAAAGACGCAAAAAAGAAAGTTAATGATAAAAATGAAAGACATTTCCTAAAGGATGTTAAAGCTGAATTAAAAAAAGTTATTTGGCCAACACCAAAGCAACTATTAAACAATACACTTGCTGTACTTGCAATAGTTATAGTTGTTGGAGTGATAGTTTTCGCATTAGATGTATGTTTTGAAAAAATTAATTCTTTAGGAGTAGAAAGATTAAAGACAGTTGTCGAAAATCTTGAAACTAAGGATGATTCAGCTACTGATAATGAAACTTCAAACGAAGAGGCTAACGACACTTCAGCAGAAAATGATGAAAATGTAGCTGAAACAGAAACAAATCAAGAAACTGAAACTGAAACTACATCAGAAGCAGAATAAGAGTCGAATATTAATAAAGGAGTCTAAAATATGTCTGAAGAAAATGTAGGAAAAGTAGAAAATTTAGAACCAAAGTGGTATGTAATACATACATATTCTGGATATGAAAATAAAGTTAAAGCTGATTTGGAAAAAAAGGTTAAAAACCAAGAAATGGACGAGTATTTCTTTGAAATCGTTGTTCCAATGGAAGAACAAATTGAAATAAAAGATGGAAAAAGAAAAACAAATTTAAAAAAAGTATTTCCAGGTTATGTTTTAATAAAAATGATTGTAACAGAAGCTACTTGGTATGTAGTAAGAAACACTAGGGGTGTTACAGGCTTTGTTGGTTCTGGAACTGATCCAATTCCACTTACTGAAGATGAAATCAGAAATATGGGATTTGAAATTTCAGAAATCAATATAGACTATGATGTAAATGATTCAATTCAAATAGTTGATGGACCATTTAAAGACTACATAGGCGTTGTACAAGAAATTAACAAAGAAAAACATAAAGTTAAAGTACTTGTATCTATGTTTGGTAGAGAAACTCCAGTTGAACTAGAGCTTTCTCAAGCTAAAAAAATTAAATAAAAAAGTTAAAAACAGAATTTAATATTATAAATACTTAAGTTCTTTTTTATAAATTATTTTGTCAATATAAAATACTAAAGGAGGTGCAAAAAAATGGCAGAAAAAGAAATTTCAACTTTAATAAAGCTACAAATCCCTGCAGGAAAGGCAACACCAGCTCCACCAGTAGGACCAGCTTTAGGTGGTAGTGGTGTTAACATCATGCAATTCGTTAAAGAATTCAATGATAGAACAGCAAAACAAGCAGGATTAATAATCCCAGTTGTTATAACAGTATACAAAGATAAATCTTTTGAATTTATAACAAAGGAACCACCAATGGCAGTATTAATTAAAAAAGCTGCTAAAATTGAAAAGGCTTCAGGAAAGCCAAATAGAGAAAAAGTTGCAACAATTACTATGGCACAAGTAGAAGAAATAGCTAAGCAAAAAATGCCAGACTTAAATGCAGCATCATTAGAAGCAGCAATGAGTATGGTAAAAGGAACAGCTCGTTCTATGGGTGTAGTTGTAGCTGAATAATTTTTAAAAGTATAGTAAATTAAAAAAATTGGGAGAGTAAAAAATACTCGAAATTACCAAAAGGAGGAAAATAATGGCACAAGGAAAGAGATACAGCGAGAGTGCAAAATTAGTAGATAAGAACAAACTTTATTCTGCAACAGAAGCACTAGAACTTATTGAAAAAATGCCAAAGGCAAAATTTGACGAAACAGTTGAATTACATGTTAAATTAGGTGTTGACTCAAAACATGCTGACCAACAAGTAAGAGGTACAACAGTACTTCCAAATGGTACAGGTAAAACACAAAAAGTTTTAGTATTTGCTAAAGGACCAAAGGCTGATGAAGCTTTAAAAGCAGGAGCAGACTTTGTAGGAGCAGAAGAATTAATACCAAAAATTGAAAAAGAAAATTGGTTTGATTATGATGTAATAGTTGCAACACCAGATATGATGGGAGTTGTAGGAAGATTAGGAAAGGTATTAGGACCAAAAGGATTAATGCCAAACCCTAAATCAGGAACAGTAACAATGGATGTTACTAAAGCAATCAATGAAATCAAATCAGGAAAAGTTGAATATAGATTAGATAAAAATAATATAATTCACTTAGGATTTGGTAAAGTATCTTTTGGAACAGAAAAATTAGCTGAAAACTATAAAGCTATAATGGAAGCTATAATAAAAGCTAAACCAGCTGCTGCAAAAGGACAATATTTAAAGAGTGTAGCAATATCTACAACAATGGGTCCAAGTATGTATATTGACCAAAAATAATTTATGAAATATAGCCAAAGACAGTAGGCATAAAATAAGTCCTACCGAGGCATAAGTACGGAATATAGTTCCAATCTTATAGCCTCGCAAAAGCTATACGGATTGGAATTTTTTATATATTCTACAGGAGGTGAATTAAGAAATGGCAAATGAAAAGACAATAGCACAAAAACAAGCTAAAGTTGAAGAATTAGCAAATGAATTAAAAGACGCAAAAGTAGTTCTTTTAGCTGATTACAGAGGAATAAATGTTGCTGATGTAACAAGCTTAAGAGCTGAACTTAGAAAAGTTAATGCAGAATACAAAGTTATAAAAAATAACATAGTAAAAAGAGCATTAGATGCAAATGGAGAATCTGAACTAGACGAAGCTCTAGAAGGACCAGTTGCAATAGTTATAGGAAAAGAAGATTACCTAGAACCATCAAAAGTAATATATAACTTTACAAAAACACATGATTTCTACAAAATTAAAGGTGGAATAATTGAAGGTAAAGTTATGACTGCAGAAGAAATAATAACACTTGCAAAACTACCATCAAGACAAGAATTACTTGCAAAACTTGCTGGAGCTTTACTTGGAAATATTACAAAACTTGCAGTTGCATTAGATAAGGTTAGAGAGCAAAAAGAAAACGCTTAAAATTAATAATAAACTGCGTCTAACTTCGTTAACCGGCATCTAAAAATATCCTCAATGTACACCATGTACATTTCCGGTATTTTTGATTTGGTTACCTTGTTATACTTGTTTCTAATTAATTTTTATATAAACCTAAAAAATTAAAATTCACATTGCCGTGAAAATAAGAACGAAAAGTTCAAAATATAAAATAAAAATATAAGGAGGAAATTTAAAATGGCAAAAATAGATGAATTATTAGAAAGCATAAATGCTTTATCAGTAGCAGAACTTGCTGAATTAGTAAAAGGAATTGAAGAAAAATACGGAGTATCTGCAGCAGCAGTTGCAGCACCAGTAGCTGGAGCAGGAGCTGTAGCAGCTGAAGAAAAAACTTCTTTCAACGTAGTATTAAAAGAAGCTGGAGCTAACAAAATCCAAGTAATCAAAGTTGTAAGAGATGCAACAGGATTAGGATTAAAAGAAGCTAAAGATTTAGTAGATGGAGCACCAAAAACAGTTAAAGAAAACGTTTCTAAAGACGAAGCTGAAGAATTAAAGAACAAATTCACAGCTGTTGGAGCAGTTATCGAATTACAATAATTTAAAATATAAAAAATAATGCAGGAGTTAAATCTTGCATTATTTTTTTGCTAAAAATTGGTACGGTATTAGAGAATTTAGATTGACTTTTTTTATCTCATGGAATAAAATTGTGGTAAGAAAGGGGGAACAAATGAAAATAAAAAAAGTACTAATATGTTTAGTTATTTGCATAGCATATTTTATTATTTGTGGTAATTGTCAAACTCAGGCTGCAAGTAATGTCAACTACTTTTATGGTGAAATAATTCAGCTTGAAAATAGTGAAAATACACAATTGCTATTAAATGAAGTAAAAATTGACGCAGAAAACTCAAACATAAAAAATGAGTTCATTATAAAAAATAATAATTCTGAAAAATTATTTACTAAAGCTCAAATTAAGCTTGAAGATCCAAATTTAGGTCTTGCAATAAATAATTTATCAATAGTTGTTAATAGTTTTAAAATAAGCAATTATGAAGTAAATAGTGACGGAATATATAGTTTTTATATTGAAATTCCAGCAGGAGAAGCTAAAAAGATTGAAATAACATATACTACTGAAAATAGTCTAAGAAATGCAAAAATAATAAAGTATAGTTTAGAAAATTCTAAGTGGAATACAATAAAATGTTTTAAATCAACTATTAGCCTTCCAGAGGAGGATATACCACTAGTAAATGGAATATATCCACAATGCTATACTTTTGAAAACAATAGTATAGGTGTAGAGTATTATGACTTTAAAGTAAATGCATTAACTAATAATGTAATTTTAAAGAAAGATACTTACCAAGACTTATTATATGGTAGAGAGGCAAACTTAACGGAGTATGCATCAAATGCTTTAAAAATAGCAAGAGAATGGATTCGTAATGGAGTATATATTGATTATAATAAATTTACCAAAAATAGTGAATGGTCAAAGACTCCATATTATCACGAAAATGATTTCTTGGTAGAAAAACTTGGAAAATCTAATTATGGAGAGGGCAATGAAGCTGTAAGTTCTGTTATTGATTATGCATTAACTAAACAATATTTAAAAGACAAAACAGGGTATTTTCCAAAAGATTCTGTTTATTTAATATCGGCTGATAGTAATAGTAAGTCAAATTATTTGCTAACAAATGAGTATATAATGAAAAATGATAGTAAAGATTTTTATTTATATGGTAAAACTGTGGCTATTGATTATGTGGAATCAGAAGGTGACAGGGAATTATATGTATACAAAAATACAAATGGTGGCGAAGAAGATGCTATTTGGGAGTATGAAAAAGTTGCAGAAAGAGATATTTTGAAAACTAGAAATAGGAAAAACTGGTATGTAAACTCTGACTTTGGGCAAAGATATGTATATGTAGGCTCTGGAATTGATGGGGAACAACTAGATGTAACAGAAGAAGAAAAAATTGAATATGTCAATATGATAAACACTGATCTATATATCAGAATGGTAATCTATGATGGAATGGTAATGATACAACATTCATATCAAGTAAGAGGTAGCGATGGACAAATAGAAACTTTTGAACTAATGGCTCCATCTGTAATTGGATATTACAAAAATGCCGATAGAGAAATTGCAGAAAAATATTTAGCTTTAAAGAGTGAAACTGGTGAATATTATAATATAGGTGAGAAATATTCAAAAACAATAAAAAAGTTTCCAAATGAATACATAGAGAACAACGAAAAAGTCCCAACAGTTGCTCATAGCGTAGGATTTAGAACTCAAAAAGATGGAAAATATGTAATTGAGTTTGGACAATTTGGATATTCTAATGGATTAGGAAATATTGAAGATGCAATAAAAACAACTCAAGCACAAAAATTAATTAAAGAAAATCAAGCAAGAAATGCTGAAATAAAAAATAATGCATTAGAAGAAATAAATAATGCGGTTATAACAGAAGATACAAAAGAGGCAATGCCAGAAGTTAAGGAAAATGTAGAAGAAATTAGTAAAGAAAATAAATTTTTTGTAGAAGAATATAAAAACTATATTGTACTAGGCTCGTTAGCTATAGTTGCTATTGTTTGTATAGTGCTAATGATTGTATTTAGCATAAAAAATAAAAGAAAAAAATAATTTTAAATTGCTGAGTGCACATGGTGCTCAAAAGAAGTGAGGTTAAAATGGAAGAAAAGAAAAAGTCTAATGTAGGCATAATAATTACTGCAATAATACTAATTTTAGTAATTGTATGCGGAATTTTATATTATGTATTTGCTGTAAAAGGTGACAAAAACGAAACAAATAATAATGAAGAAACAAATCAAAATACAGTAGTAGAAGATACAGAAAAATTATCAATGACACTAGAAGAATTCCCAAAAGTAGATGGAGCAACAGCAATGTTACCAATGATTGGAGAAATTACAAAGTCTGTACTTGGTTATTCAGATGAAGAGGCACAAGCTTATTTAAATGAAAATACTCATGGAAAAACAGCAAAAGTTTATGCAGGATTAATTAATAAAGAAACAGATTTGATATTTGTATCTGAACCATCTGATGCTATATTAAAATCTGCAAAAGAAAATAATGTTGAATTTGAAATGTATGGAATTGGATTAGATGGATTTGTATTTTTAGTAAATAAAGAAAATTCAGTAAATTCATTAACAATTGAGCAAATTCAAAAAATCTACACAGGAGAAATAACAAACTGGAGTGAAGTTGGTGGAAATAATAGTGAAATAATTGCATATCAAAGAGAAGCAAACTCTGGAAGCCAAAACCTAATGGAAAAAATGGTTATGAAGGGAATAAAAATGCAAGAACCAAAGAATACAAACTTGAGAATCGAGTCAATGTTTGGATTAATTGATGGAATTTCATCTTATGCTAATAGTAAGGATGCTTTAGGATATTCAATATATTTATATGCAAAGGAACAATATGTACAAGATAATGTTAAATTCCTAGCAATAAATGGAGTAGAGGCAACAGATGAAAATATAGCAAATAGAAGCTATCCACTTACAAAAGTTGTTTATGCAATATGCAGAAAAGACGAACCAGAAAATAGTAATGCAAGAAAATTAATAAATTGGTTAAAAACAAAAGATGGACAAAAAGCAGTTCAAGCTGGCGGATATGTTCCATTACAAGACTAAAATAAAAAATAATCTAGAGCCAAAAGCTTTAGATTATTTTTTACTATTTATTATCAGACATTTTCTCAAATTCTGATGTTAATTTCTCAACTGTTTTATTTTCAACAAATTGTTCGGCCTGTCTTATAGTAAATCTGAATAATTTTTCATCACTACTACCATGAGCTTTTACAACTGGTTTTTTTACTCCTAAGAAAAGTGCACCACCATATTCTTTATAATCCATCATTTTCTTAAATCTTTTTAATGCTGGAAGTGTTGGAATAGAAGCAATAGTTGATAAAACATTTTTCTTTAAACTTTCTGATAAAGAAACCTTTATCATTTTTCCCATACCTTCAACTGTTTTTAAGAATATATTTCCTGTAAATCCATCTGCAATAATTGCATCAACTTTGCCAGAAAATGCATCACGACCTTCAACATTTCCGATGAAATTAATTCCAAGTTCTGGTGATTTTTCTTTTAAAAGGTTGTAACTTTCTCTAACTAATTCATTTCCTTTTGTTTCTTCTGTACCAATGTTTAAAAGGCCTATTGCTGGATTTTCAATCTTTAGGGCATCTTTTATGTATATGCTAGACATTTGTGCAAATTGAAGCAAATTGATAGGTTTGCAGTTAGTGTTAGAACCGCAGTCCATAAGTACTAATCTTTTATGGTATGAGGGAAGAATTCCCGCTAAAGCAGGTCTATCAACACCTTTAATTCTACCGACTAATAAAGTTGCACCAGTAAGAAGAGCACCTGAATTTCCAGCAGAAATAAATACATCGCCTTTACCTTCTTTTAATAAGTTGAAGCCAACAACCATAGAAGAATCCTTTTTGTGTTTTATTGCAAGAGTAGGAGTGTCTTCCATTTCGATTGTTTCTGTTGCATTATATATTTTTAATCTAGGAGAAATTTCTTCTGGAGATTTACCAAATAATTCTTGAAATCTAGAACGCAAAATTTCTTCTTTACCAATTAATAATATTTCAGCTTTAACTTCATTAACAGCTGCAACAGCACCTTTTATATTAGCATCAGGAGCATTATCTCCACCCATAGCATCAAGTAAAATAATCATAATAAAATCTATATGTTGTAGCTAAGGCAACATATCCTTTCATAAATAAAATATATGCTATATTTTATAACTTAAATACATCAAAGTCAATTATCTACAGAAAAAAATAAAAATAAATTAAAAAACTCTTGAAATTTTAGGGAATATACAGTATAATAATATTACTGTTTTTAATGGTAATATTTAAGAATGTTACACATATAATAAAGTATAAATAATTCATGGCGCCATAGCCAAGTGGTAAGGCAGAAGTCTGCAAAACTTTTATCCTCAGTCCGATTCTGAGTGGCGCCTCCAAAAAGAAAGCACGAGCATTAAAAGTATATGTTCGTGTCTTTATTTTACTTATTTGTATAAAATTGAAATGTTCGCTTGAAAAAACAAAATAAATGTAGTATGCTATTATGCATAGGAAATGAGATAAGTAGATTTGTGTTGCCACTTTACTAGATAGTTTAACTATCGGAAAGTGAGGTGGTGTTTATGAGTTTTTTATTATTTTTAATAATAGCCTTAATGGTATCAATAACTATAAACGTAACCTTATTAGCAATAATACATAAACAATATGTTGAATCTGTTATAAATAAGGAATAAAAATAACAACACATTCTGCTTTTTGACCGAAGTGAATGAATGTGTTGTTATGCTTTTTAAGTGGTAACCACATCATCTATGGTTTCTCATTTTCTATCTATATTATACACAGATTCTTTTTGAAAGTCAAATATCTTTACATAAGGAGAAGAAAATGCTAAAAAAATTATTTATAAAAGACTATAAAAATGTGGATAATCCACAAGTTCGAAATCAATATGGAACTGTTGCTGGAATTTTTGGAATAGTAACAAATTTAATTTTATTTCTTATAAAATTAGTGATAGGAATAATTGCAAACAGTGTGACTATTATGGCAGATGCATTTAACAATTTATCAGATTTTGGTTCATGCATTGTAACAATAATTGGTTTTAAACTTGCAAGCAAACCAGCAGATAAGGAGCACCCATATGGTCATGCAAGATATGAATATGTAACAGGAATAATAGTTTCTCTTTTGATGCTAGTAATGGGAGTAATTTTTGCAAAAACTTCAATAGAAAAAATATTTGCACCAGAAGAAATTAAATTGGGAATAGAAACATATACAGTATTAATTGTTGCAATTCTTGGCAAAGTACTACAAATGGTAGTGTATTTAGATTTTGCAAAATCAATAAAATCATCTACAATAAAAGCAACTGCAATGGATGCAAGAAACGATATTTTAACTACTTTGACAGTATTAATTACAATGATTGTAATGGGAATATTCAAAATAAATATAGATGCTTATATTGGACTTCTAGTGTCTGTATTTATAATTCTAAGTGCAATAAATTCATTAAAGGATACAATAAATCCACTTTTAGGAAATGTCCCATCAAAGGAAAAAGTTGAAAAAATAAAAGAAAAAATATTAAGTCATAAAGAAATAATTGGAATTCATGATTTAAGAATTCATAGCTATGGTGAACAAAATGATTTTGTAACTGTTCATGCAGAAGTACCAGATACAATGAATATCGTTGAAGCACACGAAATTGCAGATATAGTTGAAAGAGAATTTAAAGAAGAATTAAATATTGATTTAACTATACATATTGATCCTTTAAATGTGAATGATGAGGAAACTAAAAAAATAAAAGAGAAAGTAGAAAATGCATTAAAGAACTTTGATAAGGAAATTACTATTCATGATTTTAGAGTAGTAACAGCCAAAGGACATAGCAATGTCATTTTTGATATAGTAATACCCTATGGAAAAAACTATAATAAATATGAATTGATAGGTGTTTTGGAAGAGGGCTTTAAAGATGAGGACAAAAAATATTATTTTATTTTTAATATAGATAGACCATTTTGTTAAAATAAAATTATTTTAAGACTGCTGACAAAGTATAAATACTTTGTCAAACAGTCTTTTTTTATCTCATTTTTGTAATTTCACTTTTAGAAATATTTCTAGAATTTATATGTAAATTATCTATTGAAATTGCAATGTTTTGAGTATTAATGTATTGTGAAATATCTGAATTTAAGGTTTCAACAATTTCGTTTTCAAAACCACAGACGCGCTTTCCATGACCTTTTTGATAAGTAATATTATATATTTGTTTTGTTGCTACGTCAATTTTTATATCTATTCTGCAGGCTTTTGGACTATTTTGAAAAATTTTATAAAATTGTAATATTATTAATCCTGAATTTTCATCTTCTAAGAAATAGTCCATTTGGGTTAACTTTATGTCTTTTTCATAATTTTGAGCAATTTTTGTAGTTTCATCTTTTAATTCAGTAAGGCTAAAAAGATTAGCGTTTAATGTGTATTTTTCACTAAAGGTTTTTTCTGTATATGGTGCAAAGTCATCATTTTCTTCAATCATATTCCATATTTTAAATCCTATAAATATATTGAACATTATAAGAAAAATTAAAATGACTGTAAAAATAACATTTTTCTTCATAATAACTTTAACCTCCTAATATCTTATATATTATCAACAAATGGTAAAAAAAGCAATTACACAATGAAAGAAAATAAGCTGGATATTAATCTTCAAACATAAAAATAAACCCTCAGTAAAATTACTGAGGGTTAAATATTGGAGCGGGAAGCGGGGCTCAAACCCGTGACCTCTGCCTTGGCAAGGCAGCGCTCTATCAACTGAGCTACTCCCGCATTTCAAATGCATTAGTATAATACCAAAATATTAGCTACTTGTCAAGTCTTAATTGACTTTTTTTCAAAAATATAGTATAATATAAAACAGTTGTTGCCATAATTAATGGTAAAGAAGAGATTTTTAATTTATTTTAAGGTTACTATATCAAAGAGCGGAAATTAATTATATAGTAAAATAGAATAATACATAAGATAAAATAGAAAAAAATAAAAGCAATTAATATGAAAAATATATATCTATAGTTAGATATATAAATTTTTCGTGGATTAAAAATTTTTTGTGCAATGGCAAAATAAAACAACAATACATAAAAAGAAGGAGAGATTAAAGAAAAATATGACAGAAGAGAATGTAAGTAACAATGAAAATGTAGCTGAAATAAAAAAAGTAAATAAACCAAAAAGAAACTTCAGAAGAAATTATGTAAAAAAAGATAAAGAAGAAGTAAAAGAAGGTACTCAAAAAAATAGAGCACCTAGAAAAAGCAGAGAGGAAAAAAGTCAAACAGAAAATTCTGAAATAGTAAAGAAGACAAGAACAAGGAGAAATACAAATAAAGTAAACGAGAGAAGTTTAGTAAAAGTAGAAAATAGATCAATACTAAAAAAAGAAGATTTCAGATTTAAAAAGCCAAGTATAAAAATCATACCATTAGGTGGTATTGAAGAAATAGGAAAAAATATTACAGTATTTGAATATGATAATGATATAATAGTTGTAGATTGTGGACTAGAGTTCCCAACTGATGATATGCTTGGAATAGATTTAGTAATTCCAGATGTAACATATCTTGTAAAGAATAAAGAAAAAGTTAGAGGAATATTCATAACTCACGGACACGAAGATCATATAGGTTCAATACCTTATGTATTAAAACAAATCAATGTTCCAATTTATGCAACAAAACTTACATGTGGGTTAATTAAAGGAAAACTTGAAGAACACCACATTTTAAGAACAACAGAGCTTCACGAAGTAACTCAAGGTCAAGTTGTAAAAGCTGGAAAATTCAGTGTTGAATTTATAGCAAGTTGCCACAGTATTCCAGACTCTGTAATGCTTGCAATAACTACACCAGCAGGAACAATTCTTCACACAGGAGATTTCAAAATTGACTATACACCAATAGATGGAAAGCCAATGGATTTAGGAAGAATTGCAGAACTTGGAAATAAGGGAATTTTAGCACTTATGTCAGATAGTACCAACTCTGAAAGAAAGGGATTTACACTTTCAGAAAAATCAGTAGGTGAAGTATTTGACAAGCTATTTATGAACTGCAAAAAGAGAATTGTTGTAGCAACATTTGCATCAAATGTCCACAGAGTTCAACAAATTGTGGATTCAGCAGTTAAATATGGAAGAAAAATTGCAGTTTGTGGAAGAAGCATGATTAATATGATTGAAACTGCAAGAGAAATAGGATATATAAATGCACCAGCAGATTTATTTATTGATATTGATTTAATAAAAAATTATAATGATGAACAATTAGTAATAATTACAACTGGAAGTCAAGGTGAAACAATGTCTGCATTAACAAGAATGGCAGCAGGAGAGCATAAAAAAGTTACAATAACACCAAATGACTTAGTAATAATTTCCGCAAATGCAATTCCAGGAAATGAAAAATTGGTATCAAAAGTAATTGATGATTTAATGAAAATAGGTGCAGAAGTTGTGTATAGTGCTTTAGCAGATATTCACGTATCAGGACATGCTTGTCAAGAAGAGCAAAAATTGATTTTATCGCTAGCAAGACCTCAATATTTTATACCAGTTCATGGTGAATATAGACAACTTACTGCTCATGCTGAAACTGCTAAAAAATTAGGAATTCCACCACAAAATATATTTATTACTCATAATGGTAGAATTCTAGAGCTAAGTAAAGACGAAGCTAAATTTACAACATCAGTACCATCAGGAAAAGTTCTTGTTGATGGATTAGGTGTAGGAGATGTTGGAAATATAGTATTAAGAGATAGACAACATTTATCTCAAGATGGATTAATTGTTATAGTATTGACAATGGATTCACAAACAGGAGAAATTGTTTCTGGACCAGATGTAATTTCTAGAGGATTCGTATATGTAAGAGAATCTGAAAACTTAATGGATGATGTAAAATCAATGATTAGACAAGAAGTTGCAGGATTTGAACAAAGACATATAACTGATTGGTCAACAATTAAATCAACATTAAAAGATGATTTAAGAGATTATATATTCCAAAAAACAAAGCGTGACCCAATGATATTACCAATTATAATGGAAGTTTAATAAATAGAAGGAGGGATTTTATGGATTATAAAGATTTAGCAAATTTAATATTTCCAGATGCAAAACCTATAGAATATTATGAAGAAAAATATCCAGAAAGAAATCTACCAGAAGGAGCAATGGTAGTAAGAATAGGACCAAGCCCAACAGGTTCTGTTCATATTGGAACAATATATCAAGCATTAATTGCAAGAACTTTAGCAGATAAAACAAATGGTGTATTTTTCTTAAGAATAGAAGATACTGATCAAAAAAGAGAAGTTGAAAATGGAATAAATGATATATTAGACACTTTAAAATATTTTGATGAACTTCCTGATGAAGGAATGGATACAGAAACTACATGGCATGGCGAATATGGACCATATAGACAATCAATGCGTAAAGAAATATATACAGCTTACGCTAAGTATTTAATTGAACAAGGAAAGGCTTATCCATGCTTTGCAACAGCTGAAGAACTTGATGAAATGAGAAAAACTCAAGAAACAGCGGGGGTAAGACCAGGATACTATGGCGTTTGGGCAAAATATAGAAATTTATCTGTTGAAGAAGCGGTAGAAAAAATAAAAAATGGAGAGCCTTACATAATTCGTTTTAAATCAAATGGAAGCGAAGAGAAAAAAATAAAAATTCATGATGTAATAAAAGGAAATGTTATATTCCCAGAAAATGATCAAGATATAGTAATAATTAAGGCTGATGGACTTCCAACATATCACTTTGCACATGCAATAGATGACCATTTAATGCATACAACTCACGTAATAAGAGGAGATGAGTGGTTATCATCACTTCCAATACATGTTCAATTATTCCAAGAATTAGGATTTAAAGCTCCTAAATATGCACATACTGCAACAATATTAAAAAATGATAATGGAAATAAAAGAAAAATAAGTAAAAGAAAAGATCCAGAAGCTTCTGCAAGTTACTACAAAGAAGTAGGAATTCCAGTTCAAGCTGTAAAAGAATACTTATTAAATATAGCAAACTCAAGTTTTGAAATTTGGAGAAAACAAAATCCTGAAAAATCAATAAAAGAATTTGATTTTCAATTAAATAAAATGAGCGTTAGTGGAGCTTTATTTGATATGGTTAAGCTAAACGACATTGGAAAAAATGTAATATCTAGATATACCGCAGAGCAAGTATATGATGAAAGTTTAGCTTGGGCTAAAAGATATGATGAAAGTCTAGTTGAATTATTAAATGATAAAGACTACTCATTAAAAGTTCTAAATATTGAAAGAGGAAAAGCAAAACCACGTAGAGATATTGCAAAATGGTCAGATGTAAAAAATTGCATAGAGTATATGTATGATGATAAATTCTTTGCAAATACTGATGAATATGATTTTGACAAAATCAACAATAAAGAAGAAATAAAGAAAATTTTAGATTTATATATGTCAAAATACTATGATGAAGCTGATGACCAACAAACATGGTTTAATAAAATGAAAGACTTAGCTGAAGAAATGGGATATGCAAGAGAAGTAAAAGAATACAAGCAAAATCCAGATAATTTCCCAGGACATGTAGGAGATATAAGCACAGTTATAAGAGTGGCAATAACAAAGAGAAGAAATACTCCAGATTTATATGAAATAATGCATGTTTTAGGAAAAGATTCAGTAGAAAAAAGATTAAATTTATTAATAAAATAAAATTTTAGCAGTACTACATTTTTAGCAAATTATAAATAGTTTGCTAGAAATGTAGTACTGTTTTATTATAAAAGAAAGCATATAATAAACTATTACAAATGAAAAATAATAGCTGGCAGATGTTTAAAATCTGCCAGCTATTATTTTCTGCTAGGGAAATCCTAAAGCCTTATCAGGACTTCGGGATGATGGTACCGCCGAGCTTCGCGATGGAATCACGAACCATGGCATCGTACATCAGGCTGTCGGTTGCATTTACAATCAACCTGTTGGCGTCGCAAGCATCAGTTGTATTGATGTTCATACGCACGTCGCCATACTTGGCTTCGAGCTCTTTTCGAGCCTTGTTCCGAGCCTCTTCAGAAGAGAAAATAACGACCATTGTCTGACGGCTTTTGTGAACGTTATACATAAAACGTCCTCCCTTTTATTTTACTATCCCACGAAGTGGGACGAATTAAATATATTATATCATCTTTGGTTACATAATGCAACATTTTTCGACAAATTATAAATATTTTTCTATATTTTCCCAAACATTATCAGAATATATTTTTCTTTCTGAAGAATAGGGAAGAAAATCTAAATCCTTTAATGGATTTAATTGGCTTTGTAAATTTGCAACTTGAGTATCAACTTTTGTAACAGCTATTTTATCAGCTTTGTTTGCAAGTATAATGCAAGGGGAGTTGCTATTATTTACAATGTAATTATACATAAGTCTATCATTTTCTGTTGGGTCATGTCTAATATCTATCAAAAATATAATTAAAGCTATATTTTTACTATTTACTAAATATTCCTCAATAAATGAACCAACCTTTGCTTGTTCCTGCTTTGACATTTTGCTGTAGCCATAACCTGGTAAATCGACAAAATAAAAATTATCATCTACATTGTAAAAATTGATTAATCTTGTTTTTCCAGGTTCAGAGCTTGTACGAGCTAGTTTTTTTCTATTAAGCATAGAATTTATAAAACTAGATTTGCCAACATTTGATTTTCCAACTAATACAATTTGTGGTAAATCATTTGCAGGGTATTGAGATGGCTTTACAGCCGAAATTTCAAATTTTGGATTCTTTATTATCATAATAAATTTATTCCTTTCTTTCTATAAAGCCAAATTTAGTTATTTTATTTTTTAGGTCTAATTACATCTAATCCACCCATGTAAGGTCTTAATACTTCTGGAACAGTAATGCTTCCATCTTCATTATAGTTATTTTCTATAACTGCAATTAATCCACGAGGAGTAGCAACAACTGTATTGTTTAAAGTATGTGGATAATAATTTCCTTTTTCACCTTTTACACGAATTCCTAAACGTCTTGATTGTGCGTCGCCTAAAGTTGAACAACTTCCAACTTCAAAGTATTTCTTTTGTCTTGGACTCCAAGCTTCAACATCACAAGATTTTACTTTTAAGTCAGCTAAATCTCCAGAGCAACATTCAAGTTGACGAACCGGAACATTCCAGCTTCTGAATAAGTCAACTGTTAATTTCCACATTTTGTTGTACCAGTCCATAGATTCTTCTGGCTCACAAATAACTATCATTTCTTGTTTTTCGAATTGATGAACTCTATAAAGACCTCTTTCTTCTAGACCATGAGAACCAATTTCTTTTCTAAAGCATGGAGAATATGATGTCATGTGAATAGGAAGTTCTGATTTTTTTACCAATTGGCCTTTAAATCTACCAATCATAGAGTGTTCAGAAGTTCCAATTAAGTATAAATCTTCGCCTTCAATTTTATACATCATGGCGTCCATTTCCTCAAAACTCATAACACCTGTTACGACATCACTTCTAATCATAAAAGGTGGGATGGCATAAGTAAATCCGGCATTTATCATATAATCTCTAGCACATGCAAGCATTGCTTCATGAAGTCTTGCAATATCACCAATTAAATAATAAAATCCAACACCACTAGTGCGGCCAGCAGATTCTTTATCTAATCCATTTAATCTTTCTAAAATATCAGCATGATGAGGAATTTCATATTCAGGAACTGCTGGTTCACCAAATCTTTGAACTTCAACATTTTCGCTGTCATCTTTTCCAATAGGAACAGATGGGTCAATTATATTTGGTATTTTCATCATTATTTCTTTTATTTGACAAGCGTAATTTTCTTCTAAATTTTCGTTTTCAACAAGTTCTTCGTTGATAATTTTTACTTGAGCTTTTATTTCCTCTGCTTCAACTTTTTTTCCTTCTCTCATAAGAGAACCAACTTTGTCACTTAAAGTTTTACGATTAGCTCTTAATTCATCTCCGTGAAGTTTAGCAGCTCTAGATTTTTTATCTAACTCAACTACTTCGTCAACTAAAGGAAGCTTATGATCTTGAAATTTGTTTTTGATGTTTTGCTTTACAACATCAGGATTTTCTCTTAAAAATTTAATGTCTATCATTGTATTTCGTCCTTTCATAAAACTCACTATAAATACTAAAATTATATAACAATATTGCAAAAAAGTAAATAAATTTAGTAAAATATGTAAAGAATATTAACAGGAGGAAACAAAAGTGATTATTGAATTTATAAAATTTATAGTATTTTCATTAGGAATAGTAGCAATATCAAAATATTTGTTAGTACCAATTTTAAGAAAAATAGCACTTAAACTAAATTTAGGACCCAAAGCAGTTGGAAACATAACTGGAGTTGCAACATCTGTGCCAGAATTTCTTACAGTATGTTTTTCTGCAGCAAGTGGATTTATAGGAACAAGTATATATAACATACTAAGTTCAAATGTAATAAATTTGGTACAGTATATATTTTCAATATACTTAAATAAAAATCAAAAATACTTGAAAAATAGAGCAATTATAACAGATATTGTACTTGTGATAATAACTATTTTTATCCCTGTAATAATAGTTGCAAGTAACATTCAAACAGGAGTAATTACTGTAATAATATTTGTGATTTTGCTAGCAGTTTTTTACTATATAAACAACAATGTTCATAAATTATATTTGCAAAAGGAAGATAAAGAAATAGAAGCAGAAGAAATAGCCCAAAACAAGCCTGAAAGCAAAAAGAATATAATATTATATTGGATTGCACTTATTGCAGTTGCAGTACTTCTTTATATAGTAGGAGAACTTTTAAGCTCAAGCCTTACAAACCTAAGTAATAGCTTTGGTTTGCCAGAGTTTGTACTAGGAATATTACTCGGCTTTATAACTAGTCTACCTGAATTAATTACATTTTCAGAAGCTCAGAAAAAAGAAAAGGCAAAAAATAGTGAAACTTCAAATAAATTAGGCGTAATAGAAGCAACTAATAATTTACTAACATCAAATATTTTAAATTTATTTGTAATTCAATCTATAGGAATAATTTTATATTTAATAATTTCATAGTAATATTTGTCCGAGGCAAGACATAAAATTATAACTAGGAGAGGGAAGAGTATGGATGCTAAAATGCTACTTATATTTGTGTCTTGCATAATTGGAATATTTATAATAGGAAAGATGTTTATAGTTCCGTTAAAAATAATATTTAAATTTATACTAAACTCTGTATTAGGTGCTATAATCATTTGGATTATAAATTTAATTGGTGCAATTTGGAGTTTTCATATTGGAATAAATATTTATACAGTACTAACAGTTGGAATTCTTGGAATACCAGGTGCAATACTTTTAATATTAATAAATATATTTTTATAATTATAAAGATAAATGAAGTGAACCACAATAAAAAATGGCTCACTTCAAATTTTTTATTCTACTGTTACAGATTTTGCTAGATTTCTAGGCTTATCAACATCTAATCCTTTATTTTTTGAGATGTAATAAGATAAAAGTTGAAGCGGTATAACAGATAAGATAGGGGAGATTAACTCGTTTGTATCAGGAATATTTATAACATAATTAAAATTATTATTTGGCAATATTTGATTTGTTATAATTAAAGTTTTTGCTCCTCTTGTTATTACTTCTTGTATGTTACTAATCGATTTAGGTGCTAATTCTTTACTTGTAATGATACCAATAACAGTAACACCATTTTCAATAAGTGCAATAGGTCCATGTTTTAATTCACCTGCAGCATAAGCTTCAGAATGAATATATGAAATTTCTTTTAATTTTAAAGAGCCTTCTAATGCAACGTCATAGTCAGTTCCACGGCCTAAAAAGAACATATCTTTTTGAGTATAAACTTTATCAGCAAATTCCTTTACTTTGCCAGCTTCACTAAGTACTACATCTATTTTTGAAGGAAGGTCTAATATATCACTTTTTAAATTTGCAATTGTATCTTCAGGGCAAGAACCTAAAATTTCTGCAAAATACATTCCTAAAATTGCAATTAAGCAAACTTGTGAAGTATAGGCCTTAGTAGATGCAACAGCAATTTCTGGACCAGCATGAGTGTAAATTGTGTAGTTAGCTTCTCTTGTTATTGTACTTCCAATAACATTTGAAATTGCAAGAGTTTTAGCTCCTTTTTCTTTAGAAAGTCTTAATGCTGCTAAAGTGTCAGCAGTTTCACCAGATTGACTTACAAAAATACATAAAGTTTTTTCATTTACAATAGGATCTCTGTATCTGAATTCTGAAGCAATGTCTACTTCAGTTGGAATTCTGCAAAGTTTTTCAAATACCATTTTACCAACTAATCCAGCATGCATAGCTGTACCACAGGCTACTATAAAAATTTTATTAATAGATTTTAAATAATCTTTTGAAATATCTATGTCATCAAAACTACATTTTTCTCCAAGTTTGAATCTTGAACCTATAGTTTCTCTAATTGCTGTTGGTTGCTCAAAAATTTCTTTTAACATGTAATCTTCATATCCTTCTTTTTCAGCAGAAGAAGCATCCCATTCAATATTTTTAATTTCCTTATTATGAGGAACTAAATTCATATCATAAAAACTAATTTTATCTTTAAAAATTGTAGCAATTTCATTATCATTTAAAAGATAGAAATCTTTTGTATATTTCAATACAGCAGGAATATCTGATGCTATAAAATTTTCACCATTTCCTTTGCCTATAACTAAAGGACTGTCTTTTCTTACTACTATAATTCTGTCAGGATATAGGGCAGATATTATTTCTAATGCATAACTTCCTTTTAAATCAGAAATAGCATTTTTTACAGCTCTTAAAAATTTTTCATCAGTATTTTCAGACTTATCAGCTGTAAAATAATAATGAATTAAATTTGGAATTACTTCTGTATCTGTTTGAGAATAAAAAGTATATCCATTATCTGTTAAAAATTTTCTAAGGTCTGAATAATTTTCAATAATACCATTATGAACTACTGCAAATTGCTTTTTTGCATCTGCATGAGGGTGAGAATTTTCCCTAGATGGCTTTCCGTGAGTAGCCCATCTAGTATGAGCAATACCAACACTACCTGCAAGAGTATTAAATTCAGGAAGAGATTCTAAGTTTGCAACTCTACCTTTTTCTTTTACTATACTTATTTTATTATTTTCAATAGTTGCAACTCCAGCTGAGTCGTAACCTCTGTATTCTAGACTTTTTAGTCCATTAATTAAAATTTCTTTGGCTTTTTGATTACCAATGTAACCTACAATTCCACACATAAAAATAACCTCCTATAAATTAAATAAAATATGCAACATTTAATAATATCAAGATGAAATATCTTGATTGCATATAAATTATAAAAGGCATAAAATAACTAGATACTTGAAATTAAATCTGTTCTAATATTACTATTAGTCTTTGTTAATTTTTAAGGACCGTAACAGCCCTAGAGCATCCGCCGAATATTTCGATAAACTCTAACCTCGTCAACAGCATAAACTGTCCTGGCGCTAAAATAAAACTCCTTTCATAATTTGTGATTAGTATTTTATGCTTATATTTCATAATATTACACTAAATGACAAAATGTATCAATATGTTTAAAGAAAATTTATTCTGTTAGGAGAAAAAAATGCAAAACATTATGTAAATATAAAGACAAAAGCTGGATTATATGGTATAATGGTAGTGAAGTTTTATAAAAATGAGAGGGGTTCTAATGGAAAATAAAATTAAAAAAGAAAAAAAAACAAACGAAAAACACGAATATAAAAGAACTACAGATGAAGAAAAAGTAAAATTGTTTGAAGAATTCTTAGCAGAACATCCTGAAGAGAAAATTAATAGTGAAACAGTGTATAAAGGCTATCCTATTGGCACATATGTAATAGCTATGAGACAAAAAATAATATATAAAAAAGGTTATTGCAGTAAAGAAGTAATAGATAAAATGCAAAAGTTAGGTCTTTTGTATGAAAAAAGAAATGGAATTGACCAAAAGATAGAAAATTTAGCACAATATTGCAAAACTAATCCATATGTCTTTTCAAGAGAAATACAAAAAATTCCTGAAAGCTTACAAAAAGATTATAGATATATAGTACAGAGAAGATCAAATGGAAAACTTACACAAAGTGTCAGAAATAGATTAGGTGATATAAGAATTGGTGGAGTGTTTGGCTTCATTGAAAGCGATAGAGAATTATTGAAACAAGGAAAAATAACTGAGAGAGGCCTTATTCAAATATATGAAGAATTTAATTCTTTAGAGGATTTTAAAAATGCATACATAGAATATTTAGTTGATATGGCAAAACTTAAAGAAGATGAGGATGAAATAAGAAGATATGGAGAGCCAAATGAACTAGATACAATAAAAGCTGAATTGCAGGAAAAACATAAAAAGATATTTGATTTAAAAGCAGAAAAAGCAATAAATATGCAAAACTTTTATAATCTAAATGTTCCACAAGAATATATAAATTTATATGATGGAATTTTTGGACTTCGTGATGATGGTATTATTTTTGACGAAAATACAAGAAGAATATTTGATAAAATAATAAATGGATTACCACAAAATTGTGCAGAATTGTTAAAAAGCAGATATGGAATAGATGGCAGGGATAGTATAACTTTACGAGAAATTGCAAAAAAGAAAGGTGTAAATTTTCAAACTATATATGCTCTAAGTGACAAAAGTATAAGAAAAATGAAAACAGAAGCCTATAGGCAAAACTGGCCAAAATCAAAAAAGATAGCAAATGAAGAATTTATCAGGGCATATTTTGAACATGTAGATGTATTTAGTCAAAATGATAATAATCATTTGCCAAAAGAGGATGTCCAAAAGCTAAGTGGAATATATCAAAAAAGAGTAAAGAAAATGGATTCTAAAGAAATAAATAAAAGTACAAATATATTCCTACTTGAATTATCAAATGAAGCTAGAGCGTGTTTAGAAGAAGCTGGATTTGTAACTGTAGAAGATCTTATTAATATTGATGAAGAAAAAATAGAAAGTTTAAGAAAAATAGATCCAAGCGTAATTGATGAAATATCAAGTATGATTGAAAGCCTAAAAGAAATTTTGAATAAAAATGAAATTGAAAAATTGGAGAATATTGGAATAGAGGAACTTAGGCTTTCTGTCAGAACATATAATGCTTTAAAAAGAGGTAGAATAAATACTATTCAAGAGTTAATTAATACACCACCAGAAGAACTTTTAAATTTGAATAATTTAGGTAAAGTTTGTCTAAAGGAAATTGAAAGTGAATTAAAAAGGATTGGTCTTAAGTTTAAAGAAAAAAGTGTTACAAGTGTGGAAGATTTGAATGTGGCAGAATTACAAACTAGAAAAGCTGATGAAATAGAAATTAAAGAAATAGGACTAAAAACAAATGTATATAGAAAATTACAGGTAATAGAAATTTACACAGTACAACAATTATTAGATAAAACGGATGATGAAATTTTAAATATAAATGGCTTTGGAAGAATGACTTTAAGGGAAATAAAAGATAGACTAATTGAATTAGGCTTTTTGCAAAGAGATGAAGAACTAAAGAAAGAAGCGGAATTAGAGAAAAAAAGAGAAAAAATTGCTGAACTAGAAAAACGTAAAAGAGAAATTACTAGAAGAATAAAAACGCTAGCAAAAGAGATTTTAAGAATGACCAATAGCTCAATCGATACTTACATTACACAATCAATACAAGACGCAGCTCAAGTAATTTCTGAACAGCAACAAGAATTAAATAAGATATTAGATGAAATAAAAAAAGTAGAACAGCCTGATGTCGATTTACAAAGCCCTAAAGTAGAACCACAAAATCCTAAAAATGAGATTGAAGAGGAAGATCGCGAACATGAATAAAAAAGAATTTTTTGAAATTTATCAAAAAGTAAAAAAACAAGAAATAGAAATAAGTACATTAGATAAAGAAACTGTTAGAAGAATACTATTATTACTATCAGAAGAAATGGAAATTAATAGTAGAAAAATAGAAAATGGAATTAATAAACTAGAGAAAAGTTTAATGGAGAAGAAAAATAATGTTTGATATAGAAGCGGAACTAAAAAAACTGCCTAATAAACCAGGTGTATATATTATGCATGATAAAGATGACAAAATTATATATGTTGGAAAAGCTGTAGTTTTGAAAAATAGAGTAAGGCAGTATTTTAGAAAAAATAAAAAAACAAAAAGAATTCAAAATATGGTTGCTTTGGTAGACCATTTTGAGTATATAGTTTGCGATAATGAAGCAGAAGCTTTAATATTAGAGTGTAATTTAATAAAAAAGAATATGCCCAAATTTAATGTGCTTCTAAAAGATGATAAAACATATCCATATATAAAAATAAATGTAAAAGCTGATTATCCAGATTTATATATAACAAGAAGAATTTTAAATGATGGTGCAAAATATTTTGGACCTTATGCAAATTCTGGCAGTGCAAAAGAAATGATAGATTTTATAAAATCAAGATATAAAATAAGACAATGCAAAAGTTTTAAGTATAAAGATAGACCTTGTCTAAACTATCATATAAAAAAGTGCATGGCACCATGTATGGGATATGTGTCAAAGGAAGAATATAGAAAGCAAATTGATGAAATAATAGCAATTTTAGAAGGAAAGACCGATTCTCTAAAAAAAGAACTTGAAAAAGAAATGTTAGAAGCCTCTAAAAAAATGGAGTACGAAAAGGCACAAGAATTAAGAGATAAAATTTTGGCAATAGAAAGAATTTCACAAAGACAAAAAGTTTCTAACATGTCTGAAAATGATATTGATGTAATTGGTCTTGCAAGAAAAGATAATGAAGTTTGTATAGAAATGTTTTATGTGCGAAATAGCAAAATGATTGGAAGAGAGCATTTCATATTTAAAGGTCTAGAAGATGAAGAAGATAGTGAAATTTTATCAAGTTTTATCAAACAATATTATGTTGGAAGAACCATACTTCCCAATAAAATAATGATAAGAGATGAAATTGAAGATAAAGATACAATTGAAATGTGGCTAACTGGCGTTGCAAATAGAAAAGTAGAAATAAAAACTCCACAAAAAGGAGAAAAATTAAGATTTGTTGAAATGGCTGAAAACAATGCTCTTATAACTCTTAAAAATAAAGAAAAGGACAAATACAATATTTTGGCAGAGTTAAAGCAGGTGCTAAATTTAGAGGTGCTTCCAAGAAAAATCGAAAGCTTTGATATTTCTAACTTATCAGGAACAAATCAAGTTGCTGGAATGAGTGTAATGCAAGATGGCGTTATAAAAAAGAGCATGGCAAGAAGATTTAAAGTAAAAACAGTATTTGGACAAGATGATCCTAAATGTATGGAAGAAGTGGTAACAAGGAGGCTAAGACATTCAGTAAAAATGCTTAATAATGGCGACAGCAGTGGCTTTGGAGATCTTCCAGACTTAATTCTTGCTGATGGTGGTATTACTCAAATAAGAGCAATAAAACAGGCAATAAAAAATGTTAATAATGAAATAAAAGCTGTTGCAAAAGAAAAAAATATAGAACTTACTCAAAAAGATTTAGTAAACATTCCGGTATTTGGTATGGTAAAAAATGATAAGCACCAAACTAGAGCATTAATGAATGATGAAAGAGCTGAATTTGAAATTTCACAAACTCTATTTAATACAATAACAATGTTCCAAGACTCTGTCCATGATACAGCTATTGGATATCATAAAAAGCTAAGAAATGAGGAAGTGACAAAATCTGAACTTGATAATGTATCTGGAATTGGTACAGTAAAAAAGGTAGAGCTATTAAAAAAATTCGGAAGTATTCAAAGAATAAAAGATGCAAGTACTGAGGAAATTGCAGAAACTAAAGGAATAAATTTAGAGTTAGCAAAGAAAATTAAAGAAACATTAGAAAATTAGTCTATTTATAAAGAATTGTGCCATACGAAAGTTTGCATATTTGTAGGACAAGTTGAATAAAATATAATATCAAAAGAATATAATGCAGTAATACTGCAAAAGGGGGATTTTATGGAATATTCTAAAGATATTATATTAAATACAAAATTCACAGAAAGTGAAGAAAAAGTGGAAAAAGGCAAAGGAAAATTTATAAATAGCATCAAAAAACATAAAGTTATGACACTAATAGTTGTAAGCTGTGGTGCATTAATAGCGATGGATTACATGCTAGTACATAGCTTTATAGAAATATTACAAAGAATCTAAAAAAGACTTCATATCTTAACTTGTGGTAAAGTTAAAGATATGAAGTTTTTTAATCATTATTATTTTCTTGTTCAGCAGTATCAAATACTTCATTTGTAAAAAATTCGCCAAGGGTAATATTAAATCCTTCGCAAATATGAAGTAAAGTATCGATTTTTATTAATTCAGTTTTTCCACTCATAAATGTAGAAATAGTAGAACATGGAATACCAGACATTTTGCATAATTTCCAGATATTCATATTTTTTTCTTTTAAATAATATTTTATTCTTTTTCTAATAGCATCTGACAATTTCATTAATAAAAATAACTCCTTTTTCTATTTAATGAAATTATATATAAGTATAAAATTTTTATACTTTGGCGAATTGAAATAAAATAAAAAATATTTCAATTAATCGAAGTAGTTTGTTGCATTGAAAAAATCGGTGTGCTATAATTTAAATAACTTCAATGTACCAAACTATATGAACAAGAGAAAAAGGAGAATGAATATGAAGAAGAATAAAGGCATAACATTAGTGGCACTAGTGACAACAATAGTAATTTTACTAATTCTATCAGGTGCATCAATTAATTTAGTATTAGGAGAAAATGGACTAATAACAAATGCAAAATTAGCAACTAAAAAGGTTCAAGAAGATGAAAAATCAGAAGAAAAAGATATTGAAAATACAAGTGATGAAATAATGAAACAACTAACCGGAAGTAATTTTATTAATGGAGCACCGATTCCTGATGGATTCTATTATGTGGGAGGAATTAGAGATAAAGGAGTTGTAATTTCTGACTCAATAGATGATAAAGATAAATATGCAAATCAAGTAGATGTTGGAAATGATTTAGTAGGAAATCAATATGTATGGGTACCGGTAAATAATGCTAGTAAATTCTATAATGTAGATAATAATGGAATTGAATTGCTAGGTGGCACAGGGGTAAAGACATATAAATATTCAGTAAGTAGCTATGAAACGATGAATCTTCCTGGCAAAGTAGGCTATAGAGAGCCAGATACTGTATATTACTATGATAATGATGAAAAAGCAAAAGAAACTGGTTTTGAGAATTTTGAAGAGATGGCAAATTTAGTCAGTAACGAATATAGTGAAATGATTGAAAGCATGGAGAAATATAGAGGCTTCTATATAGGAAGATATGAACTAAGTGAAAATGGAGAAGCAAAAGGAAATCCAATAACTAGTGTTACTTGGTATCAATTATATAAAAATTGTAAAGAATTAAATAATACAGAAAATGTAAAACCTAGGATGATTGGTGGAATACAGTGGGATGCTGTATGTGAATGGCTAGAAAATTGTGGATATAATGTGCAAGATTCTGAATCATGGGGAAATTATGAAGATGACGATGAAGAAAAAAGAGTATTACAAGAAACAGGTTTAAATGAGAAATATAAAGCAAATAATATATATGACTTTGCTGGAAATTGTGCAGAATGGACACAAGAAGCAAGTAATGTAATACATAGAACAGCAAGAGATTTTAAAAATAGAGATAGTGTAAAGGCCAAACAAAGTGTAATAAACAGAAATCCTCACGTAGCACCCGTTACAACATATCAAAGTGTTGGAACACGAGCAATGCTTATATTAAAGTAAAAAAACTGCACTTCATTGTGCAGTTTTAATTTTATTGCCAATATAAAATTGGGTAGCCATTATTTATATTATTTGAATCTGGTTTAAAAGCAGAACCGAGTTCGGAATAAGCAAATTTTAGTTGAGAAATAGATAATGATTTTACACCATCTCTAATAGAAGTATCATTTGAATTATTTATAGTGTTTTCTAAGTAATAACAAGAGGTGATTGTACCTGGGTTATTTATATGTCCAACAATTCCTGACATTGGAGAATTACCCGTAATAATACCAGAACTATAACAATTTGAAATAGAACTTCCATCTCTAATATAACCAGTTATTCCGCCAATTATGGATGAACCAGAAACAGAACCTACATTATAACAATTATTAATTGAAGAATTTGTATAAGTATATCCAGAAATTCCACCAATATAGCTATTATTTCCTTGGATTGAACCTGAATTATAACTGTTTTCAATAATTGAGGTAGATGTACAATATCCAACTATTCCGCCAATATTTACATTGTTTTCAAGTCCAGTCATATTACCTGAATTATAACAATTATTAACTTTACTATTAACAAGAATTCCAACTATTCCACCAAAACTATTAGCAGAATTGGAAAGAGAAGAAGCATTAGAACAATTTTCAATTAGACTATTTTGATATGCATATCCTACTAAAGAAGATGTTCCTACACCACCAGAAATATTACAATTATCAGATATATGGATATTCTTTATAGTTGAACTTTTTATAAAAGCAAATAATCCTTTTACTTTTTCGGTAGAATTAATATATATTCCAGATATTGAATGATTCTTACCATCAAATGTTCCGCAAAAAAGAATATTATTTTCATCATCTGGACCAGTAGAAGTGTTTTTATATATACCAATAGGTTCCCATTCTTCATTTATGTCTAGTGTAATGTCATTAGTTAAATATACATATTTCCCATTAAAAGAATTGCCTGAGTTTACAGCATCTCTAAAATTCTTTAAATCATCTACAGAACTTATTGCTATTGCATCCGAACTAGATTTTGTATTACCTGAGTTGTCAATGTAATATTGTTGATCAGAACCAGTAATACTAACTGTAAAACTTCCATCACCATTATTTGAAACTGTAGCTTTATTAGAACCTAGCTGATTATCCAAGGCATTTTGTAAATCAGAACCGAGAAAAATCTTGATAATTAGCACTTCCTAATTGAACTGATGAAACAGCAAATTGTATTTGTTCTAGTTCTGAAGCTTCTTCTGTTTTACTTTTACTTTCGCGAGCTTTGCTAATAAGGCCGGTTATTTCCTAAAACCATGGAGATACTAACACCAGCAAGAATTAATAAAATAACAATAGTAACAATTAATGCAATTAAAGTTATTCCTTTTTGATTAATTAAATTTTTCATAGTTAAAATAATCCTTTCATTTTTCTTTAGATTATTTACATGTTATCATAATTGAAATTACTTTGCAAGCATAAATAGGTGCATAATTATTGCAAAAAATTATGTACAATATCTTGCAAGGGAGGCTAGTAATATGAATAAACTAAAAATACCAGAAAACCACAGTGGAGTTAGTAAAACTCTTAGGTTGCCAGAAAATATAGTAGAGGATATACAAAGTCTTGCAGATATTAAAAATTTATCATTTAATAAAGTTGTAATATCATTATTGGAGTTTAGCCTAGAAAATTTAGATGAAAAAGATAAAGCAAAAATTCAAAAATAGATAGACTATTGTGGTCTATCTTTTAACTTAAAATAGAGATAGTTGTATCATTATCCAAATAAATTGTAATACTTGTTTCTGTTAAATTAAAATCATATATTTGCGTCATATTAATAATAAGATAATTATCACTAGAATTATCAGTGATTTTCAATATATCATATTCAATATGATAATTTAAGCTATTAATTGTATATTGTAGTTTTAAAAATCCATCTAAAGCTATTATAATTTTTTTACCAATTAATTTATCTAAAATATTATTTATCATTTTGTACCTCTTAAAATAATTTTTACCCAATAAGATAAATTTATACATGAAAAATTATTGCTAATTTCTAAATAAAAACTTGATAAATAATAAAAATTATCATATAATAAAGTAAGGAAAGTAAGAAAGGAGAAATGCTTATGGAACTTGCAAAAGTAACTACAAAAGGACAAATAACTATTCCAAAGGCGATACGCGATTTTTTACAAATAAAAGAGGGAAGTAAAATAATATTTTTACAAAAAGGGAATGACATAGTTATAAAAAATGCAGCTATGATAGCATTAGAAAAAATACAAGATGCTTTTGATGGCGAAGCAGAGAGATTAGGATTGGAAACAGAAGAAGATGTTGTAAAAATGGTTAAAGAATATAGAAAGGAAAGAAAGAAGGATTAGTTTTGAAGGTTATGTTAGATACAAATATTCTAATTTCAGCATTTGTATTTAAAAGTAAAATAATGAATGAACTAATATATATACTTTCTACAAAACATGAAATATTTATATGTTCGTATGTAGTAGATGAACTAAGAAATATAGTAAAAAATAAATTTAATGTAAAAGCAGATGAGTTAGAAGAATTTTTTGAAAAATTTCCATTTACATTAGTATATTCTCCAAGTAATGTAAATAAGAAGAAATTTAAAATAAGAGACGAAAATGATTATATAATTTTATATACTGCGATTATTGAAGAAATAGATGTGTTAATAACGGGAGATAAGGATTTTTTTGCAGTAGATATAGAAAAGCCAGAAATAATTACCGCAAAAGATTTCTTAGAAAAATATAGTTAGAATATAAGATAGCGTCAAGTGAAAAGTTAAATGCAATTCTGTAAAGTAAATGCAACTTGTATGAGAAAAGGCAATTTCTAGATAAAATATTGGTAGCTAATGACAACTTGCAATTTTATGTAAAAAATGTTAAAATGGAATTGTAATATTCGTGGGTACAGCGAATTATAACAAATGTACCATTTTCATTATCTTTTACACATATTGGTGTAATTGAAAGTGAGTGCTGTTAGGAGTTGTTATGTGCAAAGAAAAAGAGGTAAAAAACATGGAATGCAAATGCAAGCAAATTTGCTGTAAAATGCAGAACCAAGGACTTCGGTGTGCTATTAATACTTTAAGAGTTCACCGGGACAATAGCAATACTATTTTAAGAACTCTGGAAGCTATTTATAATTCACTGTCAGTATATTCTTGTTTACCTGGTACTTGCCTGCTTGAAAGAGTAAAGTGGGTATATGATAATATTGAAGGTGGAAATGTCCCCTTATATACAAGCGAAGGGACTAAGTTAAATATGCTGATTAAAGAATTAGAGGTGTTTGTAGACAACTGCTAAATCACACAAAAAAAGAAATAAATTCTTTTCCTCGCAAGAGGTTTCTTTTTTTATATTAATTATAAGAGTAAGAAAAATAAATTAGTTTTGAAAATAAAGAATTAATTAATCTTTTGAAATTTAATAGAGGAAGAAAAAACTAAAATCTTCCTGTATTTTATTAACACCGGAAAATTTTTCTGGTATTTATTAAAAAAGGTAAAGAAATATGAAAATAAAAATAAATAAGATAGACGACTCAATCTTCTTGTATATAGGCCCGTTTTCTGCTATAATGGAATATGTAGTAAAAGAATAGGAGATACAAAAAATGAAGTTAGCCAATAATTGGAAAGATTATGAAATATTAGATATGGCAAATGGAGAAAAATTAGAAAGATGGAATAACAAAATTCTTATAAGACCAGATCCACAAATAATTTGGAATGATAAACAATTTCCTGAAAAGTGGAAAAAAGCAGATGCAAGATATTCAAGAAGTTCAACAGGTGGAGGCCATTGGGAAAACAAAACAAAACTTCCAGATAGTTGGCAAATAAAATACAAAAACTTAACTTTTAATATTAAACCAATGGGATTTAAACATACAGGAATATTTCCAGAGCAAGCTGTTAACTGGGATTGGATGATGGAAAAGATTAAAACCACAATAAAAGAAGAAAAAAGAGAAGTAAAGGTACTAAATCTTTTTGCATATACAGGTGGTGCAACAGTTGCGTGCTTGTCAGCAGGAGCATCAGTTTGTCATGTTGATAGTTCAAAAGGAATGGTTGCATGGGCAAAAGAAAATGTTGAATCTTCAGGATTAAAAGATAGACCAGTTAGATATATTATTGATGATGTTGTAAAATTTGTAAATAGAGAAATTAGAAGAGGCAACAAATATGATGCCATAATAATGGATCCACCATCTTATGGAAGAGGTGCAAATGGCGAAGTTTGGAAGTTTGAAGAAAACATTCCAGAGCTTGTAAAACTTTGCATGCAAGTATTATCTGATAAACCAGTGTTTTTCTTAATAAATTCATATACGACAGGAATTTCAAGTACAGTACTAGAAAACTTATTAAAAATGAATATGAAACAAAAACTAGGAAGAAGTTTTAGTGATAAAAACTTTGAAAACGGAGAAATTGGTTTACCAATGACTGGTTCTAGTTTAATTCTGCCTTGTGGAATCTATGCAAAGTGGGTGAGATAATGGAAAAATTAAATATAATATATGAAGATAATCATATAATAGTTGTTGAGAAACCAGTAAATATTCCATCTCAAGGGGATAAAACAGAAGATGTTGATATGCTTACGCTAATAAAAGCATATCTAAAAGAAAAATACAATAAACCAGGAAATGTTTATTTAGGTCTGGTTCATAGACTAGATAGACCAGTTGGTGGAGTAATGGTATTTGCTAAAACTTCAAAAGCTGCATCAAGGCTAAGCGAACAAGTAAGAGAAAAAGTTTTTAAGAAAAAGTACCTAGTAATATGTAATGGATATTTTCACAGCACAAAGGGAACTTTGAAAGATTATTTACTTAAAAATGAAAAAAATAATATGAGTAAAGTTGTAAAAGAAGGAACTAAAAATTCTAAATATGCAGAGCTTGATTATGAAGTTCTAAAATATGATAAAGAACAAAATTTATCAGTTTTAAAAATAGACTTACATACAGGTAGACATCATCAAATAAGAGTTCAACTTGCATCGAGAGATCATGCAATATATGGAGATCAAAAATATGGTGAAAGAGGTCAAAGACAACAAATTTGCTTGTTTGCATATTCGCTTACAATAGAGCATCCAATAACTAAAAAAGAGATGAATTTTAAAGTATTACCTAAATATGAAAAAACATGGAAATTGTTAGAAGGAATAAAAGAAATATAAAAAGGAAAAGGGGACGACATTGTCGTCCCCTTCATCATATGGTTTAGGCCACGGAACACTGTGCTGACCATGTGACTATAGAACCATTAGCTCCGCTGTTGACAAGCTCCCACTCTGTTTGAACACTGTAAAGTTTCCGCAATACATCTAAGAAGATGTTTGCCTCGTCCTCAGAATTGAAAGAAACTGAATGCTCAAACAGTTCTTTGGCAGCAGAGGAAAGATTATGATTCATTTTTTTTACCTCCTTGATTTTTCAGGTATCTTATATTATACCACATATTTTCCAAAAAGTCCAATTTCCCGGGCAATTGGTCAATTTTTCTAATATGGATATACAAACTGTAACATTAACTATAAAACGATAAATGCAGGAAAACAATAAAAGTTTATGAAAGTGCCAAAATTATATATGAAAAACTAAAAAAATATATTTAACCTATAAAAATAGGTTAGATGTATAATAAAAGGAATATAAAGAAAATATGTGATATTATATCAGCATAAGGAGATGAGAAAAAGTGATTGAAAAAATTTGTGATAAATTAACACAAAAAATAAGAAAGCAAAATCCAGAAATTGATGATGAACGAGCAGAAGTTATAAACTATGGCCTTCAACTAATTATTGGAGAAGTGCCAAAGCTGATTTTATTATTTGCAGTTGCTGTTATATTTAAAATAGCACCACTTGTAATATTTGCATATATGACAATGCTTCCATATAAAGTGGTAGCTGGTGGATTTCATCTTAAAACAAATATTGGTTGCACATTAGGAACATTTTTAATTTATTATGGAAATGTGTTTATAAGTAAAAGTATTATTTTTACAAATATTTGGATAAAAGCAATAGTCTGCTTTTTTACATGGATTTTAGCAATAATCATGATTTCAAAATATGCTCCAGCAGATACAGTAAATTTACCAATACTAAGAAATAAAGATAGAAAAATAAAAAAGATATTATCTTATGTGTTTGCAACAATAACACTAATTGTAGGTTTGCTAATAAAAAATGATACACTTTCAAATATACTTATTTTCAATGTATTAATAGAAACTTTTTGCATTACTGAATTTGCCTATAAAATAACTAAAAATGAATATGGATATAGAACATATTTGAAGCAAAATATTTAATAAATAGATAATATAAGCATTAAGCCGGCGATGCTTTATTATATAGAATTTGAAAAATCAAGGAGGATAAAGTTTATGTTAAAATTATTAGCCAAAATTGCAGAAAGATATGCAAAATCAACAAATACAGCTTGCATTATATGGGGAATGTTTCATCAACCAAAAATGCCTGCTTCATTAATAAAAAAAGATTAATTTACATACATAATTCCTATAAAATAACAAAAATAAAAGAGAGCCTTCAAAGCTCTCTTTAAATATTGATAGAATAGAAATTTACTAAGAATAATCTTTTAGTTTTCATAAATCTCAATTTGCTGTTTAAAGAATTTGTCATCTTTTGTAGTAAATCTTGCTAGATTCTTGTGGCGTTTTATAATTTTATTTACTTCCCAAAGTCCAAGTCCTGTATTTTTTTCTTTTGTAGAAAATCCTTTTTCGTAAATTTTATCAAGGTTTATAGATTTATCTTTGTAAGTATTTTCAATTATCAATAGTTGCCTGTGCTGATTAAAGTCGCTTCTAATAATAACATTTATAATTTTTTCATCACATTCAGAAGAGGCCTCAATCGCATTATCCATTAATATTCCAAGAATTCTAGTAAATTCATATATTTGCATATTAAGCTTATTAAAATCAATAAAGCATTCTAATGAAATTTTGATTCCTAAATTATCAGCCTTATAATATTTGTTTGCAAGAACCGTATAAACTGCAGGACTATTTATTGCATCAGGACTTAATGAACTTAAATTGTTTAATTGTGTGCAATCAACCAATAGTTGAGAATAATATTTTTTTAAACCTTCCATATCATTTGTTTCAATGTATCCACCAAGACCGGCAATAATGTTTGCAAAATCATGTTTAAAAGCTCTTATATTGTCATGAAGAATTTGAAGAGTCTTATTAGATAATTTTTCTTGCTCTAAACTTTCTTCTGTTCTTGCTAAATTCATTGTTTTTACTAAGCTATAAATACTTAAAATTGAGTATACAATTAAAAATATTAAATTAAAAAGTACTATCTGAGAAGGAAGAACATCAGTATAATAACTAATTAGGTACATTTGCATAAATATTACATTTAGAGCAAAAAGAATATTGAAAAATAACATACATTTATTCTTTTTGCTAAAGTTGCTAAAAAAATTAATTGAAAAATTCTCTTTCTTTATAATTATAGAGAATAATATTAGTATAATATAAATAAAATTATTTATTAAAAACCTATATAAAGGAATTATGGAACATTCTTCGTAAACCAAACCAAAACTAATATAAAATAGTTTAGCTAAGATTACTTCAATTGAAGTAATTACTGCGACAGTAACAAATTCTGCAAAAAAACTTCTAAGTATATTTATTTTAAAAATATATTTTATAATAAGAGGAATTGTTACCAGTGTAATAATATTACTAAATGGTTTTGGTATTATATAAGCACAAAATATTCCTAAAACAGCAACTGATATAACATAAATTAATTTTTGCTTTTTTGTTGAAGAAATTTTCAAAAAAGTAGTAAAAAAACTCATTTGAGCAAAGGCTTCAACAAAGACCATTGGAATATACATTAAATTTACAAGTAATTCATTTTCAGTTGTCAGAAAAATTAAAATACTATTAAAAAATTGAATCATTATTTATGACCTCCATGAATTTATTTTTATATTTAGGACCTATACAAGATTCTGCACAGACTCCATCTTTAAAGAAAATTACATTACTTTTTGCATCAACATGACTGATATTATCTAGATTTACTATAAATGATTTATGACATCTAATAAAATTTTTTGGTAAAGTAGGTTCTATCTGATTAAAAGAGCAGTAGGTTTCAAAACTTTCAGAATTAGTTACATAAATAGCTTTCATACCATCTTTTTGTATATAATCAACTGAATCACGATTAATTATCTTTCCAGAATTATTAATATGAATAAAGCTAGGATTAGAACTATAAATATCATCAAAAATTCTTAAAACGGTTCGTTCTAAGCGATTGTAAGTAAAAGGCTTCTGAATAAAATCAAAAGTTTTACATTCAAAAGATGAAACGATATACTCAAAATGTGCTGTAACAAAAATTAAGTATAATAATTTATTGTTTTTTCTAATAAGTTTTGCTATTTCAATTCCATTTTCTCGAGAGTCTAAATCAATATCTAAAAATAGAACATCAATAGTATTATTGTTTACAAAATTTAGAAGTGCATTTGTATCATTGGTGGAAAAAACCACACTCGCATTAAAATCATATTTTAAGAAAATGCTATTAAGCATCTCACTCAGCTTTGATAATACTGAGGAATTGTCATCACATAAAACAAATTTTATCATTTGAACTCCTATAAATAATAACCAAAAATTTCCAATAAAGATAATATAGAACAAAATAAAAAACTTGTCAAGAAAAAATAACAAATAAATTAAAATGTCGAAAACTGCAAAACCATTGCTATTTATAAGAAAAATAAAGTAATATTTTCAAAAAACAATGTAATGTTTTGAAAAAATTACAAAAATATTAAATATTTGTAGAAGTATTGAAAAAAATAAATTAGTAAGATATTATTAATGTGGAGAAAAATTTGTGACCTTCGTAGACATAACGTTAGCGAAGACAAGGAAGGAATGAAATTAAGTATGAGAAAAAAAGCAAAGTTAATTATTATTAGTATTTTGATGATATTTTTTCTACAATATGTAATAGGATTAAAAAGTGTAAGTGCAGTGTCAAATGATTTTTCAAGAATAAAAACACTATATGAATTAGCAGTAAACTTCAAAAGTGAAAATGAGGTAGAGGATTCTGCAAATGATTTATGCTTACAATATATAAGAAGAAATAAATATAATACATCTACTTGGCAATTAACAGCAGGAACAATTAATTCTGACTTTGTAAGCTACATTGAAAATAATGATGAAGAATTAAGTAAATATGATTTTTCAAAAATGCAGGTAATAGACGAAATTACAGGCGAAGATGTTGATTTTGTACATTTATGCGCAACTTTAAATGCTATTACCAAAAATAAAAGCGTAACATTAGAACTACCATCTTTTGCAGGTTGGGTAGGCGACTTAACTACTTTAATGGAACAGGTAGTAATTTATGATGATGGAAAAACAGATGAAGAATTACAAGAATATGCAAATAAATTAATGGCAAGCAAAGACAGCAAAGTAAATTCAACTTTTGATATTAACGATGCTTTAGCAGATTTAGATGCAGTTAATTTATATAGCAATTACTTGATATCAGATAAAAGTTTATATGATGCTATAAGCGAATATTACTCAAATAGTAAATTTGTAACAAATAGAAAAGGATATTTTACTGATAACTTTGGCGGAAAAGATAATATAAAAACTTTCGTAACAAATATGTTTGCTGGGTATGTGGGTAATATGTGTATAAAAAATATCATGAATCAAGCAAATTTTGTTAAATATTCTGCAAATACAAGTAAATATACAAATTTTGCTGTATTAGCCTTTGATAATTATATGAATTCAAATGAAATTGTAAAAATTGAAGTAAACAAACTTCCAAATAAAACAAGCTACAAACAAGGTGAAAATTTAGATTTAGCAGGTGGAACTATAAATGCTGTTTTTGAAGATGGAACTAAAAAAGAAATTGAAATGTTAGACGAGGAAGAACAAGTCAAATTTGAAGGATATGATAAAACAAAAATTGGAAAACAAGAAATAACAATAACATATAAAGATAAAAAAACTAGTTTTAGTGTAGAAGTCACAGAGGATATAAAAGAAGAACCAAAGAAAGACGATGATACAGTTGCAAAAACTCCAATTCCTCAAACAGGAATTAATAGTATGATTACATTAATTTTAGTTGCCACAATAATATCAAGTATTTTCTATATAAAATATAAAAAATATGAAATAAAAAAATAGGGGGATTTTATTTATGAAAAACAAAAACTTATTAGCACTTTATTTAGTAGTTGCAGCACTTGTAATTATGATAATAGGAGAGTTTTCGATAATTATTTATCATAATGTAAAAGAAAACAACAAATATAAAAAGTATTTGGCAAGAGATATAGTAAAAGGTACATATACTTTAGGCGATCCAGATGCTGACGGAGTTGCGTATAGCTTAGAAAACGAATATGTAACCAAAAATGGAATAGGAGCTAGAGTTGAATCTATTGAAAAAACAGATAAAAAATTAATTGCAAAAGTAACATTTAAATTTGAAAATGATATAACATTTAACCAAAGTGCTTTTAGATATGGTTTTGCAATTTATGATGAAAACAAAAATGTGTATGAAGTTTTCTCAAGAATGTATTTTAACAGTAAAGAAAAAATGGATTATAGAACATTATATACATATAAAGACCTTGGTATAAAAAATTATAAAAATAAAGTATATGAATTAATGTTATCAGATGGTTGCCAATCTGGAAGTGTTCTAGTAGGAGATAAAGAAATAACAATAAATGTTGATATTACAGCAAAAGATAGCTTCCCAGAAAGCAAAAAATTATATATAAATGTATTTGATTTAGGATACATTGAAGCAAAATTTGATGAAAATAATAAGCCTCAAGTAACAGATTTTAACTTAAGTAATACAGAATGGCAATTTGAAGTAGATTGCTAATACAAATAAAAATAAATCTAATTTTGATTAGGTTTATTTTTTTTTGGAATAAATAAAATGTGACTTCATAAAATTAAATAAAAAGCAGAGTAGTTAGAAAAAAGATAAAAAAATGAAACTATGAAAGCCTTTGTAATTAATAAATAGAGAGGAATGAATTTTTTATGAAGAATATAAAAAATTATCTTTTTGAAGGTATTACTATATTTATAGTAGCAATGTTTGTATTTGGAATTACGTATGTAAATAAAAATAATGTTTCTATAGATACATCTGCAGGGCAGGGGGATTTTGCAGGTTTAAGTAATTCAAAAATAGAATGGGGACTTTCAAGAAAAAAAGAGCATGTTCAGCCAGATGTTGGTTCAAAAAATAAGTCTATAATGGAAAAATATAATGGACTATATATGGGGAATAATGAAAAAAAGTATGTCTATCTAACATTTGATTTAGGATATGAAGCTGGTTACACCGAAAAAATATTAGAAGTCTTAAAGCAAAATGAAGTAACTGCAGTATTTTTTATAACTGCACACTATGTAAATACTCAGCCAGAACTTGTGCAAAAAATGATAGATTATAATCAAATAATTGGAAACCATACAGTAAATCATAAATCAATGCCAAGTTGCAATTTAGATACAATAAAAACGGAAGTAATGGATTTACATACAGCAATTAGCAAAAAATTTGGTTATGAAATGAAATATATAAGACCACCTAAAGGGGAATATAGCGAAAGAACTGTTGCATATTGTAATTCACTTGGATATACAACTGTAATGTGGTCATTTGCTTATGACGATTGGGATGAAAATAAACAAGGAAGAGAAGACTATGGAAAAAACAAGATTTTAGATAATCTTCATAATGGAGAAATAATGTTATTGCATGCAACATCAAAGGATAATGCCAACATTTTAGATGAAGTAATAAAGAAAACAAAAGAGGCAGGTTATGAATTTAAAAGTATTGATGAATTTGAAAAATAGGAGAAATTTTTAATGAGAAAAAGGGCAAAACAAACAAGGTTAGATAGATTTCTAGAAGTTCCAGAAGAAGTTTCAAGCCAAAATTCGAAAATAACAATACAAGACTTTTCAAAAATGCTAATAGAAAATTATAAATCTATACTTGAATATCAAGATATTTATATAAGAATAAAAATGTATTCAGGAATAGTAAATATAACTGGAACTAACTTGAAATTAGAAGATATGACTACTGATGATATTGTTGTAAATGGCGACATTGATTCGGTAGATTTTGAAAAGATAGAGTAAAAAAAGAAAGGAGCAACAATGTTTTTTAAAATTCTTTTGCAACATTTTAGTGGATATGTAACAGTCAGAGTTGAAGGATATTTTATCGAAAAATTTATAAATAAATGTATAGCACAAAACATTGTTGTCTGGAATATAAAAAGAGAAAAGTCTACTATTATATATGCAAATATTGGAATTAAAAATTTTAAGCAAATAAGAAAAATAGCAAAAGATACAAAATGCAAAATCAAAATCTTAGATAAAAAAGGAATACCATTTTTCTTAAATAAGTACAGAAAGAGAAAAATTTTTGGAATAATATTGCTTCTTATTATAGTAAGTTTGATAACTCTTTCGCAATTTGTATGGAAAGTAGAAATTTCAGGATTAGATAAAATTAATGAAAATGAAATAAGAAATATATTGGAAGATAAAAATCTAAAAGTTGGAGGCATAAAATCTAAAATTGATACACAAGTAATAATAAATGAAATTCGATTAAAAAGAAGTGATATTTCATGGGTAGGAATAGAAATAAATGGAACAAAAGCGTCTATAAAAATAGTAGAAGCGGAGGCCAAACCAGAGGTAATAAATGAAGAAGATTATTGTAATATTGTTGCAGACAAAACTGCTCAGATTGTAAAAATATCTGCTCAAAGTGGAGTGCCAAAAGCTACGGAGGGAAGCATTGTAAAAGAAGGTGATATTTTAATTGCTGGTTGGATGGAAGGAAAGTACACAGGAACTAGGTTCGTTCATGCAAAAGGAGAAGTAAAAGCCAAAGTTTGGTATACGGAAAAGGTAAAAGTAGACTTTAAACAGCAGATGGAAAAATATACAAATAATGAAGAAACAAAATATAAAATAAAAATTAATAATTTTCAAATAAATTTATTCAAAACCCTTTCAAAATTTGAAAAATATGATACAATAGAAACGGAAAACCAAATTAGGATTTCTAATAACTTTTATTTACCTATAAAGTTAATAAAAATTACCAATAAGGAAAAAATTGACGAAGAAATTACCTACGGATCTGAAGAAGCAAAGAATAAAGGTGTAGAAATTGCATCTGAAAAAATTAAGCAAAACTTGCCAGAGGAAAGTCAGGTATTACAAAAATATATAGACTATAGTGAAGAACAAGATTCTGTAACTGTGGAAGTAACTTACGAAGTATTGGAAAGTATAGGGACTAAAGAAAAAATAGTATTTTGAAAGGAATGGAATAATATGGAAGAAAAAAGCCTACGAGTTTATTCAGAGAAAAAAATTTTCACAAGGATAACAAATACTATCACCAAACTATTAACACCAACAAAAATAGGAATTAATGGAATGTTAATTTCTATGAAAAGAAATAATGTGTTAAGGGCTTACGATAATTATGTAGCAAGCTTAGAAGATGAAGAAGAAACTAAAAAAGATGAAATAGAGAAAAAATATGAAGATGCATTTTCTCTTTATTTAGAGTCTATTGATAAGCATATAATGGATAATGTATACAAAAAAGTAAAAAGCGGAATTGCAACTGATTTTGAAAAAAATGCATTGTCAAAATATTATCTAGTTGTACATCTAAAAGAAGTAGAATATCTAGAGTATAAATATAGAAAGCAAATATTTTTAATACAATTAGATTATGATACAGTAAAAGAACTAAAGAAAGAAAAATTACAAAACAGATTTGAGCATTTTTATGCAAGCAGAATGCAAGCGTTATATAAAAAGCTATTAAAAAATTACTCAATAAAACTTGCTGAAAATATGACAGATAGAGAGAAAAATGAAATCTACGAAAAAATATTTGAAACAGTAGAGGAATATATAACAGAAATTCTACCAATAAAAATGGCAGAAGAACCAGATAACAAATTATATTCTGAAATTGTTGATGATTACAAAAATTTTGAAAGATTTACAGTTGGTAAATTAGATCAAAATGATGTAATTGAAAAAAATATGATATTATTAAATATCAGCAGAAAATTATTTACACATAGCTTGCCACTTGCAGTTGCAGAACAATGCTATGAAAAATTATTAGATGATTGTAGAATGTTAATAATGGATACAAAAATGAAAAGAAAACAAGAAAAGGCTTATGGACTTCTTGTTAATATAATAGAAGACTATAATTTAAGACTTCTTTCTACAAAAATCTATTGGGACAAGCCACAAGAAAAAGAAGAATACAAAAAATTCTGGAATGAATACAAAAAAATAAGTGAGCTAAAAAATAAAAATTACATGGAATATTCAAGACAAAGAGAAATCTTATTCTTAAGAAGAGAATTAAAAAATGTATATAAAAATATAAATAAATATTGTAGAATTGAAAAATTCTTCAAAGGCAAACTTGTAGAGTATGGAGTAATGAAACAATTACAAAATAGCTACAGTTCAGAAGGAACATTTACAAAAACAAAAGACGAAAGTTTTAATATAAATGAAATGGCAAGAGCTGTTAGCTTTTAATTGGAGGACGAAACAAATATGCCTAATAAAAAATTTGTGCAAATAGAATTTGAAAACGAAGAAGAAAATGAAGAGTATGTAAAACTAATTGAAAAAGTAGTAGAAACATGTTTTTTAGAAGAAAAACTAGAAAATACAAATTTATACTTAAATGTTATTTTAACTGACCCAGAAACAATAAGACAAACAAACAAAAAGTATAGAGAAATAGACAAAGAGACAGATGTTTTATCTTTTCCAATGTTTGAAAAAGACGAAATTAAAGAAATAATCGAAAAAACTAGTCCAGAATGTGAAATTGCAGATGTTTTAGGAGATATTATGATATCAATTCCTAGAGTTAAAGAGCAAGCAAAAGAATATGGACATAGTGTTACAAGAGAACTTGCATATATGGTAGTTCATGGATTTTACCATGTAATGGGATATGACCATATAAAAGAAGAAGACAAAGTATTAATGAGGCCAAAAGAAGAAAATATATTAAATAAATTAAACATAACTAGAGAGGATTAATATTTGCAGATGAATAAAGACAGTAAAAAAATGAAAAATGATAATTTCATTGAAGCCTGTAACAATGCGGTAAATGGAATTATATATACAGCAACTACTCAAAGAAATTTTAGAATACAATTAGTTCTAGCGGTTATAGTTATGATATTAAGCCTTTTCTATGGACTAGATACTTCACAATTTTTGTGCTTAGTGTTTGCTTTATTTTTTGTATTGTTTGCTGAAATGATAAATACAGCAATTGAAACAGTTGTTGATTTATTTGTAGATGTATATCATCCAAAGGCAAAAATTGCAAAAGATGTTGCAGCAGGCGCAGTAGTGCTATCTGCAATAAATGCAATAGTAGTAGGATATTTTATATTTTTTAAAGCAGAAAATTTATCAGAACTAAGCCAAAGCGTGCTACATAACATGGTTAAATCCCCAGTACACTTAACTTTTGTTGCAGTAATGTTAGTAGTAATTGCAGTCGTTGCAATAAAAGCAAGTTGCTCAAAGAAAAAGCAAAGAGGAGAACTTATAAAAGACGGATTTGTTCCTAGTGGACAGTCTGCAATAGCATTTGCAATTCTTACTGCAATATGGCTAAACAGTAGAGATATAATAACATTTACATTAGCCTTAGCACTATCTGTTTTAGTAGTAGGAAATAGATATAAATCAAATGCAAGAACAAAAGCAGAAATAGTGTTTGGAATATGCATGGGAGTCTTAATAGTAATTTTAATCTATGGACTAACAATATTTAAAATTTAAATGAAGTAAGAAGAATAAAAAACGTGTGCTTACCTCAGAAAAAACGAAAGCAAGAAGGGAATAAAATTAAATGAAGAAGAAAGTAATTATATTTATTGTAATAGTAATAATTTTAGCACTAGCAGTTGGTGGAGCTTTAGCCTATGCGATTGTTAGAAAAAATAAAGCAAAAAATTCAAATGAAACAAATGTAGAAGAAAATCAAGTTGCTGAGGAACCAAAGGTTGAAAAAACAGTACAAATATATAAAGGCAATGAAAGACCTATAGCTGTAATGATAGATAATCATAAAGCAGCGCTTCCACAAGCTGGTTTAAATTCTGCATACATGGTATATGAAATAATTGTAGAAGGTGGAGAAAGTAGATTAATGGCTTTGTTCAAATCATCTGATACAGATATAGTAGGACCTGTAAGAAGCTCTAGACATTATTTCTTAGACTACGCTTTAGAAAATGATGCAATATATGCACACTTTGGATGGAGCCCACAAGCACAATCTGATATATCAAGCTTAGGTGTAAACAATATAAATGGTTTATATTATGATGGAACATCAGCTTATTGGAGAGTAAAAGATAAATCAGCTCCACACAATGTAAAAGCAAGTCTTGCAGGCTTAAAAGAAAGAGCTGAAAAATTAGGATATAGAACAACATCAGATGTATCTAGTGTATTAAAATATGTAACAGATGAAGTTAATTTAGAAGATGGTCAGTCAGCAACTACAGTAACAATTCCATATTCTGATTCAAATGTTGTTAAATATGAATATGATGAAGAAACTCAAAGATATCAAAGATACTCAAAAGGCGTAAAGGAAACAGACTGGGATTCAGGAGATGCTATAACAACAAAAAACATAATTGTAACATTTGCTAAAAATTCAACATTATATGATGGTGAAAATAAAGGAAGACAAACTTTAAGCAATATAGGAACTTTAGACGGATACTATATTACAAATGGCAAAGCTATAAAAATTACTTGCGAAAAGACATCAAGAAGTTCAAGAACAGTTTACAAAGATCTAGAAGGAAATGAAATAAAAGTAAACGACGGAAATACTTATGTTCAAATTTGCCCAATAGATGCAAAAGTTGTAATAGAAGGACCACAGGAGTTAGTTTCAGTAGAACCAAGTAATGATTAATATTAAGGAGAATACTAAATAAAGTATTCTCCTTTTAAAATAGCTTTTCTAATTTATATTCTTTTTCCAAATTTTTATTAACATATAAAGAAGCTATTAATTTTAACTCTTTTTTAGATTCTTCAGAAACATTAAATGAAAATATTTTCTTTGCTGGTGCAGAAAAAATGTATTTTAATGCATTGAAAGAATCTTCGTTAATTCGTATAGCTGATTTGTCTGATCTACCACAAGGTCCACATACAAACCCAGAATTTTCAATACTAAAGTAAGCAATGTTTTCTTTTGAGCCACATAAAGAGCAACTGTTAAGTTTAGGAGTGAACCCTAAAAGTTGCATAAGTCTTAATTCAAATACTGAAAGTATAAAATCCTTGTCCATATCCGTTTCGGAAATTACATATAAAGTATTTAAAAGAAGTTGCAAAATTTTATATGTATATTGATTTTCGTCTGTCACATCATAAACCATTCTTGAAATGAAAGACGCATAAGTTAGTTTCTCTAAATCTGTTCTAATATTGTAAAAAACTTCGATTGCTTCACATGAATTTATATTATATGAATTAGCACCGCTAAAAATTACTAAATCGCTAAAACTCAAAAATTGTGTGCCAGCTAAAAGAGGACTTTTTGGCTTTCTAGCTCCTTTAGCAGCACAGCCAATTTTACCTAAGTCAGGGGTGAGTATTGATACCATTTTATCAAAATCTCCCATGTTACTTTCAAAAAGTACTAATCCTTTTGTTTTTATTATTCCCATAGTTATAAGGTATTTCCTTTATTATTTTTTGTGTTTATATTTTCTATATTAGTAGGAAAGTTGTCGTTAAAAACTGCGAATTGTGCATTGCTTTTTATTTGCTGTTCTGCTTTTTCGACTTTCATAAGTTCTAGGAAAGTGTCAATATTTCCAGTATTTTTAAAGGTTTTCCAAGCTAAATCTTTTATCATAAGTCATTACTCCTTAATGTAAAATATATTTACATTTATTTTTTTCAAATTTTAAGAAATTATACTATTGCAATTTGAATTTTTTTACAAGGGCATCGTCATTTAACCAATCTTCACGAACTTTAACCCATAATTTCAAATTGACTTTAGTGCCAAACATTGCTTCTAAGTCTTGCCTTGCATAAGTTCCAATTCTTTTTAGCATTTGACCACCTTTGCCAATAATAATTCCTTTGTGAGATTCACGAATGCAATATATAGTTGCATCAACATCGTAAATTTCTTCTTTATTTGCTGTTTTTCTGAATTTCATTTTTGTACATTCTACATATATTCCATGTGGAACTTCTTCATCTAAAAGCTTTAAAGCTTTTTCGCGAATAGTTTCTTCGGCAAGTTGTCTTAATGTTTGATCAGTATATTCCTCAGTATCATAATATGCAGGACCAACTTTTAAGTGACTCTCGATTTCATCTAATAAAACATCTAAGTTCTTATTTTTTGTAACAGATAGCGGAACTACAAATATAAAATTATATTCTTTAGAATATAATGCAATTAATTCTGCAAGATGTGCTTTATCTGTTAAGTCAATTTTGTTTATAACCAAAATGCATTTTTTATGTGATTCTATAATTTTATCTAAAATTCTTCTGTCGCCAGGTCCAATTTCAGTAGAAGTAGCATCAATAACAAAAATTATAATATCTACATCTAAAGATGCACCAAAAGCAGTTTCGACCATTGTGTTTCCAAGTTTTGACTTTGGTTTGTGGATACCAGGTGTATCTACAAATATTATTTGAGAGTTAGGTCTATTTACAATAGCTCTGATGGCTGTTCTAGTGGTTTGAACCTTATTTGCAACAGCTGCAACTTTTTCGCCAACTAAAGCATTTATTATACTAGATTTTCCAACATTAGTTCTTCCAAGCATTGATACAAAGCCTGATTTAAAATTTTCTTGTTCCATTTATTTGTCTCCTTTTTGCAAGAATATTATATCATAAGTTTTTTAATCTGAAAAGGCAAATCTCTTGAGAAATAACCAAATTTGTGTTATACTTTAGCAAGTTTAAATGAAGGAAGTTGAAGGTATGTATTTAATAGTAGGACTAGGAAACCCAGAAGAAGAATATTCAAAAACAAGACATAACATGGGATTTGATGTTATAAATAAGCTTGCGAAAAAGCATGATATAAATGTAGAAAAAACAAAATTTCAAAGTTTGTATGGCACAGGAATGATTGAAAATGAAAAAGTAATCTTAATAAAACCTCAAACTTATATGAATAATAGTGGTGAGGCAGTAAAGCCTTTTGCTGATTTTTATAAAATTGAACCTGAAAAAATAATTGTTATTTATGATGATATAGACATTTTAACAGGAATAACAAAAATAAGATTAAAAGGTGGTCCTGGAACTCATAATGGAATGAAGTCTGTTGTACATGAACTAGGAACAACAGAATTCCCAAGGGTAAGAGTTGGAACAGGAAATGGTGAAAAAATTCAAGATTTAATAAGCTATGTAATTGGAAAAGTAAATGACGAAGAGTATGAAAAACTAGAAGAAGGGATTAATAAAGGAGTTATTGCTATTGAAGAAATTCTAAAAGTAGGAATTGAAAAAGCAATGAGTAAACTTAACTAAAATATGAAAGAATTAATTATAAGTAAAAACAAAAGAAAAATAGCAGTATTAGTGCAAAATGGAAAATTGGTTGAGCAATATGAAGAAACAGAAAGCGTCTTAGAAGGAAATATATATTGTGGTGTTGTAAAAGATGTATTGCCAGGTATGCAAGCTGCTTTTGTAGATATTGGCGAAGATAAAAATGCATTTATTCATATAAAAGATATTGTGCCAAAAGTAAGCAGTCAAACTGGTAATAAATTAGAGGAAATGTCTAAGTATAAAATAAAGGACTATATAAAACAAGGTGATACAATTCTTGTTCAAATAAGAAAAGATGAAGTTGAAAAGAAGGGAGCAAGAATTACAAAACATATTAGTTTAACTGGTAGACTAACTGTACTTGAAGTAGATAATCCTTTTGTGACACTTTCTCAAAAAATAGAAAATAAAGATGAAAGAAAAAGACTAAAGGATATTGCTAAAAGTTATATATCAAATTACAAAAATGAAAAGTATGGTATAATTTTAAGAACAGGAGCGGAAGGCAAAAACAAAGAAGAAATTGAAAATGATATAAAAGAATTGATTGATACTTGGCAAGAAATAAAGAAAAAATATAGTGAAATTTCAAAGCTAAAAAAAGCTACTATAATATATAAAAATAGAGATGTTGTAACAAAGTTTTTAGTTGGAATTTTAGAAACTGACATTGATGAAATTACTGTAAATGATAAAGTAGAGTATGATAAAGTAAAGAAATATTTAAATATGATAAATAATAAAACTACAGTAGTAACTTTAAAAGAGAATGAAAATGTGCTAACTAAATATGATGTTGATACCCAATTAGAAAAAATGAATGATAGAAAAATATGGCTTAACTGTGGAGGCTTTATAACAATAGATAAAACAGAAGCATTAACTGCTATTGATGTAAATTCAGGAAAATTTACAGGTAACAAAAAAATGACTAAAGAAAACACAATAGTAAAAGTAAATAAAGAAGCTACAATAGAAATTGCAAAGCAGTTAAGACTTAGAAATATAAGTGGAATAATTGTAATAGACTACATCGATATGGAAGAAGAAAAAGACAAAGACGAGATAATAAACTTACTTAAAAACGAATTAAAAAAAGATAGAAGTAAAACTCAAATTGAAGGTTTTACTAAATTAGATTTATTAGAAATGACAAGAAAAAAATTATAGTGTTTTAAAGTGCAATATTTGTGAAATAAAGTGCAAATATTGCACTTTAAATTTAAAAGTAATAATATAATAAAATTGTGGGTAAACTTTTTATATTGGAGGTATAAAAATGTTTAACCCACAAATTTTGTATTATGAAAAAGATATTGAAAATTATGTTTTAGGAAGAGAGCTACTAGAAAAATATAAAGATGTTCCAAAAGTAGAAATTGAAAATCATAATAATATAGAAGAAATGAGAAAAAAGCAAAATAGTGAATTTGCTAAGATGAAACAAAATTTAATAATTGGAATAAGAAAGACTCATAAATTTGTAGAAAATCATAAAGTGTCAGATTTTTTAGTACCCTATACATCATCAGGCTGTACAGCTATGTGTATGTATTGCTATCTAGTTTGTAATTATAATAAATGTGCTTATTTGAGACTGTTTGTAAATAGAGAGCAAATGTTAGATAAAATAATAAAAGTTGCAAATGAAAGAGAAAAAAATCAAGTGTTTGAAATTGGAAGTAACAGTGATTTAGTTTTAGAAAATACAATTACTAATAATTTGGTATGGACAATTCAAAATTTTGCAAGTAGTAATAAAGGAATGTTAACTTTTCCAACTAAATTTGATATGGTAGATGATATTTTGAATTTGGATCATAAAGGAAAAGTAATAGTAAGGGTTAGCATGAATCCTGAAGAAATAATAAATAAAGTTGAATTTGGAACATCAAGACTAAAAGGAAGAATTGAAGCTATAAATAAGCTTGCAGAAGCTGGATATAAAGTAGGCATACTCATAGCTCCCGTTATATTAGTAGAAAATTGGAAAGAATTATATGAAAATTTGATAAAAAGGCTAGAAGCGGAACTATCTGAAAAAGTAAAGAAACAAGCATTTTTTGAAATTATTTTTATGACATATAGTTATGTTCATACTAAAATAAATGCCGAGGCTTTTCCAAATGCGATAAACTTATATAATAAGGAAATAATGACAGGAAGAGGTAATGGAAAATATGCGTATAAAAAAGAGATAAAAGAAGATTCACAAAAGTATATTTTAGAGCTAATGCAAAGGTATTTTCCTAGCAATGAAATAAAGTATATTGTATGAGCACCATTTACACTGATGTGAATATTACTCACTGGAATATTTGGAAAGTTCCACATATAATATTTTTGAAAGTACATAATAATTTGTGTAAGAAGTATAAAATATAAATTATGTACAAAAATAATAAAAACATAAGAAAGGAACTTTTGAAAATGAAAAAAGAAAAACAGAAAGGTATAACTTTAATTGCACTAGTAGTAACAATAGTAGTACTATTAATATTAGCAGGTGTATCAATAAATTTAGTACTAGGTGAAAATGGCTTAATATCAAATGCGAAAGAAGCAAAAGAAAAATCAGAAAGTGCTACAAATGAAGAGAACTATTTAGTAAATGGAGCAATACCAGACTATATAGCAGAGCAAGTAAATGGGGTAACTGGAAATGCAAAAACAATAACAACAGATGATTATGGAAAAGTAGTAACTGACTATACAGCAGGAAGCAAAACATGGGAGATATTTTATGCAGATAACACGAATGTCTATTTAATAACAAGAGAAAATGTAGGAGATCAAACATTAAATGATAAAGTAACAGGCTATAATGGAACAAGTGATTTTGATGGAAGTGATAGCTTTAAAACAAAGTATCCAGCAATACAAGCAGGCTGGTTAAATAAAACATATACACCAGCAGCAAGTGGAGTAGGAACAGTAAATTATACAAGCAGTTATAATAATATGAAAGCAACGGAATATTTACTAGATAGTAGTGTTTGGAATACAACATATAAAACAGAAAAAGCAGATTGGGCAATAGGAGTACCAACACTAGAGATGTTAGCTGCATCTTATGGAAAATATGAAGGAACAACAATAACGATAGCAGATCTGGAAGAAAATGGATATGCACAAACAATAAGTAGTGGGTTGACAATAGGTAAGGCAAATGGAATTTATAACCATGGTTACTATTATTGGCTTGCTTGTCCTAGTAGCTATGACAACAGTTATGTTCGCCGTGTGAACTCTGACGACGCTTATATAGTTAGCAACATCTATAGCTATGCATATGGTATTCGCCCTGTAGTTTGTCTGAATTCCGGAGTTATATTAACCAAAAGTGTAGACGGAAATACATTCACAATAAATTAATAAAGTCAAAAATTAAGGAAAAATATTAAATAAAAAGAAGTTTGTTAGCATTTTGAATGTTTACAAACTTCAAATTTTTTATGCAATTTAAAAATTGGTGTGTAAATTAGAAAATAAACCTATTTATATTGTGCAAGTTTTGTGGATATGTTAAAATAAAAAACGAAAAAATATCGGTAAGGGGTGTAAATATGAATATAGTAGAAAAAGCAGGTTGTATTATTGTAAATGTACAAGAGGAAAAAATTGCATTAGTAATAAAAGATGGGGAATATTCTTTTCCTAAAGGGCATTTGGAAAAAGGCGAAACTATTAAAGAATGTGCTGAAAGAGAAACTGTTGAAGAAACAGGACATGATGTTAAAATAGTAGGAGATGAACTTTGCTTAGTTAAATATAAAACTCCAGATGGAGAAAACGTTGAAAATCATATGTTTTTAGGACTAGATATGGGACTAACAAATAAATTTGTTGATGAGAAAGATAAAGAAAAAACAGAATGGTTTGAAATAAATGAAATTGAAGAAAAATTATCTTACCAAAATCTTAAAGAGGTATGGAAAGAAATAAAAACAAAAGTTGAAATGATAATAAAAGAGTAATTTTATTGAAAAAAACGCCCTAAAATAAAGCAATTTTGGTTGACAAAGGTAAATAAGTATGATAAAATATTTACCTGTAAGCCGCCTGAGTCGGGCAACTAAATGTTACTTTTTAAGTAACTGCCTTGAATTTTATGCTTAGCGAGTATACAAAATAAGGGAGGTGTACATAGAATGTACGCAATAATCGAAAGTTGTGGAAAACAATACAAAGTAACTGAAGGAGATGTAGTTTTCTTCGAAAAATTAGATGTAGAAGAAGGCAAAAAAGTAACATTTGATAATGTTGTTTTAGTATCTGACGACAAAAAAGTAGAAGTTGGAGCTCCTTATGTTAAAGGTGTTAAAGTTGAGGGAAAAGTAGTAGCTCATGGAAAAGCTAAAAAAATATTAGTTTACAAATACAAAGCTAAGAAAAACTACAGAAGAACTCAAGGACATAGACAACCATACACAAAGGTTGAAATAACATCTATAAAAACAGCAACAGCTAAAAAAGAAGTAAAAGAATAATTTAGCTATATAAAATTTGAAATTAATAAATAAGAGAATAAATAAATCGCGAAGGGAGTGAATGAAATGGCTCATAAGAAAGGACAAGGAAGTTCTAAAAACGGAAGAGACAGCGAGTCAAAGCGTCTTGGGGTAAAAAGAGCTGATGGTCAAGTTGTTCCAGCTGGAAACATTCTAGTTAGACAAAGAGGAACAAAATTCCATCCAGGAAAAAATGTTGGAATCGGAAGTGATGACACATTATATGCAAAAGTTACTGGAATGGTAAAATTTGAAAGACTTGGAAGAGATAAAAAACAAGTTAGCGTATATACTGCAGAAGAATTAAAAGAAATGGCTGCAAAATTAGAAGCACCTAAAGCTGAAAAAGTAGAAAAGAAAGAAGCTGTTAAGAAAACAGCAACAAAGAAAACTACTACAGCTAAAAAAGCAGTAGAAAGCAAATAATTATAAACAAAAGCGGTGATAATTTAAGTCACTGCTTTTTTATTTACTATAGCTTGTAAAATAAGTAAAAAATATGTATAATATGAATGTGAGATTATGGAGGAAAGGACGCTAAAACTAGCGAATAAAAATATTATGGATAAAAAAGTTATATTAACAGGCGATAGACCAACAGGAAGATTACATATTGGACATTATTTTGGTTCATTAATGAAAAGAGTAGAAATGCAGGAATCAGGATTATATGAACCATACATATTAATTGCTGATGTTCAAGCATTAACAGATAATTTTAATAACCCAGAAAAAGTTAGAAAAAATGTTAGAGAAGTTGCAATTGATTATTTGTCTTGTGGAATTGATCCTGAAAAAACTACAATATATATTCAATCGATGATTCCGGAAACAGCTGAACTTACAGTATATTATTCTAATTTAGTAACAATAGCTAGACTAGAGCGAAACCCAACAGTAAAAACTGAACTTGCACAAAAGAAAGAAGTGTTTGGAGAAAGTGTAACTTATGGATTTTTGGGATATCCAGTAAGTCAAGCGGCAGATATAACTTCTTTTGGTGGAGAACTTGTGCCAGTAGGCGAGGACCAATTACCATTAATTGAACAATGCAGAGAAATAGTAAGAAAATTCAATTCTATATATGGCGATGTTTTAGTTGAGCCACAAGCTATTTTGTCATCAGGAAAGAGGATAAAAGGTCTAGATGGAAATGAAAAAATGGGCAAATCTTTAGGAAATGCTATTTACTTATCTGATAGTGAAGAAGAAATTAATAAAAAAGTTATGAGTGCGGTAACTGATCCTAATAGAATAAGAAAAGATGATTTGGGAAATCCTGATGTATGTATGGTTGCGTATTATCATAACCTATTTGATGAAAAAGAGGAATATGACACAGTTTGCAAAGAGTGCAGAGCTGGCACAAGAGGTTGCGTAGCTTGCAAAAAACAACTTGCAAAAAATATTTCTGAAAGATTAAAGCCAATAAGAGAAAAAAGAGCTTATTATGAGGCTAATCCAGAAATTGTCGATAAAATATTAATGGATGGAACAAATAAAGCAAGAGCAAAAGCAAAAGAAACTATGAAAAAAGTAAAAAAAGCTATGAAACTTGATTACTTTGAAGGAGAGTAAAATGGGATTTTTGGATAAATTCAAAAAGAGAGAAACACAAGTAAAAACACAAAGTAGGGATATATTGCCTTTAGAAGCAGACTCAGCAGATGGAGAAAATAAGATATTGCTAGATGGAGTGTCTGCTCCACAAAAAATAAAACACAGTAATGGAAAAATTACTGATCTAATAATGGCAAAAGTTATAAAATATGCTGATACAATATATGTAGATGAGGCAGATGATATTTCATTTGAGTTAGATCATGGCCAAACACTAGATAAGAACATGTTACAATATATAATGTGGGTGTATGATATGCAAATGTTGGGCTCTATGCCAAAAGAAAATTATTTAGGCAGATTAACCGTTCAAGATGGACAATATCAGTTGGTAGATAAAAGTGTGGCTGTTCAAAATATTGTTAATAACATGATAGCAACAAGAGAACAAGCAAGAAAACCAAGAGTAAACCTAAATGAATTTAGCCAAAGTCTTAAAAATGAAAATGCAAAATACCAAGAAGAATGGAAACAAGAAGTAGCTCAAAGATTAAGTAATCCAACTTTAAGATGGACTGGAAGAAGCCAGATTGGAGATAAAGTTTATAGTGATTATGATGGAATAAATGTAGTAAATGGTGAAATCTTAAGACTTAGAAATGTTGATAAAGTAGGAAGAGATGGAAGTGGAACATATCTTTATTCTGCATATATTAGTTCTGTACCTAATGAACATGATGCAGAATTAATTGGTGAGAATTATCCTGTGTGCTTCACTTTAGAAAAAAGATTGGAAGATATTGTAGCTGGTGGAAATCCAGTAGAAATAAAAGCAGTGCTTGCAATGCTTTCTAGCCCAGAAAATTTTAAAGATATGAATTCGCTAGTTTATGCGGGAAAAACTGACAAATATGGAAGAGCTATAAATGAAGAAAAAATGGGAGAAGAAACTAAAAGAATATTTGAAAGTAGTGCAATAGGCAAAACTATACAAGCAATGAAAAAACAATTTGAAAGAGACCAAAGACCTAGACAAGAAGAAAGAGGAGAATAATAAATGTTTACAGATTATGCAAAAATCTATGTTTCTGCTGGAAAAGGTGGAGATGGAGCAGTAGCCTTTAGAAGAGAAAAATATGTTGCAGCAGGTGGACCTGATGGAGGAGACGGCGGAAAAGGTGGAGATGTTTACTTTGAAGTAAATCCAGACAGCAACACATTAATAGATTTTAGATATAAAAAGAAATTTAAAGCCGAAAATGGAAATAATGGTGAAGGTGGCCATAAATATGGAAAAAGTGGAGAAGATTTATATATAAAAGTTCCACTAGGAACTATTGTAAAAAAATCAGACACAGGAGAAATTTTGGCTGATTTATCAGAAGAAAATAAAAAGGTATTAGTGCTAAAAGGTGGAAGAGGAGGAAAAGGAAATTCTCATTTTGCTACAGCCACAAGACAAGCTCCAAGATTTGCACAAAAAGGTGAAGATGGAGAAGAAGGAGAACTAATACTTGAATTAAAATTACTTGCTGATGTTGGATTAATAGGATATCCAAGTGTTGGAAAATCAACAATATTATCTGTTGTAACATCTGCTACACCTAAGATTGCAGAATATCATTTTACAACTTTAGAACCTAATTTAGGAGTGGTAAAAAGTGAATATGGTGATAGTTTTGTAATTGCAGATATTCCAGGACTTATAGAAGGGGCAAGCGAAGGTGTTGGTCTTGGAATTCAATTTTTAAGACATATTGAAAGAACAAGATTATTACTTCATGTAGTAGATGTTGCTGGAACAGAAGGAAGAAATCCAGTAGAAGATTTTTACACTATTAATAAAGAGCTTGAAAAATATAGCAAAAAACTTGCAACAAGAAAGCAAATTATAGTAGCAAATAAAATTGATAGTATGCAAGATGAAAGTCTATATAATGAGCTTGAAAACGTTGCAAAAGAAAATAACATGGAAATTTTCAAAGTATCTGCTGCAACAGGCCAAGGCATGAAAGAACTAATGATTGAGGTTTCAAAAATACTAAAAACTCTTCCAAAAGAGGATTTAGTAGAAGAAAAAGAAGCCAAAAAAGTATATAAATTGGAAGAAGAACAACCATTTACAATCGTTAAGGAAGATGATATGTATGTTGTTGATGGACCTGCAATTCGTGAGCTTATGAGAAAAGTTAATATGGAAGATAATGAATCTTTATATTATTTCCAAAAGAATTTAGATGTTTTAGGGGTAAATTCAGCACTTAAAAAAGCAGGAGTTAAAGATGGAGATACTGTAAAAGTATATGATTATATACTAGAATGGGAAGACTAATGCTAAGTGAAAAATTAAATGTAATTCTGTAAAGTAGATGCAAATAGTAAGATTGATAAAAAAAATACGAAATTTTGTTTGACAAACTAATATTTTTGTGATAATATAATTACGAAATAATTATTTGAGGAGTGATTTATTATGCCAAAAAGAAGAAACCCACAAGATTTGAATAAAAGGGAAAAGGACATATTAAAATTCATAGAAAAACAATTAAATGAAAATGGATATCCACCATCAGTAAGGGAAATCTGTCAAGCTGTTGGCTTAAAATCAACAGCAACTGTTCATGCCTATTTAAATAGATTAGAAGATAATGGATTTATAGCAAGAAGAGATAAAATGGGAAGAACCCTTCAACTATTAAAAGGTGGAAAAACATATAAGCCAAATACTATGCAAGAACCTGAAGAAAAAAACGTATATGCTGGAAAGGAATTAGTTGATGTTCCTGTTATAGGCAAAATTACAGCTGGTGCACCTATTTTAGCAGTAGAAAACATAACAGATACATTCCCAATTCCATTAGATTTTATTGGAAATAGCGAATGTTTTATGCTTACTGTAAGAGGCGAAAGTATGATAGAAGCAGGTATTTTAGATGGTGATTATATATTAGTCAAAAAACAAAATACTGCTGAAAATGGAGAAATAGTAGTCGCTTTAATTGATGATGAAGCAACAGTTAAAACATTCTACAAAGAAAAAGACCATATCAGACTTCAACCAGAAAACTCTACAATGGATCCAATTATTGTACCAACATGTAAAATACTTGGAAAAGTTGCGGGTGTATTTAGAAAAATGTAAATCATAAGAATAATAGTAAACAAAAGTAAAATTATAATAAGTCTATGTTAAACAACATAGGCTTGAATTATCATAGTAATATTTTTAGATAGGAATTAGAAGTATGAAAAGACTAAAAACTTTTGGAAAGTATATATTATTGTTAATTGCTTTTTATGTAGTATCAAATATACTTGCCTATTTTTGCATACAAACAACATATTCACCAATGGAAAAAGAAATTAATGCTGGTGAAAATATTGAAATTAATGTAAGCTATGCAAAAGCAACAATTATTAACGGTAAAATAGAAGGAAAAATAAAAAATATCTCTGAAGAAGATATAAACGGAAAGTATATAAAATGTGATTTTATCTCTAAAAGAGGAACAAAAATACTAACAAAATATATACAAATAAATGAGCTAAAAGCAGGAGAAGAAAAAGACTTTAGCATAAGCTTTAGAGCTGATAATATAACTAAATTTGAAATGCAAATAACAGATGAATATCAAAGTGGGGAAAATACAAAACTTATAGAAGCACTTAATAAAACATCTGATGAGGACAAAGTAGCAGCATTTATAGCAATATTCACTTTAGTGCATTTTTTAATATAATGTAAAATGAAGAATAAAACGAACTAATAAATGGAATAGAAAACAAACTAAAATTTGAATTTCTATTCCATTTTTGTATTTATAATTAGTTTTTTTATTAATTTTTACTATTATCAACAATGCCTGCTACAATATTGCTGTTAGAATCAGAAACATCTGTGTTTTTGCTTTCTGAATTATTGCCATCAGGATTAGAAACATCTGTATTGTTACCAGCTCCGGGGCTTTGTATATCAGTGTTATTGCCAGCTCCAGAATCTGGATTTTGTACATCAGTATTATTTTCCGTTCCTGGGTTTTGACTTGGAATATCAGTCGTGTTACCTTCTGAAGGCGTAGGAGTAGGCTCTGGCTCAGGGGTAGGTTCTGGTTCAGTATTAGTATTTGAGTTGTTATTATTTGACTCTGTATATGAATGCCAAGGATTTTCAGGTGCTGGATCTGTGGGATCCCAATTTCTTAAATAATCAGGATATGAAGAAATTTTCTTAGCATTAGGTTTTCCTAAAGGACCAGGATTTGAGTCGCTATAAAATTCAACTTTAGTACCAACAGCACAGTTATAGAAAATCCATCTTGCATCTTCTACTGTTAAACGAATACAACCAGCAGATGCATAAGTTCCAAGTTTATCATATTCCCAGTATTCAAGACTTGCTCTATCTCCACTTGTTAAATAAGGAACAGAGTGAAATAAAATATTACCTTTTATTTGAGTACAATAATGTCCAAAAACATCTCCTTGTAAACCATTCCATTCTTTGCACTTCGCAGGAATTGCATAAACGCCAGATTTAGGCGTATAAACACCAGTAGAACATATCATAACTTTATAAGGAACTGTGTAATTACCATTTTCATCTTGTGTATAAATATTTACAACCTGAGCTCCATAATTAACTTTTATATAATATGGAAGAGAACTTTTTCTATTTGTAGTTGAAGATGTTGTCTTATTATCTTCAACTGTAGTGTTTGAAGAAACATCCTCGTTTACAACTTTGTTTTCTAAATCTTCAATATTAATAGTTTCGTTTGCTTCTATATCAGGTTCAATATTTGCAAATGTGTCTGATTTTTCTAAATTTGCATTTGCACTAGTAACAGAATCTTTTCTATTAGTAAAAACTACTGTTAAAATAATTATTAGCCAAATAACTAGCAAAGTACATACAATAATCTTTGTTTGCAAAGCTTTTTGGGCTTGTCTTTGATCACTTCTCATTTTTAATATCTCCTTTAAAGACATTTTATCATAAGTTATTTTAGATTACAATAATAATAATTTTAATTGCTTTTATATTGAAATTTGATAAGATATGTAATATAATTGCAACAGTTTCGTAATACATAAAACACGAAAGGAATTTTGCAAATGTTAGAATTTGGACAAGATATAGCTATTGATTTAGGAACAGCGACAGTAATTGCATATGTAAAGGGAAAAGGTATTGTTTTAAGAGAACCATCTGTAGTTGCAATAGAAAAAAATACAGGTGAAGTTCTTGCCGTAGGAAAAGAAGCAAGAAGAATGCTTGGAAGAACTCCAGGAAATATTGTGGCAACAAGACCTTTACGTGATGGTGTAATTTCGGATTATACAGTTACCGAAAAAATGCTTAAATACTTTATTGGAAAAGTATGTGGTAAATATATTTTTGCTCCTAGAATTATGATATGCATTCCTTCAAGAGTAACCGAAGTAGAAAAGCGAGCAGTAATTGATGCAGCAATAGGAGCTGGAGCAAGAAAAGTATATTTAATTGAAGAACCGCTAGCTGCAGCAATAGGAGCTGGACTGGATGTTTCTAGACCATCTGGAAATATGGTTGTAGATATTGGTGGAGGAACCACAGATATTGCAATAATATCTTTAGGAGGAACTGTTGTTAGTACATCAATAAAAACAGCAGGAGATAAATTTGATGAAGCAATTGTTAAATTTATAAGGAAAAAATATAATATAATAATAGGAGATAGAACGGCAGAAGATATAAAAATAAATATAGGCTGTGTTTATCCAAAAATACAAGATTTAGATATGGATATAAGAGGAAGAGATTTATTTACAGGTCTTCCTAAAACTGTAAAAATACATTCAAGTGAAATGCTAGAGGCATTAATTGAACCAGCACAAGAAATCACAGAAGCAGTACACTCAATATTAGAAAAAACACCACCAGAACTTTCTGCAGATATAAGACACAAAGGAATTTATATGACTGGTGGAGGTAGTTTAATTGACGGATTAGATAAATTAATTCAAGAAAGTACAGGAATAAATGTTGTTGTTGCAAATGATTCAATATCATGTGTTGCAATAGGAACTGGAAAAGCACTAGAAAATTTAGACAATCTAAAAGTAGGAAAAGGAAATAGAATGTACATTATGTAAGAGAGTGTACTGACTGATGGTTCAGGTTGTTTGAAAAGAAGAAGAAAAATGGTGTATAATCTATAAATGGGAGATATTAGTGAAAAAGCTAATTTGAAATAAATAATGAATAAAACTAAAAGAAAAATATTTGAGACTTCAATGAAATTGTTTGCGGAAAAAGGTTATGATGCAACAAGTATTGAAGAAATAACAGCCTTAGTAGGTGTTGCAAAAGGAACATTATATTATCATTTTACAAGCAAAGAAGAAATTTTTAATTTCCTAATAGAAGAAGGAGTTAAACTATTAAAAAATAGTATTGAAATAAAAACTGAAAATTTAGAGAATAGCATAGATAAAATAAAAGCAATAGTGCTAATTCAAATTAAAGTATTAGTTAAGTACGAAGATTTTATGACAATTGTTCTTAGAGAAATTTGGGGCAGTGGTGATAGAAGTGTGATATGCAAAAAGGAAGTTTTTGAATACATAAAAATTATTGAAAAAATAGTGGATGAAGGTATAAAAAAAGGAGAACTTCAAAAAGGAGATGCTAATGTTATTGCATCAGGAATTTTTGGATTTACATGTTCTAGCTTAATATACAAAATGAGAAATGATAATGAAATAAATGTTATGGAATTATATTCTGAAATAGAAAAATCGTTTATTAGAAAATTGAAAAAATAAACGAAATGATGTATAATATGCATTGTTATGCTTTAAGCAAGGAGAATTGAAATGAGAAACATTAAAGATTTTAAAATACCAAATTTTAAATTTAAAAAAATAAAAATGGACGACATTCCAGATGTAGAAAATGTAAATGTAAATTATGAAGATGTAAAAGAAGCAGAAGAAAAGAAAAAAAGTAAAAAAGGTCCTTATGAGATACATGAATTTAATACAATAAAAGAAATATTTGAAAATTCTATTAGCAAATATCTAGAAAATACAGTGATTTTGCAAAAGCCAAACCATAAAGAACCATATAAAGAAATTACTTATAAACAATTTGGAAATGATGTTAAAGCTTTAGGAACAAAACTTATAAAAATGTTACCTCAAAATCCAAGAGTAGTAATAATAAGCGAAACAACGTATGACTGGTATTTGTCATATATGACAATGCTTTGTGGAGCAGGAATTGCAGTTCCAGTAGATAAAGAATTACCATATAATGAATTAGAGAATCTAATAAATAGATCAAAAGCATCAGCTGTAATATTTTCTTCAAAGAAAAAAGATATTGTTAAAAAAATTGAGGAAAATGTTCCATCAGTAAAATACTTTATTGAAATGAACTGTGATGACTTCATTGAAAATAAACATGTAGGAATTAATTATTTAATAAAAGAGGGAAAAGAATTATTAGATAATGGCGATTTTACATATATAAATACTCAAATAGACCCAGATGAATTTAAAGTATTAATATTCACATCAGGAACTACATCTGCATCAAAAGGAGTAATGATTAGTAACAGAAATTTGGCATGGAATGTAAATGCTGCTTGTGCTTATGTACGCCTTAATGAAAATGATAGACTATTTTCTGTCTTGCCATTACATCATACTTATGAATCTACAATAGGATTTTTATTACCATTTAGCGTTGGTGCATCAGTTGCTATTTGCGAAGGATTAAAATATATAGTTCCTAATATGCAAGAAGCAAAACCTACAGCAATGTTAGCGGTTCCATTATTAATAGAAAACTTATACAAAAAAATCAATGAAACAATTAAAAAGAGCAAAAAAGATGGAATTGTTAATTCAATGATACATATAACAAACGCATTAAGAGCAGTTAATATTGATATAAAAAGAAAAGTTTTTAAAGAGATTCTTGATAATTTAGGAGGAAATTTAAGAATTATAGTATCAGCAGCAGCGCCAATTGATGCAAAAATTTGCAAATGGGTTGATGATATAGGAATAAAATTTTTGCAAGGATATGGTCTTACTGAAACAGCACCAATAGCTGCATTAACACCAGATTATGTACAATCTCCTTATGCATCTACAGGAATTGCAGTAATAAATACTGAAATAAAAGTAGATAAGCCAAATGAAAATGGAGAAGGAGAATTGCTAATAAAAGGACCAACAGTAATGCTTGGTTATTATGAAGATGAATTAGCCACAGAAAAAGCTCTTGAAGGAGGATATTTCCATTCAGGAGATATTGGAAAAATAGATGAAAATGGATACATATTTATAACAGGAAGAAGCAAAAATGTTATAGTAACACAAAACGGAAAAAATATATATCCAGAAGAAATTGAATTATTATTAGGTGATATACCAGAAATATCAGAATGCATGGTATATGGTAAAAAAGAATCTGAAGAAGACAAATCTAATAAAGAATTAATAATAACAGCCAAAATAATACCAAACTATATAAAAATTGAAGAACTTCATGGAAAAAATCTTTCAGACGAAGAAGTTGAAAAAATTATATGGAACAAGGTAAAGGAAGTAAACAAGAAGCTTACATCATATAAGGCAGTAAAGAAAATTGAAATTAAAAAAGATGAGTTTGAAAAAACAACAACAATGAAAATAAAAAGATTTGCAGAAATAAATAAAAAATAAAAATAAAAATACACGGAATAATAAAAATAAAACCGTGTATTTGTTTTAATTTATACTTACTGTAACATTTTTGTAACATAATCGCAACCTAAATGAAAAAATAAAAAGTCTTGCAACTGTTGTAATTTTTTGTAGAATAATATATAATAAATTTAGATTTTAGCGATACATATGAAGAGGAGGAATTTTACAATGTCTAAGTCTGGCATAGTAAATGTGAGAATGGTCATAACTGAAGAAAAGATTTTATCTAATATTTCTAAAGTACAGAAAATGATAGATCCAAATAGTAAAAAACAAATAATACAACTAGAAGATGATGCGTACTTTAAAGATTTAGTTGAATCAATAAAAACATACTTAATTGAATATCCAAAAAAGAAGAACTTTCCTAGCAGTGTATATAAAGCAGCTTATAGTTTAATTGAATTTGCTACAAGTGAATTTGAAGAAAATACAAAGCAAATTGAAGAATTAATAAGACAAAGAGAAAAAAATATCTCACTTGCCTCAGAGCTAAAAGAAGCATTAGATGCAGTTCTAAATAAAACAGAAAATTGGAAAGATGTAGTAAAAAAACTACCAGCAGAATTCTCTGATGATATAAAAGAAACTTTAGGAGTTTTAGGAAGAGCAAAATCTAAAAAATCACAAAATTATCAAGATGCTCTAAAACTAATAAAAGCTAGAATTGCAAATCTTGAATCAAATCTTCACATAGAAATAGATATGGAAAGAATTGAAGACAGATCAAAAGCATTAAGCTATATAGGAATAGAAATTGCAGATGCTTTAAAATTAATACCAGCTCCACAAGATATTGAAGCAGTAGAAGAGAATAATTCAAATGTACAAGAGATAGAAGAAGTTGCGCCAGTAAAAGCACAAAAGGTAAAGAAAGCTAAGAAAGTAAAAGAAGCAAAGAAGGTTAAAACTCAAATAATTCAAGAAACTCCAGAAGTAGAAGAACCAATTCAAGAAATTGCAGAACAACCAATGATGGATGAAGATAACTACTATGAAGAAACTAGAGTAGAAGTTAAACCTTCATTATGGCAAAGATTTAAAAATTGCAAGCTTGTAAGAACAATAAGATATATAATGAAAATCAGAATTGTATTAGAAGTACCTGCATTACCAAGTGCAGATGAACAAGCAAGATAACAAAAGAAAAAACTGTATAGATGTAAATCTATGCAGTTTTTATGATTTTCTTAATGTTAAAAATGAATAAGTACATAACAAAAACAACATAAAAAATATTTTTTTATATTATCAAATGAAAAGTCAAAAGCATTTGTGGTACTACAATTGATGTGAAAAAATATATAAAATTAAATAAGTGAAAAGTTAAATGCAATTATTAATACTCAAATTAAAAAAATTTAAAAAAAGTATTGACAATAGAAAAACAAGATGGTATACTAATCAAGTACTAAGAAATGCTCCCTTAGCTCAGTTGGTCAGAGCAACCGGCTCATAACCGGTGGGTCCAAGGTTCGAATCCTTGAGGGAGCACCATTTTTATAAATATTATATAAAATGGGCAGATGGTCGAGTGGTTAATGGCACCAGACTGTAAATCTGGCCGCGAGAGCGTACGATGGTTCGAATCCATCTCTGCCCACCATGAAAAAAGTCGTAGAAATGCTGAGAAATAAGCAAATCTACGACTTTTATAATGCGATTTTAACGCAACCTAAACAATTAATATGTAATTTTTATTGTAATTTGCATTTTTTAGTGATATTCTATATACAAATCAAAAGAAAAAAGGGGGAATAAAAATGAGGGAACAAAAGGGTATAACTTTGGTTGCACTTGTTGTAACAATAGTGGTATTATTAATTTTGGCTGCTGTAAGCATAAATTTAGTATTAGGTGAAAATGGTTTAATAAAAAATGCTAGAGAAGCTAAAAATAAAACTGAAGAGGCTCAAACAAATGAAGTTGGTAAAATTGATAGTATATCATCAGAAATTGATAAATACTTAACAGTCGTAGATGCTTTTAAACAAGGAAAATTAGTTGCTGGTGACTATGTAAATTATAAAAAGCCAACTAAGGTAGAGGCAACTGGAGAAGGATTTTCTGAAACAGGATATGTAAGTAAAGCTGAAAGAACAGGAATGACAATAGAAAACAAAAAATCAGCTAATAGTGATCAAACATTTACGCTTTCAAATGCGGGAACTCAAGTAAATTGGAGAGTGTTAGGATTAAGTGCTGATGGTAATCATCTATTATTAATTTCAGGTAATCCATTAAAAAGAGAAACACTTAATAGCTTAGATGATACAGCAGATGTAAAAAATGCATATTTTATGTTTGGTGCTGAAGGATATACTAATATTGAAACAGAACTAAACAATATATGTAGCATATATAAAAATGATCTAGCTGAAAGTGTAAAAAGCCTAGATATAGAAGAAATTAATAGACTATGTAAAGTAACTGTTGATGTACCTGGAAAACAAGTATTAAATTCAGATGGCGAAAACATAGATGACCTAAAAAATATTGGGGAAACAAAAACTTATACAAACCACTATGCAAGTATAGCTGATTTTATGGCAGGAAAAAGAAGTACATTTACGCATACTTCTAATAGTTTTATGTATGCTGGAAGTAGAGCAAATAAAAATGCTCCTGCATTGCAAGAACTAATCTTTGGAAATACAGGAACGAGGTTTTATTGGCTCCCATCAAAAGGTGTAAGAATAAATGATACTAACTGTGATTATAGTGTAGGTAATGTTAGCTATGGTTATGTTTGCTTATTTAATTTTAGTATGATGTATTCAGACTCTACAGAAAATGGATGGAGAGCTTATGTAAGACCTGTTGTAACATTAAAATCAAACGTTACTTTAAGTGATATTCAAAAAATAAATACACCAACAACAGGCGAAACAGATTGGTAAATTTAATTGACATAAAAGAAAAAAGAATGTATAATAATAAAGTACAAGAGTTTTTCTCTTGTGTTGAGAAAATGGTAAATGCCGTTAAGGAGGTTTTCTAAATGGCAACGCTAACGTTTGCCGAATTGTTAAAGAGAAACCCTGGAGCAAAGCTTCGGTGGGATAACTTTAAAAACTGCTTCGTATTGGAATTGGGAATATTTCCAGATATTCCGGAAAAAATGGAATCGTACAAGATCAGTCAATATCCGTTTAAGGAGTATATTGTAGAAGGTGTTCCTTTGCAACTTTCTGAAAGAATAATGGATGGACTGACTGGCTAATTCGACAAATCAAAAAAGTAGCTCTTGGCTTCGGCTGAGAGCTACTACGTTTACTAGGCGTGAGAGAAAACTAAATAAAATACATATTAAGTGTCCTTACGATTTTAATTTTCATTATATAATTTTATATTATTTGCTTCTTCTTGAGAAATATATCCATTTTCAACCATTGTAGAAATAACTTTCTTTTGTCTACTAATAGTTAAATTTATATTAGCTTTAGGATTGTAAAGACTAGGGGCGTTTGGAACTCCTGCTAGCATTGTTGCCTCTGATATAGTCATTTCAGATGGGGCCTTTCCTAAGTAACCTTCTGATGCTTCATAAATTCCATAGTATCCATTACCAAAATAAATTGTATTAATATAAATTTCTAATATTTCACCTTTCGAATAGTGTTTTTCTAATTCATAACTCATAATTATCTCGGCAGATTTTCTAGCAATGACATCTGTTTCTGTTATAAAATATAAATTTTTGGCTGTTTGCTGTGTAATACTGCTTCCACCTTCTTTAAATTCGCCTTGACGAATATTGCTAACTAGGGCTCTGGCAAGTGCAATGAAATCAACTGCACCATGGTTGTAAAATCTTCTGTCTTCAACTGATACAACAGCATTTAGATAATATTTTGGCACATTATCTAAAGTGACAAAATTTTCATTGCTTCGTATCTGCGAAATTTTAGTGTCTAAATCGGTTTCAGATATTTTGGTATCATATAATTTTTTACCAGTTAAATAAAATAAGCTACTAACTAATAAAATTAATATCAAAATAATTAATAATATTCTTCTTATAATTTTCATAAGTTATCCTTTCAAAACGAAATTTGTAATATTATATCATAATATAAAGAAAAATTAAATTAGAAATAAATAGAAAATTATAATGTATGTAATTTATTAAAATAAATTAATAAAATTTCAAAAATCATTTGACAAATTTATATTGTTAATAGATAATATAATAGAAAAAATAGCAAGTAAACAATTAAGATAAAATATAAAAAGAAACTTAGGAGGAAATTAATATGTACGTTTTTAACAAAATTACTGTAACTCCACAATTACCAGCAAAAATAAATAAGCTTAGCACTGTTGCTGACAATTTATGGTGGGCATGGAATACAGATTTTTTAAAACTATTCAAAAAAATAGATGGAGATTTATGGGAAAAAGTAAATAAAAATCCTGTTAAATTTTTAAAATTAGTATCACAAGAAAGACTTGAAAAGGTAAGCAATGATCAAGATTTTGTAAAAGAGTATGAAAAAGTAGTAGATAACTTTGAAGACTACATGAATAGCAAAAATACTTGGTTTAAAAAGACTTATCCAGAAAATAGAGATGATTTAATTGCATATTTCTCAGCAGAATATGGATTAGACCAGATACTTTCAATTTATTCTGGTGGACTTGGCATTTTATCAGGTGATCACTTAAAATCAGCAAGTGATTTAGGAATTCCATTAGTTGCAGTAGGTCTTTTATATAAACAAGGATTTATGCATCAAAGAATAGATGCTTATGGTTCACAAAAAGAAGAATATATAGAAAATGATTGGGAAAATCTACCTGTATATCCAGTAAAAGATAGTGAAGGAAAAGACTTAAAAATATACGTAAAAATGCCTTTAGGAAAATTATTCTTAAAAGTATGGAAAATTGCAGTAGGAAGAGTAAATCTATATCTATTAGATTCTGATGTAGAAGAAAACTTACCAGAATATAGATCTATTACATCTACATTATATGGTGGAAATCAAGAAACAAGAATAAGACAAGAAATTGTTTTAGGAATGGCAGGAACAAGTCTTCTAAGAGTACTTGGATTAAATCCTACAGTTTACCACATGAATGAAGGTCATTCAGCATTCTTAATATTAGAATTAATAAAAAACACAATAAAAGAAAAGCAAGTATCTTTTGAAATGGCAAAAGATATAGTTGCATCAAAAACAGTATTTACAACACATACACCAGTTCCAGCAGGAAATGATATATTCCCAACATCACTTGTAGAACAATATTTTGATGGTTTCTGGAACAGATTTGGAATAGGAAAAGAAGAGTTCTTAAAATTGGGTATGAAACCTGATGCAAATATTGCAACAACAGGATTCAACATGGGAATACTTGCATTAAAATTCTCTGGAAGAAAAAATGGTGTAAGTAAACTTCATGGAGCAGTATCAAGAGAATTGTTCTCAGAAGTATGGCCAAACATTGCACCAAATGAATCTCCAATTTCTTATGTAACAAATGGAATTCATACATGTACATGGCTTGCTCCAAATATGAAAAATTTATACAATAAATATTTCAAACCATATTGGCAAGATGATATTCAAAATGATGAAACATGGAAAAAAGTATATGACATTCCAGATGAAGAACTTTGGAATGAACACATGCACAGAAAAGTAAAATTACTAAAATTAGTAAAAGATAATGTTTCTAACAGATTAAAAAGAGAAGGATATCGTTATGATGAAATAAACAGCATTGTATCAGGATTAAATCCAGAAGCATTAACAATAGGCTTCTCTAGAAGATTTGCAACATATAAAAGAGCAACTCTTATATTTAAAGACTTAGAAAGAATAACTCAAATATTAAATAACCAAAACAAACCAGTTCAAATAATATTTGCCGGTAAAGCACATCCAAATGATGCAGAAGGAAAAGATTTAATAAAATTTATACATGAAATTTCAATGAAACCACAATTTAAAGGAAAAGTTTTCTTACTAGAAAACTACAACATGGAAATTTCTAAACTTCTAGTAACAGGTGTTGATGTATGGCTTAATAACCCAAGAAGACCAATGGAAGCATCAGGAACAAGTGGCCAAAAGGCATCTGTAAATGGTGTTATAAACTTTAGCATATTAGATGGTTGGTGGGCTGAAGGCTATGACCAAACTAATGGATGGACAATAGGAACAAATGCAGAGTATTCTTCTTATGAAGAACAAGATAGAGCTGACTCTGAAAGCATGTATCAAACTCTTGAAAATAAAATAATACCAACATATTATGATAAAGATGAAAATGAAATATCTGAAAAATGGATACGCATAATGAAAAATTCAATTGCAACAACTGGCGGAAAATACAGTACAGCAAGAATGTTAATTGATTATACAAAAGATTTCTATATTCCATTATGCAATTTATACAATAAATATTATAGCGATTTATCAACAGTTGGTGAATTCAATGAATGGAAAAACAATCTAATATTAAATTGGAATGACATTGTAATTAAACAAGAAAAGGGAAATCTTGATAATATAACAATAGATGCAGGAAACAAAATAAATGTAAAATGTAAAGTACATTTACCAAACATTTCTAAAGATAGTATTGAAGTTCAAGTTTATTATGGACAAATACTAGATAGTGGAGTTGTTGACAATGTAAAAATAATACCAATGACACTAACTGAAGAAAATGATGAAACTAAAGATTATGGATATGAAGCAACTGTAGAACTAAGCTCAGGTGGAAATTATGGATATACATTCAGAGTAATGCCAAAGAGCAAAATGATTTTAGATTCTGCAAACTTAAATTTAGTAAAATGGATAACAAAATAACAATGAAAAGCCTTGACTCACAAGGCTTTTTATAATATAATGGTAACATAATTTGTAAAAAAGATACGGTTTATAGGTTAAACCATAAAAACCTAAATATATAATGCAAGGAATGATTAAAAATGGCAGATATAAATGAACTAATGCAAGTTCGTAGAGAAAAGATGCAAAAAATAATAGATAGTGGAATAAGTGTGCATCCTGAAAGATATGAAAGAACACATCAAATAAAAGAAGCAAGAGAGCTACCAGATGGAACAAAAGATGTTTCAATAGCAGGTAGAGTAATGTCAAAAAGAAAACTTGGAAAAATAAGCTTCTTAGATTTAAGAGATTTAGAAGGACATCTTCAATTAGTTGTTAAAAAAGAAGATTTAGGCGAAGAAACTTATAAATTTTTGCATGAAACAGTTGATATTGGTGATTTTATAGGTGTAAAAGGTGAAATATTTACAACACAAGCAGGCGAAAAATCACTTCAAGTATATGAATATACATTTTTAGGAAAAGCAATTCGTCCACTTCCAGAAAAATTCCATGGATTAACAGACCAAGATGCAGTTTATAGAGAAAGACATCTTGATTTAATAATGAATGATGATGCTAAAAAGAGATTTGTTTTAAGAACAAAATTCATAAGATTAATGAGAGAGTTCTTAGATAATCACGAGTTCTTAGAGGTAGATACACCAGTACTTCAAAACACAGCATCTGGAGCTACTGCAAGACCATTTATAACACATCATAATGCATTAGATATGGATGTATATTTAAGAATTTCTCCAGAATTAACACTAAAAAAACTTATAATTGGTGGATTTTCAAATGTTTATGAAATAGCAAGAGACTTCAGAAATGAAGGAATGGATTCAAACCATTTACAAGACTTCACAATGGTTGAAGGATATAGTGCTTACTGGTGCTACAAAGATAATATGAATTTTTTAAGAGAAATGATTATATATATATTATCAAAATTATTTGATGGAAATTTAAATATCAAAATCGGAGAACAAGAAATTGACTTTGGTGGAGAATGGCAAATAGTATCATTTAGAGATTTAATACTTAAAGATTGCGGAATTGATATTGATGAATTTGAAACAGCAGAAAGTTTACTTGCTGAAATAAAAGCAAAAGGAATCAAGCTAGAAGCAGATAACCTAGAGCAATTAGGAAGAGGAAATTTAATTGATACATTATACAAAAAAGTAAGTAGACCAAATATAATAAATCCAACATATTTAATTAAGCATCCAATAGATTTATCACCACTTGCAAGAAGCAATGATGAAAATCCAAAAATAACAGACAGATTCCAATTAGTAGTAAATGGACAAGAAATTATTAATGGATATTCAGAGCTTGTTGATTGTGATGAACAAGAAAGAAGATTTATTGAACAAGCAGAATTAAAAGCAAACGGTGACGAAGAAGCAATGAGCATAGATAACGAATATATAAGAGCTATGCAATATGGTATGCCACCAATCTCTGGTTGGGGATTAGGAATTGATAGATTCTTACAATTCTTAACAAATAGTGATAACATTAGAGATGTAGTTTTATATCCTTTAATGAAACCATTAAATTAATCTAAAATCTTATACAGAAATAAGCCTAGAAGTGTAAACTTTTAGGCTCTTTTTATTGACCAAAACACTGCAAAGTGGTATAATAATAAAACGCAATTAAACCAAACTTAGGTAAAGTATTTATTTATATATTTTCTGAATAATTTCGGGGAGGATAACCATGAGCAATAAGCGGGAATGGTGGAAAAACATTTTAAATATAGATGACTGGAAATATATCAGTATAGGGCATTTGCTTTTTGCAACCCTACTGTGTTCTGCATTTATGGAGAAATGTTTTTTGACTACATTTTTACTTTTGAAAGGAGTATTTAGACAGTTTTTTTCTTTAGAGGTCAGTTTTGGAGTATTCTTAAGAGCACCGTATTTAATTGATGGATTTTTAATCTTGTTCTTAGCAATATCAAAAAACGAGGATGAAAAATCTTCAAAAAACAGTAGATTTGCAAAAGAATGGAGTGTAGTGCTTTGCATACTTAAAATCCTCTTATGTTCAACAATTAGTGAGGCTTTTGAAGGAATATATTTAGATTGGATAGTTCAGGCAATTTTAATATGCCATGTGATTTTTAGATTATCAAATTGGGAAAATAGCAGATTATGGAACTTTCCTATTTGTGATGATGAAGTAAAGCATAGCTTTAATAAAATACTAGTAATAATGAGTATTATGATTTTGGCTTATATCATAATTGCAATAGGATTAGTTGGTTCATTTCTAGTATTTTTTATTAGTAAAATCTCAATAATACTTGCAAATTGTATATCTTCTGTGACGTTTTGGGCTATGCTTAAAGTATTGTGTCAATATACAAACTTTTATAACGACATATATTTTATGGTATACCATAACAAAGAAGAGATGGAAAAAATGCCTGAAGATGATACTAAAGTGTATTTAGCAGATGGCATAGATTTGTATGATAAGCGAGAAAAAAAGAGCAACCGTGAATTTGATGTAATTCTAGAACTAGATGATGATGAGGTAGAGCCAGAAGAAAGAGAAGAATAAATACTAAAAAACGGTGTTTGTAGGTTAAATTTTACTTGCAAACGCCGTTTATTATATATAACATCTTGTAATTTTAACTACTTTGTTATAAAATATATAGCAAAATGTAGAGGTAAGAATATTGAATAAAAAATGGGAATTAATAAATGTAGATGAAAGTAAAGCAGAAAAAATTGAGAAGCAATTTAATGTAGGAAAATTAGTAGCAAGAGCGCTAGCTACTAAAAATTTAAAAAGTGACGAAGAAATAGAAGTATTCTTAAGTCCAAGAAGAGGGGATTTTCACGATCCATTTTTAATGCCTGATATGGAAAAGGCAGTAGATAGAGTTGTAAAGGCAATTCAAAACAAAGAAAAAGTAACAATATTTGGCGACTATGATGTTGACGGAATTACAAGTTCAAGCATTTTGCACAGGTTCTTAAAAGAATGTGGATTAGAAACAAAAATTTACATTCCAAATAGAATAAGTGAAGGCTATGGACTAAACGAAGAGGCAATAAGAAAAATTGCAAATGAAAAAACTACTTTAATTATAACAGTTGATTGTGGAATAACAGGAAATAAAGAAGTGGAACTTGCAAAATCTTTAGGAATAGATATAGTAATCACCGACCATCATGAGCCAGCAGAAGAACTTCCAAAAGCTGTAGCTGTAGTTGACTGCAAAAGAAAAGATAATACATATCCATTTAACGGATTAGCAGGTTGCGGAGTTGCTTTTAAATTAACACAAGGAATTTCTCAAAGGCTAGGAATTCCAGAAGAAAAATCATTAAAATATTTAGATATAGTTTGTGTTGGAACTATATCTGATATTGTTCCATTGGAAGATGAAAATAGAACAATATCAAAGCTTGGATTAAGACTTTTAAATCAAACTAAAAATCCAGGACTTAAAGCATTACTTGAAAGTACTGGATATAAAAAAATTGACTCAACTGCAGTGTCATTTGGTTTAGCACCAAGAATAAACGCTTGTGGAAGAATGGGGCACGAAGATGAAGCTTTAAAATTATTTCTAACAGATAATTTGCAAGAAGCAAGAGAACTAACTTCAAAACTAAATGAATATAATACTAAAAGACAAGAAATAGAAAAAGATATTTTTAGTAAAGCTCAAGAAATGCTAAAAGATGAAAATGAACAAAAACTTCCTTGCATAGTATTAGGCGGAGAAAACTGGCATCATGGAGTAATAGGAATTGTATCATCAAAAATAACTGATATGTATTCAAAACCAAGTTTGCTTTTATGCTTTGAAGGAGAAGAGTCAAAAGGTTCAGGTAGAAGTGTTCCAGGCTTTGATTTACATGAAGCTTTGGAAAATTGCAAAGAACATATAAAACAATTTGGTGGTCACAGTATGGCAGTTGGTCTAACTATTGAAACAAATAAATTTGCTAATTTAAAAAATGCATTGGAAGAATATGCTACAAAAATGAAAGTAGCAGATATTGTTCCAGTAGTAAAAGTTGATCAAAAAATAGGTCTAACTGATGTTATGATAAAAGACATAAAAGAGCTTGAATTATTAGAGCCTTATGGTGAAGCAAATAAAATGCCAATATTCCAAATAAACAATGTAAGAATAGAATCAATAAGAACTTTATCAGAAGGAAAGCATTTAAAATTAACAGTAAAAGATGAGCATAAAATAATAGATTGCATAGGATTCAACCTAGGAAATCTTGCATCAGAATATCCAATAGGAAGCAAAATTGACCTTATTGGAAGTTTAGAAATAAATGAATTTAGAGGAATAGAAAATATACAAATAAATTTAAAAGACATTAGACATAGTGTTTAAAAAATTGAAAGGGGCCGGTATAGAGTGTCAGAAGTTATAAATCATTCAATAGAAGAAGTTTTAGAAACAGCTAAAAAAATGAATAGAAGAGCTGATTTAAAAAAAATAAGAAAAGCTTATGATTTTGCAAAAGAAAAACATGGTGACCAATTAAGACGTTCAGGAGAACCATATATAATTCATCCAGTGCAAGTAGCTTACACTTTAGCAGAACTTGGACTTGATGAAAGCACAATATCTGCAGCCCTTTTACATGATGTTGTAGAGGATACAGATGTAACTAGAGAAGAACTTGCAAAAACATTTTCAGAAGAAATTGCTGAAATGGTTGATGGTGTTACAAAGCTTGGAAAATTAAATTATACAAGTAAAGAAGAAGAGCAAGTTGAAAATTACAGAAAAATGTTCTTGGCAATGGGAAAAGACATAAGAGTAATTATGATAAAACTTGCAGATAGACTTCATAACATGAGAACTCTTAAATTTTTAACAAGAGATAGACAAATTGCAAATGCAAGAGAAACAATGGATTTGTATGCACCACTTGCAAATAGACTTGGTATGTACACTTTAAAATGGGAACTTGAAGATTTATCTTTCAAATATTTATATCCAGAAGATTACAGAGAGCTAGTTGAAGGAATAAATAAAAAGCGTGAAGAAAGATTAAAATTTATTGACCAAATTATAGATGAGATAAGAGTTCAATTAAAAAAACAAAAAATTGATGCAGAAATTACAGGTCGTGCAAAACATTTATATAGTATATATAGAAAAATGCAAAGAGATAACAAAACTCTTGACCAAATATATGACTTATTTGCATTAAGAATAATTGTAAATTCAGTAAAAGATTGTTATGCAGCTTTAGGTGTAGTTCATGAATTATATAATCCAATGCCAGGAAGATTTAAAGATTATATATCTGTGCCAAAGCCAAACATGTACCAATCATTACATACAACTTTAATTGGACCAAAAGGAACTCCATTTGAAGTTCAAATTCGTACATGGGATATGCATAGAATTGCAGAATTTGGTATTGCTGCACATTGGGCTTACAAAGAAGCAAGCTTCATGGGCGGAAAAAAGGCAAACGTAAAAGTATCTGAAGATAAGCTTTCATGGCTAAGAGAAACTTTGGAATGGCAAAAAGATATAGAAGACCCACAAGAGTTTTTAAATACATTAAAAACAGAATTATTTGAAGATGAAGTTTATGTGTTTACTCCAAAAGGAAAAATTTTAGTACTACCAAGAGGAGCAACACCAATAGACTTTGCATACAGCATACATGAAGAAGTTGGAAACAAAATGACTGGATGCAAAATAAATAGCAAAATGATGCCAATTGTTACATCACTTAAAAATGGTGATATTATTGAAATAATGACATCAGACAACTCAAAAGGACCAAGTAGAGATTGGTTAAAATTTGTTAAAAGTACAACTGCAAAAACAAGAATTCAACGTTGGTTTAAGAAAAACGAACGTGAAGATAACATTATAAAAGGAAAAGAAATTCTTGAAAAAGAAGTTAAAAAATTAGGCGGAAGTCATCAAGAACTTTTAAAAGATGAATACTTAAAAGTTGCAATGGCAAGATATAATTATCAAACTGAGGATGATATGTATTCTGCAATTGGATTTGGTGCAATTACTGCAACAAAAATAATTTCTAAATTGTTAGAAGAGTATAGAAAAGACCATAAAGAAGATAATATTGAACAAAAAATTGAAGAACTTGCAAAAGAAAGAAAAACTCAAGCAAAACCTTCTAATAGTGGCGTTGTAGTAAAAGGAATAGATAATTGCCTAGTAAAACTTTCTAAATGTTGTAACCCTGTACCAGGCGATGAAATTGTTGGTTACATTACAAAAGGAAGAGGAGTGTCAGTTCATCGTAAAGATTGCAAAAATATTGGTGATTTATTTAATCAAGAAAACAGAATGATTGATGTTTCATGGTATACAGATAAACCTGCTACTTATAATGTAGATATAACTATTTTATCTAATGATAGAAGCGGTCTTTTAGCAGATATAATAAGTACTGTTACAGCTGAAAAAACACCAATGATATCAGTAAACTCAAAAGTATCAAAAGAAAGAATTGTAATCACTGAATTAACAATAGAAGTAAGTGATATTTCAAGACTTAATGATGTAATAAAACAACTAAGAAAAGTTGATAGTGTATACGAAGTAAGAAGAAATAAATAAGAGGCAAAGGATGATTTTAAAAAGATTAAAAGTAAACACAATATTAGGAGAACCTACTAACTGTTATATAGTAGAAGATGAAATTTCAAAAGAGGCTATGGTTATTGACCCAGGTGGCGAGCCTGAAAAAATAATACAAATGCTAGATATATTAGAGGCAAGGTTAAAATATATTTATTTAACACATTGTCATGCAGACCATATTGGAGCAGTAATAGAATTAAAAAAAGCAAAAGGTGGAAAAATACTAATTTTAAGAGCTGATGCAGAAGGACTTAATGATGAAAATATAAATTTAAGTAGATGCATAAACATGGGAGATATTGAGCTAGAAGCGGACTCTAGAGTTGATGATGGAGATACAATTCATGTTGGAAGTTTAGAGTTTAAAGTAATATCTACACCGGGTCATACAATAGGAAGCAGTAGCTTATATTGCAAAGAAGAAGGTCTATTATTTTCAGGAGATACACTTTTTAGAGGAACATGGGGAAGAACAGACCTTCCAACAAGTTCTTTCGAAAGTATTATAAGCTCAATTACAAATAAGCTTTTAAAATTGCCAGATGAAACTATAGTCTATCCAGGACATGGAAAATCTACAATAATAGGAGAAGAAAAGCCGATTTATTTAGAACTAAAACCAAGAGAATTTTGAGAAAGGAAATAAAAATGAAAACAGAACCAAGAACATTACCAGGATTTATGGAACTACTTCCTAGTGAACAAATATTATTCAATCAAATGAAAAAAACAATAGAAGAAAGTTACCAAAAATTTGGATTTTTGCCAATAGATACACCTGTAATTGAATTATCAGAAGTTTTACTTGCAAAGGCAGGTGGCGAAACAGAAAAGCAAATATATAGATTTAATAAAGGTGAAACAGATTTATCTTTAAGATTTGACTTGACTGTACCACTTGCAAAATTTGTAGCTAAAAATTACAACGATTTAAGTTTTCCATTTAGAAGGTATCAAATAGGAAAAGTTTATAGAGGCGAAAAAGCTCAAAAAGGTAGATATAGAGAATTTTATCAATGTGACATTGATATTATTGGAGATGGAGAGTTATCTATAATAAATGATGCTGAGCTTCCAGTTGTAATTAGCACAACATTTAAAAATTTAGGATTTAGCAATTTTACTATAAAAATTAATAATAGAAAAATATTAAACGGATTATATGAAGGCTTAGGTCAAAAAGAAAATTCTGTTGATATAATGAGAATTATTGATAAAATAGATAAAATTGGAGAAGAAAAAGTAAGAAAAGAGATTTCTGAACTAGGTGTTTCAAACGAAATAGTAGACAAGCTAGTAAGCTTTATAAAAATAGATGGAACAACAGATGAAAAGCTTGCAAAACTAGACGAAATGAATATTGAAAATGAAACTTATCAAAAAGGTGTAAATGAATTAAAAGATGTCATAAAATATATTCGTATGTTTAGCTTGAAAGAAGAAAACTTCACTGTTGATTTTACAATAGCAAGAGGTCTTGATTACTATACAGGAACAGTTTATGAAACTTTCTTAAATGAGTATAGAGAACTTGGAAGTGTATGTTCAGGTGGAAGATATGAAAACCTAGCTGAAAATTATACAGATAAAAAGCTTCCAGGTGTAGGAATATCAATCGGTCTAACTCGTTTATTCTATAAATTAAATGAATTAGGACTAATAAAAGCTACTAAAAAATCGGTAGCAGATGTACTAATAGTTCCAATGATGGATGATATGAAAGAGGCAATTGCTTTAGGAACAAACTTAAGAGCTGTCGGCGTAAATACAGAAATTTACTTAAATGACAAAAAGATAAAAGCAAAAATGAAGTATGCCGATAGATTAAAAATTCCTTATGTAATAGTAGTTGGTGAAAACGAAGTGCAAACTAATAAATTAAAAGTAAAAAATATGGAAACAGGGGAAGAAAAAGAGGCAAGCTTTGATGCAGAAGAGATTAAAGCATTAATAAAATAAAAAATTAAAAGCCATCAAAATAGGTAAAATATATTAAAGAAAAGTACATATAAATTTTATAAATATGATGGCTAATGATAAGCTTGTTAAAAATAGGTAAAATATATTAGAGAAAAGTACTTATAAATTTTACAAATATGACCGCTAAAGATGAACTCGTTCAGAATAGGTTTATATTTTAAAATTTTATAAGTACTTTTCTAATATAAAAACTTTCAAAACTAATGTAGCACTGAATTTAGAACTAATGCCAAATACTTCATAGCTCCCATAGATTCTTCTAAAGTATTTCCAGTAGCACCAACTTCAATTATGCAAGCTGCATTTCCAAGGTGTTGGTTGTATCTGCTGTTTCTAAGTAATATTGAACGAAATAGTCCAGGGTATAATTCATTTGCTTTTTGTTGAATTGCTACTGCAAATTTTAAATTGTTTTTCCAGTTAGGATGTTCTAGTCCACCGCCGTCTGTTCCAATAACAAACATGAGTTGTGCAACTTTTTCATCGCCAATTATAACAGATGGGGCATAGCTTGAATCTGCAATTGCATCTCTATGTAAATCTATAATTATATCTGTTCCGCTATGCGATAGTAGTAAATTTTCAACAGTTGCCATTGACCTTCCGTAAGAACCAGAGTAATTGGGGTAGTCGTGGTAAGTTGTGTCATGAATAGTATTAAATCCATAAGAAAGTAGTTGGTCAGTTAAAACGGAGCCGACTCTAGCAACCGAAAAATTTAAGTCAGTAGTCCTAAAATTTCCAGATTCCTCATAATTGCAAGCTTCTGTTGGAGTGTAACTTTCACAAGTGTGCGAATGAAAAATAATTACATCATTTTTATTGATATCTAAGTTTGAAGTATCCCAAACTTCTGATGGAATTTCATAATTTGTACCATTTTTTATATAAACACCATTAACATCATCAGTGTATTTATTAGGAACATTATTTTCAACTACTTGTGTTGTAACTGATGTCTGAGCATGTTCAACTGATGAAGTCGTTTCAGAAGAATTATCGTCATTTATAGAAACATCATTCTCATCAGTTTCAGTAATATAAGTTAAAGAATTCATTACTGGAAGTTCTCCTAATATAACTGAATAAAGAAATTCTGATTTTGATTTTATATTTGAAGATGAATTATTAGAAGCAACTTGAGTTATAACAGGTAAGGTGTTGCTAAAAATATATGGATATATTTTAGAATAATTTATATTAAAATCTGCTAGCTTTAAGCCTTTTGAATGATGTATAAAAAATAATAATATCCCTAATAAAGCGAATGAAGATATAGTCTTAAATGAAAACTTTCTAAGATTGATTACCATTTTTGTATCCTTTCATAAAAATACAAGCCTATAAAAAGTATATTCAAAGTATAAAACAAATATGATAAAATTATCAAAATTTTGGTAAAAAATTACTTACGGAAATTTGAAAAATAGCGTGATTTTTTATTGCCTTTTTAATTGCCTTGTGTTAAAATTTTAACAGGAAAATTAGATGAACATAGGAGTAACAGAATGAAAAATAGAGAACAAAGAAGAAAATTGATAAAAACCCCATGGTTTTTTGTAGCTTTATTAAGCTTTTTAATAATCATATTATTGGTTATATATATTATATATTTACGATTCATACCATATATGACTATAGAATATGATGGATATGCAGTATCTGGAAAAGATATAGCGACGAATTTACTAAATTCAACATTTGATGTTGAAACATCAATAAAAGCTTTAGAGGTAAAAGATCAAGATTCAATTTATAAAAATCTAAACTCTTATTATATAGGTGCAAGTAAGGATGAAAACATAAATCTTGATTATCCAATTTATATAAATAACTCGCTTGCGGCATATAATTTATCTTCTGATGTAACTCTTATAACAGATGAATTTGAACAAATAGAAGGGTATTCTGGAATTACACTTACTTCAGGAGCATTATATAATTCAAATACTTTGCAAAGAGCAGACTATTATGATTATATATTAATGAAAAACAAAGATAATTTATATATTAACACTAAAGACATAACTGTTAAAACAACATTTAACGAATATACAATTCCTATGAATAGTATAATAAACTTCACAAGTAGTTTTATAACATACTATACATTAAAAGATGGCGATTTTGTATATGGAAAAATAATTGATGTAGACGAAAATTCTCATATTATAATAAAAGATTATAATAAGGATTATACATATAAGCAATTTTTAATTGGACTAAAAATTATAAGAGATAATACAAAGCCTGCAAAGCCAGAAAATAATGAAGTAAATAATGAAGAGGCAAAGCCAGAAGAAAATGTTATTCAAAATGTTGAAGCTCCAGCTCCAGAACCAGAGCCAGAACAAAAACCGGACGATAATTATACTGGCGGAACAGCTGAAGTAAAATGGATAGCACCAACTGTTGAAAGTACATATTTTACAGCCAATGTTTATACATCTTATGCAGAAGTTTCAATTACTGACCCTAGTAGGGTAATGAAAGCAGTAACTTATGCGTTTTATAAAAATGGCGACCTTGCATTTAGAACATCTACAACAAAATCAGGAGCAGTAAGTGTAAATAAATTATTGCCAAGTACAACTTATACAATAGTTGCAAAATACCAATATAGAAATAAACAAGGAAGTTTGCTTGAAAATACTTTATATACACAAGAAATAACAACTAAAGGAATTGATACATTAAATACAATTGACTTAAGTTTTGAAAAAGGAAAAGTATATTCTGATAAAATAGAAATAAAGAACATAAGAATTGCCTCTGATTTAACAGATGAAGCAATATATGGTATTTCAAGAGCAGAAATTTGGATTGATGGTTCTTCATATTCGATTTCAACAGGAGTGTTAAAATCAATAGTAAATGGTGGAAGCACAGACTATGTTTCGCCAGCTGGATTAAAATCAAATTCAAGTCATAACTATGAATTTAAGTTTTATGATACAGCTGGAAATCAAATGAAGTTAACAAACTATACTGGAACAGCAGTTACTTCACGAAAATCACCTAGTACAAAAATAACACCAAATGCCCAAGATGTAACAAAAGTAACAATTGGTATAAATTTAATAAATGAAGATAATGTTCCGATGGATAATTATAGATATGTTTTATATTCGAGCACAGGAGAAGTAAAATATAGAGATAGTATAACAGGAAATAATGCAAAATTAGAATTTGATGATTTAGACCCAGAAAATACTTATACAATAAGAATATTTGCAGATTTTGATATTTCAGATGGAAATGGATATCAAAGAGATAGAGAAATAGGAACTGCAACATTTACAACATTAAGCCTAAGCAAATTAGGAAGTTTAAAAATTGACCTTGAGTATGATGAAGATAATGATTTAACTTCAAATAGCATAAATTTAAAAGTTGGAATAAATACAGAAAAAACAGACCAAAGATTAATTGCAATATTAAAAAATGTAACATTAATAATTAAAGATAAAAAGAATAATGAAATTACAAGAAATGTAATGGATGATATTGATGCTCTTTCATCAGATACAGGAATAACAAATCTTATTCAAAATTTACAATCAAATACAGAGTATAGAATTGAACTATCAGCTGTTGCAAAACAAGGAAGTGTTGAAAAAGAAATTTCGGTTTCGTACACAGTAAATAGTTTTATAACCAATAAAAAGCCAGCAACATTTAATGTAAGAAATGTAGTAGTAACTACAAACTTAATTGATATGGACATATTGGTTGAGGACCCAGACGATGCATGTGCCCAAAGCATTACAACAATAAGATTAATGGATAAATTTGAAAAAGAATATATGCCAACAATCGAAGTACTTGATAAAAATGCTGAAGAGGTAAAAGACAATAAAAAAATACCAACAAATATGTGGGTAAGATTAACATATACAGGACTTTCAAAAGATGAAAAATATAATTTGACTTGTGAAGCTGCATCTTATAACGAAACACACGATGATAAAAAAGTACAAGGACCATATAAAATAGGTGGTCAAGAACTTATAACATCTGGACTAGAAGGAAAGGTTTCATTAATAGGACTTGAAAGACAAAAAGCTGAGATAGGTAAAAACTTAGTTGATGTAACATCAGAAAATAACTGGTACTCACAAGTGTTTGACTCATTATATGCTGATTATGAATTTAATGAAGCTGGAACAGATGTAAACTTTGTTACAAAATCAAAATATCATTATGAAAGAACTTATAATGAAGCTTCAAATGAATTAACAATGATGGTAAATCAATGCTATGTTTACAATTTAAAGGCGTATGCTGGAAAAACTGTAACAATGTCATTTAAAGCTCAATGGCAATGGATAGATAATAAAAAACCAGTAGCAGAACCAGAAATATATGTTCAACTTGGTAAAGAGATGGGAGCAAATATTCAAAAAATTGAAGGTATAAATAATACTTCGTGGGCTTCATATCAAGTAACTGTAACAGTTCCTGCAGATGGATTTGTTGGATTCTATTTAAAAGAATATAAACAAATGGAAGAAATAAAAGCTGCAGTTGTAGATAAAGATACAGGAGAAATATTAATTCCAGCAGAGGAAAAAGAATTTATAAGAGATTATAAATTCCACGTAAGAGATTTACAAATAGAAGAAGGAAAAAATGCTACAGCGTATGAAAAATATAATTATATATTCCACGCCAATATAGAAGAAAGCTTCTTAGATGTAAATCATGTAACATTTGAAGAAGAAGCAAATACTTGTAGATATTATATAAGAATAACTTCTGTTGATGAGAATAATAATAAAAATGTAACAGAATATCCTTACGACTATAATTCAGATGAAATTATGAAGGAATTAAGACAATATACCATTGCCGAAAGTCAAGGTAAAGTTCAATATACTGTTCAATTAATCATAAAACAATTCGAAAGAGAATATGTGTTATCACAAACTGAATTTACTTATGATTCAGAAGATAGAACAGAAATAAAAAGTATTTCAAATTTAACAGAATTTTTAGAAATACAACCAGAAGGAAATTATATATTATTAAATGACATAAATCTAGTAAATGGAGGTTCAGAAAGTGCTTATACTTTTGGTAGCCCAGAAATAACATTTAATGGAACAATAGACTTCAATGGTAAAACTGTAAGTAAAGATACATTTGTAACATCAAGACAAATGGAAGTTACACCATATATCTTCTATAAAATAGGTACTAATGCAACATTAAAGAATCTTGTATTAGATTTTGCAATTAATAGTAATGTTTCAAAAATGACAAAAACGGTAATTGGAGATAGAGGAACTCGTACTGTTGAAACTGTTGCTGAAGATGGATACTATGGACTATTCTTATATAATGAAGGAAGTATTGATAACCTAGTTTTAAAATTAACTGGTTCTACACAATATGAAAGACAATATATAGGACTAGTTGGATATGACAACTCAGGAACAATCGAAAACTTTATCATAGAATATGATGTTCCTTTATATGTAACAAAATATGCAGCAGGAGTAGTATTATATTCTCATAATAAAATACAAAATGGTTATATATTTGGACAAGGAATTGAAACTTATGGAGATGTAGCAGAATATGACTATAGATATATTGGAGGAGTAGCATTTCAATTAGATCATGATACAGGACTTATTCAAAATATTTATAATATAACACAAATAAAAATTAATCATACACCAAGAACATATTCTTATGCTGCAAATATTGTTTATGAATTAGGTTATCCACCAGTATATGGAACAAATGGACAAATAACAAGTAGACCTTCGTGTGGTGCCAGAGTAAGAAATGTATATTCAGTAATGTCAATACTTACAGTAGATGAAAATGGAGAAGAGCATAATTGCTTATTAGATACAAATGAGCCTCCAGAAGAAAAATATATAGGACCTAATATATTTGAAAAAAATGAAGGAACAAGAGCTTTAGATTGTTATTATTTCTGCGATGTAATGTATGATGATACAGATTATAATACAAAAACAGCGGCAACAGCATTATATGAACCAGGTGTTCAAGATGTTATGCTTAACGCAAACGACTATAACCAATTTATTGTAGATACATTCGTTTCTAACGGATATTATCCACACCTAAAAATGAATTATTGTATGCCAGAGCAGGTAAATACAAGAATTACAATAAAAGGTACTGAAATAATAGATATTTTATCTGGTGAAGCAATTGAAAATAACGATATTAGCAAGCTAGATTTGAGTGCTAAAGTAAGAACCGAAATTAATAATTATATAGCAAGTAATAAAGTTGACTTAACAGATGAAAATATTAAACTTGTTGCAGTAAGAGTTTACAACCCAGCAGGTACTACAATAACAAAAATAAAAGTAAACTATCTAGAATCAGTAATATTAAGCCAAGCTTATAGTAAAAGAGTAAGTACAGTTTACATTTTGCTACAAAATCCAACATCATTCTTAGACCAATATGATGTTTCAAGAATTGAAAGTAAGCAAGCAAATGGTACAATAAAATTCAATGAATATGGTGAAAATAAAGATTCTGGAACAAGAACAATAGAGGTTAGATTTGTAAAGAAAATCAGAAGTGATGCTGATTGGGCAAAAATAAGCCAAGATGATGAAAATGGTGTAAGCGGACTAATACAAAACTATAGGCTAGCAACTGATATAGATTTTGCAGACTCATACTATAGCCCTTATGTAACAGGAACTTTCACAGGTTACTTAGATGGTGAATTTGAAGGAACAGTGCATACATTAAAAAACATCAGCGGAACACAACCAGTATTTGCCGGTTTCTCAGAAGGTACAATTAAAAATATAAATGTAGATGGACTAACAATAAACACAGATGCACAAAGAACAGGATTTATTGCTTATGCAAATATTGAAGAAAATATAGTAATAGATAATATTAATATCAAAGACCTAGAAATAAATACTACTTATGGAGGGGACTATCCTAGATATGGTGGTATAGTTGGTGAACTATATAGTGGGCCATATAACAAAGTAGATAGCATGCTAGTTCAAAACTGTTCAATACAAAACTTCGACTTAACTTTTTCAAATTCTAATATTCAACATGTTGTTGCAGGTGGAATTGTAGGATACATGTATGCTTATGGTGGTGTTGATACTTATGTTCAAAACTCGTATGTATATAATTTTAACGTTGAAGCTGCAAATGTAATTTCTGTTTCTGGTATAGGCGGAATTGTAGGATATAAAACACATAACAATGATATAAATGTTAAAAATGGTTATGCAAAATTCTATATTCAAAACTGTTATACAACAGGAAGAATAAACACTTTATCACATGCAGGTGGAATTTTAGGATTTGGACAATTTGGTGATTGCTATATTAAATATTGTTTTAGCTTAATAAATTTAAATACAAAAACAACGAGTGGAGCTGTATACTTTGGAGGTATTGCAGGATATTCTGATTCAGGAGCTGCGGGTGTTCAAAATTGTATGTATTTAGGAAATATATACATGGCAGGTTCTGATAATATGTTATCAAACTACGCAAGAATTTTAGGAAATAACCATAGTACATCAAACTATAACAATTATGCTTATGCAGACCAATTAATGAGTGGTGAAAAGAAAACAAATTCATGGGGTGCAACTAAGCTATTAAAAGATGAAGAAATATTCTCTAATAATACATTTGATAATTTATTAAAATTTGATGCTAACTATGCAAGAACAGTTCAAGTAAATGGAAGTACTATTAACTTAATTGCAAGTAGATATTTCCCACAACTTATGAAAACAGATAAAACAGGACTTGTAGCAAATCAAAAATTATTAACATTAGATAATGACTTAAAATTATATAGTATAACAACAACACTTGCTGCAGACCAAACAAGTGCAACAGTTGAAATGAAATTTGAAAACCCAAATAACTTACAATTGCTAGATGTAACAATAGAAGAAAACGATATGTCAGTTGTTCCAGGTTCATGGCAAACAAGTAAAGAAGCAGGAACAGGACTTACAATTGCAAAATTTGTTGCAACACCTAATAAAGCTTATGAAAGTTATAAAATTGAAAATATAATTTACACAAGAGATGGAATTACAAATGTTTCAAAAGAAATTTCGACAAAAATAAAAGCAACATTATATAAAAGTATTTCTACAGCAGATGAGTGGAATGATTTCTTTGGACCAAATGGAACTGGAAAAGTATACACAGGTCAAAATGTAAGAATCACAGGAAACTTAGACTTCTCAGGAAAAACGGCAATAACAGATGTAATAATAGGAAGATTCCAATCAGACGCAGGAGCATCTATTGCAAACTTAAATATTACAGTAGGCGCAAATTCAGGTTTGATTAAAGAAGTAAAAACAACATGTGCAAATATTACTGTAAGAAATTCAACAATAACGACAACAGGAGATTATAGTGGTCTGATTAGCATTTTAAGAGCACAAATGAGTAATTGTACTTTTGATAATGTAACAATAAATGCAAATAATCACAGCTATGTAGGAATCGTATCTAGAACAATTTCTGGTAGCTTTAGTGGAATTACATTAAACAAAATTACTATAAATTCAGCAGGAAGTTTAGTAGGAACTCTTTGTGGACAAACTACTTCACTAGGCTCAAGTTCAAGTATAACAGGAACATATATTAAAGTAACTGCAGGTGGAAATTACATTGGTGGAATATTTGGACAAACACAAAATTCAATATCAAAAGTTTATGTATATCAATATTCTAAAAACGGAATGCAAGCAGGAGATACAGATACAGGTTACTTAGTAAAAGGTGGAGCTATAGTAGGTGGAGCTATTGGCGAATACAATGGTTCTGGAAGCTGGTTAAACACAGTAGAAGTAACAAACAGTGTAATAATGGGTACTGGCAACTATGTTGGTGCAAATTGTGGTAATGGCTCAAGTACAACAACTAATATGGTATCTAGAAATAATGTTATTTTAGGTGCTGGAATAGTTGGAGGAAATAACGGTCAAAAAGGTGGCTGGACTGGTTCTAACTTAACATCTGAGAATAATATTATTATTGCAACAAATAATTTAACTTTATGCTCAAATAGAGAAGAATATAAAGATAAACCTGTAACAGGAAATAATGTAGGTGGAAATAACGGATATTCTGGATGGACTACTAACTATAACTTAACTTCGAAAAATAACTATATAAGAGGAATAGATTATGTAGGTGGAAACATAGGACAAGTAAATTACTACAATACAAGTTGCGAAAACTTTACTTCAACAGGAACTGATCAACTTATAAGTGGTAGAAATTGTGTTGGAGGTTCTATAGGATGGACTAATGCAAGAGCTAAAATACTAAATGTATCTGATTGCCAAGTAACAGCTACAGGAAATTATGCAGGTGGAGCAATTGGACATTCTGAATACACAAATACAGCTATTTCTAATAGTGATAACTATACAGTAAGAGGTGTAAGAGTATCAAACGTAACATTAAGAGGAGGCTCTTATGTTGGTGGTGCAGTTGGAAATCAAAGAGGAACTATTTATGGAGCAGCAGTAATAAATGGAACAACAGTAACAGGAACAGGTACTTATGTAGGTGGTATAACAGGATATTATACAGGATATACAGGAACAAATTCAAGTTACTTAAGATCAGATGGATATTACTTATGGCATTCATACATTGAAAATTCAACAGTACAAGGTGATACTAAAGTAGGCGGAATAACAGGTGTACTAGAAATAGGAAATCTACAATTCTGTAATGTTATAAATACTTCGGTAACAGCAACTTCAGCAACTGTAGGAGGAATTGTTGGATATTATCAAAATAATAAATTAAACAGTATTCAATATAAAGCTACAATAAAAGATAACATTATAATGAATACTCAAGATGGAATAAGAGTAACAACAAAAGAATATGCAGGAGGTCTGATTGGAGCTGCAAACAAGCCAATTAAATATGACGGAAACTATAGGTTTAGTAATATTGAATGTAACTTAATTGTAACAGACGTTTATGCAACTACAGGTTCTCATGCTGATATGGGTGTTTCATATATTGAAACAAACGGTGAATATGGAATGATGCAAGCTGTATACATGAATAACACATTTGTATACAATGGAAATGTATTAAGCTGTAGCTTACTTGATGCTCCAACTCAAATTGCAGGAATTTATGATTATACTGTAAGAGATACATTACCTATTGTTACAGATGATGAAGACTTAGATAAAACTAAAGCAAGATATATGCTAATAACTAGTGATGAACTAAGTAAAGTTGTAACATATACAATGAATAAAGTTATTTATGAAAAGAAATATGCATTTATTCCTATAAAAGATGAAGAAACTGGTGAACCAACAGGCGAATACAAAAAAGTGTATGTAAGAAGTGTAGGCGTTGCAACAGAAGGATTAAATTTTGGTTCGAGTCATTACGAATATCGAGCAGGATATTTACCAAAATTAAAAACTTCTCAATCGGCAGATTTATACTGGTCAAATTTAGGAATAACTACAAATTATGTAGCTGTTCCAAATAGAACAATAGAATTTACATCGCCAACAGTATACTTATATGATACTTATGCATTAAGTTATGATGACAATAATATTGAAACATTAGCAATGAGTGCTTCAATAATGCCAGTTGCATATTTTGATGAAGACGATGATTCGATTCCAATTGAAGATTTACCAAATATGTATGTATATCCAGTGGACGTAAACAAAATTAATGTTGAATTTAGTAATATTAGCGGTAATGCGTCATTTGCAATAAGTTCAAATGGAGAAATTATAAGCGAAAAGCAAAATATAAAACAAAGAGTATATACATTTGAATATGACTTTAATACTCCAATAACAATAAAAGTGTTAAATTCAAATTATTGGGAAACAAAAGAATTTTCAGCAAATGAACTAAAAAATATGCTATCAATAACTGGAGATGAATACTTCTATTTACGTGATGGCAAGCTAAATTCTAACAAAAAGCAAATTGAAGGAAACTTTGTAAATTTATATAATAACAAAGTACTAGATATAGATGGAAATATATTTGATATAACCACAATGACACAAACTGGAAGCACAAATAAAGGAATAAAACAACTATCTGAGTTAACGCCTATTGCTGAAGCTGAGGTATCAGGTAAAAATGTACAAACCTTCTATCATTGCTCAAAAGTAACAAGCCAAGATGGAACATCAATATACAAGGATGGACAAATATTTGTGAAGAAAGGTAAATTGTATGTAATTGACGGAAATATTTCAAGTGTTGGAACTTCTGTAATAATTGATACAAATAATGGAAAACAATATGAGGCAACACTTGGAACAGATGGAACAATATATAACTTACTAACACAAATAAAATATCCTGAAAAATTCAAAAATGAAAAAATTGTTCAAATGACAAATAATGTAAATTCAAACAGTACAGCTGTATTAATTTATTCATCAAATGGAAATGTATATGGATTTGATTATTTAACAGGTGAAGAATTGTATGATAATGGAGTAAATGAAGATGCTTCAACTAATTTTATAAGTTACTTATTCAAGAACTTAAATGAAGAAAAAATTGCTTATAAAACAAGTAAAGAAGATTATGAAAAGGCTCAAGAATTAATACAAAAATTAGAGAAAAAATCAATAGATGATGCTACAACTGATATTTCTGGAAATACAACCGTTGAAATAGATATGTCGGCAGATGGAAATTCTACAGATATTTCTAATATAGATATTAATACAAATAATACAGGAACAAGTGTTGATATACCTGACAAAGGCACTCAAAATTCTGGCAATTCAAATATGGGCTATATAGCATCTTATGATGCAAGCAATCAAGATTATGTTGTATATAGTGAAGACGAAATATTAGACACTTCAACTTCAAAATTAACAACAGAAAATGCAAAAATAAATAAAAATCCAGAATTGATAAATTATTATAATAACTTATCAGTAGGTAAAAAAGGTATTCAAAACATAGGAACAATATTGATAATAGTAATAGTAATTGCTATTATTGGAGCCTTAATAGTAATGTATAAAAAGAGCAATAAATAAACAAAAATTACACTGCAAAAAAATAGCAGTGTAATTTTTTTGTAATAAAAATGAAATAAAAAAATAATAAAGATAAAAAATATAATAAAACTCTTGAAAACACTGAAAATACTAAGCTACAGCTACTGGAAAATATAGTAAACAAAAACCTCTAAAAAAGCGTATTGAAATTTGAAAACCATTATGATAAGCTATAAAAGAAGAATTTTGAACAAAAATACAAGGAGAGAGAAACTATGAAAAAGTATATTGCATTTTTTATATTGATTGGAGTAATATTATGCACTGTTTTGACTTTTTCTGTCATAAATGTACAAAAAGGCAAGCAACTAGAATTTAGTGAATCAGGATACATTTTAAATGGATCATCTGATAGATATTACTTTTCAGAAAATGAAAAATACACAACTAGCTATGATAATCAGATAGTATTTAATGATACAGAAGGAACAAAAGTTACACTAAATAATGATAACTTTATACATTATACTAGTGGAAATATAACATCATTACAAGGTGGTGTTTTATTAGACTTAAGCAAGATTAATGATGATCCAATAGTATATTACAATGTTCCAGCAAATAAAGAAATAAAAAAGATATCTACAAGATATACAGTACAAAACTTAAAGGAAGATGTATCTTTCGCAGAAGGTATATGGAAAATATCTGCAAATAAATACTTAATACTTGCAAATAGTATGAAAGTAACTTTAAGCAATGGAAATACTAAAGATGTAGAAGGTTTTGTAGAAGTTGAATATTCTGATAATGAAGTTGTAAAAATATATAATCAAGAGTTTAGTTATCAAACAATTTCATCTGATTCATTTATAGAATTAGGAGATGGAGTAAAGTTAAATCTAGGAACAAAAATAATTAGTGTAAATGGCGAAAATAAAATGACTCTTGAAAATATGGTCATAGATTCAAACGATAACGTCACATTAATTGATATGGATGAAGAAGAAAACAAAGAAGATACTAATACAGAAAGTAACACAGAAGCAAATAATACTACAGGAGGAAGTACATCTTCATCAACTACAACAAATAACAATGGAAGTACAACAGTAGTTGGTGGAAACGGAACTACAGGAAGCAGTGGAAACAATGAAATAATGTTTAATGTTGAACCTATGAATATTGTTTATGAGTTTGTTTCAAATACAGAAACAAAAGTAGATGAAACAGTAACTCAAACAGAGCCAGAAGTAAGACTAGACAACATGGAAATATCTGCAGTTGGAGTAAAAGGTACAATTCAAATTAAAGATGAAGAAGACCTACTTTCAAAAAATGATAACATAACAGTAAAAATATTAAATAATGCAACAGGAAAAGTTGTATATCTAGAAGAAGAATCTTATGGAACATTTAGTATTCCATTAGATGTACAAACTTTAACACCAGATACAAGTTATTCTGTAATAGTAAATGCAACATATACTTTAAATGATAATATATATAACAAAAATTTCTTATATAAAACTTTTGTAACAGGTTCTATGGGAATTGAAATAAGTAAAGCATATTACACAGCAAATTCAATGACATTTAACTTAAACTTTAAAGATGAGAATGTTGAAAGTGCAATATTATACTTATTAGACAAAGATGGAAATGAAATAATAAACCAAAATAGAACAGTACAAAATAGTGGTGGAATTGAAGAAATAGAATTTACAGGACTTACATCAAATACAGACTATATAGTTAAAGTAGCAAATGTAAAGTATAATGGAGCTCTTCAAGATGGAGAAAGTTGGCAAATACTTTATAACTGCAAAACTTTAAAAGAAAAAGCAAGCATTGATGAATTATCATTCTCAATAAACAAAAGAGATGGAATATTCACATTAAATATTGATAAAATAACAGATAAAGATAATGCAATTCAATCATATAATTACAATGTATTTCTATATGATAGAATATTAAATGATGAAGGCTTATATGAAACAACCTATGATGTGAAAAATCCAGTGTACCAAGAGCAAACAACAGAAAAAAGCGTACAAGTACCAGTTGGAAATTCAGATGATAGTAAGATAGTAAGAGAAAAGAACTATGGATTTAAAGTAGTTGCAACAACTTATGATAATGAAAAATATGTTGATATAGAAAGCACAATAACTGGCGTATTTTCATTAACAGGAAAGAAATTTCCAACAGTAAGATTTACAAAAATAACAAATAATAATTATGATACAACTGAAATAAAAGGTGTTTTGGACATTATAGATAATGAAAATACAGTAGTTGTAGATAAAAATAATCCTTTAATTGTAAATTATTATAGTGACGTTATTCAAACAACAGAACTTGTAAAAATAACATCTTTAGGAATGTATACAGATGGTGAAGGAACACAATATGGAAAAACAACAGATCAAGATGGAAATACCGTAATTAGAATAAGTGTTGACCTAGGAAGAGAAGGAAACGATTTCAATGGATTAAAAACAGCAACAACATATACATTCTCAGTATATGGAACAGTAGATTTACAAGACGAAATGTCTGAAGATGGTGGATACAAAAATGCTTACATAGGAAGTAGTATGGTTACAACAAATACGTATACACCGATTATTGCAAATTTATCAGTACCAGAAAATGCTCCAAGTCAAAATGCATTTACAGTAGATTTAAAATTAAGCTCTGATTCAATAGCTTCAAGGGAAAGTTTAACAAGCTTAGATGTAAAAGTTTATGAAGGCTCTGGAGATATAAACACAGGAGATACACAATCATTCTCAAAGACAATAACAAATTTAAATTATGACCAATTAAAAAACAATGTGGTAAAAGATGAAAATGCAACAGAAGTAACAAGCTTACAATCATTATTATTTGATAATACTTTAAGAATAAGACCTTCATTAATAGGTGGAGGATATGAAAAAGATTATCAACAAGCTTGGTACCAAGTTGTTGTAACAGCAACAATAGATGGAACTCAGTATAATAACAAAATTCCAATTCAGGCACCTGTTGATAACACTAATGAAAATGTAGGAAATACGACATATACAAATGATGGTACTAAAGAAACATATTCTGCAACATATATTTTAGTTAAGGGTGTAGGTTCAAAAAACGGAGAACCAACAGATGCTCAAAGACCAAAGGCAACATTAATAACAAATGCACAAGCACCTAATTATAAAATAGAAAAAGACGATAATTTATTAGATAATACAGGAGTTGCAATAAGAGTTTCAACACCACTTGTAAACACAGGAACACTAGATATAACAAGCATAACTTATTATGTATGGGATTCTAAGGGTAATCCAATCTATGAAGTAGATGAAACAACAGGAAAACCTAAAATTGATCCAGAAACAGGGGAAAATATACAATTACAACAAACTTTGCCTGTAACAAATCAAGAAAAAATGCCAGCATGGACAGTTCCAATTCAATATGGAACAACAGAAACTGTTGAAAAAGATAATGAAACAGGAAAATTATATAGAGGTAATGCATATCAATTTTCATTTACATTAACTTATGACAATGGAGATGTATGGCCAATATCTGAATCTACAGATAGTGTAACATATACAAAAGCATCAATGATGACACAACAAATAAGCTATGTTAATAAACAAGAGCCAATATTTGTAATGTATCCATTAAATTCAACAGATAGTGAAGTAACATATAGATATTCTTGTAAAGATGTTGATGCTGCACTTCAATATCCAGAAAACTCAAATAGAGAAGAAACTTATTTAACATTATTAATTAATAGTTATATACAACAATCAGATATAGGTGTTGAACCAGATGGAAAGAATCATGAAATTACAATAACAATACCAGAAAAAGATGTAACTTATGCATTGACATATAACAAAAATGTAAACAAAGTAAAATCGTCAGTATACCAAACTGTGACAATGATAAGTCAAAAATTTGAAGGTGTAATAGATGGAAATAGTATTGGAGTAGAAAGTATTGCATACGATAATGATGTTTCGCCAAATACAATACAAATAAAATTTGCAGGCAATTATGTTGAAAGGCTTGCTGCAATAAAAGCATCATTTAAACTTTCTGGTTCTGAAGAAGTAATGACAAGTAAGTTAATTAATGTATATACATCAAATGGATACTATGCAAATGTAGATTTACTAGAACTTGCAACAAATAACAGCAATTTTGATAAATTTATAGGAAAATCAGCAGAACTAAGCATTCAATACTATTATGATGATGGTGTTATAGGATTTGAGCCAGTAAACGGTTATCAATATTCAGCTTATACTGATACAAAAGGAACATATTACAAATATACAAAAGGAAAATTTGACAAAGCAACAAATATATATGGTAACATATTCAAATATGAGTTCTCTGCAAATGAAGCAGATGCAAGATTAAAAATTACAACAGTATCAGAAATAAACAATAATAAAGAAGGAACTGCAGTATCTCTACTATATAGTGAATCTGGATTAAAGCAAGATGACAATATATTAGTACAAAGGGAAATTGCTTCAACAGAAAGTAAAGGAACTGGAAGAAAAATAAGAATTGATAGTTTAAGAGCTGGAATAAAAATTAATAACATAGACACAAGTATCACAAAAGCAGACCTTTCAGTAAAATTATATAAACCAGCAAGTGTGAATATAACAGGTGGAATAACTGTTGAAATGTGGCATTCTAAAAATAAAGATGAAGAGCCAAATTGGGAAAGTTCAAAGGTTATAACAAAAGTATTCCAACTAAGTGATTTTAATTCAGATTTAGTAATAGACAATCTATCACCAGCAGAATATTATCATATAAGATTTAAATATACAGATGGTGGCAGAGAAGTATATACTTATGATATAGACACAAAAGAGGTTGGAAAAGTTTATACATTTGAAACTTTAGCAACAATAGGAATAAGTAATATAACGGTTGATTACCAAGCAGTAAGTTATCAAGAAAAATATTTTGATATAAATTATAAAGTAACTCAAGCAAGATCAAATATGTATGAATTTACAAAATATTCATTTGTAGATAAAGATGGAGCTGTTGTAAAACTTACAGAGGATAATATTAAAAACTTAAATAAAAATGCAAATTACTCAATTGATGATGATGGAAACTTAATTGTAACAAATCCAAATTACAATACAGAAGTACAATTTAGTTCAATTGAGGAAAAAGTATCAATTAAACCATCTATTAATAAGTTTAAAATGGGTGAAAATTATACATTAAAAATCACGCCAATGGTAACTTATGAAGGAAGAAAAGTGGAATTAGATACTGAAAGTTTTGAATTTACAGCTAAAACATTAAATGATCCAAAAATTGGTCTTTCAATGAAAAGAGAGCAATATGCAGAACAAGGAACAAAGTCAAATAAAGACTATATTAAAATATTAGTTACAATATCTGATAAAGATGCATTAATATATGGAAACAATTATGGACAATATCAAATAAAAGTATATAGATATACAGGCACAACACCAGACTATTCAGAACAAAACAGAATTGCAATATATGATGCACCTTATGGTGGAAATGCAGTAACAGATAATACATTTGATATTCAAACACAAGCTACAAACTTTGCAATATATGTACAAAATATAGATGTAAACTATAGACAATATGGATATGTTGCGGTTATAGAAATGAAATATGATAGAGAAAATAATTCGAAATTAGAAGATCATACAGAATCATATAAAATGGATAAAATTGATAATGATGAAGATGTTGCATTAGGAAGTATCATAATAGTGCAAGATAAAGGTAAATGTACAATGCGTTTCTATGATAGTTATTATAATATAGAAAAGATAAATAAAATGAAATACACATTGTATAACTTGTCAAATATGCAAACTCAAAATGGTGAATTTGCACCAGTTTGGGAAAGAAAAGAAGATTTAGTAAATCAAGTTGTATATTATGAAACAGTATTACCTGCAGTATTCTATACAGATGGTACATATACAATTACAATGAATATGTATGTAGGAAATACACTGGTAGGAACAATTCAAAATACAGCATATATGTATGGAAATCAAGAGTAGAATAAATTGAAGAAGAGGAGGTGAACCCTTTTGAGAAACTTAGCAGCAGGAAACAAAGTTAATTTTACAGTATTTACAATTATCGTAATAGTAATAATGTTAATTCTTGCAGGAGCGGTAATCTTGGTATTGTCAAATGCACAAGAAGACCATGAAATTTCAAGTTCGACAGCTATATATGACAATAATTATAACTATATAGAATTAGAAAATACGGCAGTTGTATCTAAGAAATGGAATGGCAATTACTATCTTAAAGAAAATGAAACTAAAAAGGAATATAACTTAGGCAAATATTCTGTAGCATTTGATAAAAGTAGAAATGCGTTAAGTTTATTTGGTGATTTCTATCAGGTTTCAGAAGGTGGAAATGTGGCAAAAATAACTGATTACACTGCAATCAATGGCACTAATGAATGTAAATTTTATAAAATAGAAGACAGAAAGTATTTAATAATAGCACCAAATATTGAAAATAGTACAGGTTCATTTTCTACTAAAAACTATTTAATAGTAATAGTAGATAGATTAGGAAATGCACAATTATTAAATAATGAAATAGATGCAAAAACAATTAATGAAATGGTTATAAGTACAAGTGATTTTGATTTTGATGTAGCAAATGAAAAACTTACATACAAAACAGAAGAGGCAGCTATAAATCTAAAGAAAATATTAGGAAGTACAAATGAATATGTCCATATAGAGAAAGAAAAGGATGAAGAAAAAAATGAAGAAAAAGACACTCAAATTGCAGATAACAATGGCGGACAAACAATAAATAATTCATCAACAGTAAATAATAATTCATCAACAACAATAGTAAATGGTGGCTCAGGTGGTACAACAAAAGTTGATACCACTTGGGTAGATAGATTAAATAACTGGATAAAAGATGTTGCTGCTGGATTTGATAGTATTTACAATGGAAATAGTGGTAAGAAAGATGATTCAACACTTGCAAGAAGCATAAAGCTAAACAGTTTAAATTCTGGAGTAACTTACGTAGATGTAAATTATGCTGTAACAGATCCAGAAAGCAAGTATAATGTAGTTTATTTAAGAGTATCTGGAGATGATATAGAGCCATACAACATAGCTTTAAATAAACAAGAAACTTCTTACAGAATTACAGGACTTCAACCAACATCAAATTATTATATAGATATTGGTTACAGAACAGTATATTCAGATTCAAAAGTTGACGAAAAAATAGAAGATACATTAACAACCAGAACAAAAGCACCAGTTGAAAGTATTGCAATAACAAAAGTATCAACAAGCAAAATTTATTACAATGTAAAATTAGATAGCGAATTTGTATATGATTCAGGAGTAAAACTTGTTGTATATGCTAATAATTCAGATGTAGCAGAGCAAGAAATTATATTAAATGATGATGCATTAGCAAAAGCTGCAAATGGTGGATTAACAGGAAGTTTTAATATACCAAATGGATATAAAACCCAAAATGGTTCTGTAAAAATAGAACTACAAAACTTAAATTATAATGGACAAGAAATAAATAAGTACTTAAGTGCAAAAATAATAAATTATTAAATATCAGAAAGGAATAAATTAAAATGAACAATGGAGAGATTTTAGTAGCATCATTAAACTGTATAGGATTGATGATAGGAATGGCATTTTTAGGAATGGGAATAGGATTAGGAATACTAGGTTCAAAAGTTGCAGAAGCTGTTGGAAGAAACCCAGAAACAAAAAGCGATATAACACATGCTGTTATGACTATATTAATAGTTTTAGCAATATTCTTACTAATACTATTTGCATTTACATTCTTACTTCTTTTCTATAATCCATTAGTAGCATAAAATCTATGAGCCTATATTTTCTTAAAAGTAAAATACTTTTAGTTAATATAGGCTAAATGTAATAATACTAATGTTAAAATTATGAAAGGAAAAAAATATGTTAAGTTTAATAATTGTAGCAGTAATACTAATTGCAATTATGCTTGTGTTTGTATTTATCCTTTTCAAGAATATAATAAAGAGAATGGACGACAATGCTAAAAAATATTTCGTAAACAAAATGCAAGATTATGATTATCTTTTAGTTGAAAAACAGTCAAAATTAAATAATATACAAACAAAGATAGAAGAAATAAAAGAAGCAAATAAAAATATTGTAAGCTATAATGATGATACAGATGAAGCTGAATTTGTAAACTTAGAAAATAAAAGAAAACAAAAGCAAAGACAGGTTGATAGTGATTATGGTGTAGAAGATGTTTATGTGCCAGAACAACAAGAAGTAAAATATAATTTAGCGGTACCTGAATATAGAGAAACACAATTCTTTAGTAATTATAAAGAAGTAAAGAGAATATTTACTGTTAATAATGAAAAAATAATAAAAGAATTTATTGCAGAACATAGAGATCAAAAAGAAGAAAAAGAATATAAAGAGCTAAAGAAAATCAGAGATAAATTTGACGAAGAAGCAATTTATAGCATTCTTACACTAGAACCAAATGAGCAAATTCAAGTATTAGATGAAGTATTAACTGCAAAAGAAAAGAAAACAATCGATTTTGAAAATGCAAAATTGGATCCAGAATTTAATATAAGAACTTTTATTAAAAAAATGGATGCAAGACTTGCGCAAATTGAACCAATTGTATATATTTATACAAATAATACTGAAAGTAGATATGACTTAATAGATACAGACATAGTTGTAAAACCTTATAATAATATGTCAGAAGGCATCATTATAAAATATAGGGATAAAATTTATGATTATAGTATATAAAAGGAAGGATAAAAAGTAAATGGAAACACATATAACGAATCTTGTTAATGAAAAAGTTGAAAAAATTAAATCAAAAAACAATATTTTTGATTCAGGAAAAGTTATAAAGATAAAAGACTATATTATAGAAGTATCAGGCCTTGAAAATGTAATGTACTTTGAAAAAGTTACAATAATGGAAAAAGGTATGGGATATGTAAATGCCATATATGAAAATTCTGTAAGTATAGCTATAGTAAGCGAAAATAGAAAAATAGAAATAGGCGATGTTGTTAACTCAACAGGTGAACTATTTAGAGCAATCTTCTCAGAAGATTCAATGGGAAGAATAACAGATATATTTGGAAGGGATCAATTGTCAGGAAAACCTTTTGCAAACTTCAAATATATAGATATTGAAAAGCCAAATGTTCCAATAATTGACAGAACTGCAGTATGTAGACCTCTTCTTACAGGAATTGCAGGTATAGATTTAATATACCCAATAGGAAAAGGACAAAGACAGTTAATAATAGGTGATAAAAGAACTGGTAAAACCCAAATTGCATTAGATACAATAGTAAACCAAGGAAGAGTAAAGCCTGATAAAAATGGTCAAATGATATGTATTTATGTAGCAGTTGGTAAAACTAAAAAGGAAATTAAATCAATTTATAATGAGCTATTAAAAAGAAATGCATTAAGTTATACAATAATGGTTGTTGCAACAAATGATGATAAAACTCCAGTTATAAGCTTAATTCCTTATGTTGGTATGTCAATTGCAGAAGAATATATGGAAAAAGGAAAAGATGTATTAGTTGTAATAGATGATTTAAAAAGACATGCTGAAATATACAGGGAAATAAGTTTAACATCAAATAAAACACCTGGTAGAGAAGCTTATCCAGCTGATATATTCTATACACACTCAAGACTTCTTGAAAAAGGTTGTCAACATAAAAATGGCGGTTCTATAACAGTACTTCCAATAGTTGAAACAAAAGGTGGAGATATAACAGACTATATTTCTACAAATATAATTTCTATAACAGATGGACAAATAGTTTTATCAAATAAATCATTCTTAAAAGGACAAAAGCCAGCTATTGATTACGGAATTTCAGTATCAAGACTTGGTGGTGCAGTTCAGAATGCAGAAATTAAAAAATTAGGTGCAACAGTAAGAATGAAATTACTAAATTACCTAGAAACAAGAGATGTATATGAACTTGCAAATACAGATGAATTAAGTGATGAATTAAAAGAAAAATTGAAAGAAGGAAAGAAAATTGAAATGTTACTAAGACAAGAAAAATTTGATCCACTTTCAAATGATGAAATAATAGAAAGATTTGAAGATTTTGCAGAATAAAGAGAGGAGGCAAATAAATGAGAATAAAAAGTGTAGTAAAAGTTATGAACTTTCATTCACTATTAAGAGTTGACTCTTCTAAAAAAAAGGCTGAAAAATATTCAGGATATGAGCAATCAGTAAGAGAATTTATTGATAATATTCTAAATAACAGCAATATGATACTAGATAAAAAATCTATTCAAATGAACAATAATGGTAAAGAATTAAACATTTATATAGCAAATGATTTAGGATTTTGTGGAAGCTTTAATTCAAACATTACAGAAATGCTAAAAAAAGATACTAATGATGACAAAATAATAATTGGTAAAAAAATTATAAAAGATAAAACTTATGATAATGTAATTTTATCAATGTCAAAAGATGAGTACTTTCAAAGCAGTGGTGAAATAAACAGAATAATGTTTGAAAGTATAAGAGATAAAAAATATAAAAGCATAAATTTAATATATAACCATTATTACAATGTAAGTAGAATAGAAAGAGTAAAACAAAAAATCTTACCACTTGATAAAACTAATGGAAATCCAGAAGATTATCAAGATGACTTTGCTGTCGAAGGAAATATAAATAGTATATTATTAAATGTAGTTGCATTATACTTAGGATATGAAATAAAAGTTGCTGTTGAAAATAGTTATGCTTCTGAAAACATAATGAGACAAATGATAACAAAAGAATCACTAAAAAAGATTGATGAAATTGAAGAAGAAAAAACTAGAGAAGAGCGTAAAGAAAGACAAGCAAAGAACTTAAAGAAACAACTAGATAACATTAATAAGATGAACTTAAATGATAAGTAATCTTAGGAAGAGAGAGGAAGATAAATAAATGGAAGGTAAAAGTATTGGAAAAATCATAGGAGTATCAGACTTAAATATAAAAGTTTTACTAAATGATAATGACGTTAAAATAAAAGATATTTTAACCTATGAGGATGAAGAAAATAACTTGCATAGATTTGAAGTAGTAGAAATTAGTTCTGATATAGCTACTTGTATACCATTTGAAAGTGTTCATGGTATCAAAAAAGGCATTGATTTATCTGTAGCACCAGGAGGTTTGCAAATAGAATATTCACCTAAAATATTAGGAAGAATGTTTAATTCTTATGGAGATCCAATAGATAATCAAGGCAAAGTAAAAGCTGGCAAGACAAGAAATGTTTACGATAAAAAATTATCAATAAAAGATATAGACATAAATGGTGACTTGCTTTGGACTGGAATAAAAGTAATTGACTTCTTTGCACCACTACAAAAAGGTTACAAAATGGGACTAATTGGAGGTGCCGGAGTTGGAAAAACAGTTTTAATAAAAGAGTTAATAAATAATATTTATAAAAAATTCAATTCAAATGCGGTTTTTGTTGGTGTTGGTGAGCGTTCTCGTGAAGGACAAGAACTATACCAAGAAATGAAAGAATCAGACTTGCTTGACAAAATGTCAATGGTATTTGGACAAATGGGTGATAGCTCATGCTCTCGTTCAAAAGCTATATATAGTGGTTTAACACTTGCTGAATACTTAAGAGACGAAAAAAATCAAGATGTATTATTGTTTATTGATAATATATACAGATTTGTACAAGCTCAATCAGAAATTTCAACTGAATTAAAAAGAATACCAGTAGAAAATGGTTATCCAACAACAATGGTATCTGATGTAAATGAAATAGAGGAAAGAATAAACTCAGTAGAAGGTGGTTCTATAACATCTTTCCAAGCTATATATATACCAGCTGATGATATCAATGATGATGCTGTTCAAACTGTTATGACTCACTTAGACGGTCAAATAGTTTTAGACAGAAAGGTTGCTGAAAAAGGTTTATATCCTGCTATAAATGTGTTCAAGTCTACAAGTAAGGGAATTGACCCAGAAAAAATAGGACTAAAACATTATAAATTAGTAAGACAAGTTTTAGCTTACTTAACAAGATATGAAGAACTAGAAGAAATCATTGCTGTTTTGGGTATAGACGAGTTATCAGATGAAGATAAAATGATATTCTATCGTTCAAGAAAGTTGAGAAATTACTTTACACAGCCACTATTTGTTTCAGAGAACTATACTGGTAAACCTGGAAAAATGGTTAATATAAAAGATACACTTCAAGATGTATCAGATATTCTTGAAGGAAAATATGATGATGTTGACGAAAGTACTTTATTATATAGGGGTAGTTTAAATGAAGAATAATACTGAAGAGAACATTGTAGTTCAATTACTAAATATTGATGGTGACGTCAGAACTTTTGATGACGTCAACTTCATCAAAATTGTTAGTAAGCAATATAACTTAATAATAATGAAAGATTATTTACCAATTATAGGCGAAATAGAAGGCGAAATCGAAATAGGTAGAAATGATACAACTGTTAGTATGAAAAATTTAAAGGGATATTTTATGCATAAGCATAATAAATTTAATTTATTTTATTCAGAATCAGAAGAGTAATATAGAAAGGTTTAGAACATAAAATATGGAATTAGTATTATATTATATACAAGAATCTAGATGGCTACTGATATCATTTTTGGTATTAGTCTTTGCACTAGGTGTGTTTGGATATGTAGCTATAAGAAACTTTAGACAAGATAAAAAATCAAAAATATTCTTTTATGGATTATTTTTAAGATTAAAAAATGTAGATATAATCAAACTTTCTATAGTTATACTAAAGACATTTCTAGCAATATATGCTATAATATCTACGAATGATTTTGAAATACGAGTATGTTTTATAATGCTCATCATTCTAACAGTAATAAATTTGATTTTATCACATAAAAGAATAATATATCAAATTATATGTACAGCAATACAAATAGTAATGATATATTTAGCACATGTAATGGATAACTATTTAGCAGAAGTGGCATATTCTAGTTTAATACTAATGATTAAAACTTGCTTAATAGTATTCTCACTAATGCTTATCACATATCTATTTTTAAGAGATGTTGATTTAGTATCAGAAGACAGAGTAAATAAGGACTTCAAGAAAGGAAGGGCTAAGAAGAATGGTGCAAAAAAAGCAAACAACAACAAGCAAAAAGAAAGTAAAGAAATTAAAGGCTAGTGATAGGGCGATTAGAATTGGCCTTGTTGCAGCAATAGTAGCTTTTGTGCTTATTATATATATAATATATAGTGTAATATCTGCAAATCAAAACAAAATAGACTTATCTGGTGAAGATTATTATCAATATTTCTTTGGTGTAAGACAAGAATATTCTGGTAATATGAAAATTGAGCAAAACGAAACTGACTCAAAACTAACACTAGAAGATGGAAAAATAGTATATTTAGATTCTACACCAATCTATTATAAAAATGTATTAGGAAAAGTAGTTCTTCCTGCTGAAATGGAACTTATAATTCCAGAAGATGGAATATACAAATTAGAAAGATTTACTAATGTTATTGAAGAAAACTATGCAGCAAAAATCAAAAAATTCAATAAAAAGAACGAAACAGAAGTAACTGGTGATATCTTATATGATGGAAAAGATTTATACTTTTTCCTAGATGCAACAACAATTACTGTTGGCTCTGAGGAATTTCAAGTATCACCACTTTCTTATGCAATAGTAAATTATAGAAACAGTATTGAAATTTATGATTATAAAACAGATAAATATACTGTAATAAATGATGAAAGAGCAACTTCAAATGATGTTCTTGCAACTTCTGTTGCAACTGGATGTACAATAAATATGAGTGTTGATTCATTATCTACATCAAAAGGTGACCAATTACTAATAAAAAGCATGAGTAATTTAAAAAATTATAAATATTAAAATTTAAAATTTTGGTTTATATATAAATATAGATCAAAGTTTTTTTATTTTTGTTGAATATATTGGTAATTTAGTATATATTATAAGAAAAAAGCAAAGGAGTAATATTATGGAAAACTTAAAATTAGATTTAAAAAACACAGGAATAGATGCAAAAGAAATACAAGAATATAGCAAAAAAGTAAAAGAAATTCATGAAGAATTACAAGCAAATAAAAATAATGAAGATGAATTTTTAGGATGGATAGACTTACCAGAAAACTATGATAAAGAAGAATTTGAAAGAATAAAGAAAGCTGCTAAGAAGATTCAAAAAGACTCAGATGTACTTTTAGTAATAGGAATAGGTGGCTCTTATTTAGGAGCAAGAGCTGTAATTGAGAGTTTAACAAATTCTTTCTATAACATGCAAGGAAAAGAAAAAAGAAAAACTCCTCAAATAATATTTGTAGGAAATACTTTAAGTCCAAATTATATTCATGATGTAATAGAGTTAATAGAAGACAAAGACTTTTCTATAAATGTAATATCAAAATCTGGAACAACAACAGAGCCAGCAGTAGCATTTAGAATTTTTAGAGAATTACTAGAAGCAAAATATGATTTAAAAGAAGCAAGAGGAAGAATATTTGTTACAACAGATAAAGAAAAAGGAGCTTTAAAGAAGCTTGCAACAAAAGAAAATTATCAAACATTTATAATTCCAGACAATATTGGTGGTAGATATTCTGTACTAACAGCAGTTGGACTTCTTCCAATAGCAGCAGCAGGAATAAATATTGACAAATTAATGCTTGGAGCAAAAGAAGCAAGAGAAAAATATAATGATAGTAGCTTAAAATATAACGAATGTTATAAATATGCTGTTGCAAGAAATATTTTATATGGAAATGACAAAAATATTGAAATATTAGTAAATTACGAACCAAAAATGCACTATATGACAGAGTGGTGGAAACAATTATATGGTGAAAGTGAAGGAAAAGATGAAAAAGGAATTTTCCCAACAGGAGCAGAATTTACAACTGATTTACACTCACTAGGTCAATATATTCAAGAGGGAAGAAGAAATTTATTTGAAACAGTAATAAAAATAAATACACCTGAAAATGATATGAAAGTAGGTCTTGATGAGGATGATTTAGATGGACTAAATTATTTAACAGGAAAATCTATTGACTACATCAACAAAAAAGCCATGGAAGGAACAATAGAGGCACACGTTGCAGGAGATGTTCCAAACATATTAATTGAAATGGAAAAATTAGACGAATTAAATTTAGGAAAATTAATTTATTTCTTTGAACTAGCTTGTGCAATGAGTGGAAAAATATTAGGAGTAAATCCATTTAATCAACCAGGTGTTGAAAAATACAAAAAGAATATGTTTAGATTACTAGAAAAACCTGGATATACAGAAAAATAATAAATAAAACATGAAAAAATATCTGCATATAATTTAAAATTGTATGCAGGTAATTTTTGTTTCTGCATATAAAATTGCAAAAAATATGCAGAAAAAAGAGCAGTTGATCAGACCGCTCTGAAAATAGTTTTAAAACTATTTTTTAATTCAGTAATAAATACTGGATTACAATGTAATAATATTATATGCAAAAAAATATAAAATATAAATAAAAAACGATAGCTTTTCAGCTATCGGATTACAATGATTACGCTGTTTCCAACGGATTACAATGTTATTATTAAATATAATTATAGCATATAATAACAAAAAGTCAAATGCTTTGTGAAAATTTTATCTTAATTTTGTTAAAGAATAGTAATTTATAATTGCTATATTTATATTTTCAAAGTCATTCAAAGTAATTTTTACTAATTTACCTTTTAATCTTAAAGGATTAAGAATTCTTAATTTACTTACATTTCGTAATTGTTCAATTAATGCTGTTGAATTTTGATTTTCTAAGTCTATATGATACCATCTAGTATCATTCATTCGCTCAGAGGTTAATGGAATTATAGTACACATAGTAGATTCTCTTTGAGTTTTGGTTACTATAACTGGTCGTATTTTATTTTGTTCACTTCCAATATTAATTCCTAAATTACACCAATAGATGTAGTTTGTTGTAATTGGAAATTTGGGCAGTTCTTTATTAAATTTAATTAGTGCTTTATTTTTAGTCCATGTAGCATATTCAATTCCAAGAGGTTTATCAATTGTAGATAATATTTGCTTTGTTTCAATAAATTGTTGATTTATTTCTGAATTCATCTAAAATTCTCCTTTCTATGCCATTTTTGTATTAGTCATTATAACATAACAAAACATATATTTGCAATATAATTATCAAGAAAAATGGTTAATTTTGGAATTGAATAGAATTTTGAAAAATCTATTGACATAAAGTAAAAAAAGGTTTATTATAAACAATGTAAATATTAATTACTTATGGGACAAAGTAAAATAAAGGTTACCAAGAAAGAGAAGTTAGTCATGGGCTGAAAGCTAACCTACGGAAAACATATTTGAAAAACTACCCCACAAAGAATAATCTTTGGCAATAAGCTGAGTAATATAAATTAAGTTAAAAATTAGGATGGAACCGTGTAAATAATATTACACTCCTAAGTGCAAAAAATGCACTTGTGGGGTGTATTTTTAATTGCATTAAATTATTTTAAAATGAAGTAGCTCAATTAATTTGAATAATACAAATTAAAATTGTTCATTTATTTTTAAATTAAAAATTCAATTTTTATGCCAATAGATGCTTGGCCAAAAAAATTGAATCATAATTGTGAAAATATAATTTCACAGTTTCTAATAGGGGCTAATAATTTAAAAGGAGGATTTTTAATGATTACAATTGAATTAAAAGATGGAAGCAAAAGAGAAGTTAAAAGTGGCTTAAGTGTACTTGAAATTGCAAAATCAATTAGTGAAGGTCTAGCAAGAAATGCAATGGCTGGAAGAGTTGATGGAAAAGTAGAAGATTTAAGATTTAAAGTAGAAAAAGACTGCAAATTAGAGATTTTAACATTTGATGATCTAGATGGAAAAAAGGCTTATTGGCATACAACATCACACATAATGGCTCAAGCTATAAAAAGATTATATAAAGATGTAAAACTTGCAATAGGACCAGCAATAGATGGCGGTTTCTATTATGACTTTGACACAGACTATAGATTTTCAGAATCTGACTTTGAAAAAATCGAAGAAGAGATGAAAAAAATCATAAAAGAAGATTTAGAAATAACAAGATTTGAACTTCCAAGAAATGAAGCTATCAAATTAATGAAAGATGCGGGAGAAGATTATAAGGTAGAATTAATAGAAGACTTACCAGAAGACGAAGTTTTATCATTCTATAAACAAGGTGAATATGTAGATTTATGTGCAGGTCCACATTTAATGAGCACAGGAAAAGTTAAATGTGTAAAAATATTATCTGTTGCAGGAGCTTATTGGAGAGGAAATGAAAACAATAAAATGCTTCAAAGAATTTATGGAATTTCATTCCCTAAAGCAAGTATGTTAGAAGAACATTTGCAAGCATTAGAGGAAGCAAAAGCAAGAGATCATAGAAGACTTGGAAAAGAATTAGAGCTATTTATGACACATAAATTAGTAGGTTCAGGACTTCCAATGTATTTACCAAATGGTGCAACAGTAAGAAGATTACTAGAAAGATACATTCAAGATAAAGAAATAAAAATGGGATATAAACATGTTTATACACCATCACTTGCAAATGTTGCATTGTATAAAACATCAGGACATTGGGACCACTACAAAGAGGACATGTTCCCAGTAATGAAAATGGATAATGAAGAATTAGTTTTAAGACCAATGAACTGTCCACATCACATGTTAATTTATAAGAGCAAAATGCGTTCTTATAAAGATTTACCAATAAGAATAGGTGAGCTTGCTCATGACTTTAGATTTGAAGATAGTGGAACTGTTTGTGGAATTGAAAGAGTTAGACAAATGTGTCAAAATGATGCCCATTTATTCGTAAGACCTGACCAAATAAAAGAAGAAGTTGCTAAGGTAGTTAAACTAATACTTGAAGTCTACAAAGACTTTGGATTTGAAAATTATGAATTCAGATTATCTTTAAGAGATAAAAATGATAAGCATAAATATTTTGATGATGATGAAATGTGGGAAAAAGCAGAATCTGAACTTCGTGAAATTCTTACAGAAATAGGAATTCCATTCTATGAGGCAGAAGGAGAAGCGGCTTTCTATGGACCAAAGCTAGATGTTCAACTAAAATCTGCAATAGGACATGATGTAACAGTTTCAACTTGCCAATTAGATTTCTTATTACCACAAAGATTTGAACTTGAATATGTTGGCGAAGATGGAGAAATGCATAGACCAGTTGTAATTCATAGAGCAATACTTGGAACTTTAGATAGATTCATGGCATTCTTAATTGAAGAAACAAAAGGAGCTTTCCCAACATGGCTTGCACCAGTTCAGGTAAAAGTTCTTCCAATTTCAGAAAAACATGTAGAATATGCTGAAAAAGTAAGAGAAGTTCTAGAGCAAAAAGGAATAAGAGTTGAAGTAGATTCAAGAGCTGAAAAGATAGGCTACAAAATTCGTGAAGCTCAACTAAAAAAAGTTCCATACATGTTAGTAGTTGGAGATAAAGAGCAAGAAGCAAACGCTGTAGGAGTAAGAAAAAGAGGCGAAGGTGATGTTGGCCAAATGGATCTTACTGAATTTGCAAACAAAATAGAAGAAGAAGTTAAAAACTTTGAAAAATAGAAAAGTAAAATAAAAATATTAAAATAAACTTTGTGATGTAACTGTCACAAGGTTTATTTTTATTTGTGAATGGCATTATTTGGAAAAATATATACTGGCGTGAATAACACTCACTGGAATATTTGAAAAGTTCCACATATACTTTTAATTAAATACATGATAAATTGTGTAAAATAACTTGCATAAATTTTAAATTATGTACAAAAATAATAAGAACAGAAGAAAGGAACCTTTAAAATGAAAAATAAAAAACAGTCAGGTATTACATTAGTTGCGCTCGTAGTAACAATAGTAGTTTTATTAATTCTAGCAGGTGTAAGCATAAATTTAGTTTTAGGTGAGAATGGACTAATAACACAAGCAAAAGAAGCAAAAGAAAAATCTGCAAGTGGAATGAATGAGGAAAATTATCTAATAAATAGTGCAATACCAGATTATATAGATGCACAAGTTAACGAAGTAACAGGAAACGCAAAAACAATAACTGCAGATGACTACGGAAAAGTAGTAACAAATTATCAAGACGGACACACATGGGAAATATTCTATGCAGATAACCAAAATGTATATTTAATAACTAGAGATAATGTAGGAAGTCAAACATTATCAACAGCAGTAGCTGATAATAGTGGGTATAATGGAACAAGTGATTTTGATGGAAGTGATGATTTTAAGACAAAGTATCCAGCAGTGCAAGCTGGTTGGCTAAATAAAACATATACACCAGCAGCAAGTGGAGCAGGAACGGTAAATTATACAAGTAGTTATGATAATATGAAAGCAACAGAATATTTACTAGATAGTACTGTTTGGAATACAACATATAAAACAGAAAAAGCAGATTGGGCAATAGGAGCACCAACACTAGAATTATTTGTGGCATCATATAATAAAATCTATACAGAAAAAACAATAGAAATAGCAATACCAAATGAAACCGGATATAAATATAATGATAAGTTGTATCCAACTGGAAGCATAACAACAAATGACGATATGACATCAGGAACATCTAAAAGTAATATATTTAATCATGGATATTATTATTGGTTGGCATGTCCTGGTAGTGGAAGTGATACTTATATTCGTTTTGTATCTTCTAATGATAATTCTGTAGGACCAAGTAAGTATAGTAGCCTAAATGGTACTAGACCTGTAGTATGTTTGAAGTCTGATGTGATATTGAAAAAAAGTTCAGATGGAAATACCTTCACAATAAATTAAATATTATAAAATTGAAGTTTGCAAGAGTTAAATGCCTGTAAACTTCAAATTTTATATTGATAAGAAAATCAAAATATAGTAAAATAAATGTCATAAGTAATATGAAAAAGTTAGGAGAAGACTAATGAAAGAAATTGTTTTTGCAAGTTGCAATCAAAAAAAGAAAGCAGAAATTCAAAGAATGGCTCCAAGTAACATAAAAATTCTTGGACTAAATGATATAGAAAATGCAAAAGGCGTTGAACAAGTAGAAGAAACAGGAAAAACATTTATGGAAAATGCATTAATTAAAGCAAGATACTGGGCTGAAAAATTAAAAATGCCAGTAATTGCTGAAGATTCAGGAATTGAAATTGATGCATTAGATGGCTATCCAGGGGTATATACCAAAAGATGTATTGAGCAATTATGTCCAGGTGAAAATGTAGATTCAGATAAACCAGAAGAATTATATCCTATGCTATTAAAGCTTATTGACGAAAGCAAAACAAAATCAAAAACAGCCCATTGGGTGTCTGCAATAGCTTATGTAGATGGAGAAGAGGAGATTTGCAAGCAAGAAAGTATTAGTGGAAAAATGTGCAGTTGTAGAGGCGATAGAAAGTTTGGATTTGACCAATATTTTGAACCAGAAAGAGAAAATAAAACTTTATCAGAACTGCTTCCAGAAGAAAAAGATGAAATTGGTCCTAGAAAAAAAGCTTTCTTAGAGGTTTTAGAAAAAATTAAATAAGAAATAAAATAGTTCTTGTAATGTAACAGTTGCAAGGATTATATTTTTTTGAAAAGGTATTATCTGGAAATGACTATACTAGTATGAATGATACTCACTGGAATATTTAGAGAGTTCCACATATAATTTTTGTAAAATACATAACAATTTGTGTAAAAATAGCGAATAAAAAAGAAAAATATTTACAAAAATAATAACAGAAGAAAGGAACTTTTTAAAATGAGAAAAACAAAACAAACAGGTATAACTTTGGTAGCTTTAGTAGTGACAATAGTAGTTTTACTAATTCTAGCAGGTGTTAGTATAAACTTGGTATTAGGTGAAAATGGATTAATAACACAAGCAAAAGAAGCAAAAGATAAAACATTAGAGGCAGAAAAAGCGGAAGGTGAAAATTTAAATAATGCATCATATTATATAAAACAAACAGCTGGAGTTAATGCGTCTGGAATAACAGTAGACGATTATGGAAAAGTAGTAACAAATTATCAAGATGGACACACATGGGAAATATTTTATGCAGATGAAAGAAATGTGTATTTGATAACAAGAGATAATGTAGGAAGTCAAGCATTATTAATAACAAATTATAACGGAACAGGTGATTTTGATGGAAATGATAGCTTTAAAACAAAATATCCAGCAATACAAGCAGGATGGTTAAATAAAACATATGCACCATCAACAAGTGGAGCAGGAACAGTAATTTATACAAGTACAGACGACAACATGAAAGCAACAGAATACTTATTAGATAGTAGTGTATGGAATACAACATATAAAACAGAAAATGCAGACTGGGCAATAGGCGGGCCAACACTAGAGATGTTGGCAGCATCATATGGAAAATATGAAGGAACAACAGTCACAATAGCAGATCTATCAGGAACTGGATATGCTCAAACAATAACAGGAGGATTAACAACTAATAAAGCAAACGGACTTTATAACCATGGCTACAGCTACTGGCTAGCTTGTCCTAGCAGCGATGGCAGCAACTATGTACGCCATGTGTACTATAGCAGCGCTTGCGTGACCAACTACAGCTTTAGCAACTCATATGGTGTGCGCCCCGTAGTTTGTCTAAATTCTGATGTGATATTGAAAAAAAGTTCAGATGGAAATACATTTACAATAAATTAACAAAAACAGAAGAAAGGAACTTTAAAAATGAAAAATAAAAAACAGTCAGGTATTACATTGGTTGCACTCGTAGTAACAATAGTAGTTTTATTAATTCTAGCAGGTGTAAGCGTAAATTTAGTTTTAGGTGAAAATGGATTAATAACTCAAGCAAAAGAAGCAAAAGTAAAATCAACTAGTGGAATAAATGAGGAAAATTATCTAGTAAATAGTACAATACCAGATTATATAGAACAGCAAGTAAACGAAAATGTAGTGATAGGTGGAAAAACAATAACAAAAGAAAATTTAAGTGAATATTTAGGAAAAGAAGTTAAATACACACCAGCAAGTCCATCGACAGATTATGGAACAAGTACAGTATATAGACTATTTTACATTGACTTTGATGGTGATTTTGGTGAGAAGAAATCAATATATTTAAAAGCTGATAATGATGGAAAAAATATAAGTTTACCAAGCGAACATTTATCATCAGATAATTTAAAAATAATGAAAGCACTAAATCCAGATTGGAGTAAAAATTCAGGAGTATTAGATAGTTCAAATGATAATGCTGTGGCATGGTTGACTGATCCGGAAGTATGGAAAAATTGGAAAGATAAAAACTTATCAAATTATATAAATTATGTAGTAGGAAGTCCAAGCTTAGAGATGTATGTAAAATCATATAATTTATATTTAGAGAAAAATCCAACAACATTGGCAAAGAACGGAAATAATGCATTAAAACTAGAATGTAAATTTGACACGGAAGGCAATAAATATGGATATAAAATTAGTTTACTAGGGGATAATTATACAACAAATAATGGAACACATTTGGCTGATAATACAATTGTATCAGCTAGTATTGCAAATGGAATATATAATCCTGGCTCAGATAAATGGATGTGGTTAGCATCTCCAGCATCATACAAGGGTAACAGTTATGTAATACATGTGAGTGATAAATATGGAAGTGTAGGGTGTAGCACATATAGTCTTAATATTGCAGTCTGTCCTTTTGTTTCATTAAAATCAAGTGCTAAATTAGAATTTGAAGAAAATTAAGAAAAGAAAGTTTGAAAGTCCATTTAATGGACTACAAGCTTCTTTTTTTTACTTCCAAACCCTCTTTTTTCAGCACATTTAGGCAAAAAATGCAAGCTAACGCATAAAAAATTTGCATTTGAATAAAATATATGTTATAATAAGACTTGTCGCTTATGAAAAAGGAGAGTGAATTTTTATTTTAAGCAATAGAAAAAAATATTGCACAAAAGATATACTAAAAATATTTGTGCTTTTTATAATAGCATTGTTTGTATTAATGTTAACAATATTTATAAAGTTTGAACCAGTATATGAAGTAAAACTTGGCGATGAAACAATCGGTTATGTAAAAAGTAAAAATGAAGTAGAGAGAATTATAAAAGAACAAGTTTTAAAATTGAATCATGAATGTGCGGTTCTAGCAACTTTAGATGTAGAACCAACATATAAATTTATTTTAGCAAATAGAAATACAGCAAATCAAGATGAAGTAATAAATACATTATCAAATGAAGTAACAACATTGTATAGAGTATACTCAATCAATGTAAATGGCGAAAACAAAAGCTATGTAAATACTTATGAGGAGGCTGAAAAAATTTCAGATGAAATGAAATCTGAATATGAAGGTCTTGATAATTTAGAAATTGCAATAGTTGAAGAATACACAAAAAATATAGATGAAGTTGGAACAGTTGAACTTGCAGTTGCTGAAGCAAGTATTGATAATGAACTAAGAACATTAATGGATGAGCAAGAAAAAAGAGAATCTGCAACATTTAATGGAGTATACTTTGCTGTAACACCAGTAATAGGAAACATTACATCAAGATATGGTGTATATGAATCAAGTGTAAGGAATCATGCTCATAGTGGAACTGATATAGCTGCACCTTATGGAACTGAAATAAAAGCAGCAGCAGATGGTACTGTAACATATTCTGGCTGGCAAAGTGGATATGGATATTTAATAATAATAGACCATGGAAATGGTGTTGAGTCTTATTATGGACATTGCAGTAGCTTAATTGCAAATGTTGGAGATGAAGTAAAAGCAGGTGATGTAATTTCTAGAGTTGGTTCAACAGGAAATTCAACAGGAAATCACTTACATTTTGAAATAAGATTAAATGGATCAACAATAAATCCACAAAAATATTTATACAAATAAAAGATATGCATGAAAGCATATCTTTTTTTCACAAATTACATCAAAAATAATAAAATTTTCACACATTATTCACAATTGTCCTGTATTATAATTATGGATTTGAAAATAATATAATTATAAATATAGAAAGGAAGCATTGGAAATGGAAGAAAAGAAACCAGACCAAGTTATTGACAAAGATGGAAAGGAATTTAAAGCAGTAAACTTTACTACTGAAAAGAAACAAAAAAATTATGATTTTACAAAAAATATAGCAATGCCATTTGTAAGTGGTGTGCTAGGAGCAGGAATTGTATTAGGAACATGTTTTGGAGTTCCAAGTATAAGAGAAAATATAGTAGGAAAGAGTACTACAAATACTGTTCTAGACACAAGTACATCTTCAACAGGAAGTATTAATACAACACAAATATCTTTAGAAAATTATTCTGAAACAGGAATTGCGGTGGCACAAAAAGTATTACCTTCAATAGTAGGTATTGAAGTAAATTACACAGTAAGTTCAATGTTCTTTAATCAACAAAGCACAGCAACTGCAACAGGTTCAGGAATAATTATAAGTGAGGACGGATACATTATTACAAACAATCACGTAATAAGTTCAAGTTCATCTTCATCATATTATTCAATAAGTGAGGCAAATTCAATAAAAGTAACATTGGATGGAGATGAAACTAAATATGATGCTACAATAGTAGGAACAGATTCTCAAACAGATTTGGCTGTAATTAAAATTGATAAAACAGGTCTAACTGCAGCTGAACTTGGAAGTTCAAGCTCTGTTCAAGTTGGTGAATTTGCAATGGCAGTAGGAAGTCCTTTAGGAATGCAAAACACTGTTACAGGTGGTATGATTTCAGCATTAAATAGAGAAGTAACAGATTCTGAAGGAAAAACATTTACATTAATTCAAACAGATGCTGCTATAAATTCTGGAAATAGTGGAGGTGCTTTAGTAAACAGCAAAGGCCAAGTAATAGGAATTAATACATTAAAAGTTTCATCAACAGGTGTTGAAGGAATGGGATTTGCAATTCCAATTGATTCTGCAAAACCAATTATAGACCAATTAATTCAATACAATAAAGTAAAAAGACCATATATAGGAATTAGTGGAAGAGATGTGGATAGTGAAACTGCAAAAAGAAATAATCTAGTTGAAGGAATTTATGTTGTTTCAGTTGAAGAATATTCAGCAGCAGAAATCGCTGGAATTAAAGCAGGAGATGTAATTGTTTCTGCAGATGGACAGGAAGCAAAAACAATGAATAAATTAAATGAAATTAAAAATAAACACCAAATAGGTGATACAATGACTGTTGTAGTAAATAGACAAGGAACAGAAAAAACAATTACATTAACATTAAAAGAACAATAATATTTACACTTAGTTCACAAAATGGACAAATTTGATTGGTATTATATAAGCATAGTAAGGAAACAGAAAAAACTTACTAAAAAACAAAAACATCCCCTTTTATTTTCGAAGATTACCCCTCGTGCGTTTGAGAGGTAATCTATTTTTTATAGAGAAATAGCATAGTAAAGACTAAAAATTGAAAATTTTCAGACTTGTTCTACTTGATATTTGTAAGTTTTTTTAGTAAAATA
>CAKPKE010000004.1 GCA_934167095.1 uncultured Clostridia bacterium
GGCTAGTAGTTATCGTTGCATTAAAATTACAAAATGCAGAAGGTTATTTAATAGGAACTATATCTGGAATATTAGCAGTTTTTTTCTATGTGGTAAGATATAATCAAATGATGATATATGTTGAAGATAGAGTATATAAGAAAATTGAAAAATAAGTATAGTTGATAACTATAAATTACAATAAATAAGTGAGATTAATAGTAATTTATAGAGATGATTATAAAATTAAAAAGCAGGATTGCTCCTGCTTTTTATGTATGTTTTTCTCTATATTCATTGCCCCATTCTACCATAGAATCTAATATAGGTTTAAGACTTAATCCGACAGCTGTCAAAGAATATTCAACTCTTGGTGGAACTTCTGCATATACTTTTCTTTTAACTAATTTGTCAGATTCCATTTGCCTTAAATTATTAGTCAATACTTTTTGCGTAATACCTGTAACAGACCTTTTCAATTCATTAAATCTTTTAGTGCCTGTTAATAAATCTCTTACAATAAGGACTTTCCATTTATCATTTATAAGACTTAATGTAACTTCAACAGGACAAGCTGGTAATTCCTTTTTCATAAATATACATACTCCTAATCTTTTTTTAATACTATATTTTTATAATTATTTCCCCAACTAATAAGGGAATCTTGAATTGGCTTTAAATCCATACCTAAATCAGTTAAAGTATATTCTACTTTAGGTGGAACTTATGGATATGATTTTCTAACTATTATTTTATCATATTCCATTTCTTTTAAGTTTTTGCTTAATGCCTTTTATAGAATTTTTTAAATCTCTAGTTCTTTTAGTTCCAGTGTATAAATTTTCTAATATTAAGGCTTTCCATTTATTATCAATAACTTTTAAAGTTATTTTAGCAGGATTAGTAGGAAATTCTCTGTTCATAATTTCACGCCTTTTATAGTGATATTATAACAAACATATAAAATAAAGTAAATAGAGAAACTTTATAAACACAATAAAAGTATCAAAAAGAATATAAGAGTAAAAAATATTTTAAAAATTTTTTATATACTAAATCTCTTTATTATTCACAAAAGTTACTTTTTGGATACTATGTTTCCTAAAAGTGCGTACTTGTTAGAGGTTAAAAGCCATTATATAATACAGACAATGAAACGAGAAATAATAATGTTTCAAATAAATTTAGGAGGTGTTCGTTATGAACAATATTGAAAAAGCAAAGGCTTTAATTAACACATTTGTAACAGGAAATGTAGAGATGGCAAAATCTCTTTTAAAGGAAGGATATATTCAACACAATTTAGCTTATGGAACAGGAGCAGAAGCATTTTGTGGATCTGTTAGTTATTTAGGTTCAGCCCCAGTAAAAACAACAGTAAATACAATAAGAGCATTTGAAGATGGAGATAAAGTAATTCTTCATACAATTTATAATTTTGCAGGAGCAGGAGAACAAGTTGCATTTGATGTATTTAGATTTGAAGATGGCTTAATTGCAGAACATTGGGATAATCTTGCAAGTTTAACACCTGCAAATCCAAGTGGACATACACAAGTTGATGGAAATACAAATATAGTTCCAAATGAAAATACAGAAAAAACAAGAGAAATAGTTTCTAACTTTTTAGTAGATGTAATGCAAGGAAAAAATCCAGGTAAAACAGCAGAATATTTTGATGGTAATAACTATATTCAACATAATAGCTCAATAGCTGATGGCTTAGATGGATTAGGAAATGCTTTAAAAGCACTAGCAGAACAAGGAATACAAATGATATATGATAAAACTCATTTTGTACTTGCTTGTGGAGATTATGCTTTAGGAATTTCAGAAGGTACATTTGGAGGAGCTCACACATCATATTATGATTTATGGAGAGTTCAAGATGGCAAAATCGCAGAACATTGGGATGTAATGGAAACAATTTCTGATAATCCACAAAACAATAATGGAAAATTCTAATTAAATCAATAAAATATATGATATAATAGGGCTGATATATTAAATATCAGTCTTATTTCATAAAGGAGTATTTGAAATGGATAAGAAACAATTTTTAGAAGATATAGTAAAAATTCATAGTGTATCAGTTGCAACAATAGATAGCAATAATAAGCCTTCTATTAGAATTATAGATATGATGTATTTAGAAAATGATTGTCTTTATTTTTTAACTGCAAGAGGTAAAAATTTTTATCAAGAAATAACTAAAGATAACTATATTGCTTTATCTTGCCAAAAATATAATAAATCTTATGTTGTAAAAGGATATGTAGAGAAAGTAGAACATAAATATTTAGATGTTTTATTTAATCATAATAAATATATGTGGGGAACTTATCCAAGAAATACAAGAGATGTTTTAGAGGTATTTAGAATTTATAAATGGTCTGGAGAATATTTTGATGTTACTTCAAAGCCAATTACAAGATTAAGTTTTAGTCATAATATGGAAGAAATAACAAAAGGTACATTTATTGTAAATAATGATAAATGTATAAGTTGTAAAAAATGTATAACAGTTTGCCCTCAAAAATGTATAGATTATTCTACTGGAAAAGCATATATAAAAAATAAACATTGTTTAAGATGTGGAGCTTGTAAAGAAGTTTGCCCTGCAAATGCAATAGAACAAATTTAGGAGATGATACAAATGGAAAAGATAAATTATTTAATTGATTATTTATTAAAAGAATCAGGTAGAGATAATTTTAACTATTCTAATAGAGATAAAAAGGCATTATATCGTGCTTTAGTTAATGTAAGACAAGCAAATCCTATTTCAGAAGAATTTTTAAAGGTTGAAGATGAATATTTACAAGACGAATTAAAAAATAAGAATATTACGAATAGCAATGAAATAAAAACGATTAAAGAAAAATATCAAAAAACCAATGTTTCAAATAGTGATAAAATCTGTTTGTGGCAAGGAGATATAACTAAACTGAAAATAGATGCCATTGTAAATGCAGGAAATTCACAAGGATTAGGTTGTTTTTTACCAAATCATAATTGCATTGACAATCAAATAAATACTTTTGCAGGTGTTAGACTTCGTTTAGCTTGTAATGATATTATGAAAGACTTAAATTATAATCTTGAAACTGGAAAAGCAATAATTACAAAAGGATATAATCTTCCTAGCAAATATGTTATTCAAACAGTTGGACCAATAATTGAAAACAAAGTTACAGATAAAAAGCAAAAAGAACTTGCAAATTGCTATATAAATTCATTAAAAATAGCAATAGATAATGGTATAAGAACAATAGCTTTTCCTTGTATATCAACAGGAGTATTTCGATTTCCAAAAGATGAGGCTTGTAAAACTGCAATAAAATCAGTAGATGAATTTATAACAGAAAATAGAGATAAATTAGATAAAGTTATATTTAATTTATGGAGTGATGAGGATGTGACAATTTATGAACAAAACATTAGATAGTATTAGAAATTTAATAAAAGATGCAGATTGCATTTTAATTGGTGCAGGAAGTGGTTTATCAAGTGCAGCAGGAATAGACTATGTTGGCGAAGAATTTAAAAAAGAGTTTGCACCATTCATAAAAAAGTATGGTTTTACTGACCTTTATTCTTCATCATTTTATAATTATCAAACACCAGAAGAATATTGGGGTATGTGGGCAAAACATATAGATTATTGCAATACAGGAAGAAATGGAACGGAACTTTATAAAAGAGTTTTTGATTTAGTTAAAGATAAAGAATACTTTGTAATTACAACAAATGTAGACGATCAATTTTACAAAAGTGGATTTGATGAAAATAAAATATTTAGAGTACAAGGAAGCTACGCACTAAATCAATGTTCAGAGGGATGTCATAATAAATTATATCCAAATAAGGAATTAGTAGATAAAATGCTAAATTCATTAGATAACGATTTAAAAGTGCCAACAGAATTAGTACCTATATGTCCTGTTTGTGGCGAGAGTATGGAGCCGAATTTAAGAAAAGATGGATATTTTGTGCAAGATGATTTATGGTATAAACAAAATGATAAATACAATGAATTTGTTGATAACAATAAAGATAAAAAAGTCTTATTATTGGAATTTGGAGTAGGATTTAATACACCAACTATTATAAGATTTCCATTTGAACAAATGACAAATCAAAATGAAAATTGGACTTTAGTTAGATTTAATAAAGAAACTCATTGTTTCTTTGATTTAGATAATAGATTTATTGGAATAAATGAAGATATAAATAAAGTAATTTAACCTTAACGACAACTTACAATTATTGTTGCTAAAACTAAATTTTAAAATAAAAAATTTTTGTAAAAATATTATACAAAAACAAAATATTTCAGTACTTTTTATGAAATTATGTATAAGCTAAAAATGTCCAAATTTTTGAGTAAAATAAACTTCTAAAATGGACATTTTTTATAATCAGAAAAAGCAGTAGTACCAATGTATTTGAACAAAATAGATGACATATTTTACTGACTAGGGTAGGTGTGTGATAGTGAAAACTATCGCATAGCTACCCTTAAACTATTTATGAGCAAATGTGGACATATTTAAAAAATTTAAAAAATAAATTTAGAGTAAGGGAGAATTTTTATAAGAAAACAGATGTATATATAGTATAGGGAGAGTGAATTAATATGAGTGAAACTTTCAAAATCAATATATACTTCGATGAAAAAGGTGAAGAGTTAGAAGGATTAATAAATCATTTAATAATTAATATCTTAAAAAAAGATATTTTTGAGCATTAAAATTTTATTCAAAATAAGATATAATAAAACTTAAATTCAAATTGTTTTTATCAAGCATAGAAGGGAGGAAAAATGCTTGAACAAATAGAAAAAACAATATACAAGGTAGCAATATATATAAGGTTATCAAAAGAAGATGTAGATAGAGGATATGATGAAAGTGAAAGTATAAAAAATCAAAGAACATTACTAACAGAATATGTGCAAAAATTAGGATGGGAATACCAATTAATAGATACATATATAGACCAAGGCTTTACAGGAACAAATTTTAATAGACCAGATTTTCAAAGAATGATAAAAGATATAGAAAACGGAAAAATTAATATGGTTGTAACAAAAGATTTATCACGTTTAGGTCGTGATTATATAGAAACAGGAGAATATATAGAAAAATGGTTTCCAGAAAATAATGTAAGATATGTTTCAGTAACAGATGGAATAGATACTTTTGAAGCATCAAATGGTAACAATGACATTGCACCATTTAAATCAATATTAAATGATATGTATTCTAAAGATTTATCAAAAAAAATTAGGACAGCACTTCACACTATGCAAAAACAAGGAAAATGGGTAGGTGGAAAAACACCACTTGGATATATAAAAGATTCAAATGACAAAAATAAATTAATAATTTATGAGCCAGAAGCTCAAATTGTAAGGACTATTTTTAATATGGCATCTAGTGGAAATCAAGTCGGAACAATAAGAGATTACTTAAATAATAGCAATATTCCAACAGTAAATAAATCAAGATACAATAAAGAAACATATTGGGAAAATAAAACAGTAAAGAACATATTGAAAAATAAAGCATATATAGGTACAACTGTACAAAATAAAAGGAGCAGAATAAGTTATAAAAATAGAAAAATTAGACCAAATTCAGAAGAAAAATGGATAATTATAGAAAATACACATGAACCAATAATAGACAAAAAAGTATTTGATACAGTGCAAAAAATGGTAATAGTTCAAAACTACAATAGAAATGAAAAGAAAAATATGTTTTTATTAGATGGTTTACTTTTTTGTTATGAATGCAAACATAAAATAGGAGTAAGAGGAAAAAAGAATGGTAATTATTATATGGTATGTAATAATTATCGCAGAAATTCAAAATTAAAACTTTGTACATCACATGGTTTTAGCTATTCTAATTTAGAAGAAACAGTAATTGATTATATTAAAAATATATTCAAAAAAATAGATAGTAAAAAAATAGAATTAGAAGTAAAAAAGGGAATGACTAAATATGATTATGTAAAAGTACTTCAAAAACTAGAAAACGAGATAAAATTAATAAATAGCAATATTGACCAAATGTATATAGACAAATTAAACAATAAAATAAGTGAAGAAATGTATGAAAGATTATTAAAAAAATTTAGAAATGAGATAGGGAAAAAAGAAAACGAATACATAGAAATTAAACAGCAAAAAGAAGAATCAAAGCAAGATGATACTCAGAAGATAAAAAATGTTGTACAAGAATTCTTGAGTCTAAATAAACCAACTTCAGAAATTATGAAAGTAATTATTAATAGAATTGAAATCCACCAAGACAAACAAGTAGATTTGTATTTTAATTTTAAACAATTAAATAACTTAAAAGAAAAAGTATAAGGCTAATTTAATATTAAATATTAGATTAGCCAAAAATAAAAATTAAAACTGTCTATTTTTATATCAACCAGAAGGAATTGCAATGGCTGTACCAATGAAAAATGGAGGAATGAAAGCAAGTAAGGTGATCTTCTATGTCATACTTTCAGGAGTAACAACAGGAATTGGAGCATTTGCTGGAAAGATAATTGGAGGAATATCAGATAGTATTATTTCCGTATGTCTTTCTTTTGCGGCAGGAGCAATGCTATATATTGTGTCATGCGAGTTAATTCCAGAGTCTAATCAAATGTATAAGGGAAAAGCAGGAACTTTTGGAACTATAATAGGTTTTGTATTGGGAGTAATTGCAGTAAATTTATAAAAAATTAGTGACAAGAGTTTTAAGAAAATTAGTATAATAGCTTGTTTGACTTTTCGCATAAAAAGATATATATTAAACTCCGAAAGGATAGTCTTAAAAATGAAAAACATAATGTTTATATGTACAGGAAATACTTGCAGAAGTGCTATGGCTCAAGCTTTCATGAAAAAATTACTTAAAGATAAAAATGATGTAAAAGTTTATTCAGCTGGAATTTATGCAATAAATGGAGAAAAGGCAAGTTATGAAGCAATAAAAACTTTAAAGGATTATTATGATACTGATTTATCTATGCATAAATCAACAAATGTAAGAGATAGCAAAATAAAACAGATGGATTTGATATTATGTGCAACTATTAGCCATGCAGAAATGCTAAAAAGAATGTATCCAGAACTAAAAGAAAAAATATTTACAATAAAAGAATATGCTTATGGCAAAGAAGTTGAGGATAAAGATATAAAAGACCCATGGGGATATACTTTAGATGTGTATAAAAACTGTGCAAAAGAAATATATGAAGCATTAGAGAAAATTGTCGAAAAAACACAGCAAAAATAAAAACAAATGTTCCTAAAAACGTTGACTTTTGGGAACATTTTATATATAATTTCTAAAAACAAATTGATAGGTGATAAAATGAATAAAGAAGAACTAATTAATGGATTAAATGACAAACAAAAAGAGGCAGTACTTCAAACTGAAGGACCATGCCTAGTAATAGCAGGAGCAGGAAGTGGTAAAACTAAAGTTTTAACTCACAAAATTGCGTATTGTATAGCAAATGGAGTTAAGCCATGGAATATACTTGCAATAACATTTACTAATAAAGCTGCCAATGAAATGAAAGAAAGAATTGAAAATCTTATAGGCGAAGCAGCGGGCGATTTGTGGATGGGAACATTCCACTCTATTTGTGTTAGAATTTTAAGAAAATTTATTGATAGAATAGGCTTTGGAACAGACTTTGTTATATTTGATAGTTCAGACCAAAAAACATTAGTAAAAGAATGTTTAAAAGCTTTAAAAATAGATGATAAATCATTTACTGATAGAGGAGTCTTGTCAGAAATAAGTAATGCAAAAAATGAATTGCTAGAGCCAAAAGCGTATGCAGTAAAATATTCAGGCGATTATAGAAAAGGTAAAATTGCAGAAATTTATAGCTTATATCAAAGAAGACTAAGAGAAAATAATGCATTAGACTTTGATGATATAATAAATTATACAATAAAAATACTTTCAGATAATCCAGATATATTAGAATATTACACAGAAAAATTCCAATATGTTTTAGTAGATGAGTATCAGGACACAAACAAAGCTCAGTTTACATTAGTATCAATACTTGCTTCAAGATATGGAAATATAACAGCAGTTGGCGATAATGACCAATCAATATATGGTTTCAGAGGTGCTGATATTAGTAATATTTTAAACTTTGAAAAGGATTTCCCTGGAACAACAATTATAAAATTAGAGCAAAATTACAGATGTACAGGCAATATTTTAAAAACAGCAAATGCAGTAATTAAGCACAATGAAAACAAATATGAGAAAAAATTATGGACTCAAAACGATGAAGGCGAGCTTCCTTGTATATATTCAGGTGAAGACGAATATGATGAAGCACGCTATGTTGTAGAGCAAATAAATCATTTAAAAAGAGAAGAATTTTATAAATATCAAGACTTTACAATTCTTTATAGAATGAATGCGCAGTCAAGAGCAATAGAAGATATTTTAATGAGAGAGCAAGTTCCATACAAAGTTGTAGGAGGATTAAAGTTCTATGAAAGAAAAGAAATAAAAGATACTATTGCATATTTAAGATTAATTCATAATACTGCAGATAATCTTTCATTAAGAAGAATTATAAATGAACCCAAACGTGGAATTGGAAAAACAAGTCTTGATAAAATACAAGATATTTCAGATAGAGAAGGAATATCTATGTATGAAATAATAAAAAATGCACAAAACTACGATTTAACAAGAGTTGCAACAAATGCAAAAGAATTTGTTGAACAAATTGAAAGTTTAAGAGCAAAGAAAAATGAGCTAAAAATTTCTGATTTAATAAAAGAAGCATTAAATGTAACAGGCTATACAAAGGCATTAGAGCTTGAAAACACAATAGAAGCTCAAACTAGAATTGAAAACATCGAAGAGTTTTTAACAGTTGCAATAGAGTTTGAAGAGCAATCAGCAGATAATAGTTTAGCTGAATTCTTAGAAAGTATAACATTGTCTAGTGATATTGATGGAATGGAAGATCAAGAAGATTCAGTAACACTTATGACACTTCACTCAGCAAAAGGTCTAGAGTTCCCAGTTGTATTTTTAGTAGGAATGGAAGAGGGCTTATTTCCAGGATATAGGTCAATAGGTGAGCCTCAAGAACTAGAAGAGGAAAGAAGATTATTCTATGTTGGAATCACAAGAGCTAAAAAATATTTATATTTAACATGCGCAAAACATAGAACAATATTTGGTTCTACAAGCTATAACCAAGTTTCTAGATTTATAAAAGAAATACCAGATGAACTTCTAGAAGGATATGCAGAAGTTGTAAATAATTCAAGTAAACAAGAGGACAATTTCCAAGACTTTGGATATAGATGGAGCTATGGAAAAGGTCAATCTGTTAAAACTTATAAAATGGATGACGATGATAAAGCTGTTGCAAATAAAGTTGTAGCTGCAGCAACATCAAATAGTTCAGATAATGGCTTTAAATTTAGAACAGCAGAAAGCTTCTTAAGCTCACTAAAAACACAAACTACAAGCAATGTTGATTTATCAAAATATCAAGTTGGACAAAGAGTATATCACAAGAAGTTTGGAGAAGGAACTATTGTAAAACTTGAAGAAGAAGGAAACGACATAAAGGTAGATTTAGACTTTGACAAAGTAGGTCATAAGAGGTTAATGGCAAAGTTTGCAGGATTAGAAATATTAAATTAAAAAACAAAGCATTTACTGTAATAGTAAGTGCTTTTTATAATATAGTAGAAAAATTATGCTGACTTTTCTATTATATTAAATATTGTACAGAAATTTTATTTTTTTAATAAATTATTTTTGCATAAAAAATAAAAATAAAGTAATAATAAGTAAAGAAAAATTTTCTAGGAGGAAAAAATGCCAAATTTAAGTCAAGTTGAATTACAAAATTTAAAAAACTTAATTGAATTGCAAGATACCAGTTATCAAAAAATAAATGTGTATTCTGATCAAGCAGTTGATCCACAAATAAAACAAATATTTACAAAGTATGCACAAGATAGACTAAATACAAAACAAAAACTAATGACATTTTTAAATGATTAAGGGGGAGCTATGGACGAAAAAACAATGGTAAATGATGTTTTAGATTCTTGCAAGACAAGTTTAAATTTATATGGAACTGCTATTATTAATACAATAGATATGACTTTAAGACAAACGATACAACAAATAAGAAATAATGAAGAGAGCTTTCAATATGAGATGTTAAAAATTGCACAATTAAAAGAGTACAAAACTCTAGAGTTCCAAGCATCAGAAAGCGAAATAGAGCAAGTAAAAAACGAGCTTCAGTAAGAAATTTTGCTTTATATCTTGATAAATTTCCAATATTAGTATAGAATAACAATGATAAACAAAAAAGATGGGAGTTGTTGAGGTATAAATATTTTTAAAAGAGGAATGAACCATGCTAGATTTATAGTAAAGCTAACAACATTAATAGTAATTGCTGCAGCTATAATATGTGGAGTGATAATCTACTTTTTTAAACCAACTTATAGTGTAAGCCTAAATGGAGAATTCATAGGATACACTCAAAATAAAAGTGAACTACAATCAAGAATAAATGAAGCACTTCAAAAAGGAAATGGTGGAACACTTGCATTTGTACAAATAGAAAATATGCCACAATATAGTTTGTGCATGCTAAAAAGAAATGTGCAAACTAATGATGATGAGATATATGAAAAAATTGTAGGACAAGGAGTATCATATTATAGATACTTTGCTGTACTAGAAGGCGAAGAAGAAAAATGCTATATTTCAAATTTTGACGAAGCAGAAAGTGTAATAGAAACTCTTAAAGAAAAAGAAAGCACAAATGCTGATAAAATTAGTATAGTAGAAACTTATAGTACACAGGAGCCTGAATACACAAGTGCTGATACATGTGTAGAAGAACTATATAAAGCAAAGCCAGTTGTAAAAAAAGTTACAAGAGGTGGAAGTGGTATAGGTGTATCAGGAATGAATACATCAGGTAATGTGGTATCAATTGGAATAAGCTTAATAAGACCTGTAAATAGTAGTATATTAACATCAAGATATGGCCCAAGAAGTAGAGATAACCACAAGGGAATTGATATAGCAGCAGATTATGGCACAAATATTTATGCTGCAGCATCTGGAACAGCTTATGTAGCAGCTTATGGCTACAACGGTGGATACGGAAATTACATAATATTAGACCATGGAAATGGAGTTCAAACATTATATGGACATTGTAGTTCATTATGTATAGAACAAGGTCAGTATGTAGAACAAGGCCAATTAATTGCAAAAGTAGGGTCTACAGGAATATCAACAGGAAATCATTTACACCTAGAAGTTAGAGTAAATGGAGTAGCTCAAGACCCACAAAACTACGTATATTAAAAATTTAACTATAATTAGGATAGAATATCTTAATTATAGTTTTTTTGTTGACTTTATTTTCTAGTAGTATTATGATAAAGGAAAACAGAAGAATAAGGAAAATTTATATGAAAAAAAGAAAAATTGTACTATTTATAATATTAGTAATTATTGGTATGCTAATATTAAATAAAAATGTATATGCTACTTCAGTTGGAATAATTACTATAAAAGGTAGCAAAAGAAATGTAAAAGCAGGGGATACTTTTACAATCACTATTCATGCTAGTTGCGATGATGGTATAAATGGATTAACTGCTAATTATGAATACGATGAAGATAAACTAGAGTTGACAGATGCAAAAGTTGCAAATTCAAATTGGAGTTCACTTGGTGGAGAAAAGGAAATTGCATTAATTGCTACGAGTGCTACCGATATAACATCTGATGATATGTATACTTTAACTTTTAAAGTTAAAAGTAATGTGAAAAGTGGAGATACAATAAACTTTAGTATAAAAAATACCACCTTAAGTGTATTTTCACATGATGGAAGTGATATAAATATTGGAGATAAAACTGTCACACTAAATGTTAGTGAATCAACAACAGTAGATCCCTCTCCAGATCCAGAGCCTGACCCAGAACCAGAACCTACTCCAACTCCAGACCCAGAGCCAAATCCTACACCAGAACCAGAACCGACACCAGAGCCAACTCCTAGCCCAGAACCTGACAACAAAAGTGATGTAGATAATAGAAATGATAATAAAGTAGATAATAAAAAAGAAGAAATAACAAAACAACCTGGAGAAAATAAAGAAAAAGACACAACAACTGCTACAACTAATTATCCATATACTGGAGAAAAAACAATAATTTTTATATCAATATTAATTGCAATAGCTGTTATATCAGCACTATTGTATAAAAAATATAAAAATATTCAGATAAAATAAAGGGGAAAAAATGAATAAAAAAAGATTAACTTTTGTATTTTGTTTGCTGGGAATATTATTAATTACGGCAATTATAGTCTTTATTATTGAATTTTCTAGACCAAAAACGAGAAATCAACAAATAGTTGGAGATACAGCAAATTTTAATGCAGAAGATGAAATAAAAATAATAGGGCTAACCATTGAAAAAGAACCTGATAAAACAACATATTATGTTGGTGATTATTCAAGAGATATTGATTTAAGCGGAATGAGATTGATATATGTATATCAAAAAGGAAATGAAATAATTCACGAATTGGTGGATAATATTTATGTAGCCAATAGCATAAGGTTTGACCATGAGGGAAGTTATACTATACCAATACAATGTCAATATGGAACAGTTACAATTGAAATAAAAACAGTGATGCCTCCTATATCAAGATTGCAAGTAAATAGAAATCCGACAAAAACAGAATATTATGTTGGAGATAGTCCAGACATAACAGGATTAGCACTTGGAGCAATATACGAAAATGAATATTATAGGGAGAATATTCAAAATTTTACATGTAGAAGTCCACAAGTATTTACAGAGGTTGGAACACAAGATATTGTAGTGGAATATACTGAAAATGGAAAAACTGTAACGATAAATATCCCGGTTAATGTAAAAAAGCCTATCCCTGTATCTGTTGCAATAAGTACATATCCAAATAGAATGCAATATTTTGAATATGACACATTAGATTTAACTGGACTAAAATTAAATGTAACATATAATAGTGGTAAAGTAGTAGAAAAATCTGAAGGATTTTCAAGTGAACAAACAATTTTAGAAAATGAGGGCATGCAACAAATAATTGTAAAATATAAAGAAGATGATGTTATATTGCAAGTTGCTTTCAATGTACAAGTTCAAAAAAGAGTATTAACTTATATATTATTAAAAACATATCCTACTAAAGTTCAATATATAGTTGGAGAAGACTTAGATATAACAGGACTTACTATAGAAGCAAAATATAACAATAATACAAGTAAAGTTATGAATTCAGGTTTTGAGTATACTCCAAAGAATTTAACAAAGGAAGGCAATCAAGTAATAACAATAAATTATACTGAAAATAATGTAAAAACTGTATTAAGCTTTAGTGTAACGGTGTATCCGGTTGTAATAAATTCAAATGTTTACGAAGTAGGGGAAAAAGAAATTAGAAAAATTCAGCCTAAAACCAAAAGTAGACAATTAAAAAACAATATAACAAGCAATACAAATATAAAAATAACAAATAATGAAAATGAAGTTTCTGATGAAGCTTTTTTAGCAACAGGAATGACAGCAAATGGATACAAAATAATTGTTACAGGAGATACAAATGGAGATGGCAAAGCTGATATTCAAGATATACTAAATATAAATAAACACAGGCTAAATAAAATAAAACTTGAAAATGAATATCTAAAAGCTGGAGATGTGACAGGAGATGGAAAAGTTGATATTCAAGATATATTAAAAATAAATAAATATAGATTAAATAAAATCTCAGAAATATAAAAATAGAGTCGTATGAATTAATCATACGGCTTTAAAATTTATTTTAAAAAATATTTTTCGCAAGTTTTAATTGCATTTGATTTTATAACTATTTTGCCAGATTCATGTATTTTCTGAATTAGTCCATGAACAGGAGTTACATATTTTGCAAACTCTGTAATTGAGGAATAAAGTTTTTTTGCTTCAGGATATTTTGCATTAACGTTACCAAATACAAGGTAATAAGCATTATTAAAATTATATAAAGTTGTTATTTTTGCAAATCTGCTAAAGCCAGGTAAATTCATATTATGTAAGTGGTCAACAAATGAGCAAAAGTCCTCAAAATTTTCAAATTTGTAAATTAGTACAGAGCAATCTATATTAGATTGTGATATTTTTTTAGAAACCTTTAATTTCTTTTTAGTTGATTTTTCTTCATTTTCATGAATTCTTGTTATTGTAAAAATGAAAGTGCCTTTGTCTGTAACTATTGTTTCAACTTTTAACCTATAATTTTCTGTTGAAAAGCCATATTCTCTTTCAGCTTTATCAAGAACACTTAAAAATAAAGACTGAGTTTCATCTGAATTAGACATAAAAGAGTGAAAATCAATATTGTTTTCTTCTAAGTCAGATTTGCTAAGAGTTATTTTCATTTTATCTTCATTTACTTTTTCAAATTTCATATTGTAAAACCTCCAGAATAATTGGAATGGAATATAAAAGATTGATTCATTAAATATATTATACTACTAAATGATTGCTAAATAAAGAAACAATAATTGGAAATCAAACTTTTATATATTATATTAATATTTAATTAAAAATGTAATAATAAATATATCACAAAAATGGCTAAAAATAAAGAAAAATTTGTCGAAAATCTAAAATAATATATAAAATTTTATTAATTAAATATAATTTCATTTTTCTATTGAAAAAAAAGCTATTTCAATATATAATACATGCTATAGTGGGCACAAATATAATAAAAATTAAGATAAACATAAATTAGTACACGGAGGAAAAAATGAAGAGTAGAAGTTCTTGGATATGTATATTATTTATTCTAGCAGGATTAGTAATAGGAAGTTTAATAGGAAATTTAGCTTCAAATGTGGATTTTTTATGGTGGTTGTCATTTGGACAAGAGTTTGGTCTATCTGAGCCATTAGTATTAGATTTACAAGTAGTAAAATTAACATTTGCAGTAACATTTAAAATAAATATAGCTAGCATAATAGGAGTAATAATATCAATGTTTATATACAGAAAAGCTTTATAAACAGAATAGAACTGCTCACGACTTGAAAAGAAGGAAAGGATGAGTAGAAAAAAATGAGCCTATTTTCATTAGTTTCAAAGGACTTAGGAATGGACCTAGGTACATCAAACATATTAATAACAATCAAAGGAAAAGGCATTGTTTTAAATGAACCTTCAGTTGTAGCAATAGATAGAAGAAAAAATGAAATTGTAGCAACAGGACATGAAGCAAAAGAAATGCTTGGAAGAACTCCAGAACAAATAAATGCTGTAAGGCCAATGAAAGATGGTGTTATAGCAGATTTAACAGCAACTAGTTTGTTAATTAAAAATATTATGAATAAGGTTTGTAAAAGATACAATTGTGGTAGACCAAGAGTGGTAGTAGGAGTACCATCTGGAATTACAGAAGTAGAAGAAAGGGCTGTTCAAGAAGCAGTTGCAAGTGCAGGAGCAAGAGAAGTTTTTTTAATTGAAGAACCTATGGCAGCTGCAATTGGTGCAGGATTGGATGTTGCAGAACCAACAGGAAGTATGGTAATAGACATTGGTGGAGGAACAACAGAAGTTGCTGTTATTTCACTTGGAGGAATTGTTGTATCAGATTCAATAAAAATTGCCGGAGATGAAATTGATCAAGAAATAATTGCTTATGTTAAAAATAATTTAAATTTAGCAATTGGAAGCACTATTGCAGAACAAGTAAAAATAGAACTTGGATGTGCTACAAAGCCAATAACAGACAAAACTATGGAAATCAGTGGAAGAGATTTAACATCTGGACTACCTGAAAATAGAACAATATCTTCAAAAGAAGTTTGCATGGCTATGGCACCATCAATAGAAAAAATAGTAGACTTAGTAAAATCAACACTTGAAAAAACACCACCAGAACTTGTTTCAGATATAATTGAAAGAGGAATAACCTTAACTGGTGGCGGAGCACTTATTAAAGATTTGGACATGCTTATAGCACAAAGAATTGAGGTACCAGTGTATGTTGCAGATAGACCATTAGAATGTGTTGTAAACGGTACAAGTAAAACAATTCAAGATTTAGAAAAGTTAAGAACAGTTTTAATCAATGCAAAAAAGAGATAAAAAATAGGAGAGCTTAAATGCGTAGAAATAAGAAAACTGGAATAGTAGGAGTAATAATAACAATAATAATTCTAATTATTATTGTTATTGTTTCTAATGTTAAAATAGAGAATTTCTCTAATATAGGCAGTGCTTTAGGAAGTTTTGTAATGCCAGTACAAAACGGAATAACTTATTTAAAAAATAAAATTAGAGGAAATAATGAGTTCTTTTCTGATGTGTCAAATATTAGAGCAGAAAATGAAGAACTAAAAAAGCAAAATGATGAATTAGAAAAAGAATTAAGAGAACTAGAAATAATAAAGGCAGAAAATGAAACTTTAAAAGAATATGTAAATTTAAAAGATAAATATACCGAATACAAAACTTTGCCAGGATATGTTATAAACAGAGATAACAGCAATTATAGCAATATTATAGTTATAAATGTTGGAAAAAATGATGGAATAAAGGTAAATATGCCGGTTATTTCAAATAATGGTTTAGTAGGACATATTATTTCTGTAACCGATACAACAGCAAAAGTTCAAACTCTTTTAGATACAGCAAGTGCAGTAAGTGGTGTTGTTGGAAGTTCGAGAGATACTCTAATTTTAAAAGGAAATTTGCAAGAAACAGGATTGTTAAAAGCAAGTTATATTCAAACAACTGCAACAATTTTAGAAGGGGATAAAGTAGAAACTTCGGGTCTTGGTGGAATATATCCAAAAGGAATAACAATAGGAACAGTAAAACAAGTAATAAATACAAAAAATTTAACCAATAGATATGCTTTAATAGAGCCTGCAGTAGATATTAATAAAATAGAAACTGTATTGGTAATAACAAATTAAAAATAAGAAAGGAGGAAAGCTAAAATGAAAAAAACAATTTCAATTTTTTGTTTAGTAGTAACCTTCTTTTTTATATACTTTTTGCAGTCCAATTTTTTTACATGGTTTAATATTAGCGGAATAATGCCTAATTTATATGTAATATTTGTATTGTTTATAGGCCTATTTGTAAAAAGAAAAGTAGGTTTAATATTTGGAATGGCAAGTGGATTATATATAGAAATTCTTTTAGGAAGGGGCGTTGGAATAGCAGCTTTAGGTTTAGGAATAGTAGGAATACTAGGGGAAGTATTTAGCAAAAACTTTTCAAAAGACAGTAGATTTATAGTATCATTAATGGTATTAGGAACAACAATAATATATGAAACGCTAATATATATATTATCAATGCTTCAAGCAGGTGGAACAATAGAGATATTGCCATTTATCAAAATTTTATTAGTTGAGTCAATATTTAATGTGCTAATAACAATTATAATATATCCAATAATAAAAAAGGCCGGATATTATTTAGAAAATTTATATGATGACAAAATAATGCTAACAAGATATTTCTAAAAATATGTAGTTTGAAAGAAGGTGAGAATATTACGATTCAAGATAGAAATGATAAAATAAGATATAATTTTTCTACAATTATAGTTTATATAATTGGAATAATTTTGCTTATGCAACTATTTAACTTGCAAATTATACATGGAGCTGAGTATAGAGAAACTTCAAATACAAGACTTACAAGAGAAAGTGTATTGGAAGCTGATAGAGGAAAAATATCAGATAGTTCTGGAACAGTTCTTGCAGGTGTAAAATCTCAATATTCGGTTGTATTATATAAAACAAGCGTAAGTACAGAAACTTTAAATAATACAATATTAAATTTAATTAATATTCTTACTGCAAATGGCGATAGTTATGAAGATGAATTTTTGATTAACATTAATCCATATAGTTTTAAATTAGAAGAAGAAGAAAGTCAAAAAGCCTGGAAAAAGGCGAATAATATAAATGAAGATTATACAGCAGAAGAAGTATTTAATTATTATAAGAAAAAATATGAAATAACAACAGATAGCGTAGAAGATGCAAGAAAAATAATAGCGATAAGATATTTAATATCATACAAAGGATATAGTAATACGAAATCTTTAAAAATAGCAAGTAATATAAGTGAAGCAAGTTTGCATCAAATAAAAGAACAAAATACTAATTTGTCTGGTGTTGAAATTCAAGAAAGCTCCATAAGAACATATCCGTATGGAAATTTAGCATCACATATTTTAGGAAGAATTGGAAAAATCGAAGAAAATGAGTTAAAAGGAAACGAAGATACATATAACCAAAACGATATTATTGGAAAAGCTGGAATTGAATCTGTTTTTGAAAAATACTTAAAAGGCAAAAGCGGAGTAAAACAAATAGATATGAATGTTGATGGAACTACAACAAATGAATATGTATCAAAAGAAGCTGTTTCTGGAAGTAATGTAGTTCTCACAATTGATTCGAAACTTCAAAATATAACAGAGCAAGCCCTAAAAAATAATGTTGAAAAAATTGCAAGTGGAGGATTTGGAAAAGCTTATAATGCAGATGCAGGAGCAGCAGTTGTACTTAATATAAAAAGCGGTGAAGTTCTTGCAATGGCAAGCTATCCAGATTATAACCCATCAGATTTTGTAAACGGAATAAATACAAGCACGTGGAATTATTACATAAATGGAGCAACAAAACCTCTAGAAAATAAAGCGATATCTGCTATGTATTCACCAGGTTCTACATATAAAATGGCAACGGCTATTGCCGGATTAGAGTCTGGAGCAATAACTACAACAGAAAAAATTAATGATACTGGTGTATATAAAAAATATAATAGTGAATGGAAATGTTGGATATATTCAAGCTATGGATATGGACATGGTAGATTTAATGTATCACAGGCGATTAAACATTCATGCAACTATTTCTTTTACGAATTAGGAGATAGAATAGGAATTGATACTTTAGCTAAATATTCATATTATTTAGGATTAGGACATAAAACTGGAATCGAGCTAACAGGTGAAATATCAGGAGTTTTAGCAAGTACAAAAATTGCGGAGCAAGAGCATAGAGTATGGAACCCAGGTGAAACAATTTCAGCAGCGATAGGACAAAGTTATAATACATTTACGCCATTACAAATGGCTAAATATGTTGCAATGATTGCAAATGGTGGCAAAAAGCTAGATGTAACAATTGTAAAATCAATAATAAATTCTGATGGAAGTGAAGTACCAAGGGATGAGTATCAGACTTATGTAAATGAAAAATTAGGAACAACTGAAGATGATAGCGAGGATTTTAGCTTTAATCAAGATAATGTAAATGCAATACTTGAAGGAATGAGAGGTGTTACCTCGGAATCTGGAGGTACAGCATATTCAACATTTGCAAACTTTAATATTGAAGTTGGTGGTAAAACTGGTTCTGCACAAACAGGTGTAGAAGGATATACTAATGCCTGGTTTGTTGGTTTTGCTCCATTTGATGATCCAGAAATTGCAGTAGTAGTATTTGTGAGAAATGGTGGACATGGTAGTTATACAGCAGAAGTAGCAAGAGATATTATGGCACAGTATTTTGGAATGAATGTAAATCAAGTAACAGAAAATGTAAATGCAATACCAAGTACTCAAATAATAAATTAAACAAAGGAAGAAAAGTCAATAGTTAATATTAAAAAAATAAATATTAATTATTGACTAATTATATGCAAAATAGAAAGGGAGCACATTTATGAAGAGTTGTATAATGGTTAGTATGAAACAAGAGAATGTAGTAATAAAAATTAGCGAAGAAACAAGTCAAGAAAAAATATTAGAAGAATTAAAAAAGAGAATGCCGGGATTAAAAAAACTTTATAAAGAAGAGAAACAACCAATTTTAATTACTGGGAAAATATTAAAAAACAAAGAGATAGATGAAATACAAAGTTTAATAAACAAGTATTTAGATGTAGAAGTTAAATTTGAATCACCAAGAACATTAGGCCTTCATGGTATAACAAAAACGTATAAAAAATATATTGCAACATCTGAAACAAAGTTCCATAGAGCATCTTTAAGATCTGGGCAAAAAGTGGAATTTGAAGGAAGCTTAGTTATTATAGGTGATGTAAACGACGGAGCTGAGGTAATTGCTAGCGAAAATATTGTTGTAGTAGGTGTCTTAAGAGGTCTTGCTCATGCTGGTGCAAAAGGAAATAAAGAAGCCATAATTACAGCATCCTCAATAGAATCAATGCAACTTAGAATAGCAAATGTTGTAAAAGAAAGAGAAAAAGACGAAATTCTTTCTGATACAAAAAAAACGTATGCATATTTAAATGAAAAAGGTGAAATGGTAATAGAATAAAATAAAAGCTCTTTTCAATATAAAAACGAGAAGAGCTTTTTAATTCATCAATAACAAAAATAAAATCATAATTAAAAAATAGTCATGAGAATCCTCGTTAAATAAAAAGAAAATTAGTGCTAGTATTAAGAGGTCATCAAAGTATAAATCTAATCCTAAAATACTAAACATAGGTTGTTGCTTTTGATTGGTATTTACTACGCTATTGGAAGCGTTTAACTGATGATTATGGTTACTTGAAAATCTGTTATATAAATTAGAAGAATTTGTATTTGATTTAGTATTAAATGATTCAGCTGGAATGTAGTTTTCCTTAAATTGTGAGTGATGTGGAGGTGGAGGCTTAGGAATACTTTGAGATAAATTGCCTTGAAATACAGTATCTGTAGGAGCTTTATAAGTGTGTGCTAGATTTTGATTCTGGATATAACTATTATTTAAAGATGATTTTTTATTAATGTAATTCATATAATTTGGAAATCCATAGTATGGATAATCAGGAATCATGTTTTTGGTCACCACCTAAATTATTCATAACATTCATAACTTGCTCTAAATTTAATAGTTGTATGTACTCATCGACTTTGTTTTGCCTAGAAGGCTTTAAATAAGGTTTTAGCGAGCGTAACAAATTAGCACTGTTGCTGTTGCTTGAGGCTTGCATTGCAGACATGACTTGACTAATTTTGATAATTGTATCCATGTCTATATTAGGAAAACTTGCTTCATCAGAGGAGCTAGAAGTTTGCGAATTAGTATTTTCTGTTTGAGCTGTCTGATTAGAATTTTCAGAGCTATCAGATTCATTTTGCTGATTTGCAGATGACATCATTTGAGCAAAATTTTTTATAATATCAGCCATATCTGCCAATTTTATCACCTCCTAATGAAATTTATTTATTACCATTATTGTTGTTATTAGATAATTTGTTCATCATAGCTTGAGCACCACCGTTGGCATTTATTATTGCTTGAGCCTCATTCATTTTGCTTTGAAGTTCTTTTTTATCCATGTGTGCAATCATATTCATTAGTTGACCTAAGTTCATGTTGTTCATATTATTCATGTTGTTATTCATAAAAAATCAATCCTTTCAAAAGTTACTATATAATATTCAGAAATGTTAAAAGTGTTACTAAAATTTTGAAAAAATTAAAAAGTAATATTTTGCGGAATAAAGAGAAAAATTAATTTTTTATGAAATATAGTGTAAAAAAAGCAAAAAATATGGCGAACGAATATAAAAATTAATAAGCTGAAAGCCTTGCAACATAAGTGGTTTGATGCTATCATATATTTAGTTTTATAAAACTTTTAAATCTTAATCGTAAATGTACTAGTACTAATTAATTGCAAAGAGATTCTCTATCTATGCAAGCTAAAGAGTATTTCGCATCTGATTTCGAAATCCCAAAGAAAAAATTAAAAATAACCGAAGAAAATAATATAAATAACAATCCCCCTAAATGTTATTATATATAAGATTTTATCCAATATTATTTTTATAGGAGGTGAAGGACTCATTATATTATATAAACGCAATTTAATAATGCACACACACATTCCCCTTATTTTTATTTAATTTAAAAATTAACTATATTAGTTTATGTGATAGGCAGTATGAGAGAGTACTGCCTCAATTTTTTTATGCCAATTACCCTCTAAATATTGTATTTTGAAACAAAATAATATAAAATAAACGAAGCAATTTCATCATAAGATAAAAATAATAAAATTTAATAAACAAAAAGAAGAAAAAATATCATAATAAGTAGAAAACTTTTTTGATTTTTGTATCTAAAACGACAAATAAATCAACTGTTTTGTATTACAATATAAGCATTCAAACAAAGGAAAAATAAGTTTGAAAATTTACAAAAATCTATGGGGTGGAAATATGTTTCAAAATATAACAAGTAACACAAATGATGAAATATTAAATGAGGAGAGCGGCTTAAAAAAGTTTTTTAAAGATAACTTTAAAATTCAAAATATTATAATATACATACTGTCTTTTATGATGTCTATGGTTGGTGGACAAGATGGTAGCATTTTTAGTCAAATTGCTCCATTTGGACTTGCAATGTTTGCAGCATGTGTTGGAAGTGGAATTCCTGTTGCAATAGTTGCTATAACCACATTAGTAGGAACAACAATAAAATTTGGAGTAGGAGGGCTAACTACAACACTACTTACAATTCTAGTGTTCTTAGCATTTATTTTAATTAAAAGACCTTATGAAGATGAAGATAGAAACGAAAAATTAAAAGTTGGAGTTCAACTTGCAAGTAGTATATTTATAGTTCAAATTGTTAAATGCTTATTTAAAGGAGTGCTATTATATGATATTTTGTTTAGTATAATGCTAACAGTGATATCATACATTTTGTATAAAATTTTTGTAAATGGACTACCAGTAATAAAAGAATATGGAGAAAAAACTGTATTTAGCATAGAAGAAGTAATGGGAGCAAGTCTGCTTCTTGCAATAGCAATAAATTGCTTTGGAAATCTAAATGTATTTGGATATTCTATAAGAAATATACTTAACATATTAATTGTACTTGTAATGGGCTGGAAAAACGGAATGTTAGTTGGTGCAACTTCTGGAATAACAATTGGAACAGTTTTAGGAATATTAAATGGACAAGATCCAGTAATGCTTGCGGCGTATGGAATATCTGGATTGGTTGCAGGAATATTAAATAGATTTGGAAAAATTGGCGTAATATTAGGATTTATAATTGGAAATATTATTTTATCATATTTAGCAAATGGAAATACAATAGAGGTAATAAAATTCCAAGAAATTTTAATTGCAGCTTTGGGCCTTTTAGCAGTACCAAAGAAATATAAAATTAATATAAGCGATATACTATCAGACACAAAATTGCTTCCAGAAACAACTACAAGAACATTGGAAGAAAACAAAGAAACAGTAAATAAGCTAGAAAATATGTCTAGCACAATAATGCAAATTGCAAATGAATATAAAGATGTTGCAGCAAGTGTTGTAGCAGATGAAGAAATAGAAGAGCAAGAAAAGCAAAATGAAGAGATGTTCATTGACGAGCTAATGAATAATCTAGAAGGCAAAGAAGAAAATCTTTTATATGATGAAATTTACAATAACAACGGAAATATAATTGAAGATATATTTAACGAATTGCTAAAAAATGATGTGTTAACAAGACCTGACATTTTGTATATTTTCCAAAAGCATAATAATTACATATTAGGATTTAGCAAAGATTCAAAAGAAGATGAATCAGTTGCTAAAAATGACATTGACGAAATGCTAAAAACAATAAATTATTCATATAGAATTAGTAAAATAAATTTTGTATGGAAGAAAAAGTTAGACGATAATAAAAAACAAGTGTCTAGTCAATTATCAAATGTTTCAGAGGCTATCTCAAATTTAGCAGAGCAAATAACTAAAAAAGAAGTTAATGAGTTTGATGATAAAAAAGAACAAATCAGAAAACTTCTACTAGAAAAAGAAGTTGATGTAAAAGAAGTAAATATTACAAAGGCAGATGACGAAAAATATTTAGTTAATATTTATACAGGAATATGCTCAAATGAAGATGGTTCAGAATGTTTTGTAAAGAAAATAGATAAAGTTTTGCAAAAAGTATTACAAGAAAAAATGACTCTTCAAAAGCAAAAATGTGGACTTAGAGTAGATTCAGAAATTTGCTTATTTACATATACATCAGAAGATAAATTCTTTAGCCAAATAGGAATTGCAAAATCTAAAAAATATGATTCAATAATTTCAGGCGATACAACAATTCAAACAAAATTAGATGATGGAAAAATGTTACTTGCATTAAGCGATGGAATGGGTTCGGGACCAGAAGCAAGAAAATCTAGCAAAATAGCAATTAAAATGTTAGAAAGACTACTAAGTTCAGGATTTAATAAAGATACAGCACTAAAATTAATCAATAATACAATTTCTGCAAACACTGATGACGACATGTATGCAACATTAGATATAAGCATATTAGATTTGTACAATGGAAGTATGGAATTCATTAAAAATGGAGCTTGCCCAACATTTATAAAAAGAAATGGACAAGTAGAAGTTTTAAAAGCAGTAGCATTGCCAACTGGAATATTAAATAATATTGATTTGGTTGAGTACAATTATGACTTACAAGATGGCGATATAATTGTAATGTGTAGTGATGGAATATTAGATTCAAGCAAGGAATATGTAAGTAAAGAACTATGGGTAAAAGAAACATTGGAAGAAATTGAAACAGATGATGCTCAAAGAATTGCAGATATTCTACTTTGTGAAGCAAAAGACAATGACTTTGGAAAAGAGAAAGATGACATGACTGTAATTACATGTAAAATAAATAAAAAATAAAAAAATGGCCATAATATTTCTAGAGGTGCTTATATGGAAATATTTGATGGTGAAAATTATAAATTTATTAGTGAATATATAGAATCTAAAATAAAAAATCTAAGAAACAACAAAGATTTTAATGAAAAATATTTGAAACTATATGAAAAAATAGATGAAGTAGAAAAAGAATTAAAAGGAGAACAAAAAGAAAAATTTGATGAAATAATTAAACTATTTTATCAAACTGAAGAGTATTATTTTGCGTATAGTTATTTGTTAGGAATAAAAGAAAAAGATATATAAATTTAGAAAACTCTAAGTTTATATGTCTTTTTTATCTTTCTAGAAAATATTTTATTAAAAATAATACACTATCTCTGTCTTTTTTGGAAAGCTTTTTAAAATCTTCGTCATACATTTTTACATCTTTTTTTAAATCCTCATCAAGTAAGTCATAAAGAATAACATCAGGAGTAATTTTATATGCATTGCATAATTTTAATAATGTATCAATGCTTCCTTTTGAAAATCCGCGTTCAATTTGACTAATATGTCTTGGCTCTAAGCCAGTGAGTTCTGCAACTTGGTTTTGTGTTAAGTTATTTTTTAATCTATATTCTTGGCAGATTTTGCCAATATGTTCACCTATGTTTGATTTTTCCATAATTACCTACTTTCTATAACAAATAATATAATATTTTAACTAATATTTTAGAATGATTTTATAATTGATAAAAAGGAAAAATAAAGCGATTTTGTATTGCAAATTATTGAAAATAAATGATATAATCTACGCATAATAGTTGACAAAAAACGCATTAAATGTTGATAAAATATGAAAAAGGAATATATTTAATATTTTAGCAAATAATATTAAAAAATTATCAAGAAGGGAAGAAAAAATATGGAAACAAAAGAAAATAAGGGTATAACTTTAGTTGCACTTGTTGTAACAATAGTAGTTTTGCTAATCCTAGCAGGAGTTTCAATTAATTTAGTATTAGGTGAAAATGGACTAATAACACAAGCTCAAGAGGCCAAAAGAAAAACAGAAGAAGCAACACAAAATGAAATAGCAGGAATAGATAATTTATCAAAAGAAATAGAAAGATATTCTTTTGAAGGTGGTTCATGGAATGAAACTTTAGGAGTATGTACACCAAAATTAGGAACCAATATGGTAGGTGTTTATTGGTCTGATGGAACAAAAAATGATTCAGGTTTGTACAACGCAAGTACTACATCAACAGCAGTAGAAGTAACAAGTGAACAAGAAGGATTTAGTTGGTCGGAATGGTATAATTATGTAAAAATTGATGGTACAGAGGATAGTAAAACAAGTAGATGGGCAAATGCAAAAAGTACAACTGACGGAAGTTATTTTGTCTGGATACCAAGATATGAATATAAAATATTAAGTGGAGAGCATACATCAACAGCAGGTGAAATTGATGTGCAATTTATAAATTTAACTACAACTATAGCGGATAAAGATGGTTATAAAGTGCATCCAGCATTTACAACAAATTTACAATTAGGTGGATGGGATTCAGAAATACCAGGAATATGGGTAGCAAAATATGAAATGAGTATGGAAGAAACTACAGACAGCGGAAGAACATGGAAAAATTCAGAATCAACTTCAGGTACAGGAAACAAAGCAATAAGTGCAACAGTAAGAGCAGTAAGTAAGCCTAGTCAATATTCATGGAATTATATAAATATTACAAACTGTTTTAATAACTCATTAAATTATAGTACATTGCAAACAACAGGAGCAAATTCACATTTAATGAAAAATAGTGAATGGGGAGCTGTAGCATACTTAACACAAAGTAAATATGGAAGAAATAATCATGAAATATCAATAAATTCATACAATAAAGATAGTACAAATTATGCAAAATTAACAGGTGTAGGTGGAAGTTCAGCAGATAATAAATACAATACAACAAATGGAATGAACGCAAGTACAACAGGTAACCTTTATGGAATATATGACCTAAGTGGTGGAAACTGGGAGTATACATCAGTTTTATATAGTAAGTATACAAATGGAAACGGAACAGCACTATATGCACATACAGCAAATGGAAAATACGCAAAAGATGTAGATGGTTCACAATTACCAACCAATAGTAGTAAATATGTAACAATATATCCAATAGATACAACAATAGAAGGTGATGATGGTTCTATTAATATGCATTATTCAAAATGGAATGAAATTTATGGAGATGCCATTTACGAAACGTCAAATGGATGTGGATATAAAAATGCCTGGTATGGAGACCGTGCGGATGAAGATTCTACTTCAGAAGGATTTTGCACACGTGGCAGCCGCTTTTCACATGGTACAGAAGCTGGAATTTTTGCATTTGGAGATAATGGTGGTGATGCATGGTGGGAAGATGGATATCGAGTAGTATTAATCTGTGAATAATACTTAAGAACAGGAGGAAAATATAATGAAAGAAACAAAGGGTATAACTTTAGTGGCACTTGTTGTAACAATAGTAGTGCTACTAATTTTAGCAGGAGTTTCAATTAATTTAGTATTAGGTGAAAATGGGCTAATAACTATGGCTAAAAAAGCTAAAGATGAATATGAACTAGCAAAAAAGAACGAACAGTATCAATTAAGTAGTGTATTTGAAGAAGCTTATGCAACTCATAATGGAAAATTATCTGTACAAGGAAATGATTTAGTTAATGAAAGAGGAGAAAAGATACAATTAAAAGGATTCGGAACAACATATTGGTATTTAACTAATGAGGATTTTTCAGTGTTTGGAGGAGTTAGTGGAAAAACATATAAAGACTACTATAATCAGGAATCTATGGCATCGATAAAAAAGTGGGGAGCAAATTGTGTTAGAATAGTAATAACTAGACAGCTTTATTTACAAGATGAAAATAATATTAATAAAGTATATGATATTATTGATGACTGTATATCACAAGATTTATATGTAATTGTTAATTGGCATTGTTTTAATGATCCAAATACTAATATAGATGATAATATAGAATTCTATACCAAAATAGCTAATAAATATAAAGAATCCAACAATGTAATGTATGAAATATACAATGAACCTTGTGGCGATAATGTGACATGGAATATTATTAAAACATATGCAAATCAAATAATTCCTAAAATAAGAGAAATTGATAATAATGCTATAATAATAGTTCCAACGCCTAACTATGACAAAAATATTTTAGATGTTATTAATAATACTCTAAATTATGAAAATATAATGTATTCATATCATATATATGTTGGCTCAAATGATATGCAAGAAGAAATGGAAAAAATAAAACAATGCTTAATTAATGAAGTTCCAATTTTTATTACAGAATGGGGAACAACACAAAATGATGGGCTAACAGGATTTTATGAGAATGAATCAAATTTGTTAGTGAAATTCTGTGAAAATAATAATATAAGTTGGTGTTATTGGTGTATGAGTGACTGCCATTTCAATAAACCAGAGGGTGGAGCACTAGTAAAAGAAAGACAATGGCAAAATGATTTGAATGATGATATTTTAACAACGAGTGGAAAATATATGAAACAGATATTAAATAAAACAAGAAATTCATATAACGAACTAGCTGCATCAAATATGATGATGTATGGAAAAAATAATGGTTATGCTTTTTGGGAGGATAAATATAGAGAAAATATAACAAGAATATTATTTGAAAACAGTATTAATATACCAAAAGATGCTATAAAAATATGGGATGTTTCTTATATATACAATAGTAAAAGAGTTTGGGCATATATAGTAAATGATTCAGATGATGGATATGAATTGCATATACAAGCAGATGGAAAGATAGAATCTCCATATAATGCATGGGCATTATTCTCAAAGTTTAGTAAATTGAAAAATATTGATTTTTCAAACTTTGATACTTCAAAAACAACCAGTTTTATATACATGTTTAATGGAGATAGTTCATTAGAAGAATTGAATTTAAGTGACTTTAACACAGAAAAAGTAATTAATATGGATTCGATGTTCTCTGGTTGTACTAAATTATCAAAAATAGATTTAACTAGTTTTAATACATCAAATGTAAAGAAAATGAGCGGAATGTTTTCACTTTGTAAAAGCTTAAGAGATTTAGACTTAAGTAATTTTGATACATCAAATGTAACAAATATGAGTTCTATGTTTCAATTTTCTTATGTAACTGGCGACTTAAAATTAAATAGCTTTGATTCAACTAAAATAAAAACAATTCAATATATGTTTGGAAATGCAACAATTACCGGTATGTTAGATATTAGTAGCTGGAATTTAGAAAATATAGAGAATTATGAGAAATGTTTTGAATATTTTAACGTTTTTGCCAAGAAAGTATATGTAAAGGATGAGGAAAATGCAAAATTACTTTCTGATATGGGATTAACAAATACAATTCAAATATATTATAAGGTTGATGGAGAAGATAAATTATATAAATAAAAATATAAACAGAAATTCTAGCAATTAGTTTTTCTGTTTTTTCATTTACATATTGTAATTCCAACCACTTTTGTGGTATAGTATAACTGAAAAATTATATTCGAGAGGATACATTATGGGAAGAGGAAGAAGATACAGTGATAACGAACCAAAGCTAAATGTAAAAAAAGTAGTCGCCGTAATTATAGCCATATTAGTTGTAATTATGTTTATAATATTAATGAAAAAATTTGCTACACCACAGGATAAAACATCAACAGAAAAGAAAGCAACAAATGCTTATTATGTAGCATACGACAATTCAAAATGGGGAGTAATTAATTCTAAAGGTGAAACTGTAATAAGTCCTATGTATGATGAAATGATTACTATTCCAAACAGCGAAAAAGCAGTATTTGTAGTAACTTCAGATGTGAACTATGAAACAGGAACATATTCATCAAAAGCAGTAAATGACAAAAATGAACAGCTATTTACAAATTATGACAAGGTTGAAACAATACAAAACTATGATAAACAAAATAATCTATGGTATGAAAAATCTTGCCTAAAAGTACAAAAAGATGGCAAATATGGATTAATTGATTTATCAGGGAAAGTATTATTAAGCTGTGAATATGATTGGGTAGAACCAATAATTCATGAAAGCAATAGCCTAATAACTATAAAAGATGGCAAAAAAGGATTAGTAAGTACAACAGGTTCTGTAATAATTGAAAATCTATATTCTGATATAAAGGCTTTAACAGAAAAATATGAAGATGGATATATTGTAAAAAATGACCAAGGAAAAGTTGGTGTAATAGGTACAAACAAAAAAGTTATATTACCATTAGAATATGACGAAATAAAAAATGTAACATCAGATAGCACATATATAGTAAAGAAAAACGGAAAATGGAAAATATTAAATGCACAAACAAATGAAGAAAATGATTTTAATTATGATGATGCAACTCAAATAATTAATGGATACATTACAGTAAAATCAAATGGAAAATATGGAATCATAACAACAAAAGGTGAAGAAACAGTTGCTCCAAACTATGAAGATTTAAGTTATATATTTACAAATTCATATATAGCAAAAAAAGATGGTAAATATGGAGTAATTGATGTAACAGGAACAACAAAACTAAACTTTACTTATAATTATTTAAGTTATATCAAAGAAGCAGATATCTTAGAAGGTGAAAACGATACAGTAAATACAGATTTACTAGACAGAAATTTTGAAGTAAAACTATCTGGAATAGTTTCTCAAATAAATACAGATGTAGGATATTTAAGACTTAGAATTTCATCAGAATATAAATACTTTAACTTCAAATTTGAAGAAAAGAAAAGTCAAGATTTACTAACAACAAATACATTGTTCTTATCTAAACAAAATGGAAAATATGGCTTTGTAAACAAAAATGGAATAGTTGTAATTGATTACTTATATGATGATGCAACAGAGCAAAACGAAGCTGGTTTTGTAGCAGTAAAAAAGGACGGAAAATGGGGTTCAATCAATTCAAAAGGTGAAACAGTTGTAAGCCCAAGCTATGAACTAAAAAATAATCCAGTAATAGATTTTATTGGAAAATGGCACTTAGCAGAAGATGTAAACGCAAATTATTATATAAAATAATTTTGAAAAGAACGAAGGGAAAATATAATAAATGAACTTAAAGACGAAGTATCAATATTCATATTTTATATATCCATTTGTAGTAGATGAAAAAAAGTATGATAAATATTTGCTAAAGCTACTAAAAAATAAAAGATGTAAAATGAGAATATTTGAAAGAGAAAAAGATGCAGATTTGTATTCATATTTCTTGCCACAAATAAGAAATACTTTGTTTTGGTCAATTGATATGAACAAATCAAAAATTGAAAAGCTAAATAAGCTAGATTTGACAACTCAGTCAAGACTTATAGCTCAGTATCCATGCACAATTTTTGAATATGTTATAGATAAAGATATTCAGGGAAGAAGCATTCAAAAAGATACAATATATTTCAGTATTAATAAAATTGAAGTGATTTGCTTTAATACAGGAATATGTTTCTTAGCAATAAAAACAATACTTGATGAAGGTTCAAGCTTTGAAGATTTACTAAATTTTAATTATAGATTTAGAGATGTAAATTCAAATGTTTTTGATTTAAAAAAGTACGAAAATATAAAAATACAAGAAAGCAAATTAGCTGATATCAAAAGCATTCAAGAAGTAATAAAAGAAATAACAGGTTCAAACAAATCTGCAAAAGATATCAATTTAGATGCAGAAAGATTTATTACATATTCTTATGCTTGCGTTGGACAAGAAAATTGGCAGGATGAAAAGCAATTTAAATTACTTGAAAAAGAATTCTATAAATTTGCAGGTGTTTATCATGAGAAGCATAAGGCTGATTTTGAAAACTTAGTTACAGGTAATATGAGAATATATGAAAAAACAAAAAGCGAAATGTATGGCTTTACAAGAGTTGGAACCGTACTTTTAACATCAGATATAAGTACAGAAAACTATACAAGTCTGCCACATAAATTTGAAAGAGAATATTTTTATACATATATTTTTGAATTATATAAAAAGCTGAATCTAAATAAAATTAGTAAAGAATTTAATAAGTTAGATAGTTTTAGTAAGGCTCAAGATGAATATGTAGATTTTACTAAAAATCTTTGGATAGAAGAAACTACTAACAATAATACAGGAATAATTCTTACAAGAATATGGCGAGAAATGGCAAAATCTGACGAGATTTATACAAAAATTAAGAATAAATATGATGTTGCATATAAAAATTCAAGCCTAGTAAAATCAGAAAAACAAATAAACTGGATTTTGGCATTATTAGTAATTCTTTTAATAGTAAATGTTTTAAGTATTCTAATAAAAACCAAAATGTAAAAGAAAGCATGAATATGAATATAAAAACTGGAATAGATATAATAGAAGTAGAGAGAATCCGAAACTCAATAGAAAAACTTGGTGAAAAATTCCTAAAAGAAGTGTACACAGATGCAGAAATAGAATATTGCCAAAATACAAAAATGATGATGTATCAACATTATGCAGCAAGATTTGCGGTAAAAGAAGCAACTTTTAAGGCAATTTGGAATATTTTAGATGCTAAAAATAGTATAACTTGGAAAAATGTGGAGACAATAAATGATACAAATGGCAAACCACATATAAAATTTGTAAATGTTGATGAAAAAATATTACAAAAAATAGAAAGTATAGATGTAAGCATTTCGCATATAGAAAAATTAGCAGTAGCAAATGTTACAATTTTAGTAAAAGACTAAAAAGCAGACTAAGCACTAAATGAAGCAAGAAAGGAAAAAGACCTATAATGGAATTTTTTGATTCGCATGCACACTACAATGATGAACAATTTGATAGCGATAGACAGCAAATAATAAACAAAACTTATGAAGATGGTATAACAAAATTTATGTGTGCTGGATATAGCTTGGAATCATCAAAAAAAGCATTAGAAATTGCAAATAGTTATGATTTTATTTATACAATATCAGGAGTTTCGCCAAATGATGTAAAAGCAACAATTGATGAAACTAAGCAAGATATAGAAAAAATAAAAGAATTAATTGTAAATGATAGAAAAGATAAAAAGTCTAAAATAGTTGCAATAGGCGAAATCGGACTTGACTACTATTGGAATAAAGAAAACAAAGAAATACAAAAATTTGCATTTATAGAACAAATAAAACTTGCAAATGAATTAAATCTTCCTATTGTTATACATACAAGGGAGGCAATCTTGGACACGATAAATATTTTAAAAGAATATAATGTAAATATGAAAGGTGTATTTCATTGTTGTCAGCAAAATGTACAATTAGTACAAGAAGCATTAAAATTAGGATTTTATATTTCTTGTGCAGGACCATATACTTTTAAAAATGCAAAAAATTCTGAAGAAATTATAAAATTAATACCAGACGATAAATTACTAATCGAAACAGATAGCCCATATCTAGCTCCAGAGCCAAAAAGAGGAACTAGAAACGACTCAAGAAACGTAAAATTTATAGCTCAAAAAATAGCCGATGTAAAAGGCGAAACACTAGAGAAAATAGCACAAAAGACGTATGAAAACGCATGCAAAATTTTTCAAATTTGACAATAAAGCCAAAAAATGTTATAATGAACATGTTGTTTCAAAGGAGGAACGAAATTTTATGAAGAAAAACAAAAAAGCACAATTACCAATCAGAAAAATAATTGGTATCTGCTTAATGGTATTATTCATAATGGGAGTTGGCGTTGCAGCAGGTAATGCACAAATAAGCAATGTTAAAATTATACTTTCAAATGGATATATAATGGAAGTTACAACAACCAAGGAAAAAGTCGGAGAAATACTAGATGAAAATCATATTATATTATTACCAGAAGAAAGCGCATATCCAAGTGTAGATAGTGTACTTACTGATAATAATACAATAAGAATTTCAAAAGAAGAAATAAAAGCTAAAGAAGTTGCAACAGAAACTGTTAAATCAGAAGATGTAACTGTTGATTCACTTTTAGCATCTTATGATTCAATAACAGAAAAAATAGAAGTAGTACAAGAAGTTATACCATTCGAAACAATAACAAAAGATGTTTCAAATAGTAGCTCAACTACTAGAGAAACTGTTACTCAACAAGGAAAAGATGGACTAAAAGAAGTTACTTATAAAGTAAAATATCAAAATGATGTAGAAATTGAAAGAACTGAAATTGCTTCAAATATAATTGAAGAACCAGTAGATAAAATTATTGAAGTAAGAAAAGTAACAAACAGAAGTGAAAACTCAAGAAGTACTTCTGTAACATACAGCAATGGCGTATGGTCATATTCAGATGAAGAATTTGACTTATTATGTGCAATAACAGCACAAGAATGTAGCAGAAGCTATGAAGGTGCATTAGCTGTTATAACAACAGCATGTAACAGAGCTGAAAGCACTAAATGGGCAAAAAATGGTTCAGACCCATTAAGCCAATATAAAGCTCCAAATCAATTCTGCTATACAATAGATAGTTACTGGAAAAAATATTTAAATGGTAACTATTCAGATACTGTAGCACAAGCTGTTAGAGATGCGTTAAATGGTAAAAGAAATCATAGCTATTTATCGTTTAGAACAGCTGGTTATGCATCAGGTGAATATATAGGTGGAAACGTATATTTCTAAAATAAATAATCAAACTCTAAAATGTTCGTAAATGTACATTTTAGGGTTCTTTTTTATTGAAAAAAAGCAAAGTTTATGTTATCATAAACATATTAATGAAACAAAAAGGAAGAAAATATATGAAGTTGATTTCGTGGAATGTAAATGGCTTAAGAGCAGCTATTAACAAAGGTTTTAATGACTTTTTTGATAGCATAAATGCTGATGTATTTTGTATTCAAGAAACAAAGTTGCAACCTGAACAAATAAAATTTGAAAAAGAAGGTTACAAACAATATTGGAATAGCGCTGTAAAAAAAGGATACTCTGGAACAGCAGTATTTACAAAAATAGAGCCTATAAATGTAAGTTATGGCATTGGAATAGAAGAACATGATCAAGAAGGAAGAGTAATTACACTAGAATTTGAAAAATTTTATTTAGTAAATTGCTATACACCAAACTCTAAACGAGAACTTGAAAGACTTGATTATAGACAAGTTTGGGAGGATAACTTTAGAGAATATTTAGTAAAATTAAATAATGCAAAACCTGTTATTTTATGTGGTGATTTAAATGTAGCTCATAAAGAAATTGACCTAAAAAATCCAAGCTCTAATCATCATAATGCAGGATTTACAGATGAAGAACGAGAAAAAATGACACAGTTATTAGATGCGGGGTTTGTAGACTCATTTAGATATAAATATCCAGATAAAACTGGCGAATATTCTTGGTGGTCATATATGTTTCACGCAAGAGAAAATAATGCTGGCTGGAGAATTGATTATTTCATAGTTTCGAATAAAATAAAAGAAAAAATTATTGATGCAAAAATTCATCAAGAGGTGTTAGGAAGTGACCATTGCCCTGTTGAATTAGAAATTAATATATAAAACGAGCCTTGCAAAAAAGTTAGTACAGGCAAGAAAGGATAAATTAATTATGAAAAAAGAAAACGCAGTAAAAAAGTGGCTTTTCTGGTTTGGACTTGGTGTGGCAATAATTCTTGTATATAACATTTTAGGAAATTTTACAAAAGTCACAGATTGGATAGGAAATCTTTTAAGAACACTTATGCCATTTATCATTGGTATATTAATAGCATATTTATTATATCTACCTTGTAGAAAAGTAGAAAGCATACTAAAAAAGACTAAAAAGAAAAAATTTTTAAATAAGCACGCAAGAGGCTTATCAATAACAACTGTTTATATAATTACAGCAATTATTATAGTAATAATTATAAATGTAATTATGCCATCAGTAGTTGAAAGCTTTACAGAACTTGTAACAAATATACCCAATTATTATAACACAGTAGTTGAAAAAATAAATGAATTACCAGATGACAATATTTTAAAAACAGAGCAAGCTAAAAATGTTATAGACAGCATTAAAAATATTGATTGGAATGAATTATTTAATTTTGAAAGAATTCAAACATATATTGCAAGTGCAATGTCAGCTGTAAGAACAATTATGGATGTATGTATATCTTTTATAGTATCAATATATATTCTAGCACAAAGAAAACAAATAGTAGCATTTTTAGCAAGATTAACGCATGCAATATTTAATGAAAAAGCATATTACAAAATAAGAAAATGTTTCAACAACGGTAATGAGATATTCTTTAAATTCCTAACAAGTCAAATAATTGATGCAATTATAGTTGGAGTGCTAGTTTCTATAGGGCTTTCAATTATAAATGTAAAATATGCAATTCTTTTAGGATTTATAATAGGATTATTTAACTTAATTCCGTACTTTGGAGCGATTATAGGAGTTGTATTGTCAATACTTATAACAATACTTACAGGAGGAATAGGAAAAGCTGCAGTAATGACTGTTGTAGTAATAGTTCTTCAACAAATTGATGCAAATATTATAAACCCTAAAATAGTAGGCGATTCTTTAAACATCAGCCCATTGCTTGTAATTTTTGCAGTAACAATAGGTGGAGCATACTTTGGTGTACTTGGAATGTTTTTAGCAGTTCCTGTGTTTACTGTTATAAAAATGCTAATAGAGGACTTTGTTGATGAAAGAGAAACTAAAAAATGTCAAAGTGGTATTGACAAAGACGGCTTAGGTAGGTTATAATAAAAAAGTGTAAAAATTACATATAAAGGATAGTAATTCCAGACGAATGCAATAGTGGATGCAGCGGAAGGAGGGGAATATAGATGTCAGAAGTTAAAGTAAATAATGGAAATATAGAAGATGCCTTAAAAAGATTTAAAAGACAATGCGCTAGAAATGGAGTATTACAAGAGGTACGTAAAAGAGAACATTATGAAAAACCTAGTGTAAAAAGAAAGAAAAAATCAGAGGCAGCTAGAAAAAGAAAATTTTAATTAAAAATAGAAAAGAGGCGTTTTCAAAATATAATTTTATATTTTAGAAAAACGCCTTTTAGTTTTTTAAGGAGGAATAAAAAATGTTAAAAGAAAAATTATTAGAAGATTTAAAATCAGCAATGAAGGAGAAAAATGTAAATAAGAAAAATGCTGTTCAAATGGTAAGAACTGCTATATTACAAATCGAAAAAGATAAAGGAATTCAAGTAACTGATGAGCAAATAATAGATATTATCGCTAAAGAAGTAAAAAAGAGAAAAGACAGTCTTGCTGATTTTGAAAGAGCTCAAAGACAGGACCTAATTGACCAAATAAATGAAGAAATTGCAACACTTGAAGGATATCTACCAAAACAATTATCTGATGATGAATTAGAATCAAAAATAAAGGAAATAATACAAAAAGTAGATGCAAAAGACATAAAAGATTTAGGAAAAGTTATGAAAGAAGCAAAAGCTGAAATTGGAGCTCAAGCAGATGGAAGAAGAATAAATGAAGTAGTAAGAAAATTACTTGCATAAAATGAATACACAAAAGGAGGAAAAAGTGTGGATAAAGTAACTTCAATAGAGTTAAAAAAAGAAATAAAGCTTCATATTATAAATACTAATAAATTTAAAACAAATTTAATATCAGTATTCTTAACAAGCAAATTATCAAGAGAAACTATTACTAAAAAAGCATTAATACTTTCTATCTTAAGAAGAGGAAATAATACATTAAAAACGCAAGAAGAAATAAACGCAAAACTTGAAGATTTATATGGTGCAGAATGTGATTGTGGAATAGACAAAAACGGAGATAATCATATTTCAAAATTTTATATAGAAACCTTAAATGATAACTATATATTAAATAATGAAAATATCTTTGAAGAGGCAATTCAAGTATTATTTGATATAATATTTAATCCAATCTCTGAAAATAATAAATTTAAAGATGAATACTTTGAAGGCGAAAAAGAAACTTTAAAACAAATAATTGAAGCAAGAAAGGATAATAAAAGAGCTTACAGTACAATAAGATGTATCGAAGAAATGTACAAAGATGAACCTTATGGACTATATAAATATGGCTATGTAGAAGACTTAGAAAAAATAACTAATGAGGAATTATTTGAAGAATACAAAAATCTTATTAATAATTCTAAAATAGATATATTCGTTTCTGGAAATATTGACGAGCAAAAAGTAGAAGAAATCTTCAAAAACAATAAATATATTAAAGAACTTTGCAAAAGAGAATATGTGCTTCCAGAAGAAGTAAATAAAGAAACCAAAACAAAAACAGTAATTGAGAAAACAAATGTTGCTCAAGGAAATCTAAATATAGGAATGAAAGTTAATAATATCTCAAAAGATGATGTGGCAAAAGTTGCAGTCTATAATGCTGTTTTAGGTGGAGGAGCAAACTCAAAATTGTTCCAAAATGTAAGAGAAAAAGCAAGTCTTGCATATTCTGCAGGTTCAATGTTTATAAAAACTAAAAAAACAATAATCATTAAATGTGGAATCGACCCAGAAAATTATGAAAAAACATTAAAAATAGTAAATAAACAACTAGATGATATGAAAAATGGCGATTTTAGCGAAGAAGATATGAACAAAGCAAAAGAATTAATTGTTGCAAGTTGCAAATCAATGCAAGATGAACAAGATTCAGAACTATCATATTACTTTAATAAAGAATTAAATGAAGAAAAAACAACAATAGAAAACTATATTGCAGATGTACAAGCTGTTTCTAAAGAAGATGTAATAAATGTTGCAAATAATGTAAAAACAGACACAATTTATTTTTTAACAAAGGAGGAAAATGCTAATGAATAAAATAGAAAATAACAAAATTTCAGAAGTATGCTATGAAGAAATGTTAGAAAATGGATTGCAAGTAATGATTATTCCAAAAAAGAATATTCAAAAGAAATATATTATCTGGGCAACTAAATTTGGTTCTATTGATAATACTTTTATAGACCAAGAAACAGGAAATAAAGTATCTGTGCCAGATGGAATAGCACATTTTTTAGAGCATAAAATGTTTGAACAAAAAAATGGAGTAGACAGCCTTTATAAGTTAATGGCTTTAGGAATTGACGCAAATGCATATACTACAAATGACCATACAGCTTATTTATTTGAATGTAGCGACCATTTTTATGAGGGCTTAGATGAACTTATGGACTATGTTCAAAATCCATACTATACAGACCAAAATGTAGAAAAAGAAAAAGGCATAATAGGCCAAGAAATAAGAATGTATGAAGATGATCCATCTTGGCGACTTTATATAAATACAATGAACTGCTTATATACAAATAATCCTATAAAAATAGATATAGCAGGAACAGAAGAAAGCATTGCTCCGATAAATCCAGAAATGCTTTATACATGCTATAATAATTTCTATCATCCAAGTAATATGGTATTAGTAGTTGTTGGTGATTTTGAACCAGAAGAATTACTAAAAGAAATAAAAAATAGACTACTTCCAAAACAAAAAAGAGGCGAGATTAAAAGAATTTATCCAGATGAGCCTGAAACAATAAATAAAAAAGAGCAAAAAGATGTAATGGGAGTAAGCAAGCCTCTATTCATGATAGGAATAAAAGATGATATATTAGGAACTGCTGTCGAAAAAGTAAGAAAACATATAGCAATCGAAATAATACTAAGTATGCTTGTCGGAAAAAGCTCAAAATTATTTGCGAAACTATATGATGAAGGACTACTTTTAAGTGAACCATCAATGGAATATGAGTTTTCAAAGAAATATGCTCATGTATTAATTGCTGCTCAATCAAAAGATCCAAATAAAGTTTATGCAGAAATAATGAAAGAAGTAGAAGTAATGAAACAAAAAGGTTTGGACAAAGAAAAATTTGAAAGAGCAAAGAAAAAAATATATGGTGACTATGTGGTCGAATATAATAATGTTGCTGATATTGGCAGAATGTTTGCATCAGACTATGTAAAAGGAATAAATAGTTTTGACTATATAAACGAATTTGATAGCGTTGATGAAAAATTTGTAATGCAAATATTAAATAATGTATTTAATAGCAAAAAAGCAGCAATTTCAATAGTTGAATAATTTAAAAATAAAAGTATATATTAAGAAAAATGTTTGAAAAAATATTAACTTATATAAAAATAATTGGCTTTAGTGTTGATAAGAATTGCAATGCTAGAGCTTATTTTTTGTCAAAATATTAGATATATTTGTAGATTTTTGCTAAAAAAATAGGAAAATAAAAAATATAGTAAAATTAGCTTGAAATATGACACACGAAAAATGCCAAAAACCCTTAAAAATAGCACATTTTCATTGACGAAAAATAAAGAATATGGTATTTTAAATGTAATGAAATGTGTGAAAAATAAGAAAGGGGAGAAAAATATGTTGGATAATGAAATTTGCAAATTGAGGGAAAAATTAAATAATAGCATATTAGAGGGGAAAGACTATGAAATAATTTTAAATCTGAGTGTAGAACTGGATGACCTAATTGCCCAGTATTATAAAGAAAACGTTGTAGGAGGCGAAGTTTAAACGATAAATAAATTTTGAAAAAATGTATTGACTTATTTTTTCTTATTATTTATAATTAAGTTATTATATGAAAATAAGTGGGTGAGAAGAAAGTGAAAAAAGCATTAAAAGCAATTTTAAATTTAATATGTATAGGTTTTATTATAATGAATGTAATGACACTTATTTCGTATGCATCACCAGATATAATCGATCCAAATAAAGTTATAAATGGAACACAAAACATAGAAACACCATCTCAAATGACTGATAGAGTAAAAACTGTATTAGGAATAATCCAATTAATAGGAAGTGTGTTTGCTGTAGTTACAATCCTATTAATAGGAATTAAATATATAACAGGTAGTGTTGAATCAAAAGCTGAATACAAAAAAGTTATGATTCCGTATTTAGTAGGTGCAATATTATTATTTTGTACTACAAATCTAGTTCCATTAATTTATAATATGATTCAGTCAGCTACAGAAAATATATAATATGTAAACTATTGAAAAATAGTAAAAAGTGTTGTATAATGGAAAATGAGGTAGTTATATGAAAAAAAATATGATAAAAATAATGCTAATAATATTAGCATTACTTCTGCTTGCTACTCCAATATGCACAGCGGATTCACCACTTAACAAAACCTTTTCACAGGCGGATGATTTTCTAAATCAAGGAAATACAAGTGGTACAATAAATGAACAAAATATACTAGATACATCAAATCTAGCATATAATATACTTATTGTAATTGGAATTGCAATTGCATTAATTTGGGGACTTGTACTAGGAATGAAATTTATGACAGGTGCAATTACTGAAAAAGCCGAAGTAAAAAAAGATATTTTAATTTATTTGTTTGGTTGTATTTTAATATTTGCTGCTCCAGCAATATGGAAGTTAGTATTAAAAATGACAGAATCTATAAGATAATTTAGTTATTAATATTCTCATACATAGAGTAAGGGATATATAAATAAAAGAAAAAATAAGGAGGAATAAAATATGAAAAAATCTCTTAAGATTGTTTCAATACTATTATTAGTTGCAATGATGCTAGTAATGTTTACTGGAATTGTAAATGCAGCAGGCGCATCTGATGTATTAAATGATTTACAAAAACCAGCAGACAATGTAAATTCTACTGAAATTACAAATCTAGGGAAAAACATTGTTGCTATTGTTCAAGTTGTTGGTGTTGTAATAGCAGTTGTTGTAATACTTGTAATTGGTATTAAATACTTAATTGGTAGTGCTGAAGAAAAAGCAGAATACAAGAAGACAATGATACCATACTTAGTTGGTGCTGTACTTGTATTTGCAGGTGCTACAATAGTAAATGTTGTATACAATGTAGTTACAGGATTAAATTCATAATATTACATAAAACTTACAATAAATTTACAAAAAAATTAAAAGTGCATGAAAATGCACTTTTTTTGCGTTTTTTGTTACATTTTAGAACACTATATGATATAATTATAAATGGATAAAAATATTTTTGTAAAAAACATAAGAAAGGAGAACTATGTAAGTAAAAAAAACTTTCATAGAACTATAAAAATGGGAACTTATAATGTACCTAGAAATGTAAAAGGTGAAGGAAGAATTCTATTTATATTTACACCTAAAAGTTTAATTTATACTGTAATAGGCGTTGCAATTGGACTTTTGTTTTATTTTATATTTGCTATGATAAAACTAAAAGTAATAGGTGTAATTTTTGTGGTGCTATTTGCACTAATAGGATTAGGAATAGGTTCGTTAAAGGTACCAAGCATAGGCATAATAAAATCAACTAAAGTAGTAGCTGGCGAGAACATTGATGATGTAATAAAAAGAGCAGTACTATTTAAAAGAAAAGCAAACAAGATTTATGTGTATGATGATAAGGAGGTAAAAACAAATGACAAATAGTAGCACAGGTGGATTAACAATAATTTTATATATAATGATAGCTATAATGTTTTGTTTATTAATTGTTTTAGCATTAGTATATATAAACATGAAATTAAAAACAAAGAAACCAGAAGATGATCAAATTGAAATGCAAAAAGCGAAAGCCAATTCTGCAAAAAAAATTAAAAACTTTACAATAAGTTCAATATTTGATTTTATGGAATTTGACAAAATCGAAGATAATATGATTATTCAAAAAAAGGGTAATAGATATGTAATGGTAATTGATTGTCAAGGAATAAACTACGATTTAATGTCACAAGCAGAAAAAGTTTCTGTAGAGGAAGGATTTGTACAATTTTTAAATACATTATCACATCCTGTTCAAATATATACACAAACAAGAAAAATAAATCTTGAAAGTAGCTTGCAAACATATAAACAAGAAGTTGATAAAGTAGAACAACAATTCCAAAAAGCTCAATATAAATATAGACAAGTAATGGAATCTCCAAATTCAACACAAGCACAAATAAAACAAGCTTTATATGAATATACAAAAGCTAAAAACTTATATGAGTATGGAAAGGATATTATATACAACACTGAAAGAATGAGCCTAAATAAAAATATTTTAAGTAAAAAATACTATGTTGTAATTTCTTATTATTCTGAAGAAGCAGGAAACGAAAATTTATCAAAAGAAGAAATAAGAGAGCTTGCATTCTCAGAATTATATACAAGAGCACAAGCTATAATAAGAGCACTTAGTGTATCTGGTGTTATGGGAAAGGTGATGTCATCAACAGAACTTGCTGATTTATTATATGTTGCATATAACAGAGAAGATTCAGATTTATATGGAGTTGATAAAGCATTAAAAGCTGGATACAATGAAATGTATTCAACTGGTGAAGATTACATGAACAAAAAAATGCAATTATTAGATGAAGAAATTGCAAGAGATGCAATGGATTTAGCTAATAACAAAGTAATTGAAGTTCAAAGCGAAAAACAAAAGGAATACTTAAATAAAGTAGAAACAAAAGATGATATAATTAATAATTTAGCTCAATTAATTATTGAGGAAAATGAAGCAATGCTTGGCAAAGATGTTGCCGAGAAAGCAAAAGATAAAGTAAGAAAGGAGAAAACAGGAAATGGCAAAAAATAAAAAAATACAACAAGATGATTTTGGAATGCCAAGAAATGACTATTCTTCAAGCGAAGAAGTGCCAATATTACATAAAAAGACAATAAAAGAATTAATAGCACCATCTGGAATAGATGCAAGTCATATAGACCATTTAGAAATAGCATCTAGTGTAAAAAGATATGCAAGGTCATTCTTCGTATCTGCATTGCCAAGAATGTGTACTTTCCCAGAAATATTCAGAGATATGTATATGTTTGGAGATATAAATACATCAGTGTATATTAATCCAATAGCAGAATCAAGATCTCAAAATGAATTAAATAGAACAATAAACGAAATTGAAACAGAAAGAATTGTTGCAGCAGATAGAGGAAACATAAACAGAGAGTCAAACCTTTCTCAAAAAAGATATGAAGCAGAAGAGTTAAGAGATCAAATTGCAGCAGGATATAATAAATTATATGAAGCTTCAATAATCTCAACACTATTTGCATATAGCTTAGAGGACCTAGATAAATTCACAAAAATGTTATCTTCTGAAATGTCTAAGTCATTAGTTGGAATAAAAAGTGCTTGGGCAATGCAAGAAGAGGCATTTAAGTCAAATTTACCTTTGGCAGATAATAAAATAAAAAAGACTCATACTTTTGACCGTAGATCAATGGCAACAGTATTTCCATTTACTACTTCAGAAGTGGGACATTCAACAGGTATACCTATAGGCTTTAACAAACAAACTGGTGTGCCAATATTATTTGATAACTTCCATAGCTCACTTACAAATTATAACATGGTTATATTTGCTAAGTCTGGTGCTGGAAAATCTGTTACAATGAAAACTTTGATTTCAAGATCAGCAGTTCTTATGGGAATACAAAGTTTAGCATTAGATGCTGAAGGTGAGTATAGTATAGTTGCTGAAAGTTTAGGCGGAATAAATGTTGTTATAAGTCCAAATTCAAATACAATAATAAATGTTTTTGATATAGAAACAGAAACAGTAAGGGATGAAATAACAGGAAGAGATAAAACTGTTCTAAATGTAGAAAACAAAGTTGAAGATGTAACTCAAGCAATATTAACAATGGCAAGAGGAAGCACAAGAAGTACAGAAGTAAACGAAGTAACAAAGCAAATAATTGCAGAAAACGTTGCTCAAGAATATGCTGCAGCAGGAATAACAAGTGATCCATCAAGTTTATACGAATCAGGACAAAGTTATAATGGCGAAATGCTTGGAAGAGCTAAGAAAAAAATGCCAACAATAGGTTCTTGGTATAAAAGACTTCAAAGAAATGCTGAGAATAACGCAAACCCAGATTATAGATCACATTATAGCTACTTATTAAAAGTTATGAAGCAATACATAAGAGAATATGATGGACAAATGGCATACTTTGATGGACAATCAACATTTGATTTATTAGATGGAACATTGTTTATAAATCTAGATATATCACAACTAGAAGAAAGATTTGCAAGACCACTTGCACAACAAATACTACTTTCTTGGATATGGGAAAAATATGTTAAGAAAAACAGTGAAGATAGAAGAAAAGCTTCAAAGAAAAGAGTGCTAGTTGATGAGGCATGGATGTTATTACCATACCCAGAAGCTGTAGATTTCTTAAATACTATGGCAAGAAGAGCTAGAAAAAGAAATGTATCACTTGCAATTATTTCTCAAAGATTCCAAGATTTCTATGAGAAACCAGAAGTGCAAGCCGTTCTAACATCTTCAGATACAAAATTACTTCTAGCACAGGATAAATCAGAAATACAATACTTAAAAGAAGTCTTCAAATTAAGCGAAGGAGAAGCAGGCTTCTTAGTAACATGTAATAGAGGTGAAGGCCTACTAAAAGTTGGTTCAGACACAGCTATATTACAAATAACTCCTACAACGAAAGAATTCGAGTTTGTTGAAACAAACCTAAATAAACTAGTAGAAAAAACAAGAGGAAATTCGTAATAAAGGAGGATAATATGAATATAAAAAATAGACTACAAAAGATAACGATAATATTAGCAACATTTTTAATATTATTCAACTTTATGGGTGGAAATGTAGCATTTGCTGAATATGGAGCAGCGGCTTCTGATCCTGGCAAGGATAGTTCAATGCAAACATCAGGAGATAGCAAGGGCTCAATAGCAAGTGCGACAAAAGGTACAGGAATATCAGAGGCTGATATCATTGCCAAAATAAAAGAAAAAGCAAATGTAGATGATGAAATGGCAAGAAAAATCTATAATGCAGCAACAGAGGATACAACTAAAATCACAGTAACATGGTCTACTAAAGGATATGCAAATAATGGTACAAAAACTTTAAAAAGTGTAGAAATATATTTTACTGGTGAAGAGCTAGAACAAATAAGAAATGGAACATATCAACCTAATTTAGCCACAAACCAAGAAAATGTACAAGATAATGTTCAAAGGGATTATTGGGATCCTGAAGCAAAAAATGATGGGAATTTTCTTGAAAGCTTATTAATTACTCCAACTGTTGGATTAATTACTACATGTGTAGATGGCGTATATAAAGTATTTCAAAACTTTATATTAGGAACAAACACAAGCATAGGAAGCACAATAACTTCAGCACTTCCTTGGGCAGGAAATCATATAGTAATAACAAAAGAAGACGGAAAGTCACAAGGATTAATATCTGATGGAGCTTCATTAACAGAGGAGGAAAAAAATTCTGCAATTCCAATTCAATACAGTCAAATTTATCATGTACCTACTATGATTTTAACTCCAGCAGCTATATTTGAAGGAAAAGTTGCTGCTTTAAATGGAAACTTTTTTGATACAGATGATGTTAATAATGAAATTGGTGGCGAAAATATGTCAACAGTTACTCAATTAAAATCAACTGTTAGTGGATGGTATATAACATTAAGAAACATTGCTGTAGTTGGATTATTATCAGTACTAATTTATATAGGCATTAGGATAATTATAAGTACAAGTAATAGCGATAAAGCAAAATATAAACAGTTCTTCATGGACTGGGTAATTGCATTATGTTTAATATTCTTTATGCATTATATAATGTCATTCATAATGACGGTGACGGATTCAGTTACTGCTATGATGGCATCAGATCAGGGAGAGGATGGAAGCTATCAAGCAAAAGAAGTTGTGGTGCAATTTGAAAATGACGGTGATGGTAATGCAAGATATATGTATACATCTTTTGCTGGGGTTGCAAGAATGAGATTACAATATGCTTCACCGGCAACAAAACTAGGTTACATGGTAATGTATATAGCTTTTGTTGGATATACTGTATATTTCTCAGTAATTTACTTAAAGAGAATTTTATATTTATCATTCTTTACAATGATAGCACCAATGGTAGCATTAACTTATCCGCTTGATAAAATTAAAGATGGTAAAGCACAAGCTTTTAACTTCTGGTTTAAGGAATATATTTTTTATGCGATGCTACAACCATTACATTTATTCTTATATACAGTGCTTGTTAAATCAGCAATGACACTGGCTTCTACTAACATGATATATGCAATAGTAGCAATGGCATTTATAATACCAGCAGAAAAAATTGTAAAGAGTATGTTTGGAATAAGAGGACAAACAGAAGGAAATCTAGGTGGCTTAATGGGATTATCTGCAGCAACGCACATGTTCCAATTATTAAGAAAACCACCAAAGATGCCACAAGGTGCTGGTAAAGGTAATGGTGGAGAAAGTGAAGGAATTACTGATAATCCTAATAGTGGAAAATTTGATAGTTTATTTACAACGCCATCAACTGCATCAAATGATAATAGTGGATTCACAGCTGGTTCAATACCAGAAGTAGATGATTCAACAAGATATAATGAGCAACAACAGTTAGGAATAGCTGAGCAGAAAAGAGCTCAAATTGCTGCTGAACAAAAGAAAAAGGAAGAAGAAGAGGAAGAAAGAAACAGAAGGGCTTTATCAAATGGACAATTACAAAATCCTGGAATATTAGGAGAAAATACTTCTGGAATTTCTACTAAAGAACAAGAAAAACAACCTAGAATAAAACAATTACACAACAATGCTCGAACTGCTATTAGAAAGAGATTTGTTGCAGCTGGAGGCTATAAGGGACTTGCTATGAAAGCTGGAAAGGGACTTGCAAAAGGTTATATGACAGCAGCAGGAACCGTTGGGCTTGGAGCAGTTGGACTTGGACTTGGTATGGTTGGAGGAGATTTAAATAATGCTTGGCAAGGACTTGTGGCAGGAGCTGGTGTTGGTGCATATGTTGGAAATAACGTAGGAAATGGAGTGTTAAATACAATTTCTGCAACAGCCAGTGGAAAAAATGCTTTAGGTTCTTTTGCATCAGAAGTATGGAATGGTGAAGAAGAAAGCATAAGATTAAGAGAAGAAAATGCCTATATGAATGACCAAGCTAATATTGCAAGAATTCAAGCAGAACATGGAGATTGGGATTATGAACAAATTCAAAACCATGCTAAGAGAGAATATAATATGCAAAGAGATTCAGGAGTACATGATACAAAACTTGCAAATAAGGCAATTAAACTAGAAGATGAATTCATTAGTCAAGGAAGTACTCCAGCAGATGCTCATGAGCATGCATATAAGATATTACAAGGAACAAAAGTTTATGATAAATCAATGTTCTATAATAAGAAGAAGCTAAATGAAGCAAGAGAAACTATGGTTGAAAATAGAATGGCTTCAAAGAATGTATCAAGAGAAGAAGCTGTAGCACATACTAATAAAATCTTTAAGGAAATTGGACAAGTTTATGGTGTTGGAAAAGTTACAGATATGCCTGTTAGGACAACTGCAACGGCTACAAAGAAAACAGATGATACATCAAAAGGAAAAACTAGAACACAGCAAGAACTAGGTGATGTAAGAGGAGCTAAAACTACAACAAAAATAAGAAGAACTAGTAATAAAAATGGTAAGTAAATCTTACCATTTTTTTATACCACAAAATATCCATAAAACTATGGAAACTTAGCGCTAGTTATGTTATTATATAATTATGTAATAGTACGTAGGAGGAAATGAATAATGCATAAACTAATATCATTATGGAACCAAAATAGAAAACTTTTTTTAGCAATAATTGGAATAATAATTGCTATATTTATAGGAATTCAACTATTAAACCAAATGGCAAAAAATGATTTAAAAGAAAAAAATAACGGAAATTCTGGTACAGCTACAAGCCAAACTAATACTGTTATTGATAAGTCTGCAAATACAACACAAACAGATAGTATAGGAAGCAATACAAATATATCGGCAGAAACAGCTAATGCAAATCAAACAATAATTAAAAATTTTGTAGATTATTGCAATAATGGAAATATTACAGAAGCATATAACTTATTAACAGAAAAGTGCAAAGCCGAATTCTATACAACACAAAACGATTTTAAATCAAAATATGTAGACAGAATTTTTACTAGCAAAAAACAGTTTAATTTGCAAAATTGGTATACATCAGATTTAGGAAGTACTTATAAAATTACATATATTAATGACATTTTAGCATCAGGAAAAGTTGAAACAAATATAGAAGATTATATAACAGTTTCAAACAATAAAATTAACATTAATAGATTTATTGATAAATTAGATGTAAACAGAACTTCAAGCAATAAATTTGCAAAAATCACATTAGTGAGCAGAGAAATATTTGACGAATACGAGATATTCAATTTACAAGTAACAAATTTAACAAACACAACTATAATGATAAACAGACATGCTGATAATGGTAAAACTTATGCAACATATAATGACAGTAAAACATATAAAGCAATAATCAGTGAAACATATTCTGGAAATTTAACAATCGAAGGAAATCAAACTAAAAATGTAAGCATAAAAATAAACAAAATGTATAATGGAAATTATTCACTAAGTAAGCTTACATTCACTGATATTATAAATAATAAAAACGACTTTGATAAAATAACCAATAAAGATGCCTACACAAATGTATCAAGTATAGAAATAAATTTATAGGAGTATAAAAGGCATGGGAGATAATGATAAAAATATAAAGAAAAAAATAATGTCTAAAGCTATAAAAAAAATAGCAAAAAAAATAGTAATTGGAGCATTAATTGCAGTAATACCAGCAGCATTATTTTGGGCTGTAATAGAAGGGCTATTAGATGAACTAAGTAATTCAATAAATAATTTAGGAAGCACATATACATCAATTACAAGTAGTATTAACTCTGATTTATCAGAAGGAATAAACATTACAGATGATAAGATTGAACAATTAATAAGTGTATTACAAAAAAACGGAATATCACTACAATCAGTATTTTTAAGTGGTGACACACTTGGACTAGATGAAACTTCGCCAGAATATAAAACTGAATTATATAAATATTTAAGACAATTCTTACTAGCACAAGTTTGTACACAATATCCTGACTTTGGAATAACTGAAGATGAAACACATTATAATGGAATAATAAAAATTAGAAGAACTGCAAGCACAGCAACAAGCGTAGATGAAGCTGTTGACATGACCTACGTTAAAAAAGATAAGTTTGAAGCTATGGTAGAGGCAGTTAACACAAATTCATTAGAAAATTCGACATTATCTGGAGAATATGAAACCGATACAAAAAATGTTGATATAGATTATACTGATGGAACAAAAATTAAATCTACAATAATAGTTCCAGCAGGACTAAGCGATAGTATTCCACTTGTTGTAATGTGCCATGGATTCACAGGTGCCAAAGAAGGAGACGAGCATCACTTTACAACATTAGGAACATTGCTTGCATCAAATGGAATAGCAACAATAACTATTGATTTTCCTGGTTGCGGACAAAGTGATGTAGACAGCTTAAAATATACTTTAAGCACAATGCAAGGATATGTTGATACCGCAATTGAAAAAATGAAGTCAGACTACAATATAGATGAAAGTAAAATTGGTATAGTAGGCCATTCAATGGGTGGTAGAGTTGCATCATTGTATTTAGACAAAGTCTCAGCTGCTGCTTTATGGGCTCCTGCCAATGGAGATGGTCTAAAAGGCTTAGAATTCTTAGGAAACTATGATGAGCTAAACAATACAGCTCAAGAAAATGGAAGCGTTTCTAGTGGTTGGGATTATGCATCAACAGCTGTAAATTTTGATGGTAAATTTACACTAAGCAACACTTTCTTTAATGAAATGTCTGAGTCACATCCAAATGAAAAAATAAGTAGCTTTAGTGGAAAACTATTTGTTGCTTATGATTCTGAGGATAGAGATGGAACAAATAATGTAATTAGCCCAGAAACAGTACAATCTGTAAAAGATGCTTTACCAAGCGGAGCTGAGTGGAAAGAATATGAGGACAACCATAATTTTATAAATACCGGTTCAGCCTTAATTTTAGATACAGCAAACTTTTTATGCAATGCTTTCCTAGGACATGATGCAGGAAGAAGTACTGATGCTGTTAATTTATTAGATGGATATACTTTAGAACAGTTAAGAAATCTAATACAAACTGTATATACAATCGATAACAATGGAAATTTATATTTTACAAATAGAAAAATTACAGATACAACAAGCGAAGCTGGAACTACTGCAGAAACGACTACAAGAGAATATGTAGTAACAGTTCAATCTGTAAATTATAAAGATGCCGTTGAAAAATACTCAATGCCAATGCAGGCAAGTTTAGCTTTATGCGAAGGAACACAAAATCCACAATATGTATATGAATTTATTGATGATTTTGTAAGAGCTGGACATATTGATATAACTATAATGGATAGTCTATATGTGGATACTTATAATAGTTGGTATGATTACCAATATTCGCAAAGAGTAGAAGTATGGACTAAGAAAGAAACTACAACGTATGATAAATGGGATACAAAACATGAATATCCACATACGAGTGTGACTTGGCCAAAAACTAAAGATGAAACAACTAATATACAGGTAAATAATAGACATCATAACACAATAATAATAAATACAATAGAATCAACAGCAAAAGTAACTGATGTAGATACATGGATGGCAAAAGTAAATTTTGAATTTTCAAATCAACAAAATATGGTAGATTATCCTCTAGGAGAAGAAACTGTTGTAGATAATAATGCAAACCTTCCGGATTCTATACCAGCAAGTAGCACAACCTCAAATGAGGATACAAAAACTACCACAACGTATTCTTATGATACATCAAATAGTAACAACTGGTGTCACTGGACTCAAACACAAAATATTGTACATAATGAGTGGGTTCAAGACAGTGTAGAAGTAGATGAGGTTGCAATAGACCAAAAAGCCCAAGCAATTGTTGCTCAATGGGATGAACAATTTTCTGTTCCAAATAGCACAGCAACAGCAGCACCAGGCCCAATGATTAAAAATAATGAAGGAATGTTCTTGGAAATGCTAAATAATGAATCGACTCAAAAACAACAAGAAATATTCAAAAATTTACTATATATTTATACAAATGGATTATATGGAAGTAACGAAAAAAATAATGATATTTACAAAGATAATGACCTAAAAACTGTTACAAATGACGATATTATTGTAAATGTAACAAAATCGGTTGCAAGACTTGTTTTATCAAAAGACCAATTAAAAACTGCAATTAAAGCATGCTATTCAGGACAAGCTCAAGAAAATTTATTGGGCGCATTAGATGCATTTTATTCAATACAGCAAAACTACAAAGTAAATGGAACATTTGCAATAGCAGTTACGATAGCAGAATCAAGTGGTGGAACAAACTGGGCCGCAATAGATGAAAAAACACATAATTGGATGAGTGTACAAGGATCATTTAGCGGAAATTCATATACTGATGGTAATGGAACTAAGTGGAGAAAGTATACAAGCTTTTCACAAGCAACAAGAGACTTTGGAAAACTTATAAAGAATAATTATTTCTCTGAAGGAAGAAATACAGTAAAAGAAGTAATTGAAAAGTATAACCCTGGTGGAGCAGATGCTGAATCAGATTTGATAATTAAAGAAATGCTAAAAATGTATAGTGCAGTAGGTGTTATATTAGATGACTCAACTTCTTCAGATAATAATTCATGGTCTGGTGGTAATGGAAGTAGTAATGGTGGCTCTTCAATAAATGGAGAAAACGGTGATTTAGCAGGTAGCACAGGAGAGGGATTCTGGAACACTTATACTAAAGGTGGAAAAACATATAAATTATATTATCAAAATTATATGGGAACATATAACAACTGGGGTACAGGAACAAATGTAATGTGTGTTGCAACAGCTTATGCAATTGTTAATTCTGCAGCAGGAGGAGGCAATCCTTTGGCATACTGGCAAGATGGCGTTGGTGGCGTAAATGGTGGCTTATCAAGATGTAGCAGAGATCAAGATACAATAATGAATTATGTTGATAGTGGAAATCCTGTTGTAGTATATTCATACTTTGGAAATGCATTTTATGGCTCACCTCATGCTATTGTATTGTTGGATGCAAGGAACACATCAGGAACAAATGAAGTATTTGTAGTAAATCCATATTATACACCAAACGGTTCTGGCGGACAAAAAGCAGGCGGTTGGATGCCACTAAGTACAGTTTTAGGATATCCTCAAGCTACAACAAATGCATTTGGTTCTTGCGGAGTACTATTAAGATAGGAGATTGGTTATGAACAAAAAGAAAAATATTGTAATAATTGCAATGATAATATTAACTATGGCAATTATTGCTACACTATTAGTAATATTAAAAACTACCAAACAAAATAGTGAAGACGAAGAAAATGTATTAATGGAAGGATACGAAAATTTAAGTGTAATTACAGTAGAAAAAGTTAAATCAAAAACAATCTTACAACTTTTAATGAACTGCTTAAATGAAGACTATATACGAGAAGCATACAAAGTGAATACACAAGACATTGAAAAATATGCTGTTTATGTAAGAGAAAGTGCTGAAAATAAATTTTATATTGTTTACTTAGACTATGATAATAAAGCATACAAAACTGATGAAATAAATGAAGAAACATATAAAAAAATAAAAAATGGACAAATAGATCAAAAATATTTAGAAACAAAAAGTGTAGAAGCAAATGGTCAAAATAGCTTTTTGGTAACAAATATGACAGACGAAAAAATAGCTATTATGTATTATAATGTAATCAAAAATTTAATAGTTAATGATAATGTAGTGCTTTATAGCATATTAGACGAAAATTATAAAAATGCAAAATTTGCAGACCAATCAACATTCTATAATTATTGCAATAATATAAAAAGCAGTGTTGCAGACTCTGAAATAAGAGAATATAAAATAGATACTGTAAATGGTGTAGAACAGTATACTTGCATAGATAATAATAAACATACATTTATAATTAAAGTAACATCTGCATTAGATTATACAGTTATGTTAGATGACTACACCGTTGAAAACAACACAGAAGTAGAGGAATATAATTCTTCAAATGATACTACAAAAATCTCTAAAAATATTGATAAATTTATGAAAATGATAGTAAATAGTGATTATCAATCTGCCTATAATTTACTAGATGCAACATATAAAGCAAATAATTTTCCTACTTTAGAAAGCTATACAAATTTTATTAATTTGCATTTTTATAGAACTGGATATTATACAATCGATTCGATAACGATGCAAGGAAATTACTATGTAGTAGCAGTAACTACAAAACAAACAGCGACTGTTGCTTCTTATAGTACTACAAATCAAATAATAATGAGCTTAGGCGAAGGTACAAGTTTTACAATGTCAATAGCAAAATAATTAATTATGAAATAAAAAATTGCTAAATAAGTGATATGAACCCAAAATGTTAGATAAAACATATAGGGTTCATTTTTATGCTTAATATTTAAGCTTGTCTATTATTTTTTTATAGGATAAATTATAATTTTAAAATTTTAGTAATGAATAATTAAAAAGTAAAATAGTATAAATGTAAAGAATAATATGTTAAAAAATGTATCTTAAATAAAATTTATAAATATATTATATGAGGAGATTTTACTATGAAAAAATTAAAAATTATATTTATATTATTAATAACTGTAAGTTCACTAGTATCCACAGTTTGTGCAGATGATGTGGATAATGAAGTCGAAAATGATATAGAAAATCAAATAGTAGAAGCATCAGCTCAAGTTCAAAATTTTCCAGATATTAATTCAAGAAGATATGTTGTTTTTGATAGAACATCAAAGCAAGTATTGTTTGGAAAAAATGAAAATATAAAAGGTGCGATGGCATCTACAACAAAAATAATGACTGCAATTGTAGTATTAGAAAATGCTAATTTAGATGAAGAAGTACAAGTAAGTGCAAAATCTGCTGGGACAGGAGGCTCAAGGCTAGAGCTAAAAACAGGAGATAAAATTACAATTAATAATTTACTTTATGGATTAATGCTAAGGTCTGGAAATGATGCAGCAGTAGCTCTTGCTGAAAGTGTAGGAGGTAGTGTTTCAGGTTTTGCAGATATGATGAATGAAAAGGCAAAAGAACTAAATCTTACTTCAACACATTTTGTAACACCTCATGGATTAGATAATAGTGAGCATTATACAACGGCAGTTGAGCTTGCAAAAATAGCAGATTATGCAATGGAAAATGAAATGTTTTGCAAGATTGTTGGTACAAAAATCGCAACAATTTATATAAACGGATACGAAAAGCAAATCGCAAATACTAATGAATTATTAGGAAATTTAAATGGTGTTGTTGGCATAAAAACAGGCTTTACAAATAATGCAGGAAGATGTTTGGTAACTGAAACTAAAAGAGGAGATATGGACATAATTGTGGTTGTTCTTGGTGCTGATACAAAAAAGTTTAGAACACAAGATAGCGTAAAATTAATAGAATATACTTATTCAAATTATGAAATGGTGGATGTTGAAAATTTAATAAAAAACGAATTTGAAAATTGGAAAAATATAAATTTGAAGAGAATAAAAATAATAAAAGGAAAATCTAATATAATAAATTTAAGATTATCTGAAATTGAAATAAAGCAAATGGCAATTAACAAAAGTGACATAGATAAAATTAAGTTTGAAACAAATTGCATGACAATGTTAGATGCCCCAATTAATGAAAATACTAAGATGGGAACAATGCAAATATCTCTAAACGGAAAAATAATTGAATCAGTAGACCTTTTAACAAATGAGGAAATAACTAAAAAAGAATGGAAAGACTATTTTAAAGAACTGCTAAAAATATTTAGAGTTCAAACGAACTATTTTGAAGCAATAAATTTAGGGTTATGACAGAATATATTGTGCCGATTTGAAAAAATGTGATTCTTTTATGTTAAAACGTTGCAAAAATGTGATAAAAATATTAAAAAAGCTTGCAAAAATGTGATGAAAACGTCAAAAAAATCTGCAAAAATGTGATAAAAGAGCCGAAAAACTTTACAAAAATGTGATTTAGATGAATTTTTAAATCTGTATCCAATGAAAATAATGATAATGAAATATCTATAAGATTTTCTAATAATAATCTTTGCAAAGATGGAAAAATAATTAACATTCCATTATTTATGATAGAAAATATTGAAAAATTTATTTAAATAGGATAGTAAAAAATTAAATGCAATTCTGTAAAGTAAATGTAAGTTGTATGAGAAAAAGCAAGTTTTTTAAGCAAAATAATACTTATAAACTTGTTTTTTCAATTGACTTAAATTTATTTTATGGAATTTATTTAGTTATAAAATTGACAATTATACCGATTTTGTATATAATATAGGTATGATTGTCAAAAAAAGAGGGTGATTTTTAATGGATAATATAGAAAAAATTAAAGAGTTAGTAAAAAATAATAATGGTATATTATTAGTAAAAGATGCACAAAAAAATAATATTCATAGACAATATATAAAACAATTAGAAGAAAAAGGATATTTGAAAAAAGTGTCAAAAGGAGTGTATGTAGAAAAAGATAAAGAAATAAATGAATTTTTTATCTTAGGACAAAAATATAAAAAAGGAATTTTTTCACATAATACAGCATTATATTTCTATAATCTAACAGATAGAACACCAATAAAAATAGATATGACATTTCCAAGCTATATAACTGTACATGATAAATCTATAAATGTTCATTATATAAAAAAAGAAAAGCATCTTCTAGGATTAAAAGAAATGAAATTACAAGATGGAACAACAATACAAATATATGATATGGAAAGAACGATATGTGATATTATTAGAGATAGAAATAAGATAGATCCACAAATATTTAATGATGCTATAAAAGGATACATTAAGAAAAAAGAAAAAAATCTTATTTTACTATATGAATATGCAGAAGAATTTAAAATACAAAATATATTGAGGAATTATATGGAGGTGCTATAATTGAAAAGAAATACAATGAGCTTTAAAGCTGTAATAAATAATATGGCTAAAGAAAATAATGTAGCAGCACAATCAGTTTTGCAAACATATATGTTAGAAAGATTATTAGAAAGAATATCAATTTCAAAATATAAAGATAATTTTATATTAAAGGGAGGAATGTTAATATCTGCAATGCTTGGAATTGATAGCAGAACTACAATGGACATGGATACAACAATAAAAGGCCTTCCATTAACAAAAGATAATATTACCAATATTATGGAAGAAATATGTAATATAGAAATTGACGACAATGTGACGTTAAAAATTAACAAGGTTGAATTAATTAGAGAAGATGATGACTATGGTGGGTATAGAATTACATTTGAAGCAAAATATAATAATGAAATGCCAGTTACAATGAAAATAGATATTACAACAGGAGACAAAATTACATATAAAGAAATTGAGTATAATTTTACATTAATGTTAGAAGATAGAAAAATACAAATATGGTCATATAATGTAGAAACTATAATTGCTGAAAAATTTGAAGCTATTGTAAAAAGAGGAGTGCTTTCAACAAGAATTAGGGATTATTATGATGTCTATATGCTTGTAAGGACTCAAAGCAAAATTATTGATGAAAAAACATTAAAAGATGCGATAATTTTAACAGCACAACATAGAGGAACAAGTGAAATAATAAAAGAGTGGAAGAAGATAGTGGAGAAAATTGCAAATGATAGTGAAATGCAACAACAATGGAAAAGATATCAAAAAAATAATTTTTATGCTGAAGAAATAGAATATAAAGACTTAATAAATGCTATAAGTAAAGTAGGAGAAATATTTGATAATTAATATTTTTTAAATTAAAATAACTAATCGAGTAGTAACTTTTTTTATGTAGTTAAAATTTTGGAAATCTGTATGATATAAAAGTAGCATAAAAAATGGAGAAATGTTGATAAATGCGTTGACTTTAGGGAAAATGCATGATAAAATATAGAGGCTAATAAAATAGGCTCTATATTTTTGAGCTTTATAAAGTTAGTAATTTATTTTAGGAGGTGAAATTTAAGTGCCAACAATTAATCAATTAGTAAGAAAAGGAAGAAAAACAACTACAACAAAATCTACATCACCAGCTCTTCAACATGGATACAATTCTATGAAGAAAAAGCAAACTGATAAAAGATCTCCACAAAAAAGAGGAGTATGTACAGTAGTTAAAACTGTTACACCTAAGAAGCCAAACTCAGCTTTAAGAAAAGTAGCCAGAGTTAAGTTATCAAACGGATACGAAGTAACATCTTATATTCCAGGAATCGGACACAACTTACAAGAGCACAGCGTTGTTCTAATAAGAGGTGGAAGAGTAAAAGACCTTCCAGGTGTTAGATACCACATTATAAGAGGAACTCTTGATACTGCAGGTGTTAAAGACAGAATGCAAGCTAGATCTAAGTATGGAGCTAAACGCCCTAAGAAATAAAATTTGAACTTATAAACATCGTCTTGCGTCGTTAGTCATCACTTAAAAAATGCTCAATGTACCAAGCGTACATTTCCGCTTTTTTAGTTCGACTGCCTTGCAATACTTGCTTCTAAATTCAAATTTGGTTAGTATAAATTAACCAAATTCAATAACTTAGATTACACAAAAAGAGTGCATATAGCTTACTAGTTTGAGTTGAAACTTAAATTTAAGATATATAGCACTAAACGAAAGAGTTTGAGAATAATAGTATTAAACTTTTTAGAGTACCGTTAGATACTTTGGCAAAAAATAAAGTATCAAATTTAATAAGGAGGGAAGAATAGTGCCAAGAAAAGGATATATAGCAAAAAGAGAAGTATTACCAGATCCAATTTACAATAGCAAAGTTGTTACAAAATTAATAAACAACGTAATGCTTGATGGTAAGAAAACAGTTGCTCAAAAAATAGTTTATGATGCATTTGATATCATAAAAGAAAAAGAGCAAAAAAATCCACTAGAAGTATTTGAAGAAGCACTTAACAACGTAATGCCAGTTCTAGAAGTTAAAGCTAGAAGAATTGGTGGTGCTACATACCAAGTACCATTAGAAATAAGACCAGAAAGAAGACAAACATTAGGACTAAGATGGTTAGTTACATATGCTAGAAATAGACATGAAAAAACTATGGCTGAAAAACTAGCTGGAGAAATAATGGATGCAGTTGCTGGAAACGGTGGAGCTTTCAAGAAGAAAGAAGATATGCATAAGATGGCTGAAGCAAATAAGGCTTTCGCTCACTATAAATTTTAATTATAAGCTACGTCTAACATCGTTAACCTTCATCTAAAAATTTCCTCGACGTACACCAGTACGTTTCCGGAATTTTTGATTTGGTTGCCTTGTTATACTTGCTTCTAATCAAAATTTGGAAATAAATTAAATTTAGAAAGGGAGAAAAAAGTATGGCCCAAAATGGAAGAGAGTTTCCTTTAGAGAAAACAAGAAATATAGGAATAATGGCCCATATAGATGCAGGAAAAACAACTACAACTGAGAGAATACTTTTTTACACAGGAAGAACACACAAAATAGGTGAGGTTCATGATGGTGCTGCTACAATGGACTGGATGGTTCAAGAGCAAGAAAGAGGTATAACAATTACATCTGCTGCTACAACATGCCACTGGTTAGGTAATAGAATAAACATTATCGATACTCCAGGACACGTTGACTTTACAGTAGAAGTTGAAAGATCTCTAAGAGTACTAGATGGTTCAGTTTTAGTATTAGCTGCAAAAGGTGGAGTTCAACCACAATCTGAAACTGTTTGGAGACAAGCAGATAAGTACCAAGTACCAAGAATGGCATATGTAAACAAAATGGATATTACAGGTGCTGATTTCTATGGATGTGTTGAACAAATAAAATCAAGATTAGGTGCTAATCCAGTTCCAGTTCAATTACCAATTGGAGCAGAAGATAACTTCCAAGGAATAGTAGACTTAATTAAGATGAGAGCTTTCATTCATAAAGACGATTTAGGAAAAGAAATTGAAGAATGTGATATTCCTGAAGATATGAAAGCAGATGCTGAAAAGTATAGATCAGAAATGATTGAAGCTGCAGCAGAACAAGATGATGAATTAATGATGAAATACTTAGATGGTGAAGAACTAACAGCTGATGAAATCAAAGCTGGTCTAAGAAAAGGAACAATAGCTAACACTTTAGTTCCAGTAACATGTGGTTCATCATACAAGAATAAAGGTGTTCAAGAATTATTAAATGCTATAGTTGATTATATGCCATCACCACTTGATATACCAGCTATAAAAGGTGTTGATGAAGACGGTAATGAAGTAGAAAGCAAGACAGATGATAATGAACCATTTGCTGCTTTAGCATTCAAAATAATGACAGACCCTTATGTTGGAAAACTATGTTTCTTCAGAGTTTATTCAGGAACTTGTGAAACAGGTACAACAATATTAAATGCTACAAAGGCAAAGAAAGACAGAATAGGAAGAATCCTATTAATGCATGCTAACCATAGACAAGATATAGATAAGGTTTATGCTGGAGATATAGCTGCAGCTGTTGGACTAAAAGATGTTTCAACAGGTGATACATTATGTGATCCAGAACACCCAGTAATACTTGAATCTATGGAATTCCCAGAGCCAGTTATCGATATAGCTATAGAGCCAAAAGATAAGGCTAATGGAGAAAAAATGGGAATCGCTTTAGCAAAACTTGCTGAAGAAGATCCAACATTCAAAACATGGACAGATCAAGAATCTGGACAAACAATTATAGCAGGAATGGGTGAGCTTCACCTAGATATAATCGTTGACAGATTAAAGAGAGAGTTCAAAGTTGAATGTACAGTAGGTAAACCACAAGTTTCTTACAAAGAAACAATTAGAAATAAAGTAAGAGTTCAAGGTAAATTCGTTCGTCAATCAGGTGGACATGGACAATATGGTGATGTTTGGTTTGAAATGGAACCATTAGAGCCAGGTTCAGGAGTTCAATTCGAAAGCAAGATTGTCGGAGGAGCTGTTCCAAAAGAATTCATTAAACCTACTGAAGAAGGTATGAGAGAAGCTGCAATGAGCGGTATACTTGCTGGTTACCCAGTTATAGACTTCAAAGCAACTTTAGTTGATGGTTCATACCATGATGTTGACTCATCAGAAATGGCCTTCAAGATTGCTGCATCAATGGCATTCAAAGAGGGATGTAAACAAGCTAAATCTGTTATACTAGAGCCTATCATGAGAGTTGAAATAACAGTTCCAGAAGAATACATGGGAGATGTTATTGGAGATATAAATGCTAGACGTGGTAGAATGGAAGGAATGGAAGCAAGAAGTGGTAACCAAATAATAAGAGGATTTATTCCACTTTCAGAAATGTTTGGTTATGCAACAGACTTACGTTCAAAAACACAAGGAAGAGGAACATACTCAATGGAACCAAGCCATTACGAAGAAGTTCCAAAATCAGTGTTTGAGCAAATTGTTGCTTCAAGAGCTAAAAAATCTGAGTAAAAACATCATATTTGCAAGAAACTCTTGCAAAAAATGAAAAAATATTATAAAATGCAAGAAAATAATAACTAAGTTTATTAAATTAAAAAAATATAAGAAGAAAAGGCTTAAGTAAAACTTGAGCCCTCAACTTCAAAATTTAAGGAGGAATTAAAAAATGGCAAAGGAAAAATTTGTTAGATCAAAGCCACACGTTAACATTGGTACAATCGGACACGTTGACCATGGTAAAACAACAACAACAGCAGCTATTACAAAATACCTAAGTTTATTAGGACAAGCTAAATTTGAAGCATACGATCAAATCGATGGTGCTCCAGAAGAAAAAGCAAGAGGAATCACAATTAACACAGCTCACGTTGAATATGAAACAGCAAACAGACATTATGCTCACGTTGACTGCCCAGGACACGCAGATTACGTAAAGAACATGATAACAGGTGCTGCTCAAATGGATGGTGCTATATTAGTTGTTTCTGCAGCTGATGGACCAATGCCTCAAACAAGAGAGCATATATTACTTGCAAGACAAGTTGGTGTTAAATATATCGTTGTTTACTTAAATAAATGCGATATGGTTGACGATCCAGAATTATTAGAATTAGTTGAAATGGAAGTTAGAGACTTATTAACAGAATATGGTTTCCCAGGAGACGAAATTCCAGTTGTAAAAGGATCTTCATTAAAAGTACTAGAAAGTACATCAACAGATCCAAATGCACCAGAATATCAATGCATGAAAGAATTAATGGATGCAGTTGATAGCTATATCCCAACACCAGAAAGACCAATAGACCAACCATTCTTAATGCCTATTGAAGACGTTATGACAATAACAGGTCGTGGTACAGTTGTTACAGGAAGAGTAGAAAGAGGAGAAGTTAAACTACAAGACGAAGTTGAAATAGTTGGTATCAAACCTTCTACAAAAACTGTTGTAACAGGTGTTGAAATGTTCAGAAAACTTCTTGACCAAGCAGAAGCTGGTGATAACATCGGTGTTCTATTAAGAGGTGTTCAAAGAACAGACGTTGAAAGAGGACAAGTTCTTGCAAAACCAGGATCAATACATCCTCATACAAAATTCAAATCACAAGTATACGTTCTAACTAAAGATGAAGGTGGACGTCATACACCATTCTTCAATGGTTACAGACCACAATTCTACTTTAGAACAACAGACGTTACAGGTGTTATTGAATTAGACGCTGGAACAGAAATGGTTATGCCAGGAGATAACGTTAACATGACAATCGAATTAATCACACCAATCGCTATCGAAAAAGGACTAAGATTCGCTATCCGTGAAGGTGGTAGAACAGTTGGTTCAGGTGTTGTTTCTGATATAATTGAATAATTATTAAATGAAATATAAAAAAACAAGGGGTTACAAGTTATTGTAATACCTTGTTTTTTTATTTATATAAATTCTTATTGACTTTTGTGCCAGTTCATTATATACTTTAACTGCTAATAAACTAAAGAACTAAACAAAGTTTATAGGAGAAATACATGAAAAGAAAATTAATATTAGTAAACATTATAATAGCTGGTGCAATTTTACTTCTTACAACTAAGGTAAATGCAGCAACTGCAACAGTAACAACAGAAACACTAAATTTAAGAGAAAAAGCAGATACTTCATCTAATGTATTAGAACTTTTAAATGCAGATGAAAAGCTAGAAATAATTTCAGAAGAAGGTTCATGGTACAAGGTAAAGCATGGAAATAATACAGGATATGTAAGTAAGGACTATGTTAAAGTATCTGGAACAGTTGATAGTAACACAAAAAATAATGATGATACAACAACGACAACTGAAACAAATAAAGATTCTAACAATACTACACCAACATCTGATTTTTCAAATGTTAATGTAGGTGATAAAATAACAATAAGATCTAATACAAAAGTAAGAATATTACCATTAATAAATTCTCAAACACTTACAGAACTTACAAGTGATACTGAGGCAGAGGTAATATCAATAACAAATAATTGGATTTTTGTATCATTAAATACAATTACAGGTTGGATTCCAAAAACTAGTGGAACATCTATAACTCCAAATACAGAAAACTCAAATACAGGTTTAACAACAGGAGCAGAAGAAACTACTACAAATAATGAAGAAACAAAAACTGAAGCAAAGCCTGAAACAAATCAAACAAATACAACAAATTATTCAGAATCAAAAACAAAATATGTAAATGTAAATTCAGCATATATAAGAAGTGAAGCTTCAACATCAAGTTCAATTGTAACAACATTAATTAAAGACACTGATGTAAAAGTTACAGGAGAAAGTGGTGACTGGTACAAAATAGAATATAGTTCATATTCTGGATATATGTACAAAGAACTATTATCAGATAGCAAGTCTGGTACAACAAACAGAAGTGGTGATACTCTTACAAGAGTAAGCTTGGAAAGTACAAAATCAACCGCAGGTGATGAAATTGTAAGTTATGCAAAACAATATTTAGGATGTAGTTATGTATATGGTGGTTCAGGACCAAGTACATTTGATTGTTCTGGATTCACAATGTATGTATATAAACATTTTGGATATTCACTTTCACATTCTGCAACAGCCCAATCTTATGAAGGAACAGCAGTAGCAAAAGAAGATTTACAACCAGGGGATTTAGTATTCTTCTCAGACTACCAAACACTAGAAGGAATTGGACATTGTGGAATATATATAGGAGACGGAGAATTTATACATGCTTCTTCTGGAAGTGGATATTGTGTAAAAATTTCAAACTTATTATCAGGAAGTTACAATACAAGATATGTAACAGCAAGAAGACTAATATAGAAATTAAATAAAATAAGGCAGAATAGAAAGGGAGAAAATGAAAAGACCATTTCTAATGATTGCCATAAGCTTAGTAATAGGCGTTTTAATGGGGGAATACTTAAAAGATAAAAGTATTCTCTTTATTTTTGCTATTTTTCTAGTATTAATTTATGGAATAATAACAAAGAAAACTAATTACAAAAAAATATTAATGTGTACTATTATAATTTTTTTAGCAGCAATGTACACAAATTATTTAAATAATAAATATGAAACAATGTATAAACAATATAATGAAACTGAAATTTCTGTAACAGGAGTAATTGTAAGTGAAGTAAAAGAAACGGATTACTATTATAATATTCAATTGCAAGTGAAACAAAAAAGCAAAATTAATAATACAAAGCTAAATGTTTATATAAAAAAGAAATTAATTAAAAATAAGACTGATTTAAAATATGGTAATAAAATAAAAGTAACTGGTGAATATAAAGAGCCTGAAGTAGCTCGTAATTATAAAGGTTTTGATTATAAGAAAAATTTACGAACTAAAAAGATATATGGAAGCATAACCATACAAAATTCATTTGAAGTAATATCATGCAATAATGGAAATATTATTATGCGAGGGTTAAAAAGTTTTTCTATCAAGCTAAAAGAAAATTTAAGTAAATTATTAAATGAAAAAGAACTTGGAATAGTAAAAGGCGTTGTTTTAGGAGATACTTCAGACTTGGATGAAGATATAAAAGAAAACTTTACCAATAGTAGTCTTTCACACATGCTTGCTGTATCTGGCGCTCATGTATCTTATGTAATAATGACTGTAAGCTTAATTTTTCAGAGCAAAAATTTTGGCAAAAAAACAACTAAAATTATAACAATGCTTGTGCTAATAATATTTATGATTATAACAAATATGTCGCCGTCAGTTACAAGGGCTGTAATATGTATGCTTATAAATATTTTTGCAGAATTAATATACAAAAGGCCAGACACAATAAATGCTTTGGCAATAAGCATAATTTTTACATTAATTTTAAATCCATTTAGCCTGTTTAATATAGGACTTCAGCTTTCTTATACGGGAACTATTGGAATTATATGTTTTAGTAAATTAATTGAAGCTAAGCCTAAAAATAAAATAAAAAAATATATCTTTGATAGCATAATTGTAAGTACAAGTGCCAATTTAGTATCTTTTCCATTAATGGCATATTATTTTAACACAATTTCATTGAATTTTATTATATCAAACTTAGTAGTTTCGCCAGTTTTAGGATTAATAATAATTTTAGGAATTATTACACTTTTGACTTCAACTATTTCAATTAATTTAGCAAAAATTGTTGCTATTTTATTAAAAATAAGTGTTAATTTAATAATAAAAATGACAGAAATTATTTCAAATTTACCAATAAAAAATATATTGGTAGTAACTCCGTCAATAATACTAATTGCAATATTTTATATATTTTTATTCTATGCAAGATTTAACTTTGAAAAAATAAAGAAAAATTGGAAAAAATTTTTAAGCATAACAATTTGTTTTTGCTTAGTAGTAAATCTTATTAAATTAGAACCAAAAAATTTTACTATTTATTTTGTAGATGTAGGGCAAGGTGATTGTACTTTAATTGTAACGAAAGAAAATAAAAAAATATTAATAGATGGTGGCGGAAACAGCAATACAAATGTAGGAAAAAATATTTTGGTACCATATTTATTAGATAGAGGAATTTTAAAGCTTGATTATATAATAATTTCACATTTTGATTTTGACCATGTTCGGAGGCATTTTATATGTACTAGAAAAACTAAAAGTAGATAATATTTTAATCGGAAAACAGTTTGTAGAAAGTGCTAATTATATAGAATTTTTGAAAATTACTAAAAATAAAAATATAAAAACATTAGTTGCAGGCGAAAAAATAAAATTGACCAATACTGTACAAATAGATGTGCTATGGCCAGATAAAAATAGTAAAATAACAGAAAATTCAATTAATAATAATGCATTAGTATTTAAATTAGATACAAATGAAAAAACTATATTATTTACAGGGGATATTGAAGAAGAAACAGAAAAAGTTTTAGTGCAAAAATATAAAAATACAAACACATTAAAATCAGATATATTAAAAGTGGCACATCATGGCTCAAAAAGCTCATCAATTCAAGAATTTTTAGATTTAGTAAAACCTAAAATTGCATTAATAGGAGTTGGAGAAGATAATAAATATGGTCATCCAGATAATAATACAATAAAAAAGCTTGAAAATATAAATTGTAAAATTTATAGAACTGATAAAATGGGAGAAATCATACTTGGTAATAATAAAAGTGCATTTAATATCGAAAACTAGGAAATAAATGCGGACAATTTGACATAAAGCGAAATATGTTATATAATATAAATATAATCTATCCTATGTACAGGGAGTAATAAAGTGTACAATGTGTTAAATTTCTGCAGTAATAATTAATATTGCAGAGAAAAATAATTAAATAAGATAAGACCAGTTTTACAAGCATGGAGGAATGAAAAATGAATATGGTAATTAAACTGATTTTTGTTTGTATTTTTCTTACGGCATTGCCTGGGATAGTTGCAATGGTGAGACAGGATTATTATGAAGTCATGAAGTACTCTGCAATCCTGGCTGGGCTGTTTATGACAGTAGCGATTATTGGATTGATAAACGGAAATTTTAATATCCTGTATCTAATACTATCTGTAAGTCTTTTGGCACAGGCGATCTATATCAAAGTGCAATTTGATAATTATCAGGATGAAACGATAAGAAAGTATGAGGAAGAACTAGCAAAAAAGGAAAAACAAGAACAACAATAACACAAGATACTGGTTTTATCAGGGAAAGGCGGGCAGAGATGCCCGTCATTCCCTTTTTAATATTGATAAATTTGACATAATATGAAATGCAATGTATAATATAAGCGCAGTTTATCCTATGTACAGGGAGTAATAAAGTGTACAAGGTATTAAATTTTGCAATAACAATTATATTGCAAAGACAAAACTAATTAAATAAGACAAAACCAGTTTCGCAAGCACATGGAGGAAATAATATATGTTGTATTATAATGGACTTGTGAAAGTATTAAATTTTTGCATCACTTTCATGACGATCCCATTGATTATGAATGTAAGATCAAAGGACTATAAGAAAAAGACAGTGGTTTGGGCTATTCTAACTGTGCTTTATATGATTCTAGTTATGGCTGAGATAATAAAGTATGGAACCCCCGAGGTTTTGGATTGCGTAGCATTGATAATCTTCTCGGTGGCGACAGTAGGCGGAACATTACTTGTTAGAGCAGAAGAAAAAGAAGCTGAAAGAAAGTTCATGGAAAGACTAAAAAAGGATTACAAGGTTGTTTCCGTTGTGTTAGATGAAAATTCTATTTTGTTGACTAAATTAATTTTTTATAGTATTATATAAAAGTACAAAAGTGGAATGTTTTAATAATACAAGATAGGAGAAACAAGCAAAATATGTTATGTTCAATTTGTAAAGAAAAACCAGCAGTAATCTTTGTAAACAAAAAAGGTGAAGATGGGAAAAATGAATCAATAGGGTATTGTATGAAATGTGCAAAAGAGCATGGAATAGACCCACTTGAGGAAATGAAGAAAAATAATAATTTAACTGATGAAGAATTAAAAAATATGACAAATGCGTTAGACCAAATGTTAAAAGGTCTTGCGATTAATATACAAGCTATAAATGAAGATGATTTAGAAGAAATGATGAATCAAGAAAATATAAATCCAGATGAAATTGGAGAAGATTCACCATTAGGTTCTATTTTCGCAAATGCTTTTGGAAGAAGAAATGAAGAAAGCGAAGAAGAAAATTCGGAAGGTGGAAATAAAAAGACAAAAACAAAGCAAAAAACTAATAAAAAGAAAAAAGTGTTAGATACTTATGGAACAAATCTAACAATGAAGGCTAGAAATAATCAATTAGATAAAGTAATTGGAAGAGAAAAAGAAATTGAAAGAATGATTCAAATTCTAAATAGAAGATCTAAAAATAATCCTTGTCTAATTGGTGAACCAGGCGTTGGAAAAACAGCAATAGCACAAGGTTTGGCAATTAGAATTGCTGAAGAAAATGTACCTGCTAAGTTGTTAAATAAAGAGGTATATTTACTTGACATGACTGCTGTTGTGGCTGGAACTCAATTCAGAGGCCAATTTGAAGCCAGAATGAAAAATATTATAGATGAATGTAAATTATTCGGAAATATAATATTAGTAATTGATGAAATTCATTCAATAATAGGCGCTGGAGATGCTGAACATGGAACAAATGCAGCAAATATATTAAAGCCAGCTTTAACAAATGGCGAAATTCAATTAATTGGAACAACAACATTAAAAGAATATAGAAAATATATTGAAAAAGATACTGCTTTAGAAAGAAGATTCCAACCAGTAAAAGTTGAAGAACCAAATACTGATGACACAATAGAAATATTAAAAGGAATAAAGCAATATTATGAAAATTATCATCATGTAAAAATATCTAATGAAGTTATTGAAAAGACAGTAAATATGTCTGAAAAATATATACATGATAGATTTTTACCGGATAAAGCAATAGACATTTTAGATGAAGCATGCTCTAAAATAAATTTGAATGACAAGGATTTATATAATTTAGAATTATTAAATAATAAATTAAAAGAAATTCAAAGTCAAAAAGAAGAGGCTGCTGAAGCTGATTCTACAGAAGATTATCAAAGAGCTGCAGAACTAAAGACTCAAGAATGTAATTTATTAGAACAAATAGACAATTTAAAAGCAAGAATGAAACCAACAGAAGTAACTGTTCAAGATATAGCAAATGTAATTGAAAGCTGGACAAAAATTCCTGTAAAGAAAATTACAGAAGAAGAAACAAGAAAACTTTTAGATTTAGAAAAAAATCTACATAAAAGAGTTATTGGCCAAAATGATGCGGTTGAGGCAGTTGCAAGAGCAATAAGAAGATCAAGAGCAGGACTAAAAAGCACAAAACGTCCACCATCATTTATATTTGTTGGACCAACAGGTGTAGGAAAAACAGAACTTGCAAAATCAGTTGCCTATGAAATGTTTGGAAGTGAAAAATCAATCATTAGATTTGATATGTCTGAATATATGGAAAGTAATTCTGTTGCTAAATTAATTGGTGCGCCTCCAGGATACGTTGGATATGATGAGGCTGGTCAATTAACAGAGCGAGTAAAAAGAAATCCATATTCAATAATATTATTTGATGAAATAGAAAAAGCTCATAATGACGTATTTAATATACTATTGCAAATTTTAGATGATGGAAGATTAACAGACTCACAAGGAAATACAGTTAGTTTTGAAAATACAATAATCATAATGACATCAAATGCAGGGTCTAACTTAAATGCAAACTCAATAGGATTTGGAGCTACATCAGATGCTACAAAAAACAAAATGATTTCAGCATTAAGAGATATATTTAGACCAGAATTTTTAAATAGAATTGATGAAATAATTGTATTTGAAAGTTTGTCGCAAGAACAATTATTGCAAATAGTAAACTTAATGCTTGCAGATACTCAAAAAGTGCTAAATGATAGAAATATAAATTTAATAATAAACGGTGATGTGAAAAAATATCTATTAGAAAAAGGCACTGATGTAAAATATGGAGCAAGACCTTTAAGAAGAGCTGTTCAAAGATATGTAGAAGATGAACTTGCAGATATGATACTAAGAGGAGAACTTGAAAACGGAAAAACAGTAGATATGACAATGAACACAGAAGAAAACAAAATAAAGTTTACAGTATTATAATATAGTAATGGGGGAAAAGAAAATGTTAAAACAGATACCAAATATGCTTACTATGTGTAGATTTGTATTAATTCCATTTATTTTTGGAGCAATTATACAAAACGATTATGTTGCAGCATTTGTATTCTTAACAATATCAGGAATGACAGATGTATTAGACGGATTTATTGCAAGAAAGTTTAATTTTATAACAAACTTTGGAAAATTAATAGACCCTCTTGCAGATAAAGCAACACAAATTGCAACTTTAATTGCATTAACATATATAAAAGTAATTCCAATTTGGATATTAGTTGTTGTATTTATAAAAGAACTAATTATGGTGTCTGGAGCATCATTCCTTTATGGCAAGAAATTAGTTGTTTCTAGTAGATGGTTTGGAAAGCTTGCAACAGTGGTGTTCTACATAGCTGTTGTAGCATCACTAGTAAGAAAAGAACTAAGCTTGGCAATAAGCATCGATTTATACATTTACTATATAGCACTTGCTTTAACAATATTTGCATTAATTATGTATTTTGCTGAATTCTACAAAAAAGGGTATGTAAATAAAGAAGAATTAAGTGCAAAAGATAAACAAGTAATAACAAAATAAAAAATTTGATAGAAATTGAATCACGATTTTTATAAATAAATACAAAAAGAGGCTACTTTTTAGTGGCCTCTAAAATATTTTTAATAAAAAACAAATGAAGTAATTACTCAAAATTTTCTAAATATGCATTTAAATTATTTTTTCCATATACCACAACTCCTTCATATAAATCTTTTAAATCTCCTTCAGGTAGGTATTTTGTTAAAATTTCTGTTTGACTTTCTAAATGCAGATTATCTGATTGGTCTAGTTTATAAATTGCAACTACGCCATCTAAATCTTTTACTAAATAATGCTCATCACAATATCCAGAAATTTCTTTTTCAAGCTCTACCTGAGCTTGCTCAAATTTCGTTATTTTCCAATCACTGTATAACTTAGAAAATGCATCAAAATCTAAATTTACCATTTCATTAGATATATTTTCAGTATTTTTTATAGAATGTCCACAAATAGAGTAAGTTCTAGTAAATACTAATTTTGCATTTGGAGATAAAGTAATTTTTGATGAATTAGTTTGCACTATATTTTCTTGTGAGTATTCGGAAAGTTCCACATAGTTTTGATTTGTAATATTTAATTCATTTTTATTACCATATTCAGTATTTGGTTTATTCAAAATAATTACAATGCCAAGAGCTATAATAAATATTAAAGACGATAAAATAATCAAAATAAAAGTTTTTCTCTTCATAAGATATTTCATTCCTTCCTTATTGAAAGATTTTGAAATTTTGTTTAATTTAAAATTTATAATAGTATTTGCTAAAATATAGAAATTATACAGATAAAAACAAATATTAATAATTGAAAATTAGCATGTCTAGTGATATAATATGCAAAAGATAAGTAAAAAGGGTGAAAAAAAGATGGAACCAACTCAAAGAAAAATAATATATATAATAATATCAATATTTTGTGTGTTTGCTGTTTTAGCAGCAGTAGTAGATCAAATAAGTATATCTTCTGGAAGTAAAAATAAAATAAGTTCAGAAAATACAGTTGAAGAGGAAAAACAAGCTCAAATAAAGCAAGATTTTAATTCTATGTTTGATAACACAGTTCATTATAATAACTATGACACAAGTTCTATAAAAAAACAAGTTGTTGGAAAAGACATAGTGTATTCTGTTTATGATATAGAAGAAACAAAGGCTAATAAATATGAAGTTGATATACATCTACCTCTTATAAATATAGATAATGATGTAGCTTCTAGCTTTAACTCAACAACTCAAGAAGTTTTTGCAAATAAAGCAACAGAAGTTTTAAATAATACTGGTGATACTGCAATTATTTATAGTGTAAATTATACAGGATTTGTAAGTGGAGATATTTTATCTGTTGTATTAAAATCAACTTTAAAGGAACCAGAAAATCCACAAAGAGTAATTGTAAAAACATATAATTATAATCTTAAAACAAATAAAGAAGTATCAATTCTTGATGCAATAAAACAAAAAGGAACAACTCAAGATGTTGTAAAAGACAAAATAAAAGTACAAATTGTAAATGCAATACAAGAAGCTAAATCTATCGAGGCATCTGGGTATGGTACATATTCAAGAGATATAAATAGTAGCATTTATAATTTGGAAAATGTTTCAGAGTTTTTCTTTAAAGATGATGGAACATTGTATATAGTTTATGCTTATGGAAATAGCAACTATACTTCTGAATTAGATATTATTAAAATATAAAATTCAGCAAAAGGAGAAGACAAAAGATTATGCCAAAAAGTTTACTAATAACAGAAAAGCCTTCCGTTGCAACTGAATTTGCTAAAGTTTTAAAATTAACAGGACCAAGAAAAGATGGATATATAGAAGCAAATGATTGGATTATTACATGGTGCTATGGACATTTGGTAACAATGTCATATCCTGAAAAATACGATGAAAATTTGAAATTTTGGAGATTAGACACACTTCCATTTATACCAGAACAGTACAAATATGAGGTAATTCCTAATGCTGAAAAGCAGTTTAATATAGTATCTAATCTTTTAAAAAGAGAAGATGTTGACTGCATATATGTTGCAACCGACTCTGGGCGAGAGGGTGAATACATATATAGATTAGTAGAGCAAATGTCAGGAGCAAAAGGAAAACTAAGAAAAAGAGTCTGGATAGATTCCCAAACTGAAGAAGAAATAAAAAGAGGAATAAAAGAGGCAAAAGACTTAGGTGAATATGATAGCCTATCTGATGCTGCATATTTAAGAGCAAAAGAAGATTATTTAATAGGAATAAACTTTTCAAGATTATTATCAATAATATATGGTAGAAGAGCTGCCAAACAATTAAATGAAGAAAAAATTTCTATTTCAGTAGGTAGAGTTATGACTTGCGTTTTGGGCATGGTTGTATCAAGAGAACGAGAAATTAGAAATTTTGTTAAAGTACCATACTACAAAGTTGTAGGAGAATTTGGAAAAAAAGAAGAAGAAAAAAGCTTTAAGGCTGAATGGAAAGTAACAGATACATCTATCAATAAAGACTCTATAAAATTGTACAATGAAAGTGGATTTAAAAAAGAAGCAGATGCTAAGGCTTTTATAGCGAGTCTAGCCGGAAAAAGTGCAAAAATAAAAGAAATAAAAAAATCTAAACAAAAAGAGAATGCACCATTATTATTTAACTTAGCTGAAATTCAAAATGAATGTAGCAAAAGATTTAAAATCAAACCTGATGAAACTTTAGATGTAATACAAACATTATATGAAAAAAAATTAGTAACATATCCAAGAACTGATGCAAGAGTTATATCAACAGCTGTTGCAAAGGTAATAACTCAAAATTTAAATGGCCTATCAAGGGGATTTAAAGATGAAGAAGTGCAAGGTTATTTAAAGAAAATGCAAGAAGAAAAATACTCTACAAATCTAATTAAAACCAAATATGTAAATGATAGCAAAATAACAGACCACTATGCTTTAATTCCCACAGGTCAAGGATTTGAAAATTATCAGAACTTAAAAGACTTAGAAAAAAATGTATATAAATTAATTGTAAAAAGATTTATAGCAATATTTTATCCACCAGCAGAATATAGTAAAGTAAATGTTACTGTTGAAGTTGAAAATGGAGAAAATATAGAGGAATTTAATGCAAGTGGAAAAGTATGTTTAAATCCTGGATACTTAGAAGTTTTAAGGGGGAAACAATCCACAACAAATGAACAAAATGTGGAAAACTCTGACGAAATAACAGACAATTTAAGCATATTAGCAGAGCTAAAAAAAGGCCAAGCAGTAGACGTTCAAAACTATGAAATAAAAGAAGCTCAAACAAACCCGCCAACAAGATATAATTCTGGTTCCATTGTTTTAGCAATGGAAAACGCTGGAAAACTTATAGAGGACGAAGAGCTTAGAGAACAAATTAAAGGTGCCGGAATTGGAACAAGTGCAACAAGAGCTGAAATAATAAAAAAATTAGAAAAAATAGGGCACATACAAATTAATTCTAAAACACAAATAATAACTCCAACACAAAAAGGAGAAGTAATATTTGATATAATAAATGGTTCTATGCCAGATATGTTAAATCCAAAGCTAACAGCCAGTTGGGAAAAAGGATTAGACATGGTGGCTAAAAAAGAAATTGAATCAAATGAATTTATGGAAAAATTAGAAAAATATATTCATTCTAAATTTAATAAATTAGTTGTAAAATATTAAATAATAAGAGAAAGGAATTGAATTTTATGAAAATTGGATTAGCTTTAGCAGGTGGCGGAGTAAAAGGCGCAGGACATATTGGTGTTATAAAGGCCCTAGAAGAAAATGGAATAGAAGTTGGATATATTGGTGGAACAAGTATAGGAAGCATTGTTGCAAGCTTATATGCAATGGGCTACACAACAGACGAAATGCTAAAATTATTTAAGTATTTTTCAAAAGATATAATGAAAGTTGATATGAAAAGTTATTTTTCATCTATCAGAGCTAGTAGAAAAATTATTAGTTATGGTTTTATATCAGGTGAAAATATAGAACTTGCAATTGAAGAATGTGCAAGACTTAAAAATATGAAAAAATTACAAGACTTAAAACTTCCAATAGTAATGCCAACTGTTGATATAAAAGAGAATAAAAAATATGTGTCAACAAATCATGAAAATGATGATGAATTCCCAGAAGATACATATTTAAATAAAATAAGTATAGGAAAAGCAGTTCGTGCTAGTGCTAGCTATCCAGGAATTTTTTCGCCTACTATGTATGAAGGTCATAAATTTGTAGATGGTGGAATAATTGATAACTTGCCAGCTCATGAGGTAAGAAAACTTGGAGCAGAAAAAGTATTATCTGTAAGATTTAGTTCTAAAAACAATACTGATCCTAAAAACTTAATTGAAGTTGGATTAAAATCTGTAGACTTATTATTTGACCAAAGAACTGCAGCTGAAGTTGCAAATTCAGATTTAGCCTTAACTTTAGATTTAGAGGAAGCGAGTGTATTTAATATTAAAAAAATAGACTATTGCTACGAACAAGGTTACAAATGTGCAATAGAAAATATGTATAAAATAAAAGAGATATTTAAATAATATTTATAGGAGAAAAAGATGCTAGAAGAAAATTCCATGAATATAGAAAAAATTATTGATTGCATTAATAAAAGATCAATTATTTGGACAAAGCATTGCTTAAATAGATTAAACCAAAGAGATATACTAATAAGTGATGTAAAAAATGCAATAAAAACAGGAAAAATAATAGAATATTACTATGATGATTATCCATATCCAAGTTGTTTAATATTAGGATATAATATGAATAACAAAATAATACATGTTGTATGCGGAGTAAATAAAGATGAGGTGTATATAATTACAGCATACTATCCAGATAATATAGAATGGGAAGAAAATATGGAAATAAGGAGGAAAAAATAATGAATTGCTTTATGTGTAAAGGAAATCTAGAAAAAAAAGATGTTAATTATCTTGTGGACTTAGATAATACAATTATTATAATTAAGGGTGTGCCTGCAAGAGTATGTACACAATGTGGAGAACAGTATTTTGATGATGAAACTGCCGAAAACATAGAAAAAATTGTTAATCAATTAAAGAAACTAACAATGGAAGTTTCTATAGTAAATTATAAAGAGAAAGTTGCATAAAAAACGCCCCCAGTGAAATTGCTCACTGGGGGTGTTGCTGTAGATTAATCTAATTTTCCGTGTGTGGTTAGACGATTTGTGCCAAAGCTTTCAGGTTGCTGAGCTTCAGGCGTTTGTTGCCTTTAATCACACGAGACTTTTTGCCACACTTCACCTGATTGTCAATCAGGTAGCAGTACAGTTTGACGGTAAGAGCGTGCTTAGTAAGGTCGCCAGAACGGCTAGACTTTACATCAAGCAAAGTGTTCTCAAGGATCAAACTGTCTACTGCAGGTAAGGAGAAATACATGCTTTCAAGCCTGGATTCAATCTTGAGCTTGTTTGCAAGCTTTTCTGCTGTAATGTGACCACGAGCAAAGTTAGTAATGAGCTCTTCATTGCCATCAATGATGATGGCAGAAACGAGCGCATCAGAGATGCATTCTTCGCTTTCAACATAGCCCTGCTCCAAGGCGAAGTTTTTGATGACCTCAAGAGGATCAACTTTGCATTTGAGGCCAAATTCTTCTTCCTCAAACTTAGCGGTGATGCCAGCTTGTTTGCAAAGCTCTTTGGCAGTGATTTCTTCTGCAATATACTTTTTCAGAAGAGGCACCGCCGAATCGAGGCCAAGATAGACAAAGTATCTCATGTAGTCAGTACTGACATCAGTGCTTTCATCAACATAGCCCATTTCTTGAGCAAATTTGAGGAAGGCGAAAAACTCACTTACATTTACAGTAGTAAGCTCCCTTTCTGCTTTTTCGATAATATCAGCAGTGATTTCGACATTGCTGTCAACAAATGCGATTTCAACAGGCATTTCAACATTGTTACGAGCGCAATACTCAACAAAACGAATAACTCGATTTGCTTCATTTTCGCCAGAAACCATCAGAACATCACCACATTTATAGGCGATAAATTCCTTCTGTCGGATATTGGAACCAGAAACAATCCACTGAGGGATGATTGTGGTTTCAAAATCCTCAAGAGATCGAGTTTTGATAGACTTGTAAATCTTATAGATTTCAGAAAAGTCAGATTTTTTTTGCCAATCTTTGACAAAATAGAGGTCCATCAAAATCATCTCCGGCTCAGGGAAAAGACGATACTTAAGCACGCGAAGTTCGCTGAAAGAGTAAGCTTTTGCAATGTTGGCTGAAGTAAGCAGGTCGTTTTCAATGTGAAGCTCACAAAAGCTGAGTACATCTTTTCTGTCACGAGTAGAGAACACCATAAGTTCTTCTAAGAGTCTGTCGTACAAAATGCTCTCATCAGAGAGTTCATCGAGAACGAAATCGTTCATATAGAACATTTCTTCAGGCAGTACCAGCCGATTATTGGTCTTGGCCATGAGCGCTGGAGAAATGGACTTAGTCTGATTGATTTCGTTTTCGTCTTCAGAAAAGTAAAAACTACTTCTGAAAATGAGGGCGTACATGCGAAGAACCTTGCACTTGGTGACAACATCCATACCATCAGGGTAATTGGTAAGCTTTTTAGAAATTTTTTCCAGAAGCTCACGATAACCATGCAGGTAGAATTGGGCATTTTCAATTGTGCGTAGCTCAGAAAGTAGACTGTTCAAGTCATGAGTTTTCAGCACAACTGCTCGCTTGAAACCAATGCAGTAATGCTTTTTGAGCTTGGCCCATTTGTTAGGACCAAGAACTTTTTCAAAAACAGGAAAACCTTGATCAACGATAAGCGGCAAATCAATTGCCGAAGGATTTTCGGGTGCCAAGGCATTGAAAAACCTAATGACATTTTCCTCTTCGCTTTTGCTCATGCCAGGATAATGAACGATTGGCTTTGAAGGCTCAATCTTATTCTGGGGAACAAATAACTTGCTTGCTAAATTCATGCTTTTTTAACTCCTTTTTTGTTTAAATTGTCAATGTGCGGACAAATATGACTTCTACAGCGATTGCAAAAAAGTCATACATAAAATAATTATACCACATTATGTAAATAAATACAAGGAAGAATTAATGTTTTACATTGTAGTTTAATATATAAAATTCATTAATGATTATCAGAAAATTAAGAAACTATTGGAAATGGCTAAAAAATAAGCTAATTGAAGAAAAAAGTGAACAGGTTAATATTACTAACCAGTTGAAAATAGATGTATTTTATTAATTTAACATTTTTCGACCAAATCTCATATTATATAACATAATAAGTAAAAGAAAGGACTATGAAAAATGAGTTGTTATATAATAAATGGAGGAAAAAAACTAAATGGAGAAGTTGAAATTTCGGGGTCAAAAAATGCATCACTTCCAATAATTGCAGCAACAATACTGAATCTTAATAAAACAAAATTATATAATGTGCCAAATATCCACGATACACAAATAACTCAAAAAATATTAAAATATCTAGGATGCTCTGTAAAGAAAAATAATGACAAAATAGAAATTAGTACAAAATACATAAATAGAACTGATATTCCTGAACATTTAATGAGAGAAATGAGGTCAACTGTAATATTAGCAGGAGCAATTTTAGGAAGATTTAAAGAAGTAACATTTTCGTATCCGGGTGGATGTGATATTGGAGCAAGACCAATCGACTTGCATTTAAAAGCTTTTAAAAAATTAGGCATAAATATTGAGGAAGAATATGGACTTATTAGATGTAGTTGTGATAAAATACTAGGGAATAATATTGACTTAGACTTTCCGAGTGTAGGTGCAACAGAAAATATAATTTTAGCAACAGTTCTCTCAGAAGGAATAACAACAATAACAAATGCTGCAAAAGAGCCTGAAATAGTGGATTTAGTTAATGTCTTAAGAAAAATGGGAGCTAATATTTCTGGTGAAGGAACAGAAAAAATAACTATTGAAGGTGTGACAAAGCTAAATAAAGAAGTAAGTTATCGAATAATGCCAGACAGAATAGAAGCGGGAACTTTTTTATGTGGTGCGGCAGCAACAGGTGGCAAAATAACATTATTAAAAGCAAAGCCTGAGCACTTAACACCAATCTTGTCAAAATTACAAGAAGCTGGGTGTAACATAAACATAGAAAAAAGTAATATATGTATCGAAGCACCTAAAAGGCTAGAGGCAGTGGAAATAAAGACAATGCCATATCCAGGTTTTCCAACAGATATGCAATCAATTTTTGGAGCAACATTTTGCACAGCTAAGGGAACTACCATTATTTCTGAAAATATATTTGAAAACAGATATAAATATCTAGCAGAGCTTAAACGAATGGGAGCCAAAATAAAGCAAGAAGGAAATGTGGCAATAATTACAGGTACAAAGAAAATTTTTGGAACAAATGTAAAAAGCACAGACTTAAGAGGTGGAGCTGCAATGGTAATTGCTGGGCTTATGGCAAAAGGAACAACGAGAGTAGAAAATATAGAATATATCTTAAGGGGATATGAAAATCTAGATAAAAAGTTATTAAAACTAGGTGCTAATATACAAATTGAAGAGGGTGAGTTTAACTATGCCAAAAAATAATAAAAAAGATAAAGTTTTATATGATTTTGATTATGCTGAAGAAGAAGAAAAAAAGAAAAAAAAGGCAGAAAAGAAAAAGTCTGCCTCTAAAAAACATGTAAAAAAAGGACAAGCAGAAAATCAAAAAAAATATGATGACGAAATAATAATTGGTGTAACTAAAATCCCAGATAAAGAAAAGCCTAAAAAAGATGTTAAGAAGAATAGGAAAAAAACAAAAGCAAAAAAGAAAAATAAAAAAGATGTTGAACAAGAACCACTTAGGAATCCGATATATAATTATGATGTTGATTATATAGAAGAATTTGCAAAAGAAGAAAAAAGAAAAGAAAGAAATAAAAAAATTGCAAAAGTTTTTAAAGTTTTTGCGGGTGTAGCAATACTTGCCGGAATTGGAGCTTTTGCAATGCTGTCACCAATATTTAATGTACAAACAGTACAAGTTGCAGGAAATTCAAAACTTTCAAAAGATGAAATTATAAGTGTTTCTGGAGTAAATACAAACGAAAATATATTTAGAGTATTTACTACAATAATTGAAAAAAATGTAAAACAAAATCCTTATGTAAATACTGTAACAGTGCATAAAAAGTTACCTTCTACAATTGAAATCACAGTAGAAGAAAGAACACCAAGTTTTCTAATTGAATTTGGAAATGGATATGTATATGTAAATAATCAAGGATATATGTTAGAAATATCTAGTCAAAAACTAGAACTTCCAATAATAACTGGACTTGAAACAAAAGAAGAAGAGTATCAAAGTGGAGCAAGACTTGTCAGTGCTGACTTAGAAAAGTTAGGAACAGCAATAAGAATAATGGATGTAGCAAATAATAATGGAATAGCAAGTTTGATAACAAGCATAGATATATCAAACGAAAACAATTATAAGCTATATCTCGAAACTGAAAAGAAAACAGCATATTTAGGAGATTGTACAAATCTAGAAACTAGAATGTTATATTTAGTAGCAATTATAAATAATGAAAAAAATGTGGCAGGCGAAGCTTTTATAGATATGAACCTAAATTCAGAAAATGCTTTCTTTAGAGAATCAGTTTAAAATTTATAAATGTGAGGTTGATGAATTTTGAATAAAAAACAAATAGCAATTACATTAGGAATAATGTGCTTTATTCTTACAATGGCAATTGTAATACAAATAAGAACAATAAATAATACAAATAAAGTTGCATCTCAAAGCTTAACAGATAATGATTTAAGAGATCAAGTTTTAAGATGGAAGGAAAAATATGATCAAGAATATAATGATTTACAAAACGCAACAAAAAGACTTGAAAAAATAAGAACTCTTGCTAGCAAAAATACAGAAGGTTCTGATGAAAAAGAAGCAGAACTTCTAAAAAACAACATGATGATTGGTCTTACAGATGTAGAAGGTGAAGGAATTACTGTAACATTAAGAGATGACCAAAGCGTAACATCTGATAGTTTAACTATAACAGATAGTATGAGCAATCACTTAGTACATGATTCTGACTTAATAAGTGTTGTAAACGAATTAAAAAATGCAGGAGCAGAAGCTATTTCTATAAATGATCAAAGAGTAGTAATAAGCACATCTATTACCTGTGCAGGAAATGTAATAAGCGTAAATGGAGAAAAAGTAAGTTCACCATTTGTAATTAAAGCAATAGGAAACGCATCATATATGGAAAGTGCATTAACAAGACCTGGAGGAATTATAAAAAGCTTTACAGGATATATAGGAGCTAGTGTAAAAACTAGTGATAATATACAAATACACAAATATACAGGAGTAATAAGCACAAAATTTATGAAAAGTGCAAACTAAAAGAGGTGAAGTAATTTGAAAATAAATTTTAGCAAAGAAAATATAACAATGGCAATTAGCATATTTCTTGTTTGTATAATTTTCGTGTCAGTTTTGCTAATTCAAGTAAAAACTGTAAGCCAAGTTAATGAAACAGACATAGAAAATCTAAGAACTAGCGAACTTTCAGAGCAATTATCTACTTGGAAAAGTAAATATGAGGAAGTAAGCGAAGAACTAAAAGACACAAATTCTAAAATTTTAGATTATACAACAAAAATAGAAGATAATGAAGAAGCTTCTGAGCTTCTAGAAGCGGAACTTGAAAAATCAAGATTAATTTTAGGTAAAACTGATGTAGTTGGAGATGGAGTAGTTATAACTCTATCAGATGGCGAAAATAAAATTGAAGCAAGTGATTTAATAGAACTTGTAAATGACCTTTGGTTTGCAGGAGCAGAAGCAATTTCAATAAATGGTGTAAGAATTGTAAACATGACAGAATTTGTTGATGTTGCAGGATATATTATAGTAAAACCAAGACAAAGAATTGTATCGCCTTATGTTGTAAAAGTTATAGGCGACCAAACATATTTAACAAGTACATTAAGTTTAAAAAATAGTGGTTTTATAGATATTCAAAATAGTAATGGAAAAAAAGTAACAATGGAGCAACAAAGAAATATAAAAATTTCGGCGTATTCAGATACTTTAGAACCTAAATATATAAAGGAGGTAACTGAAGAATGATAGCAATAGCAATTGTATTAGGTTGTGTAATAGGAGCAATATTGGGTTTTGTAATGCCAATGGTTTCTTATACATACTCAGGATATTTAGCAATAGCTATAGTTGCAGCACTAGATTCCGTTTTTGGAGGAGTTTTAGCAACAATAAAAAAGAATTTTAATTTAACAATATTTATAACAGGATTTTTTGGAAATGCAATTTTAGCTATGCTTTTAACATTGCTTGGACAAAAATTAAATATAGATATTTATCTTGCTGCAATAGTTGTTTTTGTAGGAAGGATATTTACAAATTTAGCAATAATAAGAAGATATTATGTGGATAAAATTATGAAAAAAATCGAAGACAAAAAGGACAAAAAAGAGGATATAAAAGAGTAGTAAAAACTGTTACAAAAATATTACAAAAATGTGACAAAACTATTGACTTTTTTCCTAAAATATAATATTCTTAGTCTGAAATTTGACAGTACGAATTGGAGGAGTTATTTTGGCAATCGGAGATATAATTGTAGGAATAGACATTGGATCCTCAAAAGTAAGCTTAGTTGTAGGAGAAGTAAACAACTTCAACCAAATAGAAGTAGTATTTACAACACAGCAAAAATGCAGAGGGATTAAAAAAAGTAAAATAATAGATGAAGATGAAATAGCAAATGCCATTTCAAAAGCAGTTGAAAGTGCAGAAAGAGAAGCAGAAATAAAAATAAATTCAGCATACATCACAATTGCTGGAAAATATGTTACAATAGTGCAAAACAGCGTAACAAAAACAATAAAAGATAAGTTTGCCGGAATATCTAGTAAAGATGTAGCGACTGCTCTAATGCAAGTAAAAGATATAGACATTCCTGAAGGAATGAGCATAATTGATATAGTTACAGGAAAATTTATACTAGAAGATGGCCGAATGGTAGACGACCCAGTTGGAAACCTTGTAGGTTCTTTTACTGTAAGTGGACAAGTTATATTAGGAGATAGAGAATACATAAGACAGCTATCAAACATAAGCAGAAAAGCTGGAATTGATATAGATGGAATTATACCAATTACACTTGCTGAAAGAAATTTAGTATTAGATGTAAATGAACTTTCAGACAATGTTATGATAATTGATATAGGAGCTGGAAATACTGAAATAGGTGTATTTGAAGGAAATAGTTTCATTTATACAAATACAATACCATTAGGGGGAGATAATATCACAAAAGATATTCAAATGGTATTAAATATTCAAGAAGAAGAAGCTGAAAAATTAAAAAGACAATACGGATTGGCAATGAGATCTTATATAGACAATGACAACGAAATTCTTTTAAATACAGCAGAAGATCCTAATAATAAAATTATTAAAAGTTCTGAACTAATCGAAATTATCGAAGCTAGAATTGAAGAAATTTTCTCATTAATAAATAAAGATATAGTAAGTCAAGGTGTTAAACCAAAAATAAACAATGTAATTCTAACAGGCCAAGGAATAACAAGCATAAGTAAAAGTGATGTTGCTGGTAAAGTAATATTAAATATACCTATGAAATTTGCAACGGGAAGATATATAAGTCAAGTTAGACCTGAATATAGAACAGCATATTCTTTGGTAAGGTATATTGCAGCAAGACCATTTGCAAAAAGCGTGTCTAGCAGTATAGATTCAAATTCTCATGAAAACATCTTTGAAAAAATAATCGAACGAGTAAAGGAATTTTTCTATTCGTAAAATTCATAGTAAAGGTAAATGAAGATAAAATAATTAGAAAACAAAAGAGAGGAATAAACAAATAAAATAGGGAGGAATAAACTTTATGATGATGGATAGCGTAGACGAAAACACAATGATGGACGGCACAGCAACAATAAAAGTAATTGGTGTCGGAGGCGCTGGAACAAATGCAGTAAACAGAATGGTTGATTCTGGAATAAGAGGAGTAGAATTCATTGCAGTAAATACAGATAGACAAGCATTATTATTGTCAAAAGCTGCATCTAAAATTCAAATAGGAGAAAAAATTACAAGAGGCTTAGGCGCTGGAGCAAACCCTGACATTGGTGCTCAAGCAGCTGAAGAAAGTAAAGCAGAAATAACAGAAGCTTTACGTGGAGCTGACATGGTATTTGTTACTGCCGGAATGGGTGGTGGAACAGGTACAGGAGCTGCACCAATAGTTGCATCTTGTGCAAAGGAAATGGGAATATTAACAATAGGTGTTGTTACAAAGCCATTTACTTTTGAAGGAAAGAAAAGATTAACTCAAGCAGACAGAGGAATTGAAAGCCTAAAAGGTAAAGTTGATACATTAGTTGTAATACCAAATGATAAACTATTACAAATAATCGATAGAAAAACATCAATAGTAGAAGCTTTCAAAATGGCTGATGATGTGTTAAGACAAGGTGTTCAAGGTATTTCTGATTTAATTGCAATACCAGGACTTGTAAACTTAGACTTTGCAGATGTAAAGACAATAATGTTAAATACAGGTATGGCACACATGGGAATAGGAAGAGCATCTGGAGAAAACAGAGCAGAAGATGCAGCAAAACAAGCTATCCAAAGTCCATTACTAGAAACATCAATAGAAGGTGCGAGAGGAGTAATTATTAATATTACTGGTGGAAGCAACCTAGGATTACATGAAGTAAATACAGCAGCTGAGTTAGTACAAAGAAGTGTTGACCCAGAAGCAAATATCATATTTGGTGCTGTGATAGATGAAACTCTTGACGAAGACATAGTAATAACAGTAATTGCAACAGGATTTGAAAAGTTTGACAACCCTATTTCAAACATAGGAAACATAGGAAACTTAGGATTAGGCGATACACAAAGTAGCAAACCTTGGAGTCCAAAGCCTACATCTGTAATATCAGATTCAAATAATAGTGCAAGTGACTTAGACATACCAACATTTTTAAGAAAAAACAAGAAATAAAAAAATACATACATATATATGAAAGAAATAATCTAAATTTGTAGATTATTTCTTTTTTTCGTGCCCACAAAGCGACAGCTTTTTAAAAAATTATATTGTATAATAGAAAAAAACAAAAAGGTTTTTCTATTATATAAAATTTTCAAACGTGAATAAATTTTCTTCAAATGTTATAGAAAAGCATAAATAAAAAAGACTAAAAAGAGGAATCAAAGTTGACTGTTTATTTAGATGTTATTTTTTTAGAAAATATCCTTATGAACTATATAATTTTAGCGGCAACAGTTGTAATAACTAAAAACCAAACAAAACATAATCAGTTAAGATTAATTTTTGCAAGTATAATAGGTAGCACTTATGCAATACTACTATATTTAAAGGTATTTAAAATTTACGAAACTTTTTTTGCGAAAATAATTCTTTCTATAATAATAGTATTTGTAGCATTAAATCCAAAAAGCGTAAAAGAATTAATAAAAAGAATATTAACTTTTTATTTGGTATCATTTGTGTTTGGTGGATGTACAGTAGCTTTAATGTATTTGATTAATCCCAATAAAATAATACTAAAAAATGGAGTATTTGTAGGAACCTATCCAATAAAAGTTGCAATAATTGCAGGAGCTATTGCTTTCATAGTAGTTCAAATAGTGTTCAAAATAAACAAAGCAAAAGTTACAGCAAAAGATATGATATATACAATAGAAATATTTATATATAATAAGAAAACAAAAGTTAAGGCCTTGCTAGATACAGGAAACATGCTAAAAGATCCAATAACAAATGTGCCAGTTATAGTAGTTGAAGAAAAAATAATGAAAAAAGTAATTCCAAGTAAATTTTTTGAAGTAGGCATAGGGGGTGATGAAAGTGAAGAAATAGAAATGTATAAAACACGAATTAGAATGATTCCGTTCTCGTCAATAGGAAAAGAAAATGGAATGTTAATGGGAATAAAAGTAGACAATGTAAAAGTAATAGATTATGATGGAACAAAAGAAATAAAAAATGTAATAGTGGGAATTTATAAGAAAAATCTTTCTAAAAATGATAAATATAATGCCCTAATAGGCTTGAATTTACTAGAGAAGGAGAATAAATAAGAAAATGAACTTATTACAAATTTTTAAACAAAGTGCAAATGTTATATATGCTAAATGCATAAAAAATAATAACGATGATGCTGAAAAAGAGATTTTTGAAAATCTGCCAATATTTTATATAGGAGGAAGTCAAACTTTGCCACCACCATTACTTCCAGAAGAAGAGGAAAAAGAAATAAAAAAACTAGCAAAGGGTGATGAAGAAGCAAGAAAAACTTTAGTTGAAAGAAATTTACGATTGGTTGTTTACATAGCAAAGAAATTTGAAAATACAGGAAATGGAATAGAAGACCTAATTTCAATAGGAACAATAGGGTTAATGAAAGCAATAAATACTTATGATGCAGCAAAAAATATAAAACTTGCGACTTATGCTTCTAGGTGTATAGAAAATGAAATACTTATGTATTTGAGAAGAAGCAACAAAATAAAAAGTGAAATATCAATAGATGAACCTTTAAATCAAGATGGCGATGGAAATGAATTATTACTTTCAGATATATTAGGAAGCGATGCTGATACTGTGTCAAGAGGACTTGAAGAAGAAGTTGATAAAAAATTGCTAAGAACAGCAATATCAAAATTAAGTACAAGAGAAAAGAACATTATGGAATTGAGATTTGGTTTTGTAACAGGCGATGAAAAAACACAAAAAGAAGTAGCAGACATGATGGGAATTTCTCAAAGTTATATATCTAGATTGGAAAAGAAGATAATTAATAAAATGAAAAAAGATATACTAAGTAAAACAAGCTAAAAGGAATAAAAAATTTTCTTTTGGAAATAATTATAAAAAATATTTCTGAAAGGAGATTTTTATTTTGATAAATAAGGTTGAAATTTGTGGAGTAAATACTGCAAAACTACCTGTACTATCAAGTGAAGAACAACATGAATTATTAAATAGAATAAATAATGGAGATGAAGAAGCAAGAGATGAACTAATAAACGGAAATCTAAGATTGGTACTTAGTATAATAAAAAGGTTTTATGGCAGAGGAGAAAATCTAGATGATTTGTTTCAAATAGGCTGTGTGGGACTCATAAAAGCTATTGATAATTTTGACTTGAATCAAAATGTTCAGTTTTCAACTTATGCTGTGCCAATGATAATTGGAGAAATTAGAAGATATTTAAGAGATAATAATATGGTAAGAGTTAGCAGGTCAGTGAGAGATTTAGCCTATAAAGTTTTAGCAATAAAAGAAAAGTATAGGAAAGAAAATCAAAAAGAGATAACTATTGATGAACTTGCAAAGGAGTTGAAAGTGGAAAAAGAAGAAATCGCATTTTGTTTGGATGCTATACAAGATCCAATTTCTTTGCAAGAACCAGTCTATGGAGATGAAACGGAAAATATTTATGTAATGGATCAAATAAAGGATAAAAAGAATAGTGATGACAACTGGGCAGAAAATATAACTATTAATGAAGTTTTAGATAAATTAAAAGATAAAGAAAGAGATATAATCAATAAGAGATTTTTTGAAGGAAGAACTCAAATGGAAGTTGCAGAAGAAATTGGAATATCCCAAGCTCAAGTATCAAGACTAGAGAAAAATGCAATTAGTCATATAAGAAGAATGTATAAATAGAAACATTTGATAATATATATAGTAGAAAGATAAAAGTTTGATAGCAAAATTATCAAACTTTTAATCATATAAGGAGTATGTATGGCAGAGAAGGGATTGGATTTTAAGCATAAAGAGGTTATAAATATAACTAATGCAAAAAGACTTGGATATGTGCAGGATGTTTGCGCTGATTTAAGAAGCGGAGCGATAACATCAATAATAGTTCCGGGAGAAAGCAAATTGAAAGGATTATTTGGAACGGGAAATAGCATAGAAATTCCATGGGATAAAGTAAAAATGATAGGAGATGACATTATATTAGTAGAGATATAGAAAAAAGGCACAATAGAATGTTTGAAAATATGCTTAAAAAGAGCCTGTGGATTATAGAATTAAAAAAATATTAAAAAATATCGAAAAAAATCAAAAAAAGTGTTGACTTTTTGAAGAACAGATGGTATTATATATGAGTACCGAGCAGAAGGACAAAAA
>CAKPKE010000005.1 GCA_934167095.1 uncultured Clostridia bacterium
TTTTTAATTTATTGAGAATGTTCCATCTTCATTTTTTATTAGTGTAACATTTTCTTTTAAACATACTACTGGTCTAAATATATCTTTAATATTATATAAGTTACCTCCAACGCTTCCAATACCAGCAACAACCATCATCCACTCTGGTCCGCCAGCTGGGCTTGCAAGCCAGTAGTTTCTATTTTTTATATACAAAGGATCTTCTATATTAAAATAATCACTTGCATTATCTGTATAACTTTTCCAATTTGCTCCTCCATCAACACTTATAAGATATCCCTCTTCTGTTTCAGCACTTGCCTGATATTTTCCATTCTTATATTGACTATTTGGATATTTTGCATTATATGATTTGAATACCATTTCAATAGTAGGTCCACCTATTGCAAATTCAGCTTTATCTCCTTTAAATTTTGACCATATTTCAGAATCTAACATATATGCTGTTGCTTTCATATTATATCCTTCACTTACATACTGATGGTCATAAAAATAACTTTTATTTAATCCTTTTATCTTGTCATTTTTTATATCTACCGAGCCAGTATAGTCATTTATTACATTCACAAAAGATGCTGCTATGCCACTTTGATCACATTCTGGTTTATTTCCATTTTTTGTTGCAGGCATATATTCGCCTTTAATAGCATCATCTGCTATCAAATAAATATTACTTCCGTCAGAATATAATATCTTCCATTTTTCTACAGCATCTTTATTTTCACAATCATATCCTTTAACTTCTGCTCCATATATATTCTTTATTTCTTCACTTGAACTTTTTGATATTCTAGCTGCAGAAAAAGAATTTTCATTAATTGTTTTTTCTATAAAAATTGATGCATTTACTAGATCTTCCGTTTCATTTACTTCAGCAGATTTTGTCTTCTCTTTTGCTTCCTTTGCTTGTGTTATTAGTCCATTTTCACCTAACACTAAGTTTATGCTAACTCCAGCTAAAATTAATAAGACTACTATTGTAACTACCAATGCAACTAAAGTTATACCTTTACTATTTTTGTTATTTAAAGTACTGGTGTGTGTGTGTGTGTGTGTGTGTGTGTGTACAGCCTCAAGGCTTTCAAGTTTTATTTTCATTTTTTCCTCCTATGTGTTTTATATTTATTTTTCTCTTTTCTCTTGAATTTATGCTACAAATTAAAATTATAGCTATCATATCAATTTTACTGGTTATATAGGCAATATTCAACCTGATTTTAATTCATGCAATATATAGCTTTGCGCATAAAAGTATTACTTTCATTTTTAAAAGCGTCCTTTTCATTTTTTTATTGGTTTGCTTTTGTTTTAATTTAAACAGCCTTTCTATAAAACAAACAATAGCCCTAAATTGTAAAACTTAATTTTACAATTTAAGACTATTTAAAATTTATAAATAATAATTTTTAATTATCAAACTATTTTTCATTTATTTTTTTATGATAACTTTTTAATATACTTTTTTTATTATTTATTTCTTTGAATTTTCTTTCCAGCGTTCTACTTTTATTGCTCTGTAAATATCCATTATATCTCTATATTTAGGATATTCTTCTTCCCATATCATTTCAGGAATTTTTTCAAAGGCACTTGACATTTTTTCTGTTTCAGCTAAGAATATTACTTTTTCTTGTGGTGACATTCTATTGTATTTTTTTGAAAATACATATAGTCTGTCTAAATTTTCATTTGCTTTTACAAATGTCCAGAAGTCTTTTACTTCTATGCCGGCCAGTTGTATCTGCATTACTGAAAATGCAACTAATGAAATTATTATAAATATTAATACTATAATAATTATAATCGCTACCACTTTTCTTCCTTCCTATTCTAGCATCTACTTAGAAATTATCCTCTAAATATTGCTTCAAATTCTTCTCCTGTTATTTTTTCTTTTTCAAGTAAAACTTTTGCCACACTATGAAGTTTATCTTCATTTTCTCTTAAGATTTGAATTGCTTTATTGTAGCAACTGTCAATTATTCTCTTCATTTCTTCATCTATAACACCTGCAGTTGCTTCTGAATATGTTTTTTCTTGAGCAAAATCTCTACCTAAGAATACTTCCTCTTGTGATGAACCAAGTGTTATTGTACCAAGTCTTGAACTCATACCATATTTTGTTACCATTGATTTTGCAATTTTTGTTGCTCTTTCAATATCATTGCTTGCACCTGTTGATATATCATCTAATATTAATGCTTCTGAAGCTCTACCACCTAATAGTGATATTATTTGTTCTAACATTTCTGTTTTTGACATGAATGATTTATCTTCTGTTGGTTGATACATTGTGTATCCTCCAGCCATTCCTCTTGGAACTATTGATATTTCATGAACTGCATCTTGTGTTGGTAAGAACTTACTAACAACAGCATGTCCTGCTTCATGGTATGCAACAAGTCTTTTTTCTTTTTCGCTTCTTACTCTTGTTGTTTTTTCAGGTCCCATTGTTACCTTAACCATGGCATCTTCTATTTCTCTTTCGCTAATTTCTTTTAAGTTTCTTCTAGCTGCTAAAAGAGCTGCTTCATTTAATACATTTTCTAGGTCTGCTCCAGAAAATCCTGCTGTATTTTTAGCAATTATTCTTAAATCAACATCATCTGCTAATTTTTTCTTTCTTGAATGTACTTCTAATATTTGCTCTCTTGCTTTTACATCTGGAAGTGATACTACTATTTGTCTATCAAATCTTCCTGGTCTTAATAAAGCTTTATCTAATACATCTGGTCTGTTTGTTGCAGCTAATACTATAACACCTTCATTTGCTGCAAAACCATCCATTTCAACTAGTAATTGGTTTAATGTTTGCTCTCTTTCATCATGTCCTCCTCCAAGGCCTGCACCTCTTTGACGACCAACAGCATCTATTTCATCAATAAATACTATACATGGAGCTTTTTTCTTTGCTTCTTCAAACAAATCTCTTACTCTTGATGCACCAACACCAACAAACATTTCAACAAAGTCAGAACCACTTATTATGAAGAATGGAACTCCTGCTTCTCCTGCAACTGCTTTTGCAAGAAGAGTTTTACCTGTTCCTGGTTGTCCTACAAGTAATACTCCTTTTGGAATATGTGCTCCCATTTCAGTAAATTTATTTGGATTTTTTAGGAATTCTACTATTTCTTCTAATTCTTCTTTTTCTTCATCTACACCTGCTACATCATCAAATAGCACTTTATTTTTATCAGTTGGATTTAAAACTCTTGCTTTGCTTTTTCCGAATGTCATTGTTTTATTTCCGCCTTGGTTGTTTGCAACTCCACCCATTAGCAAGAACCAGAATATGAAGAACACTACAATTATTCCAATTGGTGTTGCAAATGTTAAAGCAACTTCCCATATTGATTCTGATGCTTCAGATACTGAAATTGTACCTTCTTTCATTTCGTTTTGTAAATTATCCATTAGATTATCTACACTTGGGATATTTACTTGTTTTTCTACATTATCATTTTTTAATTTTACTTTTGCTGAATTTCCAGCTGCATCAAGTTCTATTTTTTCAACTTCTCCAGCTTCTATTTTTGAAACTAATTCTGAATACGCAAGTTTTGTATTCATATTGTCATATATTGCAGATATTGATACTACTAATATTATTCCTATTATTAGCCAAACTGCTAGTGTTTTTATACCTTTCTTCAAAATATTTCCTCCTTTGTCTTTTTTCACACATAGTGATACAATTTTATGATATAAGAAAATATATCACACAATATTATCAAATTCAATAGTTTTTATTTATTTTATAGTTTAATGAAATACACTTTTTTCTCTTTTACTAGGACTTTTAAATTCTTATTTGGTGTTAAGAATTTTCCTCCTATATTATTGCCACATAATTTAATTATATCCTCTATGTGAATTTTTTCTATTCCTTTTGTTGTTCCAAATAGCTCTTTTACTGCTTGCAATATTAATCTAGATTTTATGATTTTTTCTTGATAATTGAACTTTTTTAAATTAAGTGCAATTTGATTTTCTTCTTTTAGTTCTAGAATTTCGCAAAAAGTAATCTTTGTTTGCTTTTCCATATAACTTTCTGTTTCATCAATTACTTGTGATAATCTATTTACAGTTTCAATTATATTAGGATTAAAATTTTTCTCTATATATGGAATAAGTTCATTTCTTATTCTATTTCTAGTATAATCATTATCTTCATTTGTTTTATCAAATTTAGGATCTAGATTTTGCTCTTTGCAATAATTTTCAATTTCTTCTCTTGAGCAATTAATCAGTGGTCTAATATATTTTCCATTACTATATGGTTTTATTCCGGAAAGGCCTGAAAGCCCGCTTCCTCTCATTAAGTGCATTAATACTGTTTCGCAGTTATCTTTTTTATTATGTGCTATTGCAATTTTGTTTGCATTAGTTTTCTTCATTACTTCATCAAAAAATTCGTATCTAGCATTTCTTCCCGCTTCTTCAGTACCAATCTTTTGATTTTTAGCAATTTCTTCAACCTTTACAAACTTCGTATAACATTTTATATTATTGTCTTTGCAGAATTTTTCAACATATTCTGTTTCAGATTTTGCTTCTTCCCTAATCATGTGATTTAAATGTGCTACAACTAATTCTTTTATTTTTAATTTATCTTTTAATTTTATTAAATTATCTAGCAAACACATTGAATCAGGGCCACCTGACACAGCAACCACAACAATATCATTTTCTTCAATTAGATTATATTTTTTAATTGTTTCTTCAATTTTTTCTGTTACCATTAATATCCCTCTGGTCCTCTACTTCTTTCTAAGTTACCAAATTTTGTGTATTGTCCAACCCAAGCAAGTTCAACAGTTCCTGTTTCACCAGCTCTTTGCTTTGCAATAATAACCTCTGCAATGTTCTTTTTGTTAGATTCTTGATTATAATAATCATCTCTATACAAGAACATAACAATATCAGCATCCTGCTCAATAGAACCAGATTCACGCAAGTCTGAAAGCATAGGCCTATGGTCATCTCTTGCTTCAACAGCTCTTGATAACTGTGATAATGCAATTACTGGAACATTTAATTCCTTTGCAAGAATTTTTAAAGATCTACTTATTTCTGCAATCTCTTGAACTCTGTTATTCGCATTTTTTGCACTACCTTGAATAAGCTGTAAGTAATCTATTATAATTAGACCAATGTTTTTCTCCATTTTTAGCTTTCTGCATCTTGCTCTTATTTCCATAACTGAAATACCTGGTGTATCACATATATATATTGGTGCTTGTGATAATTCTCCTGATGCTTCTGCAAGTTTTGCAAGCTCGTCATCTGTTAGCTCACCAGTTCTTACATGGTTACTATCAACTAAAGCCTCACTACATAAAATTCTGTTTGCAAGCTGGTCTTTTGACATTTCTAGGTTGAATATTGCAACTGGAACTTTAGCTCTTGTTGCAGCATAAGTTCCTATATTTAATGCAAAAGCAGATTTTCCCATGGCAGGTCTTGCAGCAACTAGTATTAATTCAGAACCATGAAGTCCTGCAGTTTTTCTATCTAAGTCTGCAAATCCTGTTGGAATTCCAGTTACTGTTTGTTTACTATTATATAGTTCTTCTAGTTTTGTAAACGATTCTACTAATACATCTGAAATTGATGCAAATCCTATATTTTGTTCTTTATTTTGAACCACATTAAATATTTTCTTTTCTGCTTCGTCCATTATATCTTCAACATCTTCTGTTTGGTCATACCCTGCATCAATTATATCATTTGCTGCTTTTATCAAATTTCGAAGCATTGACTTTTCTTCAACAATTTTGATATATCTTTCAACATTTGATGTTGTTGGAACTTTTTCTGGAAGCTCTGCAATATACTCTAGACCTCCTATGGCATCTAATTTTCCCATTGCTGAAAGTTCTGACTTTAATGTTATTATATCTATTGCTTGAGCTTTATTATACAAATTTAGTAATGCACTATATATTATTTTATTATCTTCTCTATAAAAATCTTCTGGTTTTAGTGTTTCTACCGCAGCATTTACCGCTTCTTGGTCTGTTAGCATACTTCCAATTACAGCTTGCTCTGCTTCTATGTCTTGTGGTGGTATTTTTCCTAGCTCCATTTTAGCCTCCAAAAATTATGCAGCAATTATATCTACTTTTAATTTACCTATTACACCTTCGTATAATTTTATCTCTACAGTTATTGTGCCTAAAACTTTTATTGTTTCATTTAATGCTATTTTCTTTTTGTCTATTTCAATATTGTAGTCCTTTTTTAGACCTTCTGAAATTTCTTTTGCAGTTACTCCGCCAAATATTTTTCCGTTTTCTCCTGCTTTTACTCTTACTTTAAGCATTATTCCTTTTAATTTATTTGCAATTTCTTCAGCCTTTGCTTTTTCTGTATCTTTTTTAAATTGCTTTGAGTCATTTCTTGATTGAAGTTTTGCTCTATTTTCACTATTTGCTTCCTGTGCTAATTTTTTAGGAAATAAATAATTTCTTGCATATCCATCAGAAGCCTCTATTATTTGATCTTTTTTTCCTACACCTTTTATATCACTTAATAATATTACTTTCATATTTCTTTACTTCCTCACTATTTATATTTAGGCTTTTGCCTATAATTTTGCATTTCTATTTTATCCTAAAATAGAGGAAATAGCAAGTATTTGTTTTGCTATTTCCCCTTTATAGTTACGCTATTTCAGCAAAATATTCATTAATTCTATTAATTAATTCTTGTTTTACTTCTTCTTTAGTCATTCCATCAACTTGTGCTCCTGCGACAGTTATATGTCCACCACCACCAAGTTTTTCTAATATTAGTTGAACATTTATATCTCCTATTGATCTACCACTTATATAAACTTTATCCCCTAATTTTCCAATTACAAATGATGCTGTTATATTGCTTATTGTAAGTAGCTCATCTGCTGCTTTTGCGCAAATAACATTTGTATCAGAATCTTCTTTATTATATATAGAAATTGCAATATTGTCATTTACAATTTCAGAGTCAGTTACTATTTCAGAGATTTTATTATATGTTTCTAAATCACTTTGGAACCATTTTTTTACTTTTATAATATCAACACCACATTTTCTTAAATATGCTGCTGCTTCAAAAGTTCTTACACCTGTTTTAAATGTGAAGTTTTTAGTATCCATCATAATTCCTGCATATAAAGCTTCTACTTCTATTGTTTTTAAGTTTACATCACCTTCACAATATTCAATAAGCTCTGTTACAAGCTCACATGCAGATGAAGCATAAACTTCGTGGAATGTTAATATTGAATTTTTAATGTAGTCTGTTCCTCTTCTATGGTGGTCTATTATTACTATTTTTTCAGTTTTGTCTAATAATTCTGGACAATCAACATAGTTTTCTCTTTGAGTATCTACTACTACAAGTAATGAATTTGAATTTATTTTACTTAAAGCTTCTTGCTTATTAATAAGTGCTTCTTTATATTCATCAATTTGTTTAAGGTCTTCTAAGAATGTATCCAAGCTTGTTCCAGAACTTTCACTAACAACATAAGCTTCTTTATTTAAAGTTTTTGCTATTCTATATATTCCTAAAGCAGAACCAATTGAGTCTATATCACTATTTGTATGACCCATTATAATTACATTTTCAGAATTTGTAATTAATTCCTCTAAGCCTTGGGCAATTATTCTTGCCTTTACTTTTGTTCTTTTTTCTACTTCTTGAGTTCTTCCTCCAAAGAATATATATTTTCCTTCTTGTTTTATTATAGCTTGATCTCCGCCTCTGCCTAAAGCAATATCAATTATAGATTTGGCAGATTTGTATTTTTCTATATTTTTTGAACCTTCTTCTGATATTGCAATACTTAAAGTGGATTGAATTTTTTCTTGTGTCTTTATTTCCTTTATTTCGTCTAAAATGTCAAACTTATCATTTTTCATTTTTTCAACATCTACTTTTTCAAAAATGCATATATAAGTATCTCTTTCAGATTTTATTGCTATACCATTATATTTGTTTATCCATGCATAGATATTTTTTTCAATTTCAGAAGTTACTTTTAGTTTTTCTTCTTCTGAAGCTCTTTGCATCATTTCTTCATAATTGTCTATTACAATAATTCCAACACATATTTTAGAATTATTATATTTAAGTTGTAAGCTTTCCTTGACTGTTTCGTCCATAAAATATACTGTAATCATGTGTTCATTTGTATTTTTATGGTCTTTTTCTTTTATTTTTGTATATTCACCTATTACTTTATAAGTTTTGCTTCCAATATTTATTTTCTCATATATTGGTTCACTATTTATTTTTTCATAGTTGTCAGCTTTTAGCTTAACTTCTTTTATTATATTGCTTAAATAGCTATCAATATCAATATTTGCAAATTCAGACACAAATTTATTACTTCTCCAAATTATGCTTCCAGTTGTATCTAATATTACAAGTGGAAATGGAGAATTCATTATTGTACTTTGAGCTGCTTTATCAACACTCATTGTTATTTCATTAATATGTTCAGTTATTTCGTGGCTTCTTTTTTTATTAGCCCATATAGTATAAATAAGTATTATTGCAAATAATATTATTGATGGTATAATCATAACCGGTTTTACTATACTTAATATTATTAAGATTATGGCTATTACCACAATATAAACTTTTGTTTTGGATAATATTTTATCTATATTTATTTTGTTTTTCGGCATAAATTTACTCTTTCTAAAAAAAATCATATACTTATATTTTACTCTATTTTCAGCAATTTGTCAATTTTTATACCTCTAAAGCATTGAATATAGCCGTTTTAACACAATATTAACAAGAATTTATTACTTTATTAATATAAAATTTTGAGTAACTTTTTTCTTTTCAAAATTTTCATTTGTAATAACTTCCAATTGTGGCATTTTCCTTCTTTTACTTACACTTATTTCTATACCATTTTCATTTTCAAAAATTTTATATACATTTTTTCCTTTGCATATTTCACAACAATCAATATTAGATTTTTGTATTACCAGGTCTTTTATTTTGCTCTTTTTTAGTTCATAATTTAATCCTATTCCCAAAAGTAATGGCACAATAATTTGAACGCAAATATCAAACTGACTTTGCATATATTGTGTTGCTATAATTTTTCTAGTTGTAATACTCCAAATATGTAATTTTTTCTTTATTTTTAAAGCTTCTTTTATTATTGCTTCAGAATCAAATATTTTTTCTTTATTTGCTGTTGCAATAATTGTTTTACCCTCTTTTACACTTTTTTCTTCACTATCATCTTGCGTTATATTTTCAATATATCTTCCTGTATTCATTATTTTGTTGTAATCATTTGTTAATAAACTTTTTTCTTTATCAAAATTTATTAAATTTAATGGCTTTAAATCATTTTTTTGCTTTCTATATTCATTAATCTTTATTATTTTGCTTCTATAAACACTAGAATAAAAAATTGTATTTACCTGATATTTTTCAATTATTTTACTTATCATTTCTGCCTTTAATGAGTTTGGTAAAATTACCACATCATTTCCTGCGATAATATTTGCTAAATATGTACTAATCCATTCATATCTATTTTCAGAAATTATTACTACTATATTTTTAGTGTTTGTAAGTAGATTATTTATTGAATTTTTTAGTGCCATTATTTCAAACTTATAACTGTAATAATTTATACTATTTTTTTCTTCTGCGATTTTTATTGCTAATTTTTGCTTATAATTTTCTGAGGCCATATTTAGTAATTCTAAAAAACTTCTTTCATTTTTCATAAGCATTCCTCCATTAGTAATGTATATTAATTATATATTTATATAATTTCAAGGTCAAGAAAAATCGTTCTTCAAATATTGCGGTATTTCCTTATTTATATACATTTTTCGTCATCTTTCAACACAAAAGAACAACCTTTTTATTGGTTGCTCTTTAGCCATGTTTATTTATTGTTTTCTATTTACATTTTCTTTTCTTCTGTCTGCTATATATGTACTTCCTGGAACTGTTTTTGCCAAGTGTTTTACTTGAGCTCCAGCCTCTCCTATTTCTAGAGTGTTTTGGAATCTTCCTGGTGGTACTTCAACTGCGGCAACAGAAATTGAAACTATTGGAAACTCTTCTATTATTCCTCTTCTGTTTGCTACTTCTAAGTATCCTCTTTCTAAGTCTTCCTTTGTAAAGTACTGTGTTACTTGTTTGTCAAACTCAATTATTATATTTTGGCAAATTCTTTCAAAATCTTCATCTTCAAGAATTGCCATGAAGTCATCTCCACCAATATGTCCAACAAAGTTGTTATCATATTCTTTATAATGTACATTTTTTAAAATTGTTCTTGCTGTAAACTTTATTATTTCATCTCCTGCTGAGAATCCATAAACATCATTGTAGGCTTTGAAGTTATCTAAGTCGAAGTATACCATTACAAAATATTCTTTTTTAGCAAGTCTTTTTTTCATTTCAGCTTGAATTTGAACATTTCCTGGCAAGTTTGTAAGTGGGCTTACTTTTCTGTTCATAAATAATAAATGTGTTATATTTTTTACAGTATAATAGATATACTCTTTATCCATTGGTTTTTTTATAAAATATGTTGCACCATGGCTTAATACATCAACTCTGTGTTGTCTTTCAGTATTTGATGTAAGTACTATAACAGGTGTTATTCCATTATCATCATTTTGTCTTATGTGATCGCATATATCTTCTGATTTTTTGCTTATTGTGTCTTCATTTACTACTATTAAAGCTGGAATTTCTTTTAAAGCCATTTCAATATCTTCTGTTTTTATTTGAATGAATTTTGTTTCTTTTTCTGCTTTAAAAATTTCTCTAAATTCTGATATAAGGTCTTTTTCATCATCAATAATATAAATTGTTTGCATTGTTCACTTATATGCAATTATTGCATTTTCCTCCATATTATATTTTTTAGTAATTATATACTCCGTCAAACTCCGCTATTTGCTCGTTTACATTGTATGCATGTACTATTACTTTTGTTTCTCCTCTTTGAACTTGGAATCTATATTCAAAGTCTGTTGTTCCTAGTGAAACATTTGGGTCTGTTTGATATTGTTGGTCATTTATATAGAATGAAACCATTCTTAGTCCTTCAACATCATGTGCTTTTATTATTAAATAAGACAAATCATTTGGATCTGCTGTTACTTCAATTGTTGGCTTTGTAGCGCCTTTTACTTCTTGATTTTTTGTAGCTACATTTCCTGCTGCATCTGTTGCTTCAATATTTATTGTAATTTGTCCTCTTGTTATTGGTACTAAAATTTCAAGTGTTGTTTGTCCTGCTTCAGCATATACTGTTTTTGCTTCATCTTCACCTACTTGATATGTAACACTATCTAGTTCAACATCATCTGTTACAATGATTTTAATATTTTCATCTACCACTTCAAAGTCTATTTCTGGCTCTGTTATATCATCATTTTCTTTAATATAATTTTTTACATATTTAAAAGATTTTCCTGTACTATCTGTAATAGTTATATTTAACTTACTATTTCCAAATGGAATTTCTGTTGTAGTAATTTCAACTTCACGCTTATTTTGTCCAGCTTTTTTTACTTCTGTTCCACCATTCCAGTTATATGAAACTGTTCTTACTCCATTTTTTGTTTCTATATCAAGAACAATTAGTCCACTTTGCTTTGTAGCTGTAACTGCTGGTTGTATAGCATTTTTATTATCCTCAATATTTTGGAACATTGCATAAGCACTGCCACCAGATAAAATAAGTCCAAATACTAGTATTACTATTGCAAATATTCTTACTATCGATTTTACTTCTAGAGTGCTACTTTGCCTATTGTTTTTGTTATTCATAGTGTTCCTATTGTTAAAATTATTTCTATTATTATCTCTAGGAGCATTATCTGTCATTAAAATTTGATTCACTTATAAATCAGCCTCCTTGGTATTATTCATGGAAATTATAACATAGCAATATTTTAAAGTAAATATTATTCCTCCAAATTTTTCAAAAAACTAGATGCTATAAAAATGCATCTAGTTTCCTTCTATTATAATATAAACTTCTTTATTAAAGTTACTCCTGTTCCTACTATTACAAGTACTATAAATGATATTCCTAAGTATAATTGAATTTGTCCTGTTTGAACTGTTACAAGTACTGGTGCATCATCTATATCGTCCTCTCCTGGTTTTCTGTTATTTGGAGTAGAATCTATATCAGGGCTTCCATATTCATTATAATCTTTGCTTATTTCTGCCCAGTTGTCCATAACTTTCATATTATCTTGACTGTTTATCCATGTAAGAACAACTTCTACTTCAGTGCTATCACCTGGTTTTAATAGTATATCTTTTGCAGAATCTGTTACTATTGTTTTGTCATCTACTACTGTCCATGTTGGATTATCTTCTGCTACGAATTTTAATCCATCTGGAATATAGTCTTTTATTTCTTTTGCATATCCTGCAATATTACCTTCGTTTGTAACTCTTATAGAGTATTTAAATTTAATTGTAACTGAGTCTAATTTTTTCTTTTTAATATCAACTTTTACAATTGCTTCTGGGTCATCTTCTGCTTTATGTCCTGTTTCTGTAACGGTTGTTGCTCCGTCAGATTCAATTACTATTGCTTGTGTAACCCATTTTCTTAAGCTTAAATCAAAATATTGAACTTTTATTTTTTCTATATCTTGATCATCTTCTCCTTCTACCCATTTGTCTGGAGTAGAATCTCTATCATCAATATCTTTTCCATCTTTGTCAGTATCTTTTGATATTTGAGCTTTGTTGATTATTATTCTATCAGAAGTATTTGGTTCGATTACTTTAAATGCAACTTGTACATCTTTATAATCTAGTTTTTCACCATCAAATGCTTTTAATAAATTTTCACCAACTGTTTTTTCTTGGTCTTTAGATAGATAATCTGTTGCAATAGATACTGCTTCTGAAACATTTTCTGTTTCATTTCCATCTTTGTCTAACATTTTCCATTTATATTCTTTATTTGTATCATTATCTGGTAAATATTCTAGTCCTTCTGGAATATCATCTTTTACTTCTGCAGCATATCCATCAATTTCGCCTTCATTATAAACTCTGATTGTATATGTTACTATATTTCCATTTGATACAAGTACTGGATCTTTTGGATGATTATATATTGCAGTTGTGCTTGAACCATCTTTTAATCCAGATACATCAACTTGTGGTTCTCTTGATGTTATTTTTGTTGTGTTAACAGCTGTTATGAATTTTCTTAAACTTAAGTCAAATTGTTTTACCGTTAATTTTTCAAAATCATCATCATCTTGTTGTCCTGGTACATATGTATTTTTTATTTCATCATCTTTATAGTTTTCTCTATCTTTTCCTGATGGAATATTTGCATTATCTTCTTCAGAATCTCTATCTTTTACTTTTTCGCCATTTCCATTTACGAAATCTGAAATTTCAGCAATGTTTGTTATTTTATTTGCCATTGGTTCAGTTCTTACTACTTGGCATACAACTTCTACTTCTTTATAAGAAAGAGTTGTTCCATCAAATGCTGGTATTTTGTTTACCCTTGTTGATGTTTCATTATCCTTTGATAAATAATTTGTTGTAATTACTTGTGAATTATTAGAATCTACTACCCATTCATATTTTTTATTTTTTTCATTATCTGGTAAGAATTTTAATTGGTCTGGTAGATTATCTTTTATTTCATTTGCATAACCATCAACACTACCTTCATTATAAACTCTGATTGTGTATGTTACTATTGAACCCACTTGAATTGTTAAAGGCTCTTTTGAATGATTGTATTTTGCTGTTGTTGCTGTTCCATTTGCTAAATCTGTTATATCAACTTGTGGTATTCTTGATGTTATTTTACTTCCATCAATTTCTGTTACAAATTTTCTTAAACTTAAATCAAATTCTTTAATTATTAATTTTTCAAAATCATCATCATCTTGTTGTCCTGGAACATAAGATTTTGATATTTCGTTATCTTTGTAATTTTCTAAGTTTGTTCCTGTTGGAATATTTGCATTTGCAGATTGAGAATCTCTATCTTTTTCTCTTTGGCCATTGCTATTTGTGAAGTCTGAAATTTCAGCAATGTTTGTTATTTTACTTGCCATTGGGCTTGTTTCTACTACTTTACATACAACTTTTACAAAATTATTAGATAATGTTTTTCCACCATCATAAGCATTTAACATATTTGCGCCTTCAGATGTTTCTTTTGCTTTTCCTAAATATTTTGTTTTTATTGTTTTTGCTTTTGTAGCATCTTGAGTTTCATTTCCTGATACATCATACATTTTCCATTCATATTGAAGATTTGTTGTATTGTCTGTAATAAATTGTAATTGGTCTGGTAAATGATCTGTTATTTCTTCTACATATCCATCTACTTCACCTTCGTTATAAACTCTGATTGTGTATGTTACTATATCGCCTATATCAACTCTTATTGGAGTTTTTGTATGATTATATGTAGCAGTTGTTGCTGTTCCATTTTTTAATGCTGTTATATCTACTTGTGGTATTCTTGATGTTATTTCTGTTCCATTAATATTTGTTATATATTTTCTTAAACTTAAGTCTAATGCTTTAATTATTAATTTTTCGAAGTCATCATCGTCTTGTTGTCCTGGTATATAACCTTCACCTCTATTTATTTCACTATCTTTATAGTTTTCTAAATCTGAGCCTGTTGGAACATTTACATTGTTTTCTTGAGAATCTCTATCTGTTACTTTGTTTCCATTTCCATCAGCAAAATCTGTTATATCTGCAATGTTTGTTATTTTATTTACCATTGGATTTGTTTCTACTACTTTACATGCAACTTGTACAAATTTACTATTTAATGAATCTCCTCCATTATATGCTGTAAGTTTGTTTGCACCTGTTTGAGTTTCTTTTTCCTTTGATAAATAATTTGTTTTTATTGTTTTTACTTTTGTAACATCTTGAGTTTCATTTCCTGATTCATCATACATTTTCCATCCATATTGAACATTTATGCTATTTCCAGCTATAAATTGTAATTGTGATGGTAAGTGATCTGTTATTTCATTTACATAGCCATCTACTTCACCTTCGTTGTAGACTCTAATTGTGTATACTACTGTATCTCCAAGAGCTACTTTTACAGGTGTTTTTGGATGATTATATGTTGCTGTTGTTGATGTTCCATTTTTTAATGCTGTTACATCTACTTGTGGTATTCTTGATGTTATTTCATTTCCATTAACGCTTGTTATATATTTTCTTAAACTTAAGTCTAATGATTTGATTATTAATTTTTCAAAATCATCATCATCTTGTTGTCCTGGTATATAACTTTCGCCTCTGTTTATTTCACTATCTTTATAATTTTCAAGGGCTGTTCCTGTTGGAAGATTTACATTTGAAGCTTGTGAATCTCTATCTGTTACTGTGTTTCCATCTCCATCAGTAAATTTTGTAATTTCGGCAATGTTTGTTATTTTATTAGCCATTGGAGTTGTTGCAACTACTCTACATCTGATTTTTACTGATTTAGATGATAGTAAATCTCCTCCATTATATGCTGAAATTTTATTTGCGCCAGATGCTGTTTCACTATTTTTTGATAAATACTCAGTTGTTACAGTATGTAAATCTGAACTATTTTTTAATTTCCATCCATAGCTTATATTTACTTGGTCTTCTACAATATATTCTAATTGGTCTGGTAAATGGTCTGTTATTTCTTCTACATATCCATCTACAGAACCTTCATTATAAACTCTTATTTCATAAGTTACTATATCTCCTAAAGCTACTTTTATAGGATTTTTAGAATGATTGTATGTTGCTGTTGTTGAAGTTCCATTTTTTAACGCTGTTACATCTACTTTAGGTTCTCTTGATGTTGCAACTGCAACTCCATTTACTTCTGTTATATATTTTCTTAAACTTAAATCAAATGGTTTTGGTACTACAAGTGATGCTTTTTCTGAGAAATATATTGGTGATTCTTCAATTATTACAACTGGTTGCTCTGTTGCAGGTGAACCTTCAACAGCCCAATATGAGGCTGTTTTTGTAGTATATGAGCTATTTATAGTCATTTCAATTCCTGCCATGTTTGAGCTTGTAGGCATCATTAAATAGAATTCTTTTCCAACTAGATCATTTAAAGATTGTGATGTTGCAACAATATTTCCACTAGAATTTTTTACTCCTAATGTTGGATTTATTGTTTGACCTGTAACTGTATCTTTGTAAGAAGCAGTAATTGTATAATTTACATTTAATAATTTATTTATTTTATAAGGTCCTGCTACATAGTTGTTTCCTATAGTTTGCATTTTTGCATTTGAACTAACTAGTTCGATTGGTTTTGTATTTGTGCTTGTACTTGTATAATTTGCTGGTGCATTTGTTATAAAATATTCAAATAACGCATTTGCTGCATCTTGTCTATCCCAACCTTCATCTCCATATAAATCTTCAAATGATTTATAATTTTCAACACCATCATCTTGATTTGCTGTTGAATTTATTTTTAATTCTATATTATTATAACAATAAGCTGAATCTCCATAGTTTGTAAAATGCCAAATTGCAAGCTGTTGAATAACGTCTATATCGTCATCTGTTAAAAGAGAATATCTTTCTGTTGGTATTTTGCTTGCTAAGAAACTATTTCTAGCTGTTGTATTATCTACAGATGCTGATGGCATTATATATAAATTATCTAATACCCATAGTAATTTATTATAGTTTTCTCCAGTTGGTAATACATCCTTATACGGACTTGGAATTGAGCTTAGATTTTTTATATCAAACTTTTGTGTATATGTGCTTATTTGCGGATTATTTCCTGTTGACATATCACTTGAGCCAAATCCCGGTCCTGCTTTTATACAGTATATTGTTTTATCTTTGTTTGCAGTTCCTCCTGTGGCACTTTCATAACTTGCTATTTTCCAAACTCTTTTTCCTGCGTTTTGATAAGCATATCCTGAACTTCTTAGTGATACAATTCCTAAATATAATGGTCCAGCCGATGCTGCATTTACATTATTAGGCATTGAAAAAGTTGCAAGTGAAATTAGTGTTATCATTATTCCTAATAAAAACTTCTTCATTTTTTTTATATTATTCATGTTAGATTTTTCTAACTCCTCCCTATAATTTGTGATATTTTCATACATTCTAATTATATTACATTGTAGGCTTTAAATCAAGCTTTTTTGTTTATTTTTTGTCTAGAAAATTGTAGAAATATGCAAACTAACTTTTTCACAAAAATACACTATTTTTTATTGATTTTTACAATATCTTCATATAAAATATAATTTGAAAATTTTAGTAAGGAATTTAGAAAATGAATTATAAGAAAAACTCAATTATAACTATTGAAAATAAAAATAAACGATTATACATTTTTGGTGGAATTTTTATACTTATTGCATTAGTATTAGTATTTCGTATTTTTTGGCTCCAATTCATAGATGGAGATGATTTAAAAGAAAGACAATACAAGCAAACAACAGCCAACCTAGTAATAAGTCCAAAAAGAGGCACAATTTTTGACTCTACAGGAAAGGCTTTAGCAGTAAGCTCTGACGTTGATACAATCAGCGTAAATCCATCATTAATTTCAAAGAAAAATGACATTGAAGGAACAAACGAATTAAAAGAAAAAGTTGCTCATGCTTTAGCTGACATCTTCTCTTTAGACTACAACGAAGTATTAGTAAAAGTTACTAGCACAAACTCAGTAGAAACTATAGTTTCTAAAGTTAATAGTGACAAAGTAGCAGAACTAAAGCAATGGATGAATGATAATAATGTTTATTCTGGAATTAATATTGATGAAGATACAAAAAGGACTTATCCTTACAACAACTTAGCTTCTAACCTTATTGGATTTTGCGGAAGCGATAATAATGGTCTTGCCGGAATTGAATATTATTGGGATAGCACTCTTGCTGGAACTTCTGGAAAAGTTACTACTGCAATTGATGTTTTACAAAACTCAATTCCAGATGACAACGAAATTTATATTGCAGCACAAAATGGTTCTGATATAACTTTATCAATAGATGTAAATATTCAATCTATAGTAGAAAAATATTTAAAACAAGCTGTTGAAGATAACAACTGTAAAAGCGGTGGTTCAATGGTTTTAATGAATCCTTCAACAGGTGATATTTTAGCTATGGCATCATATCCTGATTACAACTTAAATACACCTTTTGAACCAAATGACACTTTAAAAGCAACTTGGGATACTTTATCTAGTTCCGAAAAAACAAATGCTTTATACAAAATGTATAGTAATAAAGTTGTAAATGAAACTTATGAACCTGGTTCTGTATTTAAGATAATCCTTGCAGCAACTGCATTAGAAGAAGATATAACTAAGCCAGATGTTGCAGGCGAATTTTACTGTTCAGGTAGTCAAGATGTTTCAGGAATAAAAATAAACTGTGCAAATAGATCTGGGCATGGAAGCCAAAGTTTAAGAAATGCTTTAGAAAATTCTTGTAATCCGGCATTAATACAACTTGGTCAAAAAATTGGGGCTCCTACACTATATAAATATTTTAGAGCTTTTGGACTATTTGAACGCACCGGAATTGCGACAGCTGGCGAAGCTTCTAGTCAATTTCACGACTTAGACTCTGTCGGTCCTGTTGAACTTGCTACAACTTCATTTGGTCAGAGATTTACAATTACTCAAATGCAAATGATTACTGCAGCTTCAGCCATTGCAAATGACGGTATTTTAGTAAAACCTCGTATAGTAACAAAAATAACAAATAAAGATACTGGAGAAGTTACAAATATTGAAACTCAAAAAGTAAGACAAGTAATATCTTCAGAAACAGCAGCACAAGTTCGTAGCATAATGCAATCTGTTGTAACAGATGGTGGTGGTCAATACGGCAGGGTCAAAGGCTATTCTATTGGTGGAAAAACAGGAACATCAGAAGAAAGTGCAGCAAACCCAGGTGCTGGATATGTAGCATCTTTCCTAGCTATCGCACCAGTTGAAAACACTCAAGTTGTTGCTCTTTTATCACTTTATGGACCTCAAGGCAAATCTCATTATGGTGGTCAAATTGCAGCTCCAGTAGTAGCTCAAGTTTTAAGTGAAGTTCTTCCTTATTTAGGAATTCCTTCCGATGATGATTCTTCGTCTTCTGCAACAATTACAGTTCCTGATTTAAGAAATAAAACTGTTGCAAATGCCAGAGAAACTTTATCAAGTTTAGGACTTACTTTAATAACTTCAGCTCAAGATGATGAAATAATAACTTCTCAAACTCCAAAAGCTGGTACTTCAATTTCTAGCAAAGGTGTTGTTAGAGCATACACTGAAAACTCTTCAGAATCTATCTCAACAACAGTTCCTGATATAAAAGGAAAAAGCTTTTATCAAGCAACAAATGCTTTAAAAGCTGCAAACTTAAATATTCAAGCAACTGGTTCTGGAATAGTTGTTTCACAAGACATTTCAAGTGGAACTTCTGTTGAAGAAGGAACAGTTATAAAAGTTACTCTTCAAGATGTTTCAAGCGAATTACATTAATAGAAAAATCAACACTACTTTACTATTATATAAAAAAATACCAAAAGGCGGTTCCTACAAATGTAAGAGCCGTCTTTTGGCGTTTGCTTTATTTTACATATCTTATAGTCGCTTTTCCTTTACAGATGTACAGAGTTTCTGCATTTGGAACTTTGCTTGGTGCAAATGCAATGCTCACATACAACGAATCTTCGATCTGGATATGGCATTGTTTTTTGTTGTGTACTTCTCTTTCAAAGTGGGCATCAAGGTTTTCATTCATATAGCTATTGTTTTTCATTACAATAAGCTTACAATCTTGCGGTGCTGCCGACACAATGTCCTTAAGCCACTTTTCCCTCAGGTTTCTTTCAATACCACTAATTGCAAATGGCAGTTCATTTGTCGCTTTGTTAATCTTGATAATTGTTTTACGAATTTCTCTTTCGCCTTCACTTGGCGTGCGAAACTTAAGCTCTACATCTTCTTTTCCGAGATATTCAGAAAGCTCTTCTCTCCAGTTTTTGTAAAATTCACTTTCGCACTTGTACCACTCCACGTAATATCTCAAAATAGCCTGTTCTAAGTAGCTATACTGAGTAATTACCTCCTTCCAGTTCCAGCTAAATACCCTCAGCCGGATTTTGCACAAGGTCCATAAGAACCAACTTTTAGATTTTGCATTTGGCGCTTTTGGAACTTGGATTCCGTTTTTTTCAAGTACCTTTTCAAGCACTTCCATCGTTTTGCTCCTTCTTTCTTAATGTGTTTAATAAAGACTTTTTTCTAAAATGATGTACACACCATTATATCATTGTACTCCCTTTTTTGCAACTATTTTTTGTTTAAAAGTATTAGTCCACTAATATTGATTTAACATATTTAGCATTTTTTCATTCATTGTATTTTTCTTTTTTGAACTTTATAACAGATTTTTGCAACAAATCCATCTGGTGCAAATTTACTACCTACTCTTGCAAACCAGATTTTAGGACTTGGAAATGCTAATGTTCTTCCTTTAAACATTTTATTTACTCCATATTTTGCAACTTGTTTTGAACTTGCTTCTTTTAAACTAAATTTTACATCTGCAACTTTTGAAAAATTAGTTTTTACAGGACCTGGACAAAGAGCAACTATTTTTACATTTGATTTTTCTTTCTTTAGTTCATAGCAAATACTTTGAGTTAATCTTACAACATAGGCTTTTGTCGAATAATATGTTGCCATTAATGGGCCAGGCATAAATCCTGCAATTGAAGCAACATTCATTATATAACCTTTATCTTTTTCTACCATATCTTTCAAAAATAATTTTGTTAATATATGAACAGCTGTAATATTTGTATCTATCATTTTTATTTCTTTTTCAAGGTCATTTTCCACAAACCTTCCACAAGTACCAAATCCAGCATTATTTACAAGTACATCAATTACACCAAATTTTTCTTTTACTTCTTCATGAAGTTTTTTGCACCCTTCTCTATCAGTTAAATCTTGTGTTTTTACATACACTTTTGTATTATTTTCTTTTTCAATATTTTGTTTTAATTCATTTAGTGCTTTTTCATCTCTTGCAACAGCAATTATATCATAGCCCTTTTTACTAAGTTCATGAGCTATATCTCTTCCAATTCCTGATGAAGCACCTGTTACTAATGCAACTGGCATTTTGCCACCTCCTAATATAATAATATTAATTTACGACATTATTTTTTGGTTATTATAACACAAAAATTAAAAAGGTACACCTTATTTTGTACTTTGAATTTCCAAAATCAAATTGGATTTTTAAGTACATTTAGTGCACCTTTTATTTTTATTTAACTACAACTTCGTCATTTTCAACACCTAATATTGCTGTTTTATTAGGTACAATTTTTCCGTCTAATATTGCTTCTGCAATTTTATCCTCGACCATATTTTGAATTGCTCTTCTTAATGGTCTTGCACCATAATCTTTATCAACACCTTTTTTGGCAATTAATTTCTTAACATCATCAGATATTTCAATTTTGATTTCTTGCTTTTCAAGACGTTTTGCAACTTCTTTTAGCATTATATCAATTATTGCTTTAACATTATCATCAGATAATTTATGGAATACTATAATGTCATCAATACGATTTATTAGCTCTGGCTTAAATTCTTTTTTAAGCTCTGCCATTACAGCTTTTTTAGTATCTTCATATTCATTTTTGGTTTCTTCTTTATCATTAGAATTTCCACTAAATCCCAACTTATTGTGGTCAGTAATTAGTCTTGCACCAATGTTTGAAGTCATTATAATTATTGTGTTTTTGAAATTTACTGTTCTTCCTTGGCTATCAGATAATCTACCATCTTCAAGAATTTGAAGTAGCATATTCATTACATCAGGATGTGCCTTTTCAACCTCATCAAATAGAATTACACAATATGGTTTTCTTCTAACTTTTTCAGTTAATTGACCTCCATCATCATAGCCAACATATCCTGGAGGCGAACCTATTAGTTTTGCAACCGAATGTGGTTCCATAAATTCAGACATATCAACTCTTATCATTGAGTTTTCATCTCCAAACATTGCCTCTGCTAAGCTTTTAGCAAGTTCAGTTTTTCCTACACCTGTTGGGCCTAAGAATAAGAACGAACCAATTGGTCTATTAGGATCTTTTAATCCTACTCTGCCTCTTCTTATTGCTTTTGATACAGCAGTTACTGCTTCATCTTGTCCAACCACCCTCTTATGAAGAATTTCTTCTAGTTTTTTCAATTTTTCATTTTCAGTTTCAGTAATTTTATTTACTGGAATTCCTGTCCAAGAAGCTATTACTCCTGCAATATCTTCTTTGGTTAATGTCATTACTTTTTTATTATTTGAGTTCTTCCATTTTTCTTGTTTCTTTTGAAGTTCTTCTTTTTGGCTTTTCTCTGTATCTCTTAATTTTGCTGCAGTTTCAAAATTTTGAGTTGCAATAGCTTCCTCTTTTTCTTTACTTGTTTTTTCTATTTTAGCCTCTAATTCTTTTATTGAATCTGGCTTTGTGTATGTTTGCATTTTTACTTTTGATGCAGCTTCATCCATTAAATCTATTGCTTTATCTGGTAAATATCTGTCATTTATATATCTTTCAGACAACTCAACAGCTGCCTTTATTGCTTCATCAGTAATTTTTACATTATGATGAGCTTCATATTTATCACGAATTCCTTCCAGAATTTTTATTGTATCTTCTTCAGTTGGTTCTGTAACTAATACTTGGCTAAATCTTCTTTCTAGAGCTGCATCTTTTTCTATATATTTTCTATATTCATTTAAAGTTGTTGCTCCAACTACTTGAATCTCGCCTCTTGCAAGCAATGGTTTTAAAATATTTGCCGCATCAACAGCACCTTCAGCAGAACCAGCGCCTACTATTGTATGAATTTCATCAATAAATAGTATTACATCTCCTGCTTTTCTTACTTCTTCTAGTGACTTTTTGATTCTTTCTTCAAAGTCACCTCTATATTTTGCACCAGCTACCATGCTAGATATATCAACACTTACCACTCTTTTGTCTTTCAAAAGTTCTGGTACATCTCCTGCTACGATTTTTTGAGCAAGACCTTCTACTATTGCGGTTTTACCAACACCAGGCTCACCTATTAAGCAAGGATTATTTTTGCTTCTTCTTGATAAAATTTGAATAACTCTTTCAATTTCCTTATCTCTACCAATTACTGGGTCAAGCTTTCCATCTAATGCTTTTTTAGTTAAATCAGTACCATATTGATTTAATGTAGGTGTTTGATTAAAGCTATTTGAGCTTCTTCTTGCATTTTTTGCATTTTCTTCGCCTCCATTTGTTTCGCCAATAATTTTGAATATTTCGTCATATAATTTCTTTGGATCAACATTTAGTTCCATCATTATTCTTACTGCAACGCTGTCACCTTCATGCATTATTCCTAGCAAAATATGCTCTGTTCCTATATATTCTGAATTTGCATTTCTTGCTTCCATATAAGCGTTTTCAACAATTCTTTTAGTTCTAGGAGTAAATCCGATAGTTGTATTAATTGTGCTATTTTCGTTGACACCAACCAATTCTTCTATTTTTCCCATAATCTTTTCAGGAGTTACGCCTTGATCTTCTAAAACTTTACTTGCAACACCAATTTGCTCTTCAGCTAAACCATATAAAATATGTTCTGTTCCAATATAATTATGGCCTAATTCTGCTGCAATCTCACTTGCAATTTTTAATGCATCTTCACTACTTTTTGTAAATTTATATGTCATAAAAATCTCTCCTTTCTAACTTTTTATTATTTCTTTTATCACTTTGGCTCTCATTGAATCTCGCTCTACTTCATCCATTACCCTTCCATAATATTTTTGCAAATTAGCTGGCTTAATGTATAACTCTAACTTTTTCACTTTTGCATCATCTAGTTCTGAAATTATGCCTAAATCAGTTCCAAGTTTTACTTTAGACATTAAAGTTTCAGCCTCTTCAGAGCTTATAAACCTTGCATTTGTAAGTATTCCCAATGCTCTATAAACCTTATCTTCTAACTCTAATGAATTTTTGCAAAGATATTTTCTTGCAAGTCTTTCTTGTTCAATAACCTTATCAACTATTGCTTTCATATTTTTTGCAATATCTTGTTCTGTAATTCCTAATGTTTGTTTATTAGAAATTTGATACATATCGCCATAACTCTTTGAGCCTTCACCATGAATTCCTCTTACAGTCATGCCTAAATTATTAACTATTTGTAATAATTTATTCAAATTTCCTGTTTTACTTAATGCTGGCAAATGAACCATTACAGATATTCTAATTCCTGTTCCTACATTAGTAGGACAAGCTGTTAAATATCCATACTTGTCACTATATGCATAATTTATATAATTTTCTAATTTTTTGTCGATTTCAGTTGTTAAATTTAAAAGTTCATCAATTCCTAATCCTTCTGTAAATGTTTGTATTCTCAAATGATCTTCTTCATTTACCATTATACAAATATTTTCTTCAGAATTTATTAATATTGCCTTATCTTCATTATCTTCTGAATTTGCAAAATCTGGGCTTATAATATTTTCTTCAACTAAAGCTTGTTTACTAATTTCGTCAATATCTTTTAGCTTTAATATTTGCAATCCATAGCCTATTTTTGAAGAAACTTCTTCCATTTTTTGAAGTATTTTTTTCTTTTCTGATGCATCAGCATTATTTTCAAAATTAAATCCATCTATATTTCTTGCAAGTCTTATTCTTGTACTAACTACTACATCTGATTCCTTACCATTTTGTAAATACCAATTTGACATATTAATCGTCTTCCTTTCTATTTATCTAATGTTTTAATTTGATCTCTTAATTTTGCTGCATCTTCATATCTTTCTTCTTTAATTGCTTGTTTTAGTTCTTCTTCTAATTTTTCTTTTTGAGTTTTTTCTACTTTTGCTGGTTCTTCTTTTTTAATGTTATCTATGTTGTTATCTACATTTCTTCCAGGAATTCTTCCGACATGTTTTGTATTTCCTTGAATATTTCTTATTGCTGGATTTAGTCTATCTTCAAAAACTTCATAGCATTTTGGACATCCTAATAATCCTGTTTTTAGAAAATCATCATAAGTTAATCCACAATTTTCACACTTTGCTTTTGTCTTTTCCTTTACAAAGCTTGGCAAAGCAAAAGTATCTTCATATTCATTAAAGAAATCGCCTAAAAAGTCCGAAAAACTTAATGGCATTTTCATATTAAAATTGCTGTTTATTCCCATTTTTTCTGCACATTCAGAGCAAAGATTCATCTCCTTTTTTACACCATTTACAATTTGTGTATATCTAACATTTGCCTCATTATTTCCACAATTTTGACACAACATATAAATCTCCTCCTTACATTTTATATTTAGTCTTCGACAAGGTTTAAAAGCATATTTTTAAATATATTTGCTCTTAGCTTATCTCTGGTTGTTGGGTCTATATTTAAAACATTATCACTAGTTGCTACTTTCAGTAGTCTTGCTTCTTTTTCATTTATAATATTGTATGATAAGAAGTTACTTATAAAAATTGACACATCAGTAGCTGTTAGTTTATCTTCCATGCTAGCTATTATATGCATTAAATAGTTACTTTTTGTTATATTTACTTTTTTAATAGTGATATGCCCACCGCCACCTCTTCTGCTTTCTACATAATATCCTTGAGATGGTTTAAATCTAGTTTGAATTACATAGTTTATTTGCGAAGGTACACACCCTAATTTTTCTGCTAAGTCATTTCTTTGTATTTCTATACTATTTTCCTCATCAAATAAATCTTTGATAAAATCTTCTATCATATCAGATAATTTCATTTTCTCACCTTGTTTTCTTTATTTATTTTTGTTTTATTTTTAACTTTGACTTTCTTTGACTTTAATTATTATATCACCTTTTTATTTTTTGTCAACTGTTTTAAAAATATTTTTTAAACTATAGATTTTTTCTCTTTATTATTTTATAATCTCCATTAAAGATATTTATAAGGAGGATTTTATGAAAAAAGGAAGAAGTATATATACTTTTAATTTTACTTGTGACCCTACTACTATGGAACAAGTAGTTTCAGACTATTTGAGAACTAACAGTTTCAAACCAGAAGAAAAAAAGGGCGAAAAATATTATAAAGGCGGAGATATCATGCTTGGCTATAGATATTTTAATTATAGCATAGATGGAAATACATTAACTATTAGTGCATGGCTTAGAGGCACATTAGGCGAAATAGAAATTGAACAATCAGGCTTAGGAAGCATGAACCTTTCTATTTCAGAATATAGGAATTCTTTAAATCCATTATTTCAAGAATTGGATAGAGTTAGACTTACAGGTGATTATACTTCATCTACACCGCAACAAACTGCTAGCTCAAATATATCTAGTAGCGAGCCAATTACAGATAATTCCGTAAGTTCAAAATTTGAAGATGCAGAAAACCATAAAAAAGAAACAATGTGTGAAGTTGCCTTTTGGCTTTCTATTGTAGGTTTATTTCTTTCATTCTTTGGAGCATACTATGGAGCTATTATCTATATATTAGACTTTTACTTTGCTTCACAAGGTTTAAAATCTAAGAAAAAAGGTAAAGCAACTGCTGCAATAATTTTATCTGTAATCTCTATAGTAATAATAATTGGACAAGTTTTAATGAGCATATAAATTATAAGAGTTTCAAATATTGAAGCTCTTTTTTATTATCTATATTTTTTAATAATACATTATTCTATTTTTTCTTTATTTTTGGTACTAGTCATCTTACTTAGTTTATTTCCTTTTTCTTTTTGAACTTCTGTAGGAAGCCAAGCAAAGTATGAACAAACAAATTCTCCACATTCTGTAATATTTTTATTATCTTCTTCCATAATTAAACTCCTAATATAAAAAAGCAGTAATATTTTTTATTAATATTTACTGCTTTTATTTTTTTATTCCGTTAAGATTAATTTTTCTAAAGCCTCTGCCACCCCATCTTCATTGTTACTTTTTGTGACAAATTTAGCATTTTCTTTTAAATATGGAGCTGCGTTTCCCATTATTACACCCATACCAGCATTTTCAATCATCATAGTGTCATTTGCATTATCACCAATGGTAATTACTTGTTCTTTATCTATATTTAATATTTCAATTAATTTTTCTATTGCATTCCATTTATTTACACCTTGACTTGTTATTTCAGTGTAATAATATTCTATTTCAACTTCTTCTGTTCCTGTTTTTATTAGCTTTTTAGTCATGTGCTCTACATCTAGAACATTTACTTCTTTTATATTTTTTAATTTGCTTATAATTCTATCAAATATAATTTTATTATTATCGCAAATATTCATTTTTAATACATTTATATTTTCATTATCTTTTATATAATCATATATATTTTTAATTATCTTTATATTTGTTCTTTGTGATTCTAAAGTTTTATTATTTTCACTTTCGAAAAATAAAACATTATAATTCATTGTGTTTGCAATAACAAAATCTTCTGTATATATGCTATAAAAAATACTATTCTCATCACATATTTTTATTATGTCAAGAACTTTCTTTTTATTAATAAATTGATTATATATATTTTTCTCGTTTTTTATATCATATAAAGTTGCACCATTATTGCATATAGCATATTTTTTTGAATTTATATCTTTTGAAAAGCTTACTGCTGAAGTTTTGTTTCTTCCTGATGCAATAATCACCTCTACACCTTTTCTGCGAACCGCTTCTATCACAGCTTTGTTTTTGACAGATATATTTCCATAAGAATCAAGTAGTGTTCCATCTAGATCTATTGCTACTAATTTATACATTTGTATTATCACCTTCATTTCTTAATTATTGTCTATCAATTTTACAATAATAATTATTAAAAATCAATTAATTTTTTTATTTATTTGGATTTTAATAGAATTAATTAAATAAGTCTTTTTTATGAATTTTGAAAAACAGATCAGAATTTTGTTTTCCACTAATTATGCACTTTACGAAAATAATTTTTTGCTCTTCTAATACAGAATAAATTATTCTATATTCTTTACATATCTTTTCCCTATATGCTTTATTGTTTAATTCTGGCACATATCTTCCAGTATAAGGCGAATGCCCTATAGATTCAATTATATTATATATTTCATTTATAATTTTATTTGCATAATTAATGGAAATATTTAAAGCAAACTCAGTAATGTTATTAATGTTTTCTTGTGCTTTATTTGATATTAATATCTCCATATTTTTGCATCAACCTCTCTTTTGATTCTTTTATGTTCATAACCTCATTATTCTTTATATTTTCTTCACTTTCTTTTATTGATATATATAATACTAAATTATATATATAATCGTATAATGTATTTTCTTTAGACTCTACTTGATTTAAAGCCTCTTTTATAAAATCCATAACGCTCCTCCTTTAAACATTGTTTATCATTTTCTTAAATATTTCATCATTAAAATGCCTATTAGTTCCTGGAATTACAGTAGTTTCATCTTCTCCATATATTTTTATATACTCTTCAATCAATTTTTGTACCATTTCTATAGGCTCTAATCCATCAAAAAAATTGGATGGTACAGAATTTACAATATCAATCATTCTTCTTTTAACTTCTGTCATATATTTACACTTCCTTAAAAATTTATTATTAGTATATCATAAATTACTTTTAATTACTATAACAAATAAATTCATGTTTATCATTTATTTTTATCTTTCTCCATTTCACACCAGTGTCAACAAATATACTTTTAAAAGATTATATAATATTTTAAAAGTATTAAGGAGTTTGTGTATGAAAAATTGTGGCAAATATGAAGATAACTTAAATCTTATTGGACCAATATTAAAAGATAAACGCATTTCAAAAGGCTATTCTTTAGAGATTCTTTCTTCTAAGCTACTTTTATTAGGCGTGAACATTCCTGTTACTAGTTTGTATCGAATAGAAAACAATCAAAGGACTGTTCGAGATTATGAAATTTGTGCATTTTCAATCGCTTTGAATGTTAGTGTTGCAGATTTACTTGATCCAATAACTAAGAAACTTAAAGTATCATAAATAATATAAGACAAGTTGTTTATATAGCAAATTGGTCTTATTTTTTTATTTCTAATAATTTCCAGTTTAAAAAATTCATTTTCGCACATTATATATATTGAAAAAGCAATATTGTTTTTTCAAAAATATAATATTCACATTCTAGGAGGTGAAAATAACATGGCACATTCTTCAAGCAATAGTAACTACAAAGTAGTTCCAGAAGCTGCTGATGCATTAAATAAATTCAAGTATGAAGTAGCTAACGAAGTTGGTGTAACACTTAAAGATGGATACAATGGTGATTTATCTTCAAGAGATGCAGGTAGAATTGGTGGACAAATGGTTAAGAAATTAATCCAACAAGCTGAAAGCCAAATGAAATAGTTTTAGATTTTATTAGCTATTAGTAATTTCTACTATTATTGGACAGAATTTTAAGTTTTGTTTTTAATATTTTATTATGTTTTTAATTATTATTTTTATTCTCTAGTTTCAAAATAATTTTTGACATAATAGAATACATAAGGCAGAATTTAAGGTTCTGCCTTTTTATTTAGACTAAAAATACTCTAAGCAAATTTATTATGCTTGAGTATACTTCTTCTTTCGTTTAAGTTTTAATTTATTTTTAAAATATTAGGCTATTATGATATTTTTTTAACAAGTTTTAAAGCTTTATATTCGTAGTTTTCATATCTTTCAAAAGCTTGTTCTAGCAATTTTTTATATTCCTTTGAGCCTTCCCTATGTTTTGTTTTGCAAAAAGCAGGAATTAAACTTGTTTCTATTATTTTCCTGTTATATTTCACAATGTCTGGATTTATTTCCAAAGTTTTATTCCTTGAATTTTTTATAAAAGTATCTTTCATTCTTTTTAAAGAATAATCTTCTGGAGCAAATCCTAACATTACTCTTATTTTTTCCATGCTATTTGCAATTTCGATTTCTGCAATTTCATCATACATTTTTTGAATTGCCGCACTTACCATATCTACTGTTCCAGATTTTTTATATCTTAATGGTAAATAAATATCTATTTCTTTTTCATTCATATCTAATTCAGGAACATTTATATTTTTATAATTAATATTTAAACTTAAGCTTTTTCCTAAAACACTAACTGTTAAATATGTTCTTATTTCAGCTGGCTTTGTTATATCTACAACTTTAGTTTTTTGCATTAAAATACCCATTATATGTTCCTCCTTACAACTTTCAAAAGAAATTTTGTTTCAAAAACAGTTGTTTGTTTTTGTATGTTCATATATTATATCTTTTTTATTATTTTGTCAATACTTTTTACAAACATTTTTTTGTTTTTTAATATCCTGTTTTAGGTAATTTTCTTTTTTCCTCTAAATTATAAATATTTGCTGAATTTTCCTTTTCTTTGCTTAATTTTATGCCATTAAATTTGCCTTCTAATATTGTATAATTTTGTACATTTTCGTTATTTTTCAAAGTGTTTATTTTTGTTATTATTTTAATATCTTCTGTGTTTTCAAATCCTTCTGGAATTTCTTTAAAATCAATTTTTATTTCTTCTATATTTTCTTTAATACCAATCTTTTCAAAGTCAATTACATTGTTTATTGTAGAATTTAAATCTTCTTCTAATAATACATATTCAAAACTTTCGCTTGTTTTATAATAAACATTAAATTTAATTTCTTTATTGAAAATGCCTGTATAAATCTTTTTAATTTTTGATTTCTCATAATCAATATTATTAAATAGACCCAAATCAATTATATTTGTATTTCCATTGTTCTTTATTTTTATATTGTACTCCATATTTTCATTTGAACTTATCACATTTTTGCTTTTAACTTCTAAGTCTATATCTGGTATTAATTCTATATTTTCTTCTTTTTCTTCATCTTTTGGTTCTTCTTGAGGCTTTTCATCTTCATCGTTTTTATCATTATTATTTTTGTCTTCATTTATTTCTGGTACTTTTTCCTCTTCCAGGATTGTTAATATTTTGTACGAAGCATCTATACTATTTTTTATTTTTAAATTTTCAGTAATTTCTGCACTCTCATTTTTGTTATCATTTTCATTATTATCCACAGTTTGATCACTTTCTGCACCTGAACTTATTATATTAGATTTGTTTTTCTTCTCCTCTACAATTTCTTCTATGTTTGTAGATTCATTTTTCGCATCTGTATTGCTGTCTATATCTGAAAGATCTATTTTTTCTTCTACATTGCCTGTTTTGATTTTTTCTTCTTCACTATTTTCTATATTATCTGTTTCTGCTTTCTTTTCTATATTTTCTTCCGTTTCATCATTTCTATTTTCATCCTTTTCTTCTATATCTCTTATTTTTACATATAAATCTTCTTTATCATAATCATTTAGATTCCAAATAAGAGCAAATTTAGTGGCCATATATGCTTCAATATCATTTTGAAGATTCATTTCTTCTTTTGATTTAGTAGGAAATCCTAATTCTAAAACTGATTTTATTTTTTTATTTTCTTCATATTCTAAGTTAGTTCCATCTATTATATGGCTATTCACTTCATAAATAATATGCTTGTTTTCATTTTCATCGGTTAAATATTTTACTTTTTCTTTTTTGAATTTCCATTCTTCATTTTCAAAATATTCATATTCAATTTCAAAGATTTTCTCATCTTCTATTTCTGCTTCTTCTGTAATTTCATTTGCATTTACCATTAAAGTAGGCATAACTAATAGTACTATTTGACATATTATAAAAAATTTTTTTAACATAAAAATTCTCAATCCTTTCTATACCTTATTCATTTATAATAGTGAAAGTTTTACTCTTTCATGTTATTATTACTTTATATTTCTTTTGCTTCAACGCAAAGTCTTAAATTAATTTTGTTATTTATGCAGGTTATTAATGTAAGTTTATTTTCTTCTGAATTTTCAAATTTTGCCCAGTCAGTATCTAATATTTCTGAAATCTTTTCAATTTTATATTTTCTTATTTTTTCATTGTATTTATATATAATTTCATCACCAACTTTTAATTGATTTAAGTTTTCAAAATAATTTACATTTGCACCTCTATTATGTGCTGCAAGGCCCACATTTCCATCAAATTCAGCAGTTTCTTCAATATGTCCTACATAATTTTCTAAAACTTCATCGCTAGTTCCTTCTTTTACTGGTGCTTCCAAATATATTGCTGGAATTTGTAATATTGCACCTTCTTCTTCCTCTGGTATTTCTATGTTCTCATCATAAGTTTCTGTTTCATTTTGTAATTCTTGCGCATTTATATATTGCTTTTCTTTTGCTATTTTGTTATCTTTTACAACGATGTATATTATTGTAGAAAAGAAAATGAGCGCAATTAATAAAACAAATACTTTTTTACTCATATTTGTGTTTTTTCCTTTCAAATTTATTGAGATTTTTTTAAGATTTAATTTTAAAGAAATAATTTTTATTTTATCTAGGAAAGACTTAAAATAAGTCCTTCCTAGTATAATATTTGATTTAATGGTTACGCTTCTGGTTCTAATAAACCAAAATTTCTACTATCTTTTAATCTGTAAATAACATTTACTTTTCCAGTATCAATATTTACAAATGTTAAGAATTTATCTTGTGGCTTTCCTTCTAATATAGCCTTTGCATCTTCTGGTCCCATTGGTTTTATACTATAATAAATTGTTTTTAGTATTTCATCTTCTATTGGATGTTCTTCTTCTCTTGAAGCTTCTTTTAATCTTATAGACTCAGTCATATTTTGCTTGTCTTTTTTAGTTTTCATTTTTCTAATTTGACCTTCTAATATGTCTACATTTTTGTCAATAGATGCATATAAGTCTTTACTTGCAGTTACTGCTCTAAAAGCACTATCTAGTCCAGAGATTTGCATTTCTGCAACTTGTTCATCTCCTTCTTTCTTAATTGTTACAAATAAATCTATATCTTCTTTATCAAAATATTTTTGTAATCTTTCTGCTTTTGTATCGATGTAACTTCTTATTGCATCTGTTGCCTTTAGTTCTTTTTCAATTATTTTTATGTTCATAAAAATCGCTCCTTTCAAATTTTATCGATTGTTTTTGCAACTTTGCAATTTCATTATATATGGTTTATGTGTTTTTTGCAAGTAGATTTTTCTATTTTATCTGTTCTATATGCTTTATTGTGTAGTAACCATTTTTCATTAACACTTCTATAACATCAAATCTTATAAATTTATTTTGTTGTTTGGTTTTATAAAGGTAGTATTCAGCTGCCGTTTCTATATGTTTTTTCTTTATTTCATTTACTGCTTCTGCAGGATTTCCATACTCTTTGCTGGTTCTAGTTTTTACTTCTATAAATACTAGTTCACTAAAATCTTTTGCGATTATATCTATTTCTCCCTGTTTGCAAGAAAAATTTCTTTCAATAATTTTATATCCCTTTTTTTGCAAATATTTTGTGGCTATATCCTCACCAAATTTTCCTATTTCTTGATTTATATACAATATTTTTCTCCTATATTCTTTGAAATTTTCCATTTTCTATTTTTTCAATAAGCCCTTCTAGCTCCATCATTGTTAGTTTAGTATTTATTTGAGAAATGTCTGCATCAATTTCTATAGCAATTTCTTCTACACTTTTAGGGCAATTTAAACAATTGTAAATTTCTTCAAAATCTTCTTTTACATCTGGCTTAGTTTCTTGTACTTTATTTATTTCATTTTTTAATTTTATTTGACTTGGACTTAATATCATTTTTGCTTCGATTTCTAATAAATATTTCATTCCACTACTATTTGGCATATCTAATCTATTAGGTAAAAAATATACTTTTTTTCCTTGTGCTTTTGCCAGTCTTGCAGTTATTAGTGAACCACTTAATTTATTTGCTTCAATAACTAATACTGCATCTGCAATCCCACTAATTATTCTATTTCTTTTTTGGTATCCAGAACTTTTTGCAAATTCATCATCATCTTTTTCAGATATAACCAGTCCTCCTTCATTTATTATTTTATTATAAAGCCATAAATTTTCTTCTGGAGTTACGTTGTTTAAACCGCTTCCTAGAACTGCAATAGTATTTCCTTCACCTTTTAGTGAGCCTAAATGAGCTTCAGTATCAACGCCTAAAGCCATTGCACTTATTACAGTAATACCTTTTTTAGAGAGGTATTCAGCAAAAATTCTTGCATATTTTCTACCATATTCCGTAGAATTTCTAGAACCTACAATTCCAACTATTCCAATAGAATTATTCATTAGTTCAACTTTACCCTCAACATGAAGTTTATTTGGAGCATCTTTTATCTTTAGCAGTTTTTGAGGATACTCATCATCATACCATTGTAATACTTTTCTCATATTGCTTAACTCCTTTTAATTTTTCCAATATTTTCTGTCTAAGTTTCTATATTGAATAGCTTCAGCTATATGTTCTGATTCAATCACCTCTTTTCCATCTAAATCTGCTATTGTTCTTGCTACTTTTAAAATTCTAGTATATGCTCTTGCACTTAAACCTAACTTATTAAAAGCCGACATTAGTATATTTTCAGCTTTATCATCTAATTTGCAGTATTTTTCAATTAAATTTGTGGGAATTTCTGAATTTGAATAAAAATTATAATCTTTGTATCTTTCAAGTTGAATATTTTTAGCAAAATTAACCTTTTGCCTTATTTCCTTAGATGTTTTACCTTTCTTACTTTCTTTTAAATTTTTATAGTCTACAGGTTTTACTTCAATTTGTACATCAATTCTATCAAGTAGTGGTCCGCTAATTTTATTCATATATTTTGCTATTTTATACTCGCTACATACACACTCTTTTTCATCTGAACCATAATATCCGCATGGGCATGGATTCATTGCTGCTACAAACATAAACTTACTTGGAAAAGTAACCTTAGAATTTAATCTACTAATTGTAATTTTGTTATCCTCAAGTGGGCCTCTTAATAATTCTAATGTACTTTTATTAAATTCTGGTAGCTCATCTAAAAATAACACACCTAAATGTGCCAAACTTATTTCACCTGGTATTGGCTCTTTTCCGCCACCAATTAATGAAACTGGCGTTATTGAATAATGCACATTTCTAAAAGGCCTTTTTGTTATAAGTGGTTTATTTTTTTCTAAGCTTCCAACTATGCTATAAATTTTTGTAATTTCTAAAGCTTCTTCTAAACTTAGTTTTGGTAGTATTGTAGCAATTCTTTTAGCAAGCATCGTTTTACCGCAAGCCGTGGCGAGCCAATCATAAGAACCCCGTGAGAGCCTGCTGTTGCGACTTCTAAGGCTCTTTTTACATTTTCTTGTCCTTTTACATCTGCAAAATCAATAATATCATTTTCTTCGTCAAAAATATTTTCTTTATTTATAGTAGGTTCAATTTTAATATAATTATTTAAATATGAGACTACTTCTACTAAATTTTTTACGCCAATAACTTCTATTTCATTTATTAGAGCTCCTTCTTTTACATTTTCTATTGGTAACACTACCTTCTTTATTCCAAGCTTTTTAGCTTCCATACATATTGGAAGTATTCCTTTTATGCTATTTATATTTCCGTCTAAAGAAAGTTCACCTACAAATGCAATATCTTCGATTTTTTCTTTTATATATCCAAAATTTTTTAATATTCCAACAGCTATTGGTAAATCAAAACTTGTTCCTACTTTTTTTAAATCTGCTGGAGCTAAATTTACCGTAATTTTTCTGCTTTCCATACCAAACTTTGAATTTTTTATTGCTGTTCTTACTCGTTCTTTTGCTTCTTTTACACTCACATCAGGTAGTCCAACAATATCCCATGCTGGCATGCCTGCAGATACATCAACTTGTACATTAATTAGCTGACCATCTAGTCCATTTAGGCAAATACTTTTTACTACTGAAAACATATTAATTGTCCTTTCTACTTGGGAAAATTTTAGATTTAAGTTATAAAATGATTTAATCTTTAGAATTTTAATGTATTTGCATTATATATTGCCAATTTATGGAAGTCAAGAAAAAGCGTTCATCAAATTATTACAAAAAAATATAATATGCGACAAACATATTATATTAATTCCATATTTCGTTATTTTTTATGAATTTTGCAATATCTTTTGATATATATTTTTCTGCATTTTCATAATCTTTTTTGCAAATAAGTTCTCTAACTAGTGTTGAATTTACACAATTATAGTTACTTTTAATATTAATTATCTTAAAATTTTTTCTATTTTCATTTAGCATTTCATTATTTTTTATTATCTTTTCTGTGTCAATATTATTTCTGTTTACTATTATATATTTATTATTTTTTACAAGACTAGCAAAGTTATTCCAATTTGGCATTTTTTCAAAATTATCAGCTCCCATTATAAAAAATATTTCGTTATTTTTAAACTCTTTTTTTATCATTTCAAAAGCTTGATATGTATTAATTGAATCATTTTTATTTAACTCTATATCTGTTACTTTTATTTTTTCTTCGTCTTTACATAGAATCTTTAGCATTTCAAATCTTATTTTTTCATCAATAAGACCTTTTTTATTATAATTATTTCCCATAGGTACAAAATAAAAATAATCTAAATTTTCTTCATTTAAAACTATTTTTGCAATCTCTAAATGGGCTAATGTTGGTGGATTAAATGCTCCTCCAAAAAATCCTAGTTTCATATTTATTGCCTCTTCTTTGTCATATTTTATCAAAATTACACTGTAATTATAGTTTTTTTATGTTCATTTGTAAAGTTTTTTGCAATATTCCTTGCAAAAACACTAAATTCGTGATAGAATATTATCCGTTAATATGCAAATTTAAGAGGAGGTGTTAAGAATGCCAAATATCAAATCAGCAATAAAAAGAGTAGATGTTATTGAAAAGAAAACTGCTAGAAATAATATGATTAAATCAGGATATAAATCAGCTGTTAAAAAGTTTGAAAACGCTGTTGTAGCTGGAAATAAAGAAGAAGCTACTGCTTTACTTTCTCAAGCAACAAAGAAAATTGATCAAGCTTGTGCAAAAGGTGTTATAGTAAAAAACACTGCAGCTAGAAAAAAATCATTACTTTCTAAAAAATTAAATGCTATGAATGCCTAGTTCTAGCAATATAAAAAATTGTGCACAGTTTTTTATTTAAACCGCTTATACAGCGGTTTTTTTATTGTTCAAAAATTATATATATGTCATATATTAAATTTATTTTCAAGCAGATTATTACTTATTATTTCCATTCTCTCTTTTTATGTTTTGTGTTATCATATATTTAGAATTATTTAAGATTTTTAATCCAGAAAGGACCATATTATGAAGAGCCTTAAAACTTTTATTAATAAATCTTTAATTTTATTTAGCTTTAATATTAACCCAAAAGTGAAAAAAATAATGAAAATTGGCATAAGCTTTAACTTTGTATTAGTACTTATTGCAACATTAATTTTTAGTATATACATAAGCTCAAATCAATCTTACATATTATATTTGCTTGGTAGTTTATTTTTCAAAGCTAGCACAATGTTTATAGCTATTTTCTTTATTTTTGGAATTTGCTTTAATAAATTACTTACAGAAAAGAATATATTTTAGTTAAAAATTTCAATATTTATACAAACTCCTATATAACTATAAATTTGAAATTTTAACAAAAATAGAACCTAGACTGTTAGAAAATTTTAACAATTTATGGAGGCTACTGAAAAAGTAGCCTCCAATCTAGGTTCATTTTTATTTATTTAATTCTTCTATAAACATTTTGTTAAGCATTTGTGGATTTGCTTTTCCTTTTGTTTGTTTCATTGCTTGTCCAACTAAGAAACCTAATGCTCTGTCTTTTCCTGCTTTATAGTCTGCTATTGATTGTGGGTTTGCTTCTAATATTTGCATTACAACTTCTTTTATTGCACTTTCATCTGAAATTTGAATCCATCCTTTTTTCTTTATAATTTCTTCTGGATTTCTAGTTTCAGCATCTTCTGCAAACATTTCTTCAACAACTTTTTTACCTATTGCTGAGCTTATTGTTCCTTTATCAATTAGGCTTACTAAGCATGCAAGTTCTTCACCTGAAAATGGTATTTCTTGTGGTTCCATTTCTTCTTCATTTAGTATTCTTGAAATATCTGATAATAGCCAGTTTGCAACAGCTTTTGCATTTTTGCATATTTTTTCAGCATCTTCAAACATATTTGATAAATATTTTGAAGCAGTAAGCATTCTTGCATCTTTTTCAGAAAGTTTAAATACTTCTATATATCTCTTTTTTCTACTTTCAGGAAGTTCTGGAAGAGATTTTTTTACATTTTCTATGTATTCATCTGATAACTGTATTCTAGCAAGGTCTGGTTCTGGAAAGTATCTATAGTCTTGAGCATCCTCTTTATCTCTCATTGAGAAAGTTTTTCCAGATACATCATCCCATCTTAATGTTTCCTGTTCTATTTTTCCACCATTATCAAGAACTTCAGCCTGTCTTTCTATTTCATATTCAATAGCTCTTGAAATAGATTTAAATGAGTTCATATTTTTCATTTCAGTACGAGTTCCAAAAGGCTCACCTTTTTTATGAATAGACACATTGACATCTGCTCTGAATGATCCTTCTTGCATTTTGCAATCTGATACTTCAATATATTCAAGTATTGATTTTAGCTTTTTCAAATAATTATCAGCTTCTTTTGCAGATCTTAAGTCTGGCTCTGATACTATTTCAATTAGTGGAACTCCAGCTCTGTTTAAATCAACTAAACTTCCTTGTGAAAATTCGCTATGATTTAATTTTCCAGCATCTTCTTCTATATGAATTCTTAAAATTCTTATTTTTTTACTGTTTCCTTCTTCGTCTTCAATTTCGATAAAGCCATGATTACATAGTGGTTCATCAAACTGCGATATTTGATAAGATTTTGGTAAATCTGGATAAAAATAATTCTTTCTATCATTTTTACAATCTTGTGAAATACTACAATTTGTAGCAAGTCCAGCTTTTACTGCATATTCTACAACTTTTTCATTTAATACTGGAAGAGTTCCTGGCATAGCCATACAAATTGGACATGTTTGCATATTTGGTCTTCCACCAAATTTTGTCGAACATTTGCAGAATATTTTTGTTTTTGTTGAAAGCTCTGCGTGAACTTCCAGTCCTATTACAACTTCATAATCTTCTTTTGCCATTTCTTACTCTCCTTTCTTAAATTCTGGTTTATAATTTTCTCTAAATTTTATTTCTTTTTCTAGGCTATATGCAACATTTAAGATTTTGCTTTCGTCAAATCTATTTCCTATTAATTGCATTCCTATTGGCATGTTGTTTTTGTCAACTCCGCAAGGCACTGATATTGCTGGAACTCCTGCAATATTGATTGATACTGTACAAATATCTGCTAGATACATTTCTAATGGATTACTTGTTTTTGAACCAATATCAAAAGCTGTTGTTGGTGCAACAGGTGTTAGTAATACATCATATTTTGAAAGCTCTTTTTCAAATTCTTTTCTAACATAAGTACGAACTTTTTGAGCTTTTTTATAATAAGCATCATAATATCCTGATGAAAGTACATAAGTTCCTAAAATAATTCTTCTTTTTACTTCAGGGCCAAATCCTTCACTTCTTGAATTTTTGAATAATTCTTTTAAGTTAGTATAATTTTTAGTTCTATAACCATATCTGATTCCATCAAATCTACCTAAATTTGAGCTTGCTTCAGCACATGCAATTATGTAATATGTAGCTAGTGCATATTTTGCTACATCTAATGAACATTCTTCGACAATAGCACCCATTTTTTTATATTTTTCTATTGCTTCTTCTAAAGATTTTTTAACTTCTTCATTTATACCTTCTCCAAAGAATTCCTTTGGAACACCTATTTTTATTTCTTTAACATCTCCAGTTAAAGCTTTTGTATAATCTTCATTTGGTCTATTTGCAGAAGTTGAATCTTTTTCATCATGTCCTGCAATTAAATTTAATAGCATTGCACAATCTGTTACATCTTTTGTTATAGGTCCAATTTGGTCAAGGGATGATGCAAATGCAACTAATCCATATCTTGAAACTAGTCCATAAGTTGGTTTTAAGCCTACTACACCACAGAAAGATGCTGGTTCACGAATTGATCCACCTGTATCTGAGCCTAATGCCCATGGCACCATATCTGCTGCAACTGCTGCTGCAGAACCACCTGATGAACCACCTGGTACTTTATTTAAATTCCATGGATTTTTTGTAACCTTGATTGCAGAGTTTTCTGTTGAACTTCCCATTGCAAATTCATCCATGTTTAGTTTTCCTAAGCTTATTACTTCTTCGCTATTTAGTTTTTCTATTACTGTTGCATCATAAGGAGAAACAAAGTTTTCAAGCATTTTTGATGCACAAGTTGTTTTTACTCCTGTCATGCAAATATTATCTTTTATTCCTATTGGAATTCCTGCGAACTTTGATTTTTTCTCTTTTTTGTCAATTTCTTCTGCTTTATTTTTTGCATCTTCTAAAGTTTTTGTTATAAAAGCATCAACTTCTGGTTCTTTTTCTTCAATTCTTTTTGAATATGCTTCTACAATTTGACTTGATGTAAGTTCATTTTTTTGCATTTTTTCTATAAGTTCATGAACTGTAAGTCTTGTAATATCTTCCATAAGCCCTCCTTTTTATTCTTCTTTCCATTCAAGTAATTTTTTTATTTCTTCTTTAACAGTAGCTTCTGGTCTACAATTATCAACCATTACCACATTTATATTTTTGTATTTTTCTTTGATTTCATCAGCTAATTTTAAATATGCATTTTGTTGGTTTATGCTACTTTGTTTGTTAAATTTTGCATATTTATTTGTAGCTTTTCCTCTTCTTTTTATTCTTTTTTCAAACTCATCTTCATTACTTAAATACATTGTAATGTAATATATTTCAAAGTCCATATTTGCTAATTTTTCAAGGAGCTTTTCATAGACATCCGAAAAAGTATAGTCTTTAAAACCTAATCTGCAATATACTTCTTCTGTAAAAAAAGTTCTATCAAATAATAAATTAACACTCATATTTTGTAGTTTTTCAATGTAGTCGACTAAGTCTTCATACATTTTTTTAGCTTTTATTTTTCCTTCTTTCGAAGAATCAGCTGTACCACTTAATCTATATAAATTAGTATATGGAATTGCATGCCTTATATAGTCTGTAATTGTTGTTTTTCCTGCGCCTTGGGCACCTTCTACTATTATTATTTTTGAATTTGCCATAAAGTTTTTCTCCTTTATTATTAAAGTACTTTTGGTATTTTAAACATTTCACTTTCTTTTTCTGGTGCATTTTGCATCATTAAATCATGATTTTCAAAAACTTCAACTTCATCTTTTCTGAAAACATTTACATTTTCAGTAGCACCTATTGTTTCGTCTAAATCATTTATTTGAGCTGAGCTTACTGTTTGTGCAAAATCCAATATTTCTTGTAAATTTTCAAGATAACTATCTATTTCTTCATCTTTTAAATTTAAATCAGCAAGGTTTGCTATGTGTAGTAATTCTTCTTTGCTTACTTCCATTGTTACCTACTTCCTTTCCATTTTTAACTGCCTACTATTATATAATTTATTTTTCGATTTAACAAGAGATTTCTAGTAATTTCAGGCAATTTTTAGATTTATTTTTGGCTCCAAAAGCTCATATTTTGTAGCTTTATAAATCGCCTTGTCTAATTATGTCGATTGATTCCATTTGCAAAAAGTAAAAATCTATGTTACAATACTACTTGATGGTGCATTATTCTAGTGATGCTTAATATTACGAGGGTGGGGCTAAAAATCCACTAAATGGCACATCGTTGAAGTTCCTTGTTTGTGCGCGGAATGCCAGTTCTGCGTGTGTTCAGGGAGTAAGACTTTAGGGCTTTATGTAATGGCATACATAAGCACGACCCTATTGTCGCGGAGGCTTGATTTATCAAGAGTAACCTATGTTTATACATAGTGTAGCCTATCTTGAGTGATAGTATTGGGATTATTTGTTTTCTTAATATGAAATTACTATTGCAAAAAAGATTAGTTTTAGTAGAGCATCTCAAGGAAAACTTCTAGAATGTTTGTTTCATTAGAAGCATGAAATTATAGGGATTAAGGTACGGACTTAAGTGGCAATCTGGCATTCCTTACCAGGAGTATCTGCTTTAAGAGGAAACTGCCAAGTAGTAATGCTTGGTAGCGGATAGAGAAATTAGGCTAGACCTCAAACCGTAAAATTTACTTATAATTTTACCATCTTTAGTTTTTATATAATAGAAAAGGCATCATGACTTTCCTATTATATAAATGATTTGCCAAAATATTTGTGCAAGCAAGGAGATAATAATTAAAAATATGGATACAGACAGTAAATCCACTCAAGATAATAATAAAAAAGCTTCAAATAAGAAGCCTTCAAAAAATTCTGAAAAAGCAGTAAATAATTCTTCTAACGCAAAATGGTTTGTTAGTGTTTTTATTACTACTTTTATTTTATCAATAGTTTTTTCATTTATATCAACAAATTCAATTAGCAATTTATCAATATTTTCAGCAACATTAATTTTGCTTTTGGTTATATTTGTTGGTATCGTTTTTGATATAATTGGAGTTGCAGTTACAGTTGCAGATGAACACGAATTCCATGCTAGAGCTTCTAAAAGAATTCCTGGCTCAAAATTGTCAGTAAAATTAATTAGAAATTCAGCTAAAGTTGCAAATTTTTGTGCCGATGTAGTCGGTGATATTTGTGGCGTACTTAGTGGTGCAATTAGTGCTTTAATTGCTATAAAAATTAGCTCTGCAGTTTCGCTTCCATTTAATGTTCAATTTATAATTAGTGCTTTTGTTGCATCAATAACTGTTTGCGGTAAAGCCATTGGAAAAAATATAGCAAATAAGAACTCTGGTCAAATTGTTCATTATGTAGCAAAAGTTTTAAACAAATTACATTTAAATAAAGATTAACAAAAATACCCATTTAAAGGGTATTTTTTATTATTTTACGACTTCATTTATCCAATTTAGAACATCATCATAAACTTTTTGATTTTCTATTTCATTTAAAATTTCATGCTTCATGTTTTCATATAATGTACTTTTAATATTTTCATATCCAAGTGTTTTTAGAAATTCTTGAGCTTTTTTCCAATCGTTTTTGCTTGAAATAACAGGATCTTCACTTCCAGCAATAAAATATATTGGTAACTTAAGATTATTTTTTTCATATATTTTAGGATTGTAAATATCAATCATAAGTTTTACTATATTTTCCAAGCCATTTATAGTGTAGTCATAAGTACAAAGTTCATCATTATTGTATTTTTTAACAATTTCTTTATTGCTACATATCCAACTATTGGGTTCTTCGTTTTTCTTATCATATCCGCTAAACATTAATTTTTTTAATGCTTTACTACGATATTTTTCACCTTTAAATGTTTTAACTGTTTTAATTAAGGCTAAACCTAATTTTGCAGTGCTATTTTTGCTTGGCGAACCACATACAACTAGTCCATCAATATCTGTATCATATTTTGTAATATATTTTCTCACTATCATTGAGCCCATACTATGGCCAAATAATATTATTTTTTTGCCTTGAAATCTTTCTTTTAAATATAAGGTTAATTGATGGCAGTCTTCAATTACAGCTTCTGCATTGCTATCATAAAAATAACCAATGTCATTTTTGTTTCTCACACTTGCACCATGTCCCCTGTGGTCATTAATAAAACTTGCGTAGCCTTTACTTGCTAAAAAATGCATAAAATCAATGTATCTTTCTTTGTGTTCATTCATTCCATGTGCCAGTTGTACAACTGCCTTTACTTCGCCTTCAGGCATTACTAACAAACTATCTAACTCTAAGTCATCTACTTTAGAGATAATTCTTATTTTTTCTTCTTGCATATTTCCTCTCCTTTTAGGCTATTTTACCATAAGTATTTATATTTTATCAATTGCTATTTTTGTCGAAAGTTGCAAAAACATTCTATCTACTGCTTTTCATCACGATAAAATTCGTCAAATTTTTTATCAAGCATGGATATGTATATGAATTTGTAATAGATAGCATTTTTATTTTTTTGATTATGAATATTATATAAATTCCTGCAACTACTATTATTGATAATAGAGTAATAGCAACAATTGTAAGTATACTCTGCTCTAGTTCCGTTTTTATAAGACTCGTATATATACTAATTACATTAAATGTGATTGGTATTGCGTATGCACCTATTACAATTTGAGCAAAATTTGCTTCATCATATTTATCGGTTTTCTTAGTGTATTTCAAATATTCTAACATTTCTTTCATGCATTTTACTTTATATAATCTATTTGCTTTTAATATTTTTTCTAGCAATTTTTCTTCACTTTGTGCCATTATTTTTTTGTTATATAATCCGATTTCCGAAAAATTTTCTTTAGAAAATATTTTGTACTTTTTTCCACCTAAATCTTTTGTGTATTTATATAATATAGTAGAAAATTGCTTCATCATATAAGCTATGATTCCTCCTACTCCTAGTAATAAAAAAATAAAATTTAATATTGGCATTTTCTTAATTATCTCTGAAATAATGCATACTCCAATGCTTATAAAAATCACCTTATTTACAATTTTTTTCATTTCTTTTTCAGCTTTTACATTTATGCTTTGTTCCTCAAAGACTTTTATTAGTCCCATTATTTTTTGACTATCTTTTATTTTATATTTATTCATTAATTATTACTACCTTTCCATCCGAGCAAAGTCTTACTTTATTTTGATTTATTAATTTTTGTGCTATTTCTTCTATATTTTTATAAAATTTTTCACATTCAATATTTAATTTTTTGTTAATTTCATTTAATCCTTGAGTTCTATTTTTTATTACTGATTCAATATTAAGTTGTATTGTATCAATTATTAATTTTTCAATTCTTTTTAATTTAATTGGATATAACCATTTTTCAATTTTATTTGTTTGGTTCATATTATTTTCAATTTTTATAAATTCTATCACATCATCTAAATTTATTTTGTTATATGAATTAATTACTAATTCTAACATTTTATATCTTGCTTTAAATAACAATTTTCCAATAATTTTTGATTCATCAAATGCTAAATTTTTTTCAATTTTTCCGTGGTCTAATACACAATTTATCCCCTCATCTATTAGTTCTTCCTTGGAAATTTTAGGTGAATATAAATTCATCATGCTATTTGCTATTTTTTCTATTTTTCTACATAATATTTCATAATATTTTTCTAAAAAATTTGCTGAAAGAGGAATTTTACTTCCTATCCATAATCCTTCCTCATTCATTTCTAATATGTATGAATTCTCATAATAACAAATTTTATAGCTATATATGTATGTTAAAAAATCTTCTAAGCTTACATTGTATTTTTGGCATATTTCTTCAATTTCTGTCTTTTTATACATTCTATCTCCATATTGCGGCAAATATTTTAAGTCTAACTTAATTAGGTTTATTATTTCTCTTACATTATATTTTTGTTTTATACCAATAGTCGTCCATGCGTTTTTTCCTTTATATCTTGCATTTTGATAACAGCCCAAAATAAATATTAAATCTTTTAATTCAATATTTTCTACTTCAGACATTTTAATCAATGCATCTAGCATTATTCTTTGTCCATTTTTTAATTTATACCTTTTCTTAAGATTTTCGCGCATTTTTGATTTTTCCATATACTTGCTCCTTTTATAAAATAATAATTAGTGATCATTTCATTCAGTTAGTCATAAAATCACAAAAAGCAAATGCCTTCTGGCATCTGCTTTCTTCGGTTTCTTATTATTCTTTTGGTTTTAGAATTTTGTTATATAGTTTTTTATTTTAGATGGTATTTTAGCTAAAATAGTATCGTTTCTTTAATGGTTTTAGCTACCTTCCTCGCTTTAGCGAATTATATCATACATATATTAGTTATGGAAGTAAATTTTGAATTTTTACATAAAAAAATTCCATCCTTTTGAGATGGGTATACTGCTTTTTGTTTTATAAAAAAATATGCACTTATTAGATTACCTAAAAATTAATTGATGAAGAAAATAGGTAATATAATAAGTACTTTTTTATTATAACAGATATTTTTTAATTTTTGAAGAGTTTATGCAAAAAAAATTAAAATTTTTTGTATTTTTTTGCTTTTACTTTTTTTAATAGTAAAATTTAAATAAAAAAGTCCCCATTTCTGGGGAATTTTTTATTCAATTTCTATATATCTTTTGTTTTCTATTTCTTTCTTTTCTTCCTTTTTAGGAACAATAATTGTTAATGTACCGTTTTTAAATTTAGCTTTTATCTCATTTTCTGTAATATTATCGCCTACGTAGAAGCTTCTTGAGCAAGAACCTGAATATCTTTCTTTACGTACAAATCTGCCTTTTTCATCATCTTTTTCTTCTTTGTTAACAGTTGCATGTACATTTAAATATCCATCTTGTATTTCTAGTTTTATGCCTTCTTTTTCATATCCTGGCAAATCAATGTCTATGATATATTCGTTTTTCTTTTCCTTAATATCTGTTTTCATTAGTCTACTTGCGCCTTCATTAAAAAATGAATCTCCAAATACATCATCCCATAAATCAAAATCATGTTTTCTAGGTATCATCATCATAAAAATCAACTCCTTAAAATATATTCTGTGTTGACACTTGATGGGAGTGGCACATGTTTATGATAATATTCTTTATCATTTACAGATATATTATACATCTTATTTTAGCAAAATCAAGACACGAGTGCTAATTTTCACAAAAAATTCATATTTCTTGTGAATAGTGCTATTTTACTGTATATTGCTTTTCTTGAGTTTTCAATTCAAACTTTCTAACTTTAAATTTTAGCATCTTTATATTAATGAAAAGAATTTAAAGACTTTCAAGAGAGAACAAAAGAATTTACATTCTAATATATTTATATTAATACTGTTCCATCTCCTCCGTCAGTATCACCATAAGCAGTATTTACATTCTAATATATTTATATTAATACTATATCTTAATAGGGTTTCTTCACTATATTTCTGTTATTTACATTCTAATATATTTATATTAATACATGATGCAAAAACAATATTTGAAAAGCAGTACCAACTATTTACATTCTAATATATTTATATTAATACTATCTGTCCTTTTCCTCTTTTTATCTTGAATACCTCGGAAAATGTAGTGTTGTAAGTAGCTTTGCACCAGCTGTTCAGCGTTTTATCATCAATATCAAAATAGTCACATATTTCAAAATAAGTACATTGCAATTGACATAATTTTTCAAATTGTTTTTTATCTATTTTATCTTGACCTGGTGTTTCTCCTTTTTTCATTGTATCACTCCTTTAATTTAAAATAAAAGAGCACCTTATGTGGTACTCTTGTTTTTATAATAAGACATCACGGACTCGCACTCGTGTTTTCAACATATGTTGCGTTCTACTCCATAAACTAATTGTCTATTATTTGTTAATATGATTATACCACTTTTTATATATTCTTTCAACTAATTTAAACTCATTCTTATTTAATTCTGTCGCCATACCATTATGTTTGTATCCTTTATGCTTATGATACTCCTCTAACTTTCCATTTACAATATGTTTTTGTAAGTCAATTTGTTTGCTTCTTTTATTGTTATTATCATAAAACGTTATGTATCTTAATTCATTTCTATCATTTACTGTAACATATATTCTTCCTTTTGTTTGCGTTTCCATATTTACATTCTAATATATTTATATTAATACTCTAAGCTTCCGCTCTCTCTTAAATCAGCTAGTCCATTTACATTCTAATATATTTATATTAATACTTTCCGTTTCTTCCCCATCCGCCAAATGCGAAAATAATTTACATTCTAATATATTTATATTAATACATAATTCCCAAGTACCAAAGCCTAAATATGTAGCATTTACATTCTAATATATTTATATTAATACACGAAAATTGTTTAGGATTTGACTTAGATGTATTATTTACATTCTAATATATTTATATTAATACTGGGGAAGAAACGGAAATGGATTTGGAGGAGGAACATTTACATTCTAATATATTTATATTAATACTAAATGATGTATATCAAGCAATTCATGTTATTCAATTTACATTCTAATATATTTATATTAATACACTCATAACCTTCGATATTTTCTTGAGCTAAGATATTTACATTCTAATATATTTATATTAATACCAGCCGTCTTTTATCCATTTATAACCTAATTTTATTATTTACATTCTAATATATTTATATTAATACTTCATTCTTCATCGCCTGCATAACTTCTCTGGTTTCATTTACATTCTAATATATTTATATTAATACTAAAAGTAATATATTATGAAAATCAAGTAACAGAAATTTACATTCTAATATATTTATATTAATACGCTAGTACCAGCCTACCTTTTAAATTAAAATAGCATTTACATTCTAATATATTTATATTAATACTTATAAGGTTAAACAAATTGTATAAATGATATAAATTTACATTCTAATATATTTATATTAATACGAATACAAATAATAAGTAATAGTGGTTCTGTATTATTTACATTCTAATATATTTATATTAATACAAGTTCATCAATTAACTTTTGAACATACAAAAAGATTTACATTCTAATATATTTATATTAATACTAAATTAACTATGTTAAAGGTTCCGCTTTTATTATCATTTACATTCTAATATATTTATATTAATACGGTTCTATTCCTAGCTCTGCTTTTATTGTACTTATATTTACATTCTAATATATTTATATTAATACCAACTTTATTACATAATGAAAATACTTGCTATGACATTTACATTCTAATATATTTATATTAATACTTTGGAAAATTTATTGAAAAGATACTTGAGCCTTTATTTACATTCTAATATATTTATATTAATACGGCAGGTGGGTCTATATGCATAACTTTAGATAATAATTTACATTCTAATATATTTATATTAATACTTTTGATGCAGATGGAGCATTAGTCGGAAAGATCGAAATTTACATTCTAATATATTTATATTAATACTTTAGAAAAAGAATATGGTGTACATGTTATACAGATATTTACATTCTAATATATTTATATTAATACAGGCTTAGCATAATTCCATTAAATAGCCAACTTTTAGGCTATAAATCTGTCTATCTTTTATTATTATACCATAATTTTTTTTAAAACTTTACTTCTATTTTTAAACTATTACAATATCAATGAATTTTTCGTCTGTCGTATAAGCGTGTTTTTATCATTATCACAGGTCGACAGATAGTTTTTTGTTTATTCTTTTTATAAAAAATTGTCAGTTTTATCATCTTCTATTATTCCAAGGAATTCTTTTTCCATCCACCTTTGATTTCTACTTTTAAATAAAATTACACTATCTTGATTTTCTCTTATATATTCATCAAGTTCAGCTTTTAATTTTATTGCTTGTGATTCTAATAATTCACCTTCAAATACAGAGTTTTGAATATGTACTAAATATTTTTTGCATATTTTAAATACATTTCTCAATACTTTTTGTCCTTCTTTATTTTCCAAATTTATATCATACACTAAAATAACATACATATTACCACCACATTTTAAAACCTTCATAATTCTCATCTTCTAGCAAGTGTTTAATTAATTTATAAACCTCTAATCTCATCAAATATTCATAACTTACTTCTCTATCTAGTTTTTTATGTTTAATTTTAGTCTGCAATCTTAAGTCAATTTCTCTTGTTATATTCTTTCGTGCTTCTTCTTTTATGTATGTAAAATTAAGTCCTTCTTCAAAGTCTTTTTCAGTTATTTGTCTTTTATTTAACATTGAAAAAATCATTCTATCACCTATAATCGGCTTAAAAATTTCTGCAATATCTAAACAAAGAGAAAATCTTCTTTCAGATGGTTCATGTAAGTAACTTATTGTAGGATTCAGCTGTGTTTTATAAATTTCACTTAATACTCTTGTGTATATTATTGTATTAACATATGAAATCAATGAATTTATTGCATTATCAGGAGGATTTTTTACTCTTTTTTCAAAGGCTATATCTTGATTAATTATGATATTCCAAGAATCATAATAAACCTTTCTAATATTGCCTTCTATTCCCATTAATTCTGGAACATCTTTACAGAATTTTATTTGTCTTCTTAAATATTCTATTTCTTTCATATAATTTTTTAAGTCTTTTCCTCTATTGTTATAGTAAGTTAAATTTCTATAAATATTATATGAAGCCGCTTCTATGAAAGCCTTAGCAATATTTAATCTTTTTTCTTTATCATTATAATGTTCAACTTGTTTTATCAATAATCTTCCTGATACTAGAGATTCTTTTGAATAATATGTTCCTGTATAAAATCCATAATAATTAAAAAAATGTATATTTATTCCAAACTGTGATAAAAAATTTAGTAAATTCGTATTAAAATCAAGTTCTCTCATGACATATATATCATCCACTCGTTCAACTGGTATACTCTTTTTTGTATTATCTTTATAAACTACTTCCAATGTATTATCTTTTCTTTGAAGTCTTCCACTTTTATATAAATAATAAGATTGTTTCATTTCTTGCAATTCCTTTCTCTCTAGATTCTATACATAACATAAATCATAATAAGAACATTTTTTGCAAATTTTTGAATTGATTATTTTAGGTGGTTTTTCTTGTTCCACAATATTTTCTATATTTTTTATAACATTTTCTAGCACCTTCCTATCTTCATCCTCTAAAATAATTTTTTTCGTTTCTCTTAATAATGGAAAATCAATTTCAGCTTTAATATTTTTGATTTCCTTTTGCTCTAAATAATACATATAATATTTTAGTTGCCAAAATCCAGCTTCTTCAATTGATTTTGTTTTCTTCACCTCATGTAATACTGCACCATTATTTATAAAATCTATATTTATAGTATTATCAATAAGAATTCCTTTATTTTCTCTTTTATATGTAGTTTCGTCTATTATTTTTCCTATCTGCACAAGTTCACTATTCTGTTCCATATTAATTTGATTTGCAAAATACCATAACCTTTTCTCACATACAAAATAATAGTAAACCATTATTCCAGTAATATTCATACATTCCTCCTATTACAATTCTCGCGAATCTATTGAATATCCCTCATCAGCTTCCAAAATAAGTCCAATTTCTTTATCATACTTTGTATCAATAATGTATTTTTCTTTCATATATGGACAAGTTATTATGAAATTGCATAATTTCCATTTATTCTTACTATTAATTGATATAAATAATTTATTGATTTTTCTTTTTAATTCATATTTTCTTTTCTTATCTTTTTCATTTTCAAATTCTTCAAACAAATTAAGATTTTCATCATAAATACACTTTGGAATTACATCAATGTTATCTATATTTCTTAAAATGTGCTGTGCATCTTTTTTACTTGTATCATAGTCAATAATATTATCTAATATTCTAAACGCTTCTTTAAACTTTTTATAAAATTCAGTTTCTTGTAGCATTTCTTTTGAATATAATTTATCAACCAAATCAATTTTTACTTTTTCTTCTAATACTTCTCCATTATATTGCCTTAGCAATTCTATGCTTTTTTCATGTATTTCTTTGTCATATATGTATTCCACTCCACTTACATCTTTTATATATATTTTAACATTTGGCTCATTCTCACTATATTCTCTACTTCTATAGCATCTTCCCATTCTTTGAAACAAACTATCTAATGTAGACATTTCCGTATATAGCATATCAAAATCTATATCTAATGATGCTTCAACAATTTGTGTCGTTATCCATATTCCAGATTTTTCTCTATTTTCTGAAAATTCTTTTATATTTTTTTCTTTTTCGCTTCTGTCTTCTTGTATAAATCTTGAATGTAATAAATTTACATTGGATATATCCTCATCCTTTAATTTTTGGTATAGTTCTATTGCTTTATTTATTGTATTAACAATTATTAACACTTTTTTGTTTTTAGAAATTTCTTTAATTTCCTCTATATCTTGATTTATTTCTGAATCTACTAATTGAATTTTATGTCTTATTGTATCTTTCATAAATTCGTTGTACTCAAACTTTATACCCATTTCTTCCAATTTTTCTTTATATATTCTAGGAAGAGTTGCTGTCATTATCATAAACTTCCCATTTAGGTTATTTATCATCTGTAATCCTTTTAGAATTACAGCAACTATCTCAGGTGAATAAGCTTGTATTTCATCAATTACTACTTTCGAATAACTCAATGTTGCATAAATTTTTTCATAACCTCTATATTTAAATACAAATGGAAAAATTTGATCTATTGTGCATGTTGTAATTTTTTCATATAGATTTCGTGCCTGATCTATTTTTTCAAATTCATGTTCATCATTCTTTTCGTCTAAGTAATCAATAGCAGTTGAATGTAGCAATCCTACATGCTCATAGCTAAACTTTTCTTTTATTCTATCATAAATCGCATTTATACTTATTCTTAATGGCAATGTAAAGAAAGTTTTATCCTTATTACTCCACAGCAAAGCTCCTTCTGTTTTTCCCATTCCAGTTGAACCAACCACTATAACATTTTTGTCATTATTTTCTTTTGCAAATTGTTGTAAATCATTTAGCTTAAAATTTTGCTTATTCATAAATCTTTCTACAAATTCTGAAATTTCATCTTTTATATCATCTTCAACTGGTATCCAAGCAGAACTACAATGATCTAATCTATGCAATAATCCTTTCATTATACAATAATCTTTATATATGTCATCAAATTCAGTAATTCTAGCTTGTCCCTCTACCATTCCTAAATAGATTGTTTTTAACTCTGGAACTTTTATCTGTAATTCATCTTCTATTCGAGATATATTAGGTTCTATATCTTCATCTATTATTTTTTTTAATAAATCTACATCTATATGTATTATATTTTCTCTTTCATGGTGATAATATATTGCTTGATATACCAACTTTCTTTCTGTTTTGGTTAACTCATATTTTTTATATGGTACAAACATTGGAGATATTTGTTCATGTTTTATTTGTTCATTATTAAATTGCGTCGGAATTAATGGTTCTCCAATATTTTTTCTTATTACATTTTGAAATCCAGAATACACCTTTCCTGCATCATGATATTTACATATTATTTCCATCAATTGCCAAAATCTTTCTTCCGGCATATCAACTGCCTGTATTATTTTTGAGCCATAGGTTATTTTTAAAATTTCTAAATTTTCTAGTAATTTATCAGTATGTTCTTTTATTGTTTCTATTGGATCCGATTTTGCATAATATTTACAATTCATTTTTTATCCTTTCACTATAAAAATAAATATTGTCTCCATCTTCATCTTGTAATACTTCTGTTCCCACTAAACTTCTATTAGTATATTTTTCTACATATTTTACATTTACCTTATTCCATTTTCTAATATCATCTTGTGTTTTATATGTAGTATTTAATCTGTAGTTAATACCTTCAATCTCATTATCCATCCATTCAGGCACATAAGCATTTTCTTTTATTTCTACATCTTCTACTTCATTAACATTTTCTAAAATCTTTACTTCATCAATTCTTACAATATCTTCGTTTCTTCCTAAGGTAAATGTTTCAACTCCATTTATTATATTATTATAAATTTTGTCTATTGTATCATCTTCTGCCTGTACATGAATACTTAAATTAACATCTAATAGTTGATGAACATTTCTTGGCATTGAAGTAACCTTTTCTTTTCCTTTATACATTCTCAAGTTTTGGTAATTACTAAATATTCCTTTATAGCTCCCTTGCACAGATATGTTCATTGGAAAATACTCCCCTGGCTGCGCCTGAAGAATTTTATGAAACATACCGATTACAGTAGAGTATGGCGGTAGTGGATATGTTTCAGCGACCTTAGTGGCAAAAGGCTTTTTATAGCATGCTGTTTCTTGGTATAGTTTTAGTTTTAAAATTTTCATTTATACCAATCCTTTCTTTTATGCTTTGTAATATTCATTTACTTTTTCTTTTAATTCTTTGAAAAATTCTTCTATATTTGTTGTTTTTCCAACAAATATCTCTTCTATTTCTGATTCATTTTTAAAAGTATTTTTTAGCATGCCTACTTTTGTGTCATCATATATTGATTTATCACCAATAGTTAGTGTTGTAGTGTCTTTTAACATTTCTGTATCAATACCAAACTCACCATTTTTTCCATTCAATTTTATTCTTCCTAAAAAGAATGGTGAATTCATATCGTACATTCCGCCTATTACAAATACTGGGCTCAAATTTTCTTCTCTTCCTCTTATTTCTCTATTTAGTATTTTCACTATATCTAATAATTGGTTTACTCTCTCTGCCCTCTCTTCATTTGATAATTTTATTTCTCCATCTATTCCTATTTTTTCTAGATCAATTGTTATTGTATATGTATAATAGCTTAAATGTTGTTCAACATTTGCAAGATTTGGAAATTGATTAATTCTATCTGCTAATCCTTTGTTATTTAGAAAATCCATATCACTCTTATAATCTTCTAATGATATTGCATTACTCAATCTAACTGCTGCACTTCTAATATCTGAGCCATCATTCTTTGCAGTTTTCATATAACCAAATAAATCCATTTCTTGAGAATCCTGAATTGTTAATTTATCATCAAACTGAATTGTTCCCTTTTCTTTATTTACAACTTGCAAATTCCAGTCAAATAATTTATTTCCAAGTCTTACTATGTCATATCTTAAAGCTTGTCTAGAAGCATAAGTATAAACACTTCCATCTCCTCTTGTTAATTTTTTCAATTCAGATATATTTCCTATACCTTCTCCATAGTTTAAGCTTTGAGCATTAAACACTAAAGTAATTGATAATCCTTTTTTATTTTTAATATTATCCATTTATTTTTCCTCCTCTTTTTTCTCATATTTATTAGATATTAATCCTGCTAAAAAGCTGTGACCTATTGATTCAAAGTCTAATCCTGCTGTTTGCATAGACTCTATAAAGATTGGTGATACATCTTTTCCCATTGCCATATGTAATCTTATAACAATATTCATAAATTCTTTTCTATTTCCAGCTTTTATACTATTTAGCATTTTATATGTATATCCATCTAGCTTATTATCTTCATTGTTGCGTTTTAGCTCTTCATGAATTTGAACTCCTAAATTATATATAACATATAACTTATCATTGTTCTTATTTATATTTTCCACTTCATTTTCCTCCTTTTTTAAATTATTTAATATCATTCTTGTTTGTGTAGCTAAAAATGAATTATATCCATTTTTCTTTTCACCACTTTTTATTTCATCTCTTAATCTATCATTAATTATATATTTGATATCTTTATTTTTCATAATATAGTCTACAATCTGTAATCTATATTTGTAATCCCATATTTTTGATAAAGTTTTTGCAGCATACTGTGTAAAAAATATTGAAATATATCTTTTTATATTAAAATATTGAATTCTGCTATATGCTCCATATTCAGCTTCGATCTCAACTACAAATATATTTTCTAATTGCCACATACTTACTTGCTTATCTTGTTCGACAATATCTAATATTAATTCAGAATATGGATTTTCATTCTTATTTTCATATCTTGACTTATTTCCAAAATTAATATTAGTTTTATAAAGTCTATCTATTCCAGTATCATAATTTACAAAACTTAATAATTGTTTTTCTTTATATTCTCCATTTTCTTTTATTGTTTTTGTTATGGTTGTCATTCCAGCTGGTATACAAAATAAAATTAATTTACATACATCACATATTGTTAGATTTACATTCTGATTCCAGAAAAAATTCTTTGCATTGTCACTACTTATTGCCAATGGCACAAAATTTCCCTCCGAATAATTTGTTGTTAATCCAATTTCATTTTCACACATAGAGCATCTTTTAATTACTTTTTCTTTTAAATATTTTTGAATATTTTCTACTGTTTTAGATTTATTAATATAATCTTTTTCTATTTTTGAATAAATTTTTTCTATATCTTGCGTAATATTGCTTTCTTTTGAGTTTTCTATATATTCTTTTATTTGTTCAATGTTATATTTACCTTGTATAATATCATTAATGAAACCTGTTTCTACAATATTACTAATATAATCCCTATACATGAGTTCTTGCTGTTCTTCATAAGATAAGGCTGATTTTACAACATTTAGAAAACTTGGTTGTCCATAATATGTATTACTTAATATGCTTTTAAATAAATTTAATGTTAATCTTTTATTTATATTATCTTTTTCAATATTTGAAATTAATTTTTCTTTTATTTCTATAATTTCTTGTTTTATAGTTACCTTATCTAATTTATCATATTGTTCTTTCATCTCATCATATGTAACTTCATCGATTTTTTTAATTTTATCTAACTGCTTTTTTATTGTTTCTTTAATATATTTAGTATTTGCCTTTATTTTTTCTTTTCTTTGCTTTTCTTCATCTTTATTATCTAAAACAACTTCTATATTATTTTCTAAATAATCAAAATATTTTTTAGTTCTATCCTTCACATTTTCTGCAATATTGTATTTTTCGAAAAAATAATTAAAATAATATTTATGGAAATTTTTTAAATCTTCTGAGTCAAATTCAATATAATTATTCTTTCTAATTGCAAATTCATCATGGTTTTCTTCAAGAACTCTCAAAAATCCTACAATTCCGTGCATTATAGAACCAATCGTTTAAATATACTTTTATCTTCAATTTTACACCTCCTTTTAAGCAATTTGAAACATCCCAAATCCAGCACTATGTTTACTTCCCATTCCCGATCTGTATAGATAATTTAAAAGTTCAATCTCTCCTTCTAGCTCAAAAATTCCTGTTGAACATTCTATTTGTTTTTCATAAAATTTTATAATTACTTTTTTAGCTTTTACTGGATTTATTTTTAATGTATTGGCTAATTCCTCTTTCATATTCATTCTTTTTAATTGCTCTTTGACATTCATTTTTAATGTTGCTTCAAACTCTTCATTTTCAAAAGAATAATAGTAATCTTTATTTTCTTCTCTTCTTCGTACACAAAGCGGTGATTGAAATTTTATTACAATTTTATTGTCTTTAATTTCTTTTTCTGGTATAAGATCAATTTTTCTTAATGTCCACGAATTTTGATTTATTGAAAATTTCTTATTTTTTTGATGATTAAAAGCATTATATAAACTAATAGCTGTTTCATAATTAGCTATTGTCATATTCATTTCAAATGCTTTGTCTTTTACAATTATATTGTTTTTATCAAATTGAGGATGTCTAAAAAAAACAGAAAAAGCATAAGGCTTTACAATATTATCTTTTTGGTTATAGTATTTTTCAAATTCTTTTTCACTATATTCCGATAATGATAATTTTATAAAACTTATTATGCTTCTTCTATAATCTATTGGTATTATTGTACTTTCTAATGAAAAGTATAATTTTATTCTCATATATTTTGCCTCCTTATATATACCAAAATTTGACAAATTTCACCTTTTATATATCATATTTTCCATTTTTTTACAAGTATTTTATTTAATATAATAATAAAGAGGTTATGCTTATATAAAACATAACCTCTAGTATCAAAGATTTTCTAATTTATTGTTGATTTATGAATTTCTAAAAATTCATTGTTTACTACAATTCTATAAAAATTTATATAATTCATCCATTACAATTCTTATTTATACTACACTATCTTCTCAATCATCAAATCATTATAATTTTCCTCTTCATTGTTAGAATAAACACTACCTTTATTTTGATTTGCTCTCTTTTTCAAATATTCAGATAGATTTTTATCTGTGCAATAAACATAACACCCTTTCATTCCTCTTGTCATTAATGTTCTATATGTATTTTTTATTATTTCATCAGCAACTTCTAATGCCTTTTCTGAATTTTTTTTATACATTGATTTTATTCCCCACAATGACCTGTCTGTACTTGCTCTTTTCGTATAATCAGTAATAACTTTTTCATTTTCGTATCTCATATCATCACCTATAATTACACCTACGTAATCAAATTCTAATCCTTGTGTTGTATGAATACATCCAGCTTGTTTTATAGTATGTTCTCCTATTGCAAATGACTCTCCACCTCTTAAATTCCAACTCATTTCGAAATTATATTGTGGTATTTTTATATTTTTATCATTATCATTGCCTCTATTTTTATCATTAGGCCATTCCCAACAATACCCTGCTACAATTCTTGACTTGTTGTTTTCTTTATTTTTTTCTTCAATTGCTGTTCTTAATTCATTTGGATCATCAAAAACTTTAAAATCATAGTCAAATCCATCAATATCCAAATTTGCTGTATTCCTAATTTCTAAAATATTATCAAGCCATGCAACATATCCATCAGAACCATTACATCTAAACTGGCTATCAAGCTCATATATTTCAACTCCAGCGCCAAATTCATCAGCATATTTTCTTATTACTTTTTCACTTCCAATATCTTTTAGTGTTACTCTTTGATTTTCATCTAAGAAAAATATAGAAAACTTAGAAGCATTAATTATTTCTTTAACTTGGTTTTCTCCCAAATTAGAGCGAAAACCAGATTTCTCTGTTAATCGATGTGCCTCATCAACAATAAGGCAATCTAATACATTACTTTTTTCATCATAAAATTTTCCGGATCCTTGAAAAAGGTGATCAATATATCTTTTAGTAAAATTTCCTTTTAATTTAATAGAATACACTTCTCTTGGTGCGGAATTACTTGTAACATAAAAACATGTAAAACCTTTTTTATTTAACTCTACTAATAAATTAATTGCCAAGACAGACTTTCCAGTACCTGGACCACCTTTTACTATAATTACATTTTTGGTATCCTCTTTTATTGTTTCATTTGCTTTTTTTAATGCATATTTGTATATAATATTTTGTGAATCAATCATATAAAATTCTTTATTTCCTTTTAGCATACTTTCCAATGTATCTTGCAACATTTTTGAAGGTTTTATTCTACCATTTTCTATTTCATATAAAACTTCTTTATCATCACCAATTTCAATATACTTTTTTATAAATTTTCTTAATTTTAATACATCAGAATGTGCAAATAATGGTGCTTCTTTTATATATTCTTGATACTGTTCTTTTAATAATGGGTCATTTTCTGTAAAATAATAATTATGTAGAAATGCACAAGGTCTTATATTAATTTTCTTATCTTCAACATTTGCATTATAATCTCTTATTAGATTAGCATAGGTCATTGCCTGATAGGATGGATGATTAACATCTCTTAATGCCCCACCTGTATAAGTATTAACTTTATATATGCCATCTACTTTATCAACTTCTGTGCACTCATCCCACTGTTTTAATTCGACTATAACAGCTTCATGAGAATCTTGTTTACTATATCCTGACATCATAAAGTCAATCCTACATCCAGTAGGTGGAATATTATATTCTATAGCTATTCCTATATTATTAGGAATTTCATTATCGTCTAATACTCCTCTCATATATTGCATTGAATTTTTCCACGAATTAAATTCTGGTGCTGAAGGTTTTCTATGTATACATTCGATATATTTTTCTCTAATTTTATCTGCTATTATTCCTAAATTAACATCTTCAATAAAGGTTTCCTTTATCCCTTGATATACTAACATAATAATTACCCCCATTAATTATTATTAAAACTATTTCATATAATCTTCTATTTTTTCTATTATTCCTTTGTCAGCAGGTAACCAATCGACACTATATAATTCATCCTTTGAAAGCCATTTTGAAGCTTCATGTTCTTTTAAGACTAAATCACCTTCTAATATATTACATATAAAACAATCCATTGAAAGATGAAAATTAGGATAATCATATTCAATTGTATCAATTTTTTTATTAACATTAATTGTAGTATCTAATTCTTCCTTTATTTCTCGAATTAAAGCTTGTTCTGGTGTTTCTCCTTCTTCTATTTTTCCTCCAGGAAATTCCCATCCATCTTTAAATTCTCCATATCCTCTTTGAGTAGCAAAAATTTTGTTATTATCAACTATAATAGCTGCAACCACTTTTATATTCTTCATTTTTACCTCCATTAGCAATTTATTATATATTCATATATATCTTCTCTTACAGGAGTTTCTAAAATCCATTCTATTTCAACTGCTGTTTTATTAGTGTTTGGCATAACGAATTCTTTAACATTACCTGTAGCATTCATTCTTCCTAAATAATAGAACTCTTTCGAAATTTTATCCTCTTTATTTTTTCTTACAAAAAGTTCTACTTTTATTCCTCTCTCTTTTGCATTAATAAAGTTCTGTACATCTTCTGACAAAATAGTTCTTCCACTTTTTGAAATAGCAATTAATTTATTATTACTTACAAAGTGATCCTCATATTTGATAGTATCATTTATCTCTTCATTTTTATCGTAATTAATAAATACCGGAAATGTTTTTGTATCTTTATCATATTTATATCCTCCAATATTTAAAGGAACTTCATTATTCTTCCAGTTTAATAATCTGCATACATCTTCATATGTATATTTTTGATATATTACTAATTGTGTATCTTGATACTTATTACTGTAATACAATTTATATCTATTAATTCCAAATTCTACCAATTCACTCAGTATATTTCTAAAATAAGTATTTTGTAATATTCCTTTAAATTCATTTGAAACAGAATAATCATTTTCTTTTTCTTCTATAAAAACACATTCTTTGTATGTATTTTTACTAGATCCCGACGCAAAATTATTCGTTAATACATTTATAATACTTTTTCTTTCATAATCATTAAGTCCCAAATTGTATTTTTCTTTTAAATTCTTTTTTAATTTATTAAATAATTTATCATTTCCATTTAATATAATTCTTAAAAGTTCAAGTTCATGAATTCTTTTTCCATTTGCTAATTTTTTAGATATAAACTCAATTATTTTTTCTTCATTATCTGATAATCGTATTTTATATTCTTTTTCATATTTAACTAAAAATTTGTAATATGATCCCAAATTTTTATTATCAAATATTCTTAATACATCCATTTCGCCATACTTATCAAAATCTAATAAAGAGGGTATATGTCCCAGTTTATTTTTTAAATTAAAATAGTTTTCTTTTATTAATTTTATATCTGTAAAATCAGCAGTATCTATTGCTTCAAAGATTCTTTTCCTTGCTATCTCATCAAAATGAATTGTAGATGCACCTGGTATCATCCTTTCTCCCTCTAGAACAAATCTACGAATATTATCTTTGTTATAACTCCTATCTCCAGATAAAGCAATTGGAATCATAAAATTGTTTTTATAATTTCCTATAAAATCTAGTATTACAACATATTCCTTGTCTGTTGCTTTTCTTAATCCTCTGCCTAATTGTTGAACAAATATTATTGGAGATTCCGTCGGTCTTAGCATAATCACTTGATTTATTTCAGGAATATCTACACCTTCATTAAAAATATCTACTGTAAAAATATAATCAATTTTCTCATCAACCTTTTTGGATGTTAGCCTATTAATTGCCTCTTCTCTTTTTTCTTGTGAATCTTCGCCTGTTAGTGCAATTGAAAGATATCCTTTTTCATTAAATTTTTCACTTAATACCTTTGCTTCTTTTTTTGAACTACAAAATACTAATCCATTTGTCGTCGTTCCTGAATGTCCAAAAAATTTAATTTGCTTTATAATATAATTTACTCTTTCATCACATGTGAGTTTAGCAAAATTTCTTAAATTTGTATTATCATCTATTATTTCATCTTCAAAAACTATATCTGTTATTCCAAAATAATGAAATGGACATAAGAAATCTTCTTTCAAAGCTTGTTCTAATCTTATTTCATAGGCTATATTATGATTAAATTCCTGATAAACATCATATCCATCTGTTCTTTCAGGTGAAGCCGTCATTCCAAGCAAAAGTTTAGGTTTAAAATATTGTATAATTTTTTGATAACTGTTTGCTCCTATTCTATGAGCTTCATCAATAACGATAATATCAAATTCATCCTCTTTAAATTTCATAAGATTTTCTTCTTTACTCATCATCTGCATAGTTGAGAACAAATAATCTTTCTCAAACTCTTTAGAATTTCCAGATAATAATCCAAATGTTTTCGTATTACCAAAAATTTTTTTATAACTTTCCATTGCTTGTTTAGCAATTTGTTCTCTATGAACAAGAAATAATGCTTTTCTTGGATTTCTTTCCTTTAATGCAAAAGCTGAAGCATATGTTTTTCCAGTTCCAGTTGCTGATATTAATAATGCTCTTTTCTCTTTTGCTTTAATCAACTTATTTAAATTCTTTATAAATTCCTTTTGCATCTCATTTGGTTTCAACGTAGATTCTTCTAAATAATCTACGTTCTTTAAACTAATTATTTTTCTTTGCTCTTTTATTATTTTGTAATTTAATTCATACGCTTTAATAAAGTCTTCAAAATTCAGACTATATTTTGAATTCCATAAACTTTCAAATTCACTTAATATTTCTTTTGCATATTCTCCATATTCTGTAGATACTATTTTTGTATTCCACTCTCTATTTACTGATAATGCTTTTTGCGTCATATTTGAGCTTCCTGTAATAATTCTATATATATCTTTATCTTTAAATATATATCCTTTAGTATGAAATCCTTCTCCAGAATCTTTTGTCATATACATTTTTAATTCAACATTACTTAATTCAGCTAATTTTCTTAAAGCTTTAGGATCACTAAATTCTAAATAATCTGTTGTTAATATTCTTCCTTTTATTCCTCTTTCTTCCAATGTCTTTAATGTTTGTAATAAAGGTGCTATTCCTCCATCAGTTATAAAGGCAACACTAATATCAAACTTATCACATTTTAATAGCTCATCTTCTATACTAGATATTACTTTTCTTCCTTCTTTATAATCATTGGAAATAAACTGCGGCTTAAAAGCGATATTTGATTGATTATTATAATCTATGAATGCTGTTTCAATCCCTTTATATATTAATTCTTTTTCATTCATAATAATTACTCCCATTAATTACTACTATAATTTAGTATATTTTGTACTTACTCCTCTAGCTTTATCAATTGGATATTTTTTTCTAGTTTTATCTAGCTTTTTTAATACTATTTCTTTAGGATCTACTCCTAATTTCATTGCCATTTGTATGCAATAAGTAAATACATCTGCTAATTCCTCACATACCTCATTCATATCATAATTATTATTCCATTGAAAACATTCTAATAATTCTCCTGCTTCAATAGATATTGATTTTGCTAAATTTTCTGGTGAATGGAATTGATCCCAATCTCTTTCCTCATTGAATTGTTTTATCTCATTCATTAAATCTTCCATAAAAAATACCTCATTTTATATATAAATCTGTTATATTTTATATCATAAATTGTCGTTTTTTACAATATTTTGTAAATTTATAGATTAAATTATCGGTATTATTAAATTCTCTCTAAATTTTCTTGAAATATTTTTTGTACATTCGTAATCATAATGACTTATTTTTTAACGTTTATAATATTTCAAAATTTTAGTTTTAAAAGTTAATTCCAAATTTCTTTAAAAATCAACATAAAAAGGCGTTTTAGTGGTTATAACAACCTTTTGTTAAAAATTCAAAACTCATTAGAAACATTTCTGCGTCTAGTGATTAAATTTTGGCTACGTTAGTGAAGTTCTAACTTGCGACCTTCAGGTTTGTATCCCCTTTATTATGTTGTTTATTTTACCTCAAAGGATACATCTATAAAGATTTAAAGTATCAAAATTATTTTACTTATATTAAGTATAAATATAGACTTCATTTAGTTATTATGAAAATTTGATATGTAAAGTTAAAAGAATTAAATGTAAAAATATTTGAAAATTTTTATTACTTTTTAAGACGTGGTTATGTATCTAATAGAGTCAAGACTCTTAGTCTTAATACTATTCAAAGTTATTATTGTATTATAAATAATATGTTAGTATATGCTGTTAAATGTGAATATATTAAGAATAATCCTAATAGTAAGATTGATAAACCTAAAAGAGCTAAAACCAATATACAATTTTATACTCCTGATGAAGTAGAAAAACTTATTACTGCACTAGCTCAAGAGCCTATAAAATATCAAGCAATTATAATGTTAGCATTAGATTTAGGATGTAGACGAGGTGAATTAACTGGACTTACTTGGAAAGATATTGATTTTGAAACCCGTAGAGTTGAAATTAATAAAACTACTCAATATGCTTATGGCAAAATTTTTGAAAAAGGTACTAAAACTGAACATAGTGAAAGAGTAAATTATATTTCCGATACTACTGTACAGATTCTAAAAAAATATCAAAACCAACACTTAAAACAAAAGCTTTTACTTGGTTCTAAATGGCACGGTAGTAAAAAATTTTTTACTATCGAGTATGGTACTGATATGAATTCTGATACGTCTACTAAGATTTTAGATCAAGTTATAAAAAAACATAATTTAAAAAGAATTCCTTTTCATAGATTACGACATACTAATGTTATAGAGGAATTTCTTACTGTCAAGACTAATAATAACCACCCATAAAACGGGTGGTTTTAACATGCCCTATAAGGGCATATAACATTGCAGCACCTTAAAGTGTTGGTTTTTCACTCCGTTCAAGCCTTAACGCATTTACTACTGTAGCAACCCCTTAAAAGGGTTATAGCTTTCCCTCTTTGTTAATTTATCTTCTAGTACATCTTCCTTTTCTTGGTCTCTTATATATTTTCTAATTGTTGCTTCATTTAATCCGACTGTACTGACATAATATCCTGTTGCCAAAAAGTTACAAATTCCGTATTTGTATCTTAAATTTGCATGGTCTTTGAATATCATCATTGAGCTTTTTCCTTTCAAATATCCCATAAAACTTGATATATTCATTTTCGGTGGTATTGATAATAGTAAATGCACATGATATGACATCAAATGTCCCTCTACTATTTCAACTCCTTTCCATCTGCACAAATCCTGAATATATCCCCTTATATCTGTTCTCAATTTATTATATATTACTTTTCTTCTATATTTTGGTATAAATATTATATGATATTTGCAATTCCACTTTGTATGTGATAAAGTATTGCTCATAGATATCACTCCTTTCTGATATTTGGTTGGCTTGAACACCTAACATTATATCATGGTTTGATATCTTTTTCTGTAAGTCTTTAAAAAAACACCAGCATAGCTGGCGTTTTTTTGTTTTGCTTTGTGGCTCAACACGCTAAAGCGAATTAAAATAGACGAGATTTTATAATTAATCCCGCCTATTTTTATTTTGCATTGCATAATGCATTTTTTATAAATTCTGGATTTGCAATTATTTTTCCTTTGCTATCAAATGTAAGAATAATTATACCATAGTCTTCCGTATTTTTTTCAGGGTTTGTATCCCCTGTTAAATACAATTTATCAAACAAATCCTTATAAACTTCTAAAACTTCTCGTGAAGTTGTATTATTCATTGTTCTAGTTGTACATACACTAATTCCAAGTTCTTTTTCCGACATTTCCCAATTAAATATCTCATCTGAAGTTTTTGAAGCATGGTGTGGTATTTTAAAACAATTAATTCTATCAGGAATTTCCGTTGCATCAATATATCTTAACGAACCATTTTCACAATCTCCAGCAAAAACTAATTCTGTTAAGCCAATTTCTATTATCACAAATAAGCTATACAAATTTTTTTCTTTATTTTGCATTGTATTTATTCTTTTATTAAGTATTTGCGCATCTGTTGGCAATAATGACAGTATTTTAAATGGGATTTGTCTACCTCTACAGAAAAAAGTATGTTCTAATCTTGGTTCTCTGTAATTTCTATTAAAAAATAATTTATTAATATTATTTTGATTAACGCTTCTAAATGCCTCAGAAAAAAATGTTTTAATTTCGATTATTTCTCTTGAATCTCCTTCAACTCCCAATTCTAAAAAGTCAGGCGTTAATATTATAGTACTTTCACCAACAAAAGATTGCATAATTTCTTTCATGTTTTTTATATGATCAAAATCAGGATGACTTATACATAGAAAATTTAATTTTTTTCCATTTTCGCAAAAGCCATTATCCTCTAATATTTTTTTAGCTACATTAATGTTCAACTTATATGAGTCTATGATTCCTGCCCATACAATTTCATTATAATCTTTCAAAAATATTAATATTGACTCCCCTTGTGACTTGTATCCTATTACCTGTACTTCTATATGTACATCATCATTTCTTATATAGTCTGTCAATCCATCCATTATACTAACCTATATTTTCTATATGGTACATCAATTATTGATACATAGTCACTTTGATATTTTAACTTTTTTCCATTATTATAGCAATCATATTCTGCTTTAGTAATAATATTATTTTTAACATTATTATTATTATTTATAGTAAACTTTGAATTTTCTATAGTATATTCTTTATTCATTATTATTTACTCCTATAAATTTTTCATCAATACTTTCTGTTTTAGTTAACGTATTTAAAAATTGCTTAGATAACATTTTTTTAAACACCTTGAATATTATTTCATTTATTTCATTTAATTTTTCTACAATCCTTTTTTGTTCAAAAGTATTTTTTAATCTTTCTAAATCATTTATACTGATATCAATGTCAATTGCGGCTCTTTTTACTTCTTTGTTTTCTAATAATCCTTTTGACAAATGCGTAATTAAATTTATTTGCTTTTCATCATATGCAAATGTATATTTTCTTTCTGAAATTAAATCATCTATAATATCTGTTTGTTTTTCCTTTAAAAAATCATAACTATAAGAAAAAAAGTCTTTATTCAAATAAGTTAATATATCTTCATTTTCTATATTTTTAACAAAAAATTCATTAAATTTCCTAAAACCAATTTTCTTTATTCTTACATCTTTCTCATATAATCTTTCAATTATTTTATTGAAAATTTCAATATAATCTTCAAATGATATATATTTCATACCACAATTAATATCAATACAAGAAAAATGCTTATTTATTATCATTTTTATATAAACATTCTTATCTATAAATCTTAAAATTTCTACTGATTTTATCTTTGTGTAATTATTAACATTAAAGAAACTCTGATTATTTGAAATTTCAGGATTATTTAATTGTATATCTACAGAACTAATTACACCTTCAAAAACATCACTAAACTGATTATTATCAAATAAATCTTTACTAATATCTGCTACTAAATCATCAACTAATGCATCAGATAATGGCATATAATCAATTCTAATAATAATATTTTTACTCAAATATTTTTTTAAGTCATTTCTTTGAATTTCTTCTATTTCTTTCATATACATATTTCCAATCTTTTATTTTTATACTATTTTACTCAGTTTTTCAGATTATATCACTTCCACAAGAAAAAATAAATAATTTTCCTGAAACTTCCTGAAAATTTCCGCCGTTTTTTCGTCGTTTTTTTAGTGAAGCAAAAAAATCAAAGAACGTTCAATTTTTTGATAACTCTGGCTCTGTGGGCAATATCCAATATTATTGCCTTCGCTTTATGAGTTCAAACATTTCCATTTTTAAACTTTAATTGTACTGCTATTTCAATAACATCTAAAAGTAATCACCCTACTTTTAAGTACTTTCATCCTACAATTTTATTGTTCTACTTCAACTCACAATTTATTTTATGCACTTGAAATTTATTTTCTTTTAAAACAGCTTTTATTACTTTAGGTACTAACGGATACTCATCAATTTTTTCTAATTCAATCCATTCATATTGGAGATAATCTTTTCCTTCAACATTTTTCATTGTATATTCTATTTTCTTATTTTCTTCATTTTCAACAATTATATCACTTTTTGTGCATAACTTTACTATATCACCACTCCATTTGTATGATCCATCTCATGTTGGATTATTTCAGCAACAAATCCTGAAAATTTTTCATGCTTTTTATTAAATTTCATATCTAAATAGTCAACTTCAATCTCTTGGTATCTAGTGCATTTTCTTTCACCAATTAGTGATAAACAACCTTCTTTTGTTTGATATTCACCTTTCTGATTCGTAATAACAGGATTTATCATTCCAAAATCATATAATCCAGCAGATACACAAATTATTGCTTTATTATATCCAATCATATTTGCTGCAAGACCAACACATCTATCTTTATTCGCATTAAGTGTGTCTAATAAATCATTTGCAATGAATTTATCTTTTTCTGTTGCTTTCTCTGCTTTTTTAGACAAAAACATTACATCTTTTACAATATTTCTTACCATTTATTCTCATATAATCAATTATAGAAATATTAATCTATAATTAATTAAATTCCTTTCTCTTTTTTATACCCAAATTAGATGTATATTTAATTCACTTATATACATCTAATTTGTTATATTTAATTATTGCTTTTTAACTACCTAGTAGAACTTGGATTCTAATCTATACTATTTTTCTTCCCTGATTTTCTGTTTCAAATTTATATAGATCTAGTTCAAATCCATCTTGCTTTAAAATATCACAGATTTCGAAGAACAATTTTAGCACAATTCTTTCTTGTATTTTGTTTTCTTTTTTAAAACTGGTTTCTTCTTCTTCGTTTTCACTGCTATTATTATTGCTCATAGATGCCTGAATATTCCATGCTAATATCTGTCTATTTCTCTTTTCATCTGCAAACCAGAATTCGTTGCCATTTCCATCTAAAGTTCCATTATTTAATTTGCTATTTACTTCAAATATTTTATTATTCTTTTCAATAGTTTCTTTTATTTTTGCAACTGCATCTTGGCTTAATTCATATATTGTATATTCCAGCGTTTTATTGTTAAAATTAGCTTTTCTATACTCAATTTCACCTTTTTCTAATATTCTTATTTCAAAGCTATTAGTATTTCCCCCTAGAAAATTACAGGCAGCAAATTCCTTATATTCAAAAATTGAATAACTCATTTTATTAATCTTCCTCATTATTATCAGTACTAAATTAGCTCCATTATAACATAGAAATTCATTATTAGCAAAGTTTTCCACTTATGTTATTTAAAATGTTAATAGAACAAGACTATTTTTCTTTTTAAATTTCGTCAACACAAATATTTTGCTTTTTGAAACTTTCATATATTTTTGTCATGTCTCTATATCTGCCTTCTTTTAATTCTGCCCTATATTTCTCTTTTTCCATGTTTATTGCTTCATCTTCAAGTTCTTTATCAATATCATAAGGTACCTTCACAAATTGGAATGAAATATCAGAATCATAGCTTGTACTTCCAATCTCTCCTTCAATTATAAAATAGTTGCTTTTTGTAGTTTCTAAAACATTACTATCTTTATTTTCATTTCTTATAACATCAAAAGGATTACCTACACTTCCAACATTTATTAAAGTTTTATTATATATTTTATCCATATATGGATGATGAATATGTCCATACAACACAACATCAGCTTTATTTTGAGACACAGTTTTATCACTTGGCAAAAACATTTCATATTTTTTCTTAAAATTATCTGTATTTAGCGTAGCTTGGTCATTAGCAGTAGGTGTTGCATGAAATAATCTTACTAGACTTCCGCTCATATAAAATTCATAACAAAATGGCAGACTTAGCAAATATTCTCTATCTTCCATATCAATTAAAGACTGATTCCATTCTATTCTTTTTCTTTCCATATCAGGAATCTCGTCAATATTATCATATTTTTTAGAAAAATGATAATCACAATTTCCTTGCAATACTACATCACAATTTTCTTTTATCAATTTTATACATTCCTTTGGATGTACACCTTTTGCAATAATATCTCCTAAACAGATAATTTTATCTACATTTCTATTTTTTATATCATTTAAAGTTACCCTTAAAGCTTCCAAATTTCCATGTATATCTGAAATAATTGCTACTCTTTGCATATTTTTCTCCTTAATACTCATACTCCTGAAGCACTTTTCCAATAACATCTTTCAAGATAATTTTATTTTCATCTAATATTAAATGCAATAGCATGATTTTTATTTTTCTCTTAATTCAGTTAATTGTTTCATAACATTTTCTAAGTCTAGATTTTCTTCCATTTCTTCTATAATTAATTGATTTTTTATACAGTATAAACTCATCCACAAACCTAATACAATTCCCTTTTCTTCTTCAGTTAATTCTTTTTGTTTTGAATATATATCAATGTACACTTTTGCATTACCTAACAAATGATTTATTAATTCTTCATATTTCATTGTATCACTCTTTTTTTACTCTTGTTCTAATTCGTTTATGTTGTGTGTATAAATCACTTCGTCATCATTTTTTCTAAATTGTGCATCATATTCTATCTCACAAACTTTATCATCATATATTAGAACTATATTACCTGTAATATTTGTATTTTTTATTCTTACTCTATCATATAGTTTAAATTTCCCTATCTTTTTTAATTCTTTCATTTTAATTTTATTCCTTTCTTTCTTCTTTCAAAGACACACATAATGCTGAATATTGAAACTTTTTATTATTTCAAACTATTTTTTCTACTTAATACTCATACTCCTGAAGCACTTTTCCATTAACATCTTTCAAGATAATTTTATTTTCATCTAGTATTATATAGCTATGATGTGAATTGCACTTTGGAAGTGAAATAGAACCAGGATTTGCAAACACAAAGCCCTCTTTTTCTTCAATAAAACCTTGATGAATATGACCATAAATCATTATATCAAAATTATCATAAGGAATATTTTCAATATTGTATTTATGACCATGTGTAAAGTAAAATTTCTTGCCATTTATTTCCATAAGAATGTGGTCATTGAATTTGAACTCTGATATCATTTCATCAACTTCTGCGTCACAATTTCCACGAACCACTAAGAGCTTATCTTTCATTTCATTTAATATTTTTGAAACCTTCATTGGCTCATATTCTTGGCTTAGCTCATTTCTTGGTCCATGATAATACAAATCGCCTAATATAACTATCTTTTCTGGCTTTTCTCTTTCTACAATTTCCTTTATTTTTTCTGCATAATAGCCAGAACCATGAATATCTGACAAAACTAAAACTTTCATTTTCTTACACTCCTTTTTTAATAAAACTAATTTAACATTTCAACTACCTTTTCAAAATCTTCTTTATCAAAATTTACAGATGGTACAATTTCTTTATTATCATACATTTTTGCAAATTCATCTATTGTAACCCATTTAAACTCAGTTGCTTCGCCATCAGGAAGAGTTATTTCGTCATCTTTTATATCTTTTTTAAACACCCAAAAGTCCTTAAAATCTGGTAATTCTTTATCTCTTTTTAGTTCCTTATAAAAATGGGCTTCTTCTTTTTCAAAAGTGATTCCAAGTTCTTCTTTTATTTCTCTTAGCATCCCTTCTAAACTTGTTTCTCCAGCAAGTACAGAACCGCCATTACATTCCCACATTCCACCATATCTTTTAAAATCAGCTCTTTTAGAAATTAAAATTTCATTTTTCATATTTAAAATAATAGCAGTCACAACAATGTGATATTCACCTTTTTTGAATTTATAAACGCCTCTTTCTGCCAAATTTCCTGTTTTATTTTTATTTTCATCATAAATATCCCAAATTTCGCTCACAACTTTCCACAACAATACATTTTAGTAATAATAAAATTAATACATTATTAAAATTAACTATTTAGCAAAATGTATCATATCTCCTTTTTCTAGTACTTTTCCACAATTATATCACTTAATGTGTAAATCTTACAATAAAATGTATCATATCTTTTTCTTTTTTAACTTCTATTTTGCCACCATTATTTTTTACTATTGCAAGTGCCATTGAAAGACCTATTCCATAGCCTCCAAGTGCTCTGCTTCTTGATTTTCTATGTTTTTCTTATATTTTAGTTCATGCTCTAAACTTGCCCAGCAATCCATTGCAATCGTTCTTATTTAGAAATGTCATCTATATATGAGCAAATTATTCTGACGCTAACTGAATCTTTATAAAATTTATTTTCCATAATCTTCCTTTCCTACTTATTTATAATCTTTTTTCCTTGAAGATTACTTGAAATTATAATTTTTTTATATGTTTTATTAGTGAATTTCTGACAAAAAAATAGTAACCACTTTTAGTGATTACATATTTTTATTGCCTAGTTCTCTATAAACTTCGCCCCAGTTATATACAGTTTTTAAATACTTACTTTCTGGAAGTTCAAAGCTTGCTGCATCTTTAAAATACATTGTTTTCACACCTGCATCAGATATTTTTTTACAATTATCTGTTGAATCATCAATCATTATATCTATGTTCTCTTCTTTGCAGACTTCAGCTTTATTTTCAGCTCTATAAATGTATTTATCAAATAAATCTAAGCCATTTCTTTTTATTGTTTCATTAGACACATCTACAATTTCAGGATTTTCTATTCCTCTAGCTGTTACCACAACAAGCTCATTTCCTTCATTTTTTAACATTTGCAATACCTTTTTTGCCCCTGGCATTACATTTGCTGTTTTCACAATTTCTTCTATGTTTTTTTCAAAGAATTCGTCGCTTTGCTCTTTACTCCAGGCAAATCTTTTTTCAAACAACATTTCTCGATTATCAATTTTGCTATTTTGCTTAAGTTCTAGCATATCATATAATTCAGATAAAACTCTAAATTCTTTTTCTGAATCGAATACAACACCATCTAAGTCGACACCTATTTTCATATTTTATTGTATAATCAATTTATATTATAATTGATTAGTTCCTTTCTTAATTTTTATATAAACGCTTATCTATACCTTATTACCCTATATTGAATTTTTAACAAAATTTTAAATACTGAATCCTCTAATGGATAACATCTATGTAATGCATAAATATCAAGAGTATCGCTTAAATTTATTCTATTATCTGTTAAATTTTGAACATATCCTAAACCTTTTAATGCATTTATTTCATCTTGTGTATATAATCCATAAGGATATGTAAATACCTTTAGCATATCTTCTTTTCCTAAAGTTGCTTTTAAGTTTGCATAAGCTTTATTTGTTTTTTCTACCAAAGTTTCAGTTGGAAGTTTGTCATATTCTAGATGTTCTAATCCATGTGAATATATTGAAATAAGTCCGCTGTCAGACATTTCTTTTGCCTCATCCCAAGTATAATATCCAGGTATTCCTACACAATCATCAATTAAAAATGAAGTCATTGGAATATTATATTTTTTAGCTATTTCATAAGCATATTTGTAAACACCTGTGTAACCATCATCAAAAGTTATTAAAAAGCTCCACTTTGAAATTGCTTTTTCACCATTATAATAATCAACTAAATCTTGATATGAAATTGGAACATATCCTAAATTCATAAGTCCTGTAATTTGTTCTTCAAATCTTTTTGCAGTTGTTTGCATATAATCAAACTCAATTTGTGAGTCATCTTCTACAAGATCATGATACACAAAAATTGGTATTTGAAGTGTCTTTTCGCTTCTATAATATGTATTATGAACAGTTGCAACTTCATAAATTACAAATGTTATAATTGCTACAATAATAATTGAAATTATTGAAAGCAGAGTTCTTTTTAAAATTTTATTATTTTTTTCCATTTTTTCAAAACATTCCTTTCTTTTAAGGAATAAAATTTGATTAAATATATTGTATTTTACAACTATTTTTCAAACTTTTTCCTTTTATTTCCATATTAGTTTTCAAAGAGGTCACGAAAAAATTTTGTGGCCTCTTTTGTTTTAATTATTTTATTTCATTGCCATAATAGCTGTCTATTAAAATTTGTTTTATTTCTGAAACAAGTGGTACTCTTGGATTTGCTGATGTACATTGATCTGAGAAAGCTCTATCTGCAAGTTCATCAACTTTTGCCATCCACTCTTTTTCATCTACTCCTGCATCTTTAAATGATTTTGGAATTCCTAATTCTTCATTTAATTTTTGTACTTCATGAATTAATGACCAAACGCCCTCTTCATCAGTATAAGCTGGGAAGTTCATTCTTCTTGAAATATCAGCATATTTTCTTTGTGCAATATAGTACTCATATTTAGGGAATGATACTAATTTGCTAGGACACGCAACACCATTATATCTTATTACATAAGGAAGAAGTATTGCATTTATTCTTCCATGTGGAAGATGGAATTCGGCTCCTATTTTATGTGCCATTGAGTGGCAAACACCTAAGAATGCGTTTGTAAATGCCATTCCAGCTATTGTACTTGCATTATGCATTTTTTCACGAGCAGTTTTATCATTTGCTCCATCATAATATGCATTTCTGATATTTTTAAATACAAGTTCTGCTGCTTTTTCAGCAAGTCCGTCTGTATAATCAGATGCCATATTTGATACATAAGCCTCTAGTGCATGAGTTAAAACATCCATTCCTGTATCTGCTGTAACAGATTTTGGAAGACTCATAACTAAGTCTGGGTCAACGATTGCAACATCTGGTGTAAGCTCATAATCAGCTAGTGGATATTTTATATTTCTTTCTTTATCAGTTATTACTGCAAAAGATGTTACTTCTGAACCTGTTCCTGAAGTAGTTGGTATTGCTACCATTTTTGCTTTTTGTCCAAGTTTAGGGAATTTATAAGTACGCTTTCTTATATCCATAAACTTTAGTTTCATTCCTTCTATATCAGCTTCTGGTTGTTCATAGAATAGCCACATTCCTTTTGCTGCATCTATTGGACTTCCACCGCCTAACGCAATAATTACATCTGGCTTAAATTCATTAATTCTTGCTAATCCTCTTTTTATTGTTGCAAAAGATGGATCTGGCTCAACTTCTGCAAATATTTCTGAATGTACATATTCATTTCTTTTTCTTAAATGATATAAAATTTTATCTACATATCCAAGTTTAACCATTCCCTCATCTGTTACTATGAAAGCTCTTGATATGTCTGGCATTTTTTCTAAGTAGGCAATTGAACCTGCCTCAAAATATATCTTTTCAGGTACTTTAAACCACTGCATATTAACTCTCCTTTTCGCAACTCTTTTTATATTTATTAAGTTTACTGATGAAACATTTGCTGTTGTTGAATTTCCTCCAAATGTTCCACATCCTAAAGTTAATGATGGCATATTTGTGTTGTAAATATCTCCTATTCCGCCATGTGTAGATGGAGTGTTTACCATTATTCTTCCTACTTTTACTGCTTCTGCAAATTTTTCTATTGTTTCTTTATTTTCTGAATGGATAACTGCAGAATGTCCCATTCCTCCAAATTCTATTAGTTTTTCTGCTAAGCTGATTCCTTCATCTTCATTTTCAACAATGTAATATGCAAGAACTGGGCTTAGTTTTTCTTTTGAAAATGGATATTCAATTCCAACTCCATTTTCTTTTAATACTAATACTTTTGTACTTTCAGGTACTTCTATTCCTGCACCTTTTGCAATTATATAAGGACTTTTTCCTACTATATCAGCATTTAAAGCTTCATTTTTTTCTCTTAAGAACATTTCCGAACGAAGTTTATTTGTTTCTTCTTCATTTAAGAAATAGCAACCTGCTTCTTTCATTAGTTTTTCAAATTCTTCATGAATTTCTTTATCTACAATTACTGATTGTTCAGATGCACAAATCATACCATTATCAAATGATTTTGAAAGTACTAAGTCATTTACAGAAGTTCTTAATTTGGCTGTTTTATCAATATAACATGGTACATTTCCAGGTCCTACTCCTAAGGCTGGTTTTCCACATGAATAAGCAGCTTTAACCATGCTTGTACCACCTGTTGCTAAAATTAAATTTACACCAGGATGGTTCATAAGCATTGATGTTGCATGAATTGATGGTTCTTCAATCCATAAAATACAGTCTTCTGGAGCACCAGCTTGCACTGCTGCATCTCTTAAAATTTTAGCAGCCATCGAGCTTGATTTTTGAGCTCCTGGATGGAATCCAAATATTATTACATTTCTTGTTTTTGCTGCAATTAGTGATTTAAACATAGTGGTAGAAGTTGGATTTGTAACAGGAGTTACACCCGCAATTACACCTATTGGTTCTGCAATTTCTTCGTATCCTTCTTCTTCATTTTCATTTATAACTCCAACAGTTTTATCATATTTTATACTATGATAAATATATTCTGTTGCAAACATATTCTTTGTTATTTTATCTTCGTAGATACCTCTACCAGTTTCTTCTACTGCCATTTTAGCAAGTTCCATGTGATGCTCTAATCCAGCCATAGACATTGCTTTTACAATCTTGTCAACTTGCTCTTGATTTAGTTTCATATATTCTTTTGAAGCCTTTTTAGCTCTTGCAACTAAATCGTCAATCATTACCTGAATGTGATTTTTTTGTTCTTCTGTAATTTCTAAAGACATAAAATTTCCTCCTATCGTCTTTTTTATTCTTCTGCATAAATTATTTTCTATTTGCCACAAATTATACTATACCAGTTTGGTTTTTGCAATAGAAAATTTTCGCTTTTTTCTAGATTTTCAGTTGTTTTTGTTGTATAATAAATATCAAAAATTTATAATAAAGAAAGGAATAACATAATGGCAATAACTAACAATGAATTAGCAAATGAAATATGTCAAATTTCCAATAATTTTGAATATAATACTTCTAATTTGAAGAAAAAATACTTTGCAAAAAATATTTTGGCATTTAAATCTCTTTCCAATTTAGTACCAAATTCATGTGGAGTATTTGGTTCTGGTTTTCCTTATTATGCATTGTCTCATAATTTTTCAGGTGATATTCCTATAATTCAAGAACAAATACGATACAACCAAGATCTTGTTAATGACGCACAAAAGGCTAAAAATGCACCTTGGATTTGTGCAGGATGTTTAATACAAAATTATGATATGATGCCTGACCTAAAACAAATTTGCAAACCTTGTCCCAATGTAATTAATGAAATGAAACCTAGAAAAATTTTAAATAGATTACCTGATTTAGATATATGGTTTGTTTGCAAGGATAATTGTAGAAATGAAACAGCACAAGCAATTTCTCAATTGCTTTCAACATTTGGCATGACATCTTCAGATATAAATCCTATTGAAACTATAAAAGACCTAAAAGAAATTAGTACAGATCTTTCTAAAGGAATTATGCCTAAACATTTCCTTCCAATTGATGTACATATTATTGAGGAGAGTCAGCTAAAAAATTTGATTAACGCTGTTTATCCAACTTTAGAGGCTTCAATTAACACATCAACAATTCCATACTTGCCTGTTCTTCCCTTATCCTTGCGAAAAACTTGGCAATTTGATGACACTGCATATAATTTTTTATTTGATTTTTTATTTTCATTTACGCCTATTAACCTGGATAATGAACTTATAAAAGTCACAGATTTAGCCAGACATAAAATTAGTTCAAATTTTTCTTCTCAACAATTGAAGGAACTAGTATTTAATATGGCTACGGATTCTACAAAAAGAAGAATTCAAACACAAAGTGCAATTTTCAAAAATTTAACTGATAAATTTGACTTTTGGCGCAGTTGTCATGAGTTGACGACAACTGATATTGATTTAGAAAAATAAAAGGAGGAATTTATGACAAATATCGATCTTCATATTCATACTACAAAATCTGATGGAAGTTTAACTCCATTTCAAATAATTGATGAAGCAAAAAAAAATAATGTAAAATTTATTTCTATTGCTGACCATGATACAATTGATGCTTACTCTGATAATCTTTTTAGTTATGCTGAAAAAAATGGAATTAGTATTATTCCTGCCGTCGAGATTTCCACAAAAATTTCAAAATGCGGAATTCACATTTTAGGATATAATATTGATTTAAAAAACGATAATTTTAAAAAGAAACTAGAAATTGTTAGAAACTCTAGACATATATATCTTCATGATGTTGCAAAAAAACTAAATTCTATAGGATACTTATTAGATTTGGAAGAACTTGACAAAATAGATTCTGTAACAAAAGCTCATATAGCTCGCAATGTTATTGAAAAACCAGAAAATTCAAAACTACTCATAAAATCATTTTCGCATATTCCAAATCAAGGTGAATTTATTGAAACTATTATGAATGAAGGTTGTATTGCATACGTAAAAAAAATAACTTTAAGTCCTGCAGAAGCTGCAAAAATAATTAGAGATGCTGGAGGAAAAGTTGTTGTTGCTCATCCAGTAGCATATTTTTACGAAGATGACATTGACGAAAAAGATATTGAAAAAATTGTGGAGGATACAAATGCCGACGGAATCGAAGCAAATTATTTATATGTAGATAGAAATAATATTTTAATAGATGACATAGAAAAATGGAATAATTTTGCAAAAAAACATAATTTATTTGTAACTATTGGTTCTGATTTCCATAAAAAAGATGGCATAAGACCAGAAATTGGTTTTCACAATTACAATTTTTCTTTAGCTTCTGAAAAAGTAATTGAAATTATAAATAATTTACAAAAATAGCCCCATCTATTTTCTTGACTTTAGAGTACCTAGAGTATATAATTTATGAGGAAAAATTGAATTTAATGAAAGGACTAAATATTATGGCATACGATTTCAAAAAAATAGAAAAAAAATGGCAAACAAAATGGGAAACTGAAGGAACATTTAATGCAGATAATAATTCTAATAAACAAAAATGGTACGGCTTAATCGAATTTCCTTACCCTTCTGGTCAAGGACTTCACGTAGGCCACCCAAGAAGTTATACTGCAATGGATATAATTTCAAGAAAAAGAAGATTACAAGGCTACAATGTATTATTTCCAATAGGTTTTGATGCATTTGGTCTACCTGCTGAAAACTTCGCAATAAAAAATCATGTTCACCCTAAAATTGTTACAGCTAAAAATATAGAAAACTTTACAAGACAATTAAAATCAATTGGCTTTTCTTTTGACTGGTCAAGAGTTATAAATACAACTGACCCAGAATATTACAAATGGACACAATGGATATTCATTCAATTATACAAACATGGCCTAGCTTACAAAGCTACTATGCCTATAAACTTCTGTACTGGTTGTAAAGTAGGTCTTTCAAACGAAGAAGTTGTAAACGGTGTTTGTGAAAGATGCGGAAGCCCTGTTGTTCAAAAAGAAAAAAGTCAATGGATGCTTAAAATTACAGAATATGCGCAACGCTTGATTGATGATTTAGACCAAGTTGATTACTTAGAAAAAATCAAACTTCAACAAAAAAATTGGATTGGTAGAAGCGAAGGCGCTGAAGTAATATTCAAAATCACAGATTCTGATGAAACATTAAAAGTTTACACAACAAGACCTGATACAATGTTTGGTGCTAGCTACATGGTAGTTGCTCCGGAGCATCCAATTTTAGAAAAACTTGCATCAAAAATTACAAACCTAGATGAGATTAAAGAATATCAAAAGCAAGCAAGCCTAAAATCTGCTTTTGAGCGTTCTGAATTAAACAAAGAAAAAACTGGTGTTGAAATAAAAGGATTTAAAGCAATAAATCCTGCAAACGGCAAAGAAATTCCAATTTGGGTTTCAGACTATGTTTTAATTACTTATGGTACTGGTGCAATAATGGCAGTTCCTGCTCATGACACAAGAGATTATGAATTTGCCACAAAATTTGGATTGAATATTCTTCCTGTAATTGAAGGCGGAGATACTTCAAAAGAAGCCTACACAGGTGATGGAAAACATATAAATTCAGAATTTTTAAACGGACTAAACAAACAAGAAGCAATTTCAAAAATGCTTACTTGGCTTGAAGAAAATAAAATTGGTGAAAGAAAAGTTAATTACAAACTTCGTGACTGGGTATTTTCTAGACAAAGATATTGGGGTGAACCAATTCCAATGGTACACTGCGATAAATGTGGTTGGGTTCCAGTTCCAGAAGATGAGCTTCCACTTGTTTTACCAGATGTTAAAGATTATGAACCTGGTGAAAATGGCGAATCTCCACTTGCAAAACATGAAGAATGGATTAATACAACCTGCCCTTGCTGTGGTGGAAAAGCAAGACGTGAAACAGATACAATGCCTCAATGGGCTGGTTCATCTTGGTACTTCTTAAGATACATGGATCCACATAATGATAAAGCTTTAGCATCAAAAGAAGCTTTAAATTACTGGAACCAAGTTGACTGGTACAATGGTGGTATGGAGCACACAACACTTCACCTTCTATACTCAAGATTCTGGCATAAATTCTTATATGATATTGGAGTTGTTCCAACTAGCGAACCTTATGCAAAGAGAACTTCTCATGGAATGATTTTAGGTTCTAACGGTGAAAAAATGAGTAAGTCAAAAGGAAATGTTGTAAATCCTGATGATGTAATTGCTGAATTTGGTGCAGATACTCTTCGTGTATACGAAATGTTCATGGGTCCATTTGACCAAACAGCACCTTGGTCTGTTGACAGTATTCGTGGTTGTGCAAAATTCTTAGACAGAGTTTGGAACATGCAAGATATGCTAGTAGATGGTACATCTTACTCTCCAAAATTTGAAAAAATGATGCATCAATCAATAAAGAAAGTATCTTCAGATATAGAAGAAATGAAATTCAATACTTGTATTTCAACATTTATGACAATGATTAATGAATTTTATAAGGCAAAGCAAATAAATAAAGCTGAATTCAAAACTTTCTTAGAGCTTTTAAATCCATTTGCCCCACACATTACAGAAGAGCTTTATGAAAAATTAGACCTTGGACACACTATTGCAGATTCTACTTGGCCAACATTTGATGAAGAAAAGACTAAAAATAATACAATTAACTTGCCTATACAAATGAATGGTAAATTAAGAGCAAGCATTGATATTTCAGTAGATGAAGATGAAGAAACAATAAAAAAACTTGTTCATGAAGCTGTAAAAGACAGACTTGAAGGAGTTACAATTGTTAAAGAAATATATGTAAAAAATAAAATTTACAATATAGTTGTAAAATAATTTTAAAAGCGTTTGCAATTCAGGCAAGCGCTTTAATTTTGTAATACAATTGTAATCTTTTTTTAAAGCTTCTGTTATATCTTTTTGTCGCATTATGTTGTATAATAATATTGAATAGTATATAAAGGAGAATTATAGTGAATATAGACGCAGAACTAAAGAAAGATGGCATCACAGTAATTGAGCCGTTAGATGAAGCAAGTATAGACACAATAGCCAAAAATGTTAGTCAAATGATTGTAGATGCATTTCCTAATTTTGGCTTTACTTTTGATTCTCTTTATTATGATTTTTCTAAGCTTTCCATGTATATTGCAGATATTCCAGAAGGATTAGCAGAAGCAAGTTATTTTTATAAAAATTCATCTGTTTATTTTAGAGATGGCATGGGGTTATCCGACATGGAAAAATTTGCAGTTCATGAACTTATCCATCATCTTCAAGAAGTAAAAAATGAAAAAGGAAAGCTTGTACGTTTGGGTTTATGTACATTTAAAGGTTCACGCCCTACAGGAATGGCTTTAAACGAAGCTGCTGTTCAAACAATAGCTTCAAATGTTTTAGGCTATACTTTTGAAAATGTAACATATTATAATATTTCACTTTCAACAATAAGCCCTAACTGCTACCCTATTATTTGTAATTTAGTTGCTCAAATGGCTTATGTTACAGGCGAAGAAGTTTTATTTGAAAGCACATTAAATAGTAACGACCATTTTAAAAATAAGTTTTCTGCAATTTGTGGTGCTGATGTATATAAAAAAGTTGTATCTTCATTTGATAAAATTTTAAGATTAGAGGAATCAGTTTCAAAGCTTTCTTCTAAAATTCAATATGAGGATTTATCAACAGATAAAACTGCATCATTGTATAAAAAGCAAGATGAATTAAAAGAAGAACTAAGAAATACATATTTTTCTTGTCAAGAACTTATATTAACATCTTATTTTGATTCAATATTTAAGTCATTAATAAGCGTTGATGAAATAGATAATTTTAGAAAAAGATTATATTCATATCAAGAATTAGTCGGCATGACAGACAACAACTACTTCTTTAATAATTATTACATTAGCATGATGGAAAAATTAGATAAGAAATTTGATAACATAACTGAAGAAGAAGAAATTTCTAGTACTTACTTAGTTAAACGAAAAGAATCAAAATTGTTTAAATTATTTAGATATATAAAGCATGTTCTTTTGAAAAAAGAATTTGAAAATGATAATTAAAAAAAGAAATTTGAGCATTTATTACTCAAATTTCTTTTTTATTATAAAATTATTATTTTCCTTCTTCGTCTTTTAGTCCTTCTTTTATTCCTTTAGTAATTTCTTTTGCTATAGTTCCCATCGCAGGAGCCATTTCTTCAGCACTTTCTTTTGCAATTGGAGTCATTTCTTCAACCGTTTCTTTAACAACAGGAATTTGCTGTTGTGTCATATATGCATTTATTTCTCTTGCATGTCCCATGTATTCTACTAGCATTCCAAAGCTCAACATTACAGCGCCAACAAATATAAGAGGCAAAGTTCCTAATATAAATAATACAATATTTTCATCTACATTTCCAGAAGTAAAAACATATATAGCAAGACCTATTGCAGCTAAAATAGCTATTATTCCTAAAATTAATAAAATAATACCTGCCACCTTCACTTTTTTATTTGTTTTTTGATATTTTTCCTCATTTAAATACTTTTTTTCACTTTCCATTTTTAACTCCTTTTTAATATTCTTCTTCAGCAATTTCAATGATTTGTTTTGATAATGCATAAATAAATTCTAATATATCATAAAATTCTTGTGTACTTTCCATATCTATTGGTGATTCTTGGCTTATTTCTGGTTCAAATATTGGACCTATATGTAGTCTTATATAAATTGTATCTTCAAAAATTCTAACATCAAAATTCCTATTTAATTTTTTTCTAAAATCAACTAGCAATTCCATTATATCTGAAGTAAGCATTTGCATTCCCATTATTTTATCTTTTGAAAATACATCAAAATATGCTTCAAATTCTTGAGAATCCATTTCTAGTCTTCCCATTCCTTTTATAAAAAAATTTGGTGATATTATTAAATTATTTTGTGTTGTTTTATTTAACTTTATTTTAGCAAACAAACCATGAAATTTAGTAGTTCTTTCAGTAGTTTCATTTCCATTTGAATCTTTTTCTTTCTTTTCTTCTACTGTTTCTACTTCTGCTAATTCAATTTTATTTTTATTATCAATTAAACCTTCTACATAATCTTCAGATGAATAAATATTATAACTTTCATGATATTTAGCTTCATCATAATCATATCTACTTATTCCTTTTTGTGGAATATAGTCCGCTTCATCAAAAAAGTTTTTTACCATTTTATTTATTATGTTTTCTTTGTAATATTTTATATATTCAACTCGATTTTTTGAGAAAGCTGTTAATCCCACTATTATTGATATTATATTTATAATAAACCAAACTGGTATCGCCAGCAAAAATAGTGCAAGCTGTATATTAAATATTCTCATTACAATAAATAGAACTATTATTATAGTTGTGTCAATTGCAAATATACTCCAAAATATTCTATTGCTTTTCTTTCGTTCTTCATTTGCATTTTTCCATAAATCATAAAATTCGCTTTTTTTGTCTATAAATTCATCATATAGTTCATTAAAACTTTTCTTCATTTTTTATCCTTCAAAATCAATTTTTATATTTTCTTTTTTATATTCTTCTATTTGAAATAATTCGGCTTTTTCAAATCCAAACATTTTAGCAATTACATTACTTGGAGCAGTTTCCATTTTTGTATTATATTTTGTAACATCATTATTATATATTCTTCTTGCCGCTTGAAGTTGACTTTCCATTTTAGTTAAATTCTTTTGTAAATTTAAGTACTGCTCACTAGAGTTAAGTTCTGGATAATTTTCAGCAACTGCCATAATATGATTTATTGAATTGTTAAGTTCACTAGCTTTTTTAATATCCAATTTATTATTTTTTGCATACATGCTTCTTAATTCTGTTATTTTTTCTAAAGTTTCTCTTTCGTGTTTTGTGTATGCTTTTACACATTCTACTAAATTTGGTATTAAATCAAATCTTTGATTTAAATAAACATCAATTCCAGATTCAGATTGTTTAACATTATTTCTTAATCTTATAAGTCTATTATACATATTAAGAACACTAACTAATAGTATAAATATAATTACTGCCAATACAATTATTACTACTGTAAATTCCATCTTTTTTCCTTCCTTTTCTTTACTACTTACTTGTCTATTTTAAGCACAAGCCTATATTAAAAATTAAAGGATTGGTTTGTAACGTATTCTTGCATTTTTTGTACTTGATTTGCTACATTATCTAAATTGTTATTTTGTTCATTTACTATATTATTTTCAATTATTTCATTTGTTTCAATATTATTAGATTCTTTTTTATCTTGGTTTTTCTTTTTTTCTTCATTTATTTGATCTTGTATCAAATCTAATGTATCATTAAATATTCCTATACCTTTGTTATATAAATCTTTTGTTGATGATTCATCTGGCATATTATTAGTTTGATCTTTCATCATGTCATAAGTTTCATTAAATAATCCTTGTACTGTATCACTGCCATTCATTACATAATTAAATATTTTTCCAACAAATACTACTTTTATAATCATTCCTAGTACAATTAAACTTGCAACAATTATTAATACTATAATAATTATTCTCTTGTTTTCATCGTTTTTGATTTTCTTTTCCTTTAATTCAATCTCATCATTTGTTAATTCTTCTAAGCTAACTCCAAATAGATTACTCATATCTTTCATTTTGTCCATATCTGGTTTTGATTGTCCAAGTTCCCATTTAGATATAGTTTGTCTTGTTACATTTAGCTTTTCTCCTAATTCCTCTTGAGAAAGAGCTTTTTCCTTTCTTAGTTTAATTAATTTTTCTTCAAATTTCATAATTCTTTCCTCCATTTATTTTCTTTGGTAATTTTATGATAGCATTTTTAGATGTTAATTGTCTAGCAATTTTAGTTAGAACTTTGTCAACTATAGTTAACATTTGCGTGCATTTACTTATATTACTGCACTTTAGGCATTGCCTTTCAAAAATTCTATAATATTTTCTGCTGCATTTCTTCCGCTTCTTGAGGCCCAAGCAACAGTCTTTTTTTCGCCTACAACATCACCACCAGCAAAGACTTTTGGAACCTCAGTTTGCATTTTTTC
>CAKPKE010000006.1 GCA_934167095.1 uncultured Clostridia bacterium
GAAACAAGAGTTACTGATTATGCCAAATAATACATATTAAAGGGAACACTTTAAAAGGTGTTCTCTTTTTTGTGTTAAAAGCCCTGTTTGACTTTACATTACAAATTTGATACAATATTTAAAGAATTTTATAAAAAAAGAGGAATAAAAAATTGAAGATATTAGTAATAGGAGATTTAGTTGGAGAAGGAGCTGTTGAATATTTATCAAAAGAGCTTCCGAAAATAAAAAAAGAAGAAAATATCAATTTTGTAATTGTAAACGCAGAAAATGCAGCTGGTGGTTTTGGGCTAACAACAAAACTTTATAATGATATTAGCAAAATGGGTGTTGATGTAATGACAATGGGAAACCACACTTGGGCTAAAAGAGATATTTTTAATTTTATAGGAAATAAAAATATAGTAAGACCTGCTAATTATTCTGAAAATCTACCAGGAAATGGCTACACAATAATTGAAAAAGATAATAAAAAAGTATGTGTAATAAATTTGATAGGTAGAGTTGAAATGCCAGTTTTATCAGATAATGCAATGCTTAAAGTTAATAAAATATTAGATGAAGTAAAAGGAAAAGCTGACATCATAATGGTTGATTTCCATGCTGAAGCTACGGGAGAAAAATTAGCAATGGGTTATTTCCTAAATGGAAGAGTAACAGCCGTTTATGGCACGCATTCACATGTTCAAACATCTGATGAATGTATTTTAGATAAAGGAACAGGATATATAACTGATATAGGAATGACAGGTCCAATTAATTCTGTTTTAGGAATGGACACAAAAGTTTCTATAAGAAGATCTGAAACAACACTTCCTGAAAAATATAAATTAGCTACTGGACCATGTAAAATGGAAGGATGTATTTTTGAGATAAATGATGAAAATTGTCGAGTAATGAAAGTAACTAGAGTAAGAAGAAAATAAATGGCGAAAAATGCAGAAAACGGGCGAACGATTATGTTAAAATTTACCAAATTTATATAGACAAACAAGCCCTCCTGATATATAAATATAATTGTACTTAGATATACAAAAAATAAAATATTAGGAGGAAAACAAACAATGGAAGTTTTAAAAATTTCATCAAAATCAAACCCAAATTCAGTTGCAGGTGCTATAGCAGGATTAGTGAAGGAATCTAATAAGGCTGAAATGCAAGCAATAGGAGCAGGAGCCTTAAATCAAGCGGTAAAAGCTGTAGCAATAGCAAGGGGATTTGTTGCACCAGCCGGAGTTGATCTAATATGTATACCAGCATTTGCAGAAGTAGAAGTTGAGGGAGAAGAAAGAACAGGTATAAAACTAATAGTTGAGTCTAGAAAATAGTTTATTTTAAATTAAATAGTAAATAATAAGGACATGTGAATTTATTTTACATGCCCTAAAATTTTGCGCAAAAAGTTTGCAAAATAGAGTTGAAAAAAATGGGTATTTAATGTATTATAAGCAAAGAAAGGTATTAAACGATGAAAGTAAGTAGCATTTTTAAATATATCTTTGCAATTTTTGCGATTGGCATTATTATTTTTGCAGGATATAAAATATATCAAAATGATAATAACAATCAAAATGAAGAGCCAGTTCAAGAAGTTGCAACAGAAAATATAATAAAAGACATAAGACTTGGAATAACTGGATTTGACACAATTAATCCTCTAAAAACTAACAATAAAGAAATACTAAATATAGATACATTAATATATGAGCCATTATTTAGAATTACTGAAGATTACAAAACAAAACCATGTATAGCAACAGAATGTTCAAAAACAGGTGATAAAACTTATGTGGTAAAAATAAATAGTTCTTTAAATTGGCAAGATGGAACATCAGTTACAGCTAAAGATGTAAAGTTTACAATTGATATATTAAAGCAAGGAGAATCAGTTTATAAGTACAATGTTTCTCATATAGTAGATTCTCAAGTTGTTGATGCAAGCACAATAAAGCTAATATTAGATGGAGAAATTCCATTTTTTGAATATAATTTAATTTTTCCAATAATGTCTAGCAATTATTATTTTAATGAAGATTTTTATGCAAGTGAAAAAATTCCTATTGGAACAGGTAGATTTAAAGTAACAGATATAAGCTCAAACAGTATAACTCTTGCGAGAAATATTAAGTGGAAAGCTAAAAATGAAAATGAACAAGATATGAAAATTGAAAATATAAAAATCAATTTGTATTCATCTATGGGAGAAGAATTTAATGCTTTTAAAATAGGAAATATTGATTTAGTAAATACTTCAATTACAAATTTTGAGGATTATATTGGAACAATTGGATTTGCAAAAACTGAGTATAATGGAAGGCAATTTGACTTTTTAAGCTTTAACTGTGAAGATTCAATAATGCAAGATGTTTATGTTAGAAGAGCAATAAGTTATGCAATAGATAAAGATAATATTGTTTCAGCTGTATTTGGAAATAAATATAAAACTGCAGAATATCCATTAGACTATGGAAATTACTTGTATGAAGCAAATGAGGCAAGTTCAGGATATAATTTAGAACAAGCTAAAAATATGCTAGAAACAGGTGGTTGGGAGTATACAAATAATAGATGGAGAAAAGAAATTGATGGATATACTCAAACCTTAAGAGTAAAAATTGCAGTAAACAAAAATAATGGCGATAGAGTGGCTGTTGCAGAAAACATTAAGGAACAACTTGAAAATATAGGAATAAATGTAACAATAAATAAAATATCAGATGATCAATATTCGAGCCATATTCAAAATAAAGATTATCAAATTTTGTTAACAGGTGTATTTAATGCTTATAGTCCAGACTTAACATATTATTTTGCAGATGGAAATATATCAAACTATTCTAATGACGATATGAAGAAATTGGTGCAAAACGCAGGAATAATAAAAAATGAAGATGAACTAAAGGATATTTACAAACAAATTTATAGTAAATATAAAGAAGATGTGCCTTTTGTAGGCCTTTACAGAAATAAACAAATGACAATCTCAAGCACTTCGCTTGCAGGCCAGGTAAAAAGTAATAATTATAGCTCATTCTTTGGTATAGAAGAATGGTATAGAAAATAAAAAACAAATGTTTGAAAAAAAGTATTGACAATTTAAAAAAATAGTATATAATATAGCAAGATTAAGCAAACAAATGTTTAAATAGGAGGAAGAAAATGAGTATAGATAACGACAAGAAAAAAGCATTAGAAGCAGCTTTAGGACAAATCGAAAAGCAATTTGGTAAAGGTTCTGTAATGAAATTAGGCGATGTTTCAGCAATGAATGTTGAAGCAATACCAACAGGAGCATTAAGCTTAGATGTTGCATTAGGAATTGGTGGTATACCAAAGGGAAGAATAATAGAAGTATTTGGACCAGAATCTTCTGGTAAAACAACACTTGCGCTTCACATGATAGCTGAAGCACAAAAAGCTGGAGGAGAAGCAGCTTTTATAGATGCAGAGCATGCATTAGACCCTGTATATGCAAAGCATTTAGGTGTTGATGTAGATAATTTAATTGTTTCACAACCAGATACAGGTGAACAAGCATTAGAAATAGCTGAAGCTTTAGTAAGAAGCGGTGCAATAGATATAATCGTTGTAGACTCAGTTGCGGCATTAGTTCCAAAGGCTGAAATTGATGGTGATATGGGAGATGCTCATGTTGGTTTACAAGCAAGACTTATGTCACAAGCTTTAAGAAAATTAACAGGTGTTTTAAACAAATCAAATACTGCAATAGTATTTATTAACCAATTAAGAGAAAAAGTTGGAATAATGTTTGGAAATCCAGAAACAACACCAGGTGGTAGAGCTTTAAAATTCTATTCATCTGTAAGACTTGATATAAGAAGAATTGAAAATATTAAGCAAGACGGAGAAGTTGTAGGAAGCAGAGTTAGAGTAAAAGTTGTAAAAAACAAAGTTGCTCCACCATTTAGAGAGGCTGAATTTGATATTACTTATGGAAAAGGAATCTCAAAAACAGGTAATATAGTTGACTTAGCTGTTAACTTAGATATAATCGAAAAGAGTGGTTCTTGGTTTGGATATGACGGAACAAGAATTGGACAAGGCCGTGAAAATGTTAAAAAATATTTAGAAGAACATAAAGATGTTATGGACGAAATTGAGAAAAAGGTTAGAGCTAAATATAATGAAGCTTTTGAAAAAAGCCTAAGTGATGAAACAGAAGTTGACGAAGAACAAGAAATAGAACCATCAGAAGAGGAATAATATGTATACAATAGAAGAATTTGATACAAATAAATCAAAAGTATTAAAGTATATTTTATACAAAAAAAGAAGCAAGCAGGAGGTTAAAAATAAATTCTCTGGAAGTATTGATAGCCAAATGCTTGCAGATATAATAGATGACCTAGAAGAAAAAGGTTATATAAATGATGAAAATTATATTGAAAGAGCCATAAATGAGTTTAAGGCTCTTCAGAATTTATCATCAAAAGAAGTTAAATATAAGCTTATGTCAAAAGGTATTGAAAGTGGAAAAATAGCTGATTATTTTAGTATGCATGAAGACGAAATGAAAGAATATGAAGTAAAATCTGCAGCAAATATAATTTTAAAAAAGCAAAACTCATTAGATGAAGAACAAATCATGCAGTATTTACTAAAAAAAGGTTATAAAACTTCATCTATAAGAGAGGCTTTAGAACAAATATAAACTAGGAGAACAAAATGCAAAATGTATTAACACTAGAAACAAATAAATATTTAATTAAAATTGAAAATTTTGAAGGACCATTAGATTTATTATGTCATTTAATTGATAAAAATAAAATGAATATAAATGATGTAAATTTGTCTGAAATAACTGATCAGTACATAGATTACATTAATAAAATGGAAGAAATGAACCTAGAGGTTACAAGTGAGTTCTTAATAATGGCTTCAACTCTTATTTATATAAAATCAAAAAATCTTCTACCAAAAGCTTCTGATGACGAAGAAGAAATTTCAGAAGAAGAGCTACTAAGAAGAATTATTGAATATAAAAAATATAAAGAGATTTCAAAAACATTAAAAGAAATGTATAAAAATAATGCTGTAAGATTCTTTAAAAATGCAGAAGTAATAGAACTTCCTAAGCAAAAATTAGAAAGAAATTATGATAAAAGTGTTATTGTAGAAGCATATCAAAAAATAGTAAAAAGTAATGAAGAAAAAGTTAATCAAAATGCTAGAAACCTAGAACAAATAGCTGTAATTGAAAAATATACTGTTGCAAGTAAAGTAAAACAAATGCTAACTGTTTTAGTAAAAAGACCAAAGTTTGTGTTTAATACATTATTCTCGCTAAAACAATGTGAAAAAGCAGAAGTTGTGTCAGCTTTCTCAGGACTTTTAGAATTATCTAGAAGAAGTGAAGTAATGACTAATCAAGATAAGCTATTTGGAGATATATCAGTAGAAAAGAAAAAAGACGAAATAGTATAAAATACCAAAAAATGTAAAAACTAATATCTAAGAAAAGTGGTGAATTTATGATATTAGTTTTTTATTTGTTTAGTATATTAATAATTATTATTGGAATACTATGTGTGTTACTATTAACTTCCAAATTTGAAATAACAGTAAAAGATTTATATTTTAATAATATAAACAAGAAAAATAATAATAAACACTTGAAAATAACTATTGCTTTAGCAGTGGGAAAAGTGAAATGGTTATGGATTAATTTTGATAAAAACAAAATTGAAAAATTGTATGTAAAAATTAAGAAAAAAGAACAAAAAAATAGTAAAAAGATGCAGCTAATGCAGCAAAAAATAAAAAAGCAAATAGTAAATACATTAAAAAATGAAGATTCAAGAAAAGATATTTTAAATGTAAAAATAAATCTAGAAAAATTAAGTCTAAACACAAAAATAGCAACTACAAATTATCCAGTAACAGCATATATTGTTGCTGCAATTTCTATATTAATATCAAATATACTCCCATACATAACAAATAGCACAAAAAATATATATTATAAAATAGAACCCGTATATGTGCCACAAAACTTTTATGAGATACTTGCAAGTTTTAAAATAAATATAAAAATATATCAAATAATTTTTGCCATAATAAGAATAAAAAAGGAAAGTAATGGAAACAATATAATAAAAAAGAAAGAAGGTAAAAATTATGGAAGAACATCCAATAGAAAATTTAATGAGCACAGCTATGAATAGTATAAAAGATATGATTGATGTTAATACAATAGTTGGTGAGCCTATTCAAGCATCAAATAATACTGTAATAATTCCAATTTCCAAACTAGGTTTTGGATTTGCAGCAGGTGGAAGTGAATTTAAAGGAGAAACGATAGACGAATATAAGAAAAAAGATAAAGACGAAGAAGTACAATATAGACTTCCATTTGGTGGTGGTGCAGGAGCAGGCGTAAGTATATCACCAGTTGCATTTTTAGTTGTACAAAGTAATGGTGTTAAATTGTTACCAGTAGATCATGTAAATTGTTTAGATAAATTATTTGACTATTTTCCAGACATAATAGAAAAAGTAAATGCAATGATTAATAAGCAAATGCAAAATAAAAAAGAAGAAAAAGAACAAAATATAAAAAGGCTAGATAGAAAAGAAAAAGAGAACTTAGAAAGAATTGAAAAGTTAAAAAATAAAAATGATGATATATCTGTAAAAGCTCAAATGCCAGAGGATACAGTAAGTACACCTGTTGTAAAACCAAGAAAAAACAAACTTCACAGACAGCAACCACTTGAAACTTATGAATTTGAATATGATGAAACAGATGGTGAAGAAGATTATATGGACGACGATGAAAATGAGTAAATGAATTAAGAATTTTTATAATTAAAAAAGCGAATTAATGAATTATTAAAGCATAACAAAGTGTTTTTTATAAGAAAAAACTAAAGCAAAAGTAATAAATCAAAGTAAGTTAACACTTAAGCAATATTACTTTTGCTTTTTTATGTAGTATTACAAATATGCTGTATGAAAACGTGATGCAAAATGTGAATCAAAGTCACTGGAATATTAGAAGTGCTATAAATATAATATTGTTGATTATACATAATAAATCGTGTAAGTGTATAAAAAATAAATTATGAAGAAGAATAAATAAAAACGGAAGGATAAAATGATTATGGAAAATAAAAGAGGTATAACATTGGTCGCTTTGGTAGTAACTATAGTAGTTTTGCTTATACTAGCAGGAGTAAGTATAAGCTTAGTTTTAGGAGAAAATGGACTGATTAATAATGCAAAAGAGGCAAGAAATAAAACATTAGAGGCAGAAAAAACAGAAGGTGAAAGTCTTAATACAGCAGAACATTATATAAACCAAATAACTGGAGTTAATGCGTCTGGAATAACAGCAGACGATTATGGAAAAGTAGTAACAAATTATCAAGAAAATAGTTCTAACATTTGGGAAATATTCTATTCAGATGAAACCAATGTATATCTAATAATGAGAAATAGCAGTATAGAAAAAAATCTATGTGAAGAAATAACAAAAGCAAATGCTACAAATTATAAAGGAACAAGTGATTTTGATGGCAGTGAAAATTTTAAATCAATTTATCCTGCAATACAGAGAGGGTGGCTAAATAAAGTTTATAAAATAACTGGGAATGAAGAAAATGGAGTGTTACTGTATGAAAGTGAAAACAAAAATATGAAGTCTAGTGAGTATCTATTAGATGTCAGAAATTGGAGTGAATATAAAACAAATAAAGCAGATTGGGTAATAGGAACACCTACACTGGAAATGTTTGTAACAGCATATAATAAGTATATAAATAAAAATATAACTATACCAGAATTAAATGAAAATGGATATAAATATGATGATGAGCTATATAAAAATGAAAGCGTAGGAAAAAGTGATGATATTGTAACTGGAATAGATAAATGCAAAAATGTATTTAACCATGGATATTCATATTGGTTGGCTTGCCCTAGTAGTAATACTAATTATGATGTGAGATATGTAGAATATACTAATTCTAATGTGAAAGCACATGATTATAGTAGCAGCCATGCTATTCGTCCAGTTGTTTGTTTAAATTCATCAGTTAAGTTAATAGAAAGCGATGATGAAAATACATTTACAATTAAATAATTGAAAAAGTAATAAAGCTGAAGTCTTATGACCTTGGGGATATTACTTTTTTTATGTAGTATTGTAAATATGCAATATAAAAATGCAACACGAAATGTGAATCAAAGTCACTGGAATATTAGAAATGCTATAAATATAATATTATTGATTATATGCAACCTAATGTATAAAAAATAAATTATTAAGAAAAATATATAAATGAAAGGAAAAATAATTATGAAAAAAGTAAAAGCTAAAAGCCTTGAGGCTGTACACACACACACACACACACACACACACACACCTATAATTTAGATAATGAAAGAGGAATAACTTTAGTTGCATTAGTAGTAACTATCGTAGTTTTATTGATTCTAGCAGGAATTTCTATAAGCTTAGTTTTAGGACAAAATGGATTGATAACTCAGGCTCAAGAGGCAAAAAGAAAGACTCAAGAAAGCTATGAAAATGAGACAAATTCAATGAATTTTATAGAAAATGAAATTAAAAATAGTGTATATTCTAATGATCCAAATCCAGGAAAACTTGAAGGAAGCGGAACAAAAGAAGATCCATATGTAGTAAATAGTGCAGAAGATTTTATATTTTTGCAATATGATGTAACAAATGGAAATACTTATGATGGAAAAATAATAAAATTAGATCATGATATAGATTTTAATGCAAATAATGCTTATGTTAATCCAAATAGCTTGGATTATAAAAAATATGGATACAATGGAGAAATCAAAAAATATATACATGAAAATGGAATAAGTCCTATTGGAATAACTAATTATACTGATGATGATTTTAGAAATAGTCATTCTTTCAAAGGTGAGCTTGATGGCAATGGAAAAACTATATCTAATTTAAAGATGAATTGTAATCAAAATAATACTGGCTATAATGCTTATGGTCTGTTTGCATATTGTTTGGGAAATATACATGATTTGTATATAGAAAATTGTGATTATAACATAAAAATCGCATCTAATAAATTTATGGGAATAGGAATTTTAGTTGGAACACTTGGGGCTGAAGGAAAAATAACTAATTGTCATGTTTCTGGAAATATGAATGTATATAGTGGAACAGAAAATAATATTGGAGGAATTGTTGGAGCTAATTGTGGAGAAGTATCAAATTGCTATAGTTCAGCCAATATAAAAAGTGTATTTTTTGATTCGAAAGAATCAAACCCTGCTCAAAGATGTGGTGGATTAGCAGGAGTAAATGAAGCAACAGGAAATATAAAAAATTGTTACTTTAATGGAACTTTTGAAATTACTCAAAATGAAGAATCATCTTCAAGAAGATTTAGAACCTATGTTGGTGGAGTTTGTGGCTATAACTTAAATGAAATTGATAATGTATACAATGTAGGAACAATAAAAGAAACAGATAAAGAAAACAAAGCTATTTTAATAGGTGGAAGTATTGGAACTGATTGGAATGGAACAGGAAAAGAAGTTAATGTCTGCTACTATTTAGAAAATTGCATATTAATAAGTACTGAAAATGGAAGGACTATTAGTACATTAGGAGAATCAAAAACGGAAGAATATTTAAAAAGTGATGAATTTATAAATGAACTAAATAGCAAATATAACGGGATTTGGAAAAAAGATACAAAAAATATAAATAATGGATATCCAATATTAAATTGGCAATAATAAAAAGGCTAATAAATGAGCAATTAAAATGTACATTTATTAGCTAATTTTTTTATAAAATATTATAAAAATCTTGTAAAAATTCAAATATACTGATATACTATAGTAGAAGATTTTTATAAACAAAAGTAAACCATTAAAAAATAAAAAGAAAGGGTTAGCTTTTTGCTAACAGGAGGTATTTATTATGGAAAATGAAGAAAACAACAATGTAGTAGAAGGAATTGTAGAAGAAAATAAAGAAGAAACAAGCACAATACAAATTGCTGATGATGTTGTTTCTGTAATCGCAGGAAAAGCAGTTGCTGAAGCTCCAGGTGTATATGCTATGGCTGGTGGATTTGCTGGCGGAATTCAAGAAGTATTAAGTGGAAAGAAAAGTCTTTCTAAAGGTATAAAAGTAGAAGTTGGAGAAAAAGAAACAAAAATAGATGTAAATATTATAGTTGAATATGGATCAAGAATTCCAGATGTAGCTTTTGATATTCAAAATAGAGTAAAAACTGCGGTTGAGGGAATGACAGGACTAAAAGTTGTTGCTGTAAATGTTCATGTTCAAGGTGTTAATACAGATCCTATAACAGAAAAAGAAGAAACAACAACAGAAGATTCTGACAATCAATAAAGCTTAAAATAAATTGTAAAGGCACGCAGGTTTAAACTCGTGCCTTGAATAATTAATGACTGAAAGGAATATGAAGTAAAAAATGAAATTCTTAGATAGATTAATATTAGGAATATTTGCAGTAATAATGCTTTTAATGGCAATATTCTCAGGATTTATAATTTTTGGCTGGATAGATATAGCTACAATGTCTGTTGTATTTACAAATGCTTTAGCAAATACAACAGTATGCAATATATTAATTGGAGTAGATGTAGTTATAATTTTCTTAGCACTAAAAGCAATCTTCTTTGAAGGAAGAGAAAAAAGTGATGAATACGAAGAAAAAGATGGAATATTATTACAAAATGATGATGGAAAACTTTTAATTACAAAAGAAACTTTAAAAAACATGGTAAATGCTACAGTATCTAAGTTTGCAAGCATTAAATCTGCTCAAACAAAAATTATACTAGATTCAAACAATGATTTATCAATATCATTAACAATTGAAGTAACTGATAATGCTGTAATAAAAGAATTAAGCAATAATGTTCAAGTTAAGGTTAAAGAAACTATGAAAGAATCTATGGGAATAGATGTAAAAAACATGGATATAAAAGTAGTAAATATTGTTAGTTCACAAAAAACACAAGAAGAAAAATAAAAAAGTGTAAGGTGGAAGGAAAGTAAGATGGACGAAATAAAAAACTTTATTTCTAAATATATAGGAGCAATAATAGGAGCAATCATTGCAATAATTATATTATGCACTCACCTATATGATTTAATAATATGGATTGTATTTATATGTTTTGGCATATTTATAGGTAATTATATACAACACAACAAAACAGAAGTAAAAGAAAAACTAAAAAATATAATTGATAAAATGTAGAAAAGTGAATAATAAAAATAAAGGAAATTTAGTAATGGAAGAAATGACAAGAAGAGAACTTGCTTTTTGCTACATATATAGCCAAGAAATTCAAAAACAAAATAGCAAGTCACAAGTAAAAATATTCTTAGATAGTTTAGAAATAGAAAGTAATAGAGATAGAGAGTATGTTAAAAACGTAGCTCAATACATAAAAGAAAATGAAGAAGAAATTAACAAATTAATAAGTGAAAATTTAAAAGAAGGTTGGAGTATAGACAGAATTTCAACTGTTGATTTAGCGTTATTAAAGCTTGCAATATATGAAATAATTTATTTGAAAACACCATATAAAATAGTTATAAATGAAACTGTAAACATGGCTAAAAAATATGGCGAAGATAGCTCTAAAGCATTTGTTAATGGAGTACTTGCAAGTATAATTTCTAAAAATAATATAGTATAAAAGTTGCTTTTTATATTCAAAAAATAATGCGTTATTATTAGAACTAACAAGCTAAAATAGCGTATTTATTTTTAGAAAAAATTAAATTTTAAAGGAATAAAGTAATGGAAATTAATGCAATATCTGTAACAGAACTAAATAAATATATAAAAAATAAAATTGATGAAGATGAAATGCTAAATAATGTTTTGGTAAAAGGTGAAATATCAAATTTTAAAAATCATTATTCAGGACATTTGTATTTTACATTAAAAGATGAAAATTCTTTAATAAAATGTGTAATGTTTAAATCTTATGTAGGGCATTTAGGGTTTGTTCCCAAAGATGGAATGAAAGTAAATGTTTTAGGCCAAGTTGCTGTTTTTGAAAGAGATGGAATATATCAAATTTATGCAAAAGCAATGCAACAAGATGGTATGGGAAGTCTTTATGAGGAATATGAAAAGCTAAAAGCAAAATTGGAAGAAGAAGGATTATTTTCACCTGAACATAAGCAAAAAATCCCATTTATGCCAAAAACAATAGGCGTTTTAACTTCAAATACTGGTGCTGTAATAAGAGATATTATAAATGTAAGTACAAGAAGAAATCCAAATGTACATATAAAATTGTATCCTGTTCCAGTTCAAGGGCCAACTGCAGCGGGGCAGATTGCAAAAGGAATTGAGTTTATGAACGAAAATAATATTGCTGATGTACTAATAATTGGAAGAGGTGGAGGCTCACTTGAAGATTTGTGGCCTTTCAATGAGGAAATTGTAGCCCGTGCAATATACAATTCTAAAATTCCAATAATTTCAGCAGTAGGACATGAAACTGATTTTACAATAGCAGATTTTGTAGCTGATTTAAGAGCTCCAACACCATCGGCTGCAGCAGAACTTGCAGTCGCAAATGTAGAAGATGTTAGAAATTCATTGAATTTATATGAAAATAGATATAAAACTTCATTAAAAAAGAAACTTGAATTTATGAAGTTAAGCTATGAAAAACAAATGCAAAGGGCGGTATTTAAGGACCCTATGCAAAAAATTAATGAAAGATATATGATGCTTGACATGAGTATTAAAAACATTCAAAATAATATGGTGTTAAGACTAAAGGAAAAACAAAAAGTTTTTGAATCTAATGTTTCAAAATTAGACACATTAAGTCCATTAAAAACTTTATCAAGGGGATATAGCATAGCTACAAATAATGGGAAAATTGTAAAAAGCAAAAATGATGTACAATGTGGAGATACTTTAAATATTAAGGTGACAGATGGAAACATTGAAGCAAAAGTAATTTAGTTAAAAATTTCATAGCTAGGAGTAATAATCTTAGTATAAAAAATGAATTTTAAATGGAGGTAGATTATGAGTAAAAAAGATATAAATTTCGAAGATGCAATAAGCAAATTAAATGAAATAGCAGAAGAACTAGAAAGCGGAAATTTAAGTTTAGACGAGTCAATGGCTAAATTTGAAGAAGGAATGAAACTATCAAAATCATGCAAAGAAATGTTAGATACTGCAGAAAAAAAGATAACTATGCTTATAACAGATGATGGGAAAATAGAAGAAAAAAATTTCATTCCAGAAGAATAATTTTAAATAAAAGAGGATTTTTTAAATGATTTTTTACATAAAATATAGATATTTAATTGTACCACTTTTAACTTTATTTGCAATTCAAGCATTTAAGGTAATATGGGATTTAGTAACTTTAAAGAAATTTAATTTTAAAAGAATAGTTGGTGCAGGTGGAATGCCAAGTTCACATTCTGCAACAACAGTAGCAATCACAACGATGATTGGAAGAGGTTTAGGTATTTCCTCACCAGAATTTGCACTTGCTTTAATATTCACTTTAGTTGTAATTTTTGATGCATGTGGAGTAAGAAGAGAAACAGGAAAACAGGCAAAAATTTTAAATGAGATTATAGAAAATCCTAATATGTCAGATGTGGAAGTAAACGAAAAATTAGTAGAACTAGTTGGGCACACTCCAAAACAAGTGTTGGTTGGTAGCATTATAGGATTTGCGGTAGGAATGATATTTTAAACGAAAATACAACTGAGAATGGGAGAAAATTATGGAAGATATTGAAATCGCAAGAAATACAAAGCTAGAAAAAATAACTGAAATTGCTAAAATTGCAGGAATTGATGAAGAAAAAATTGAACAATACGGAAATTACAAGGCAAAAGTTGATTTTGAAAAAATAGAAAAAAGTGCAGAAAATAATGATGCTAAATTAATACTAGTAACTTCAATAAATCCAACACCTTTAGGTGAAGGAAAAACTACAATTTCAATAGGTTTAGCAGATGCATTAAAAAGCTTAAATAATAAAACAATTCTAGCCTTAAGAGAGCCATCTTTAGGTCCAGTATTTGGAATAAAAGGTGGAGCAACAGGTGGTGGATATTCTCAAATTGCACCAATGGAAGACATTAATTTACATTTTACAGGAGATATTCACGCAGTAACTTCTGCAAATAATTTACTTTCAGCAATGATAGATAATCACATTTACTACGGAAATGAATTAGGATTTGATAAAATTACATGGAAAAGATGTGTTGATTTAAATGATAGACAACTAAGAAAAATTGAAACTGGTCTTTCTGGAGAAAGTAAAATCGTTCCAAGAGAGGACTCCTTTGATATATCTGTTGCATCAGAAATTATGGCAATACTATGTCTTGCAACTGATTTGAATGATTTAAAAAGAAGAATTGGAAATATTGTTGTAGGATATACTAAAAATGGAGAAGAAATTACTGCAAAAATGTTAAAGGCAGATGGCGCAATGACCGTTCTTTTAAAAGATGCAATTAAACCAAATTTAGTGCAAACTTTGGAACATACTCCTTGCTTAGTTCATGGAGGCCCATTTGCTAATATTGCACATGGTTGTAACAGCATAATTGCAACAAAAACAGCATTAAAACTTGCTAAATATACAGTAACAGAAGCTGGGTTTGGTTCAGATTTAGGCGCAGAAAAATTCTTAGATATAAAATGTAGAAAGCTAAAGAAAGCACCTGATTGTGTTGTAATTGTTGCAACAATTAGAGCTTTAAAATATCATGGTGGACAAGAAATAAATGATATAAAAAATGAAAATATTGAAGCTTTAAATAAAGGCTTTGAAAATTTAAAAAAGCATATAACTAATATGAAAGAAAAATTTAGCTTAAATGTAGTAGTTGCAATAAATAAATTTGATACTGATACAGAAGCCGAAATAAAATTTTTACAAAATAAATTACAAGAAAATAATGTAAAATTAAGTTTAGTAGAAAGTTATATGAAAGGCTCAAAAGGCGCAATTGACCTAGCAAATAAAGTAATTGAAGAATGTGAAAAGCAAAACAATTTTAATTATATATATGATGAAACAGATAGTATAGAAAATAAAATTGAAAAAGTTGCGCAAAATATATATGGTGCAGAAAATGTAGAATTTTCTGAAGAAACTAAAGAAACATTAAAAAAATTAGAAAATAGTAAGTATTCTAAATTTCCTGTATGCATTGCAAAAACACAATATTCATTTTCAGATGATGCTAAAAATCTTGAATGTAATAGTCCTTTTACAATTCATGTAAAAGAATTGCAAGTAAAAGCAGGAGCTGAATTTATAGTTGTTATAACTGGAAAAATAATGACTATGCCAGGACTTCCAAAAGTTCCAAGTGCTGAAAAAATTTACATTGATGAAAATGGAAACATAGTTGGAATTTTTTAAAAAATAAAGTATAAAAATCCCTTTTTTTAGAGATAATACTCTTAAAAGAGAGGTTTTTTCTTATGAATAAAATAAAAAAATTGAGTTTAGGAGTACTTTCAATAGTACTAATTATAATAAGCATTCTTGGAACAAATGTATATGCTCTTTCAAAATATGGTTCACGAGGAAGCGAAGTAACTACAATTCAAACTAAGCTAAAAAGATGGAAATACTATACAGGAAATATTGATGGAATATATGGCTCTGCAACTTTAGCTGCAGTAAAATATTTTCAAAGAAAAAATGGCTTAACGGCTGACGGAATTGCAGGAACAAAAACCTTGCAGGCAATGGGAATTTATAATTCTAGTTCTTCATCATCTAGCACTTCTACAAATTCAAGCAATTTAAATTTACTTGCAAAAGTCGTTTATGGAGAAGCAAGAGGAGAGCCTTATGCAGGACAAGTTGCGGTTGCAGCAGTTGTGTTAAATAGAGTAAAGAGTAGTTCTTTTCCAAATACAATAGCTGGTGTTGTGTACCAGTCAGGTGCATTTACAGCAGTATCTGACGGACAAATTAATTTAACGCCAAACCAAACCGCTTATAATGCTGCAAGAGATGCTTTAAATGGATGGGACCCATCTTATGGAGCAATTTATTATTTTAATCCAAATACTGCAACAAATGCATGGATATGGTCAAGACCACACTTGGTAACAATTGGAAAACATAGATTTTGTAGTTAAAAAATAAAAACACTGAATTTACAAATTGTATTTTTAGTGTTTTTTTATTTTGTGTTAAAAATTTTAAATTTAGTGTAGGGAAAGCCAATGTAATATTAGGTAAAATTAATTTTTTTGCTATTCTAAGAATAAAATTTGAAGTTTGTACATAAATATAAATGTGAAAATTTTGTGACTTTTTAAAAAATAGTATTGACATTTGAGTATAAAAGGTATAAATTATTAGCAGTCAAACAGAAAGAGTGCTAATAACACTTAACATAAGGAGGTAATTAAAATGTTAAAACCATTAGCAGACAGAGTTGTATTAAAAATGACAAAAGCAGAGGAAACTACAAAAAGTGGAATAATTCTTACTGAAAGTAGCAAGGAAAAACCACAAATTGCAGAAGTTGTTGCAGTAGGTCCTGGCGGAAATGTTGAAGGAAAAGAAATAGAAATGCATGTAAAAGTTGGAGATAAAGTCGTAGTAAGTAAATATGCTGGAACTGAAATAAAATATGAAGGCGAAGAATATATCATCGTAAAACAAAGTGATATATTAGCAATAGCAGAGTAAAATTTGTACGTTAAAAGCCAGTTTAGGAGGTAGATTATTATGGCAAAAGAAATTAAATTTGGAGAAGACGCAAGAAAGTCTTTATTAAATGGTGTAAATAAATTAGCAGATACAGTAAAGGTAACACTTGGCCCCAAAGGTAGAAATGTAGTATTAGACAAAAAGTTTGGTGCTCCATTAATCACAAATGATGGTGTTACAATAGCAAAAGAAATTGAACTAGACGATCCATTTGAAAATATGGGAGCAAGACTTGTAAAAGAAGTTTCTACAAAAACAAACGATGTAGCAGGTGATGGTACTACAACAGCTACAGTTTTAGCTCAAAGCATGATAAAAGAGGGAGTTAAAAATGTTGCAGCTGGTGGTGATCCAATGGCAATTAAAAGAGGTATGGCAAAAACTGTTGATGCATCAGTTGAAGCTCTTAAAAAGATAAGCTCAAAAGTTGCAGGAAAAGATGATATAGCAAGAGTTGCAAGTATTTCAGCAAATGATACTGAAATAGGAAATCTAATTTCAGAAGCAATGGAAAAAGTTACAAATGATGGAGTTATAACAATTGAAGAATCAAAAACATCAAATACAGAACTTAACATAGTTGAAGGAATGCAATTCGATAAAGGTTATGTTTCACCATACATGGTAACTGATACTGAAAAAATGGAAGCTGTTGTTGATAATCCATACATATTAATAACAGATAAAAAAATAAGTAATATTCAAGAAATATTACCATTACTAGAAAATCTAATGCAACAATCAGGAAAACTTGTAATAATTTGTGATGATGTAGAGCAAGAAGCATTATCTACATTAATCTTAAACAAATTAAGAGGTGTTATAAATGTTCTAGCAGTAAAAGCTCCAGGATATGGCGACAAGAGAAAAGAAATGTTACAAGATATAGCTACTCTTACAGGTGGTGAAGTAATAACATCTGATTTAGGACTAGAGCTTAAAGACACAACAATTGCACAATTAGGTAGAGCAAAACAAATAAAAGCTGATAAGGAGCACACAATTATAGTTGATGGTGCTGGCGATAAAGCAAAAATTGCTGAAAGAGTAAATCAAATAAAATCACAAATACTAGAAGAAAAGAGTTCTTATGATAAAGAACAATTACAAGAGCGTCTTGCAAAAATAGCAGGAGGAGTTGCTGTAATAGGTGTTGGAGCTGCTACTGAAATTGAAATGAAAGATAAAAAACTAAGAATTGAAGATGCATTATCTGCAACAAAAGCAGCTGTTGAAGAAGGTATAGTTGCAGGTGGTGGAACAGCATTTGTAAACATTTTACCAGATGTTGAAAAATTTGTAGCTTCACTTCCAGAAGAAGAAAAATTAGGTGGTAGAATAATTGTAAAAGCACTTCAAGAACCAGTTAAACAAATAGCTATAAATGCTGGTTTAGAGCCTGCTGTAATACTTGAAAAGGTAAAAGCTTCACCAGTAGGTGTAGGATTTGATGCAGGAAAAGAAGAATATGTCGATATGAAAAAGGCTGGAATTGTTGACCCAACTAAAGTTTCAAGATCAGCTCTTCAAAATGCAGCATCTGTTGCAAGTATGATACTAACTACTGAAAGCATTGTAACTGACAAAAAAGAAGAATGTTGCAAATGCGGTGGCCATGAAGAAAATCAAGATATGAACGGAATGTATTAATAAAATAATGAATAAAAATGTCTGCTAGGTTTTATTACTTAGCAGGCTTTTATTATAAGAAAAGAATGCTATAGTAAATTGAAATAAAGAACATTTAGGGTATTTGGCTAAGTGAAAAGATAGAGCTAGTTTTTTCTTTGTTAAATCTCAAAAAACTCTTGCCAAAAGCAAAATATGTGATAAAATATCAATATAGAAAATTTGTTTGTGAAAGGATATAACAGATGATAGCATATTTAAGAGGAATACTAAGCTTTAAAGCAGAAGAATATATAATAATAGATTTAAATGGTGTAGGCTATAAAGTATTTATGTCAAAATCAGCAATAGATAGTTTGCCAGATAATAATAATGAAATAAAAGTATTTACATATATGAGAGTAAAAGAAGATGATGTAAGTTTATTTGGATTTAATTCAAATGAAGAATTACATACATTTGAACTTTTAATATCAGTAGGTGGAATTGGTGCAAAATCAGCCATTGCAATTTTATCTAATATAACTCCATCAAAGTTTGCACTAGCAGTAATTACAAATGATGTTGGAACTTTGAAAAAATTGCAAGGAATTGGACCAAAAACAGCACAAAGAATTATTCTAGAATTAAAAGATAAAATAAAAACAGAAGAAGCAATAACACTTCCGTCAGATGATGAAATTGAAGAAAAAATAACAAACGAAGAAAATCAAGAAGAGCTAATTCAAGCACTTCAAGTTTTAGGCTACAGAAGATTTGAAATAAATGCAGTTCTTCCTAAGCTAAAACAAACAGAATTAGAAGAAAGAATAAAAGAAGCATTACAATATTTATCAAAATAATATCACAAGGAGCAAAGAAAAATGAATCCAAATGAGCCATTGGCATATAGAATGAGCCCTAAAACATTAGATGAATATGTTGGACAAGAGCATATACTTGGAAAAGATAAAATTTTATATAGAACAATAAAAGCAGATAGACTTTCTTCAATAATATTATGGGGCCCTCCAGGTTGCGGGAAAACTTCTCTTGCAAGAGTTATAAGCAATACAACAAAATACAAGTTTACTAAATTAAATGCTGTAACAGCAGGCGTTGCAGATATAAAACAAGCTATTGAAGAGGCTAAAAATCCATTTTTAAATCCATCAGGAAAATGTATATTGTTTATAGACGAAATTCATAGATTTAATAAATTACAACAAGATGCATTACTGCCTTATGTTGAAAATGGCACAGTAATATTAATTGGAGCTACTACTGAAAATCCATATTTTGAAGTAAATAAGGCTTTAATTTCCAGGTCAATGGTATTTAGACTATTACCACTTACAGAAGAGAACATTTATCAAGTGTTAAAAAGAGCAATTACAAGTAAAGACGGTCTTGGAGATTATAACATAAAAATAGAAGATGAAACACTTCGCAAAATTGCAGATACAGCTAATGGTGATGTAAGGACAGCACTAAACGGTTTAGAGGTTGCAGTTCTTACAACCAAAATTGGTGAGGATGGATATATAACAATTACAAATGAAATTGCAAAAGATAGTGTTCAAAACAGAAAAGCTATTTTTGACAAAAAGGGAGATAGCCATTATGACAATATAAGTGCATTTATAAAATCCATGAGAGGGTCAGATGCTGATGCTACTGTATTTTATTTAGCAAGGGCTTTAAATGGTGGTGAAGACCCAATGTTTTTAGCAAGAAGAATTGTGATTTCTGCTGCTGAAGATGTTGGAATGGCAAATCCACAAGCCTTAGTCATTGCAACTTCTGCAATGGAAGCTGTGCACATGGTTGGAATGCCTGAAGCAAGAATAATTTTATCAGAAGCGGCAGTGTATGTAGCAAGTTCTAAAAAGTCAAATGCAAGTTATTTAGCAATAAATAAAGCGTTGGAAGATGTTGCAAACAATGACACAGGAGAAATTCCTATGCATATTAGAAATGCACCAGCAGAAGGAATGGAGAAAGAAGGATATCATGTAGGGTATAAATATCCACATGATTATCCAGGACACTATGTAGAGCAACAATATTTACCAGATAAAATGCTTGGAACGAAATATTATATTAAAGATGAAAACGTAAAAGAAATTGATTAAAAATGAAGGAGAAAATTATTGGAACTACCAATAGAATTAAAAGAAAAAATCGAACAAGAATTATCAAATATTTCTATTAAAGACTTACAAAAATCATCAAAAGAAATTAGTGGGAAATATAGAGATAAAACAGAAAATAAAGTAAATAATAGACTAATTACAAGCAAAATTGATAGCATAGCATACAGTGCAAGCAGAATGCCTGCAACATATTCAGCTGTTTATAATGTTTTGCAACATGTAAAAGAAATATTAATTAATAATAATGAAGAAAACTTAAAATCTCTTTTAGATGTTGGAGCTGGTACTGGAAGCGGAAGTTGGGCAGCAAGTAGTATTTTTAATCTAGAAGAAGTAACATGCATTGAAAATGAAGAATATATGAAGCAAGTTCGGAAAAGAATTCATGCAAAATGCCGAATCAAAAACCTTAAAAGAAGCAGAGTGGCTAACTAAAAATATTATTAATGATGAAATAAATCAAAAAGCAGATTTAGTATTATGCGATTATGTATTAAATGAAATAAGCTTTGAAAAAAGAGAAAAAGTGTTAGAAAAATTATACAATAGTACTAATAAAATTCTTGTTATAATTGAGCCGGGAACGCCTGAAGAATTTGATGAAATAAAAAGTATTAGAGATTATTTTATAAAGAAAAAAGCAAATATTATAGCTCCATGTACACATTTGCAAAAATGTAATGTAAAAGATGGAGACTGGTGTGCTTTTTCAGTAAGAGTTGCAAGAACTAAAATACATAAAATTTTAAAAGATGGAAGTGCTCCGTATGAAGATGAAAAGTTTTCATATATAGTAATTTCAAAAAATAAAATGAATATTCCAACAAACAGAATTCTAAGACATCCTAAAATTGAATCTGGAAAAATAACATTAAAAGTTTGTGATGCAGAAGAAAACAAAGAAATAATTATAACCAAAAAGAATAAAGAACAATTTAAGAAAGCAAAAAAATTAAATTGCGGAGACTGTTTTGAAATATGAGAATATAATTATATGCATCAAAATTATATTTGTACTAGTAGTAATAATCACTTCAAAATAAAATATTAAATCAACTATAATTATAAAAAAGAACGAGAGTGAGGAAAAACAATGAAAAAACACGAAAGCCTTGAGGCTGTATATATATACACACACAAATACTTTAAATAACAAAAAAGGAATAACATTAGTTGCATTAGTAGTAACGATTGTTGTTGTACTAATATTGGCAGGAGTCTCTGTTAATTTGTTATTAGGTCAAAATGGATTAATAAAACAAGCTCAAGAGGCAAAGAAAAAAACACATGAAGAAAGTATAAAAGAGCAAATTGATATGGCTCTAGCAAGTTATAAAATAGAAAATGCAAATAAAGAAAATAGTACAGATGATAGTACTGGCAGTGTAGAAAATTTTGAAATAATAGAAGAGAATCCATGCAAAGATATTAAATTTATTGCAAAAGCAGATAACAAAATAATTATAATGAAAAATGATGGAACATCTATTATAACAAAGGAAAATCTTGTAAGAAATGGATTTGGAACAAGTGGAAATGATAATTTTCCAGGTGTAAATGTAAATAATGGAGAATTTACCATATCTGCAGATAAAAGCAAAATGATACTGTGTTCTGATTTTATAGAGGTTGATCCCAATAAAAAATATTTCCAATCAATAGTGGCTAAAGTAAATAATATGCAATCAGTCAATTATATAGGTTTAATGTGTTATGATGTAGATAAAAATATTATAGATGATAATGTATGGATGTATACAAAAGATACATTAACTTACCTAAAAAAAGATTTAAAATATGGAGATACAGAAATATATTTTAATGATATAAGTGGATTTATTAAAGAAAATGTAGCATACCAAAATAAAGGACTAATATTTTGGAATTATAAAGATTCTACCGGATATCAATATCCAGAATTAACATATTCAAGAAATTCATATTATAGCTTGTTTGAGGAAGATGGAATTGATATAGAAAACAATAAAATAACCTTAAATAAACCATGGCAATATGATACTATACCAGCAAATACAAAAGTAAGCCAAAGCAATAAAGGTTCAAATTATAATTATGGACTTGCATCAGATAGAATGTTAACATCTAAGTATAAATGGTATGATAACACTATTTCTGGAATAAATAATACTGGACATTCAAATTTTAAAAAATTCAATCCAGGAACTAAATATGTCAAAATAATGATTATAGGAAATTATAGGAATAGTGTTGATAAATGTGAATTAAATTTTAAGGATATAATCTTTTCAGAAATTGAATAGAGAGTGTAATAGATATAATAAAAGAAGGCTTTTTAATCAAGCCTTCTTATGTATTTGTAAGTATTTTTATTTGCTTTCTTTTTCGTCTTTCATAATTTCTTTAACAGCACCAAGTCCTGCTAAAGCATTAGTAGCTTCAAAAGGTATAAATACTTTGTTTGCTTCGCCATTTGCGATGTCTTGTAATGCTTCTAATGATTTTAATTGAACTAATGTGTCGTTTGGTTTTGCTTTCATCATAGCTTCATAAACAAGTTTTACTTCGTCAGCTTTTGCTTCTGCAACTTTCTTTATAGCTTCAGCTTCACCATCAGCTTTTCTAATTCTTGCTTCTCTTTCGGCATCAGCTTCTAAGATTGCAGCTTCTTTTTTACCTTGTGCCAAAGTAATAGCAGCTTGTCTTTCACCTTCAGCTTGTAAAATTTGAGCTCTTTTATTTCTTTCTGCGTTCATTTGCTTTTCCATTGCATCTCTAATGTCAGCAGGTGGAGTGATATCTTTTATTTCAACTCTATCAATTTTGCAACCCCATTGGTCTGTAGCTTCGTCTAAGATTGCTCTTAATTGTTCATTGATTAAATCTCTAGAACTGAATGTTGCATCTAAGTCCATTTTACCAACTATATCACGAATTGTAGTAATTGCTAGGTATTCAATACCTTTCTTTAAGCTTTGAATTTCGTATACAGCTTTTGCTGGATCTGTAACTTTGTAGAATACAACTGTATCTATTGTGATTGTAACATTATCTTTAGTGATAACTCCTTGAGGTGGAACATCCATTGTTTGTTGCTTTAAACTAACAACGCTTCTAACTCTGTCAACAAAAGGAATTATAATTGTAAGACCTGCATCTGCTATTTTATGAAATTTACCTAATCTTTCAATAATATAAACTTCAGATTGTCTTACTACTTTGATTGATTTGATTGCAATAACTAAAATTATAACAAGTATTGCGGCTAAAAAGTATACCATAACTTTATCCTCCTTTATTTTGTGGTATATATATGTAAATACTAAAAACTTATTTAATAGGAGTAACTATTAATTTAACTCCATCAATTTTTTCAATTTTGACAGATGAACCTTCTGGAATATCTTCGGAAGAAACTGCTGTCCAAATATCAGAGTTTACTTTTACCTGACCGTACTTGTCTTTTGTGATTGTTTTTGTTACAATGCCATCTTTGCCAATAATGCTATTTACATTTGTAACTATATTATCGTTTTTTGTAATTTTTTTTGCAAAAGGTCTAGTTAAAAGAATTAATATAGCAGACAATATAACAAATATTGCAAACTGGGCAATAATGTTTGGAATAAATAAACTTAAAACGCATGTTATTAAAGCGGCAACTGCAAGCCAGAAAATTAAAAATCCAACTGTTGCAATTTCTATGATAAAACATACACCTGCAATAATTAACCAAATTTGCCAAAATGCCATATAATTTTTACGCTATGTTAGCTAAAAACTAACACCCTTTCTAAAAAAACATACAACTATATTATAACATAAAAATAAGCCAAAATAAAGGCCTTTTGGCAAATAGTATAACAAAAAATATAGTGTGAAGTGAAAAAGTAAATGAAAGTATTAATAGTGTGCTTTGAAATGAGAACTACTCTGCATAGTAAGCTAAAGCAATTGACAATAGAGAGAAAGGCTAGTATAATATAGCAAACAAAGTGTTTTTGTTAAAAATGCTATTGTAATTCAACAAATTAAGGAGAGATTTAGTATGATTAGTAAGGATGAAGTAATCCGGAATTGCGTTGGAGGCGTAATGTGCATTATTATTGTTATTTTGTTTAGCTTTTCTGCAGGTTTTTGGAGAACAGAAGTAGATGAAAACTCCGAGTATAATGCCAATGTTACAATTCTAGATAGCGAGACTTTAAAAATAGAGTCTCCAATAGATGCAAAGGCGGAAATTGAAGTTATTATGATTGATGACGGTGTTATATCTTATGTGAAGAAAGAAATGGATGTAAAACGAAATGAAGAAATAGAGGTGAAAGCATCCGACTTCGAAACGAGTAAATACAAGCCAACTGATGAAGCTAGATTTAATGAAGTAATTAGCGTTAAGACGATTGTAAAGGATAAAGAAGATATACTTAGAAACTTAATTTTAACTGTGATTTGTTGTGCAGTCTTTGTAGTTTTATTTATCTTAAACATCATTGTTGCAAAATATTTTTGACCAAAATCATATTAAGTAAATTTGAGCAAAAGGTGGCAACCATGCTTGTAACGGAAACTGCCTGATGCTAAAACTCTAATTAAGTAAGCGTTTTAGTCGCTGGCTACAGAATGTGGCCAGCGACTTTTATCTATAAAAAAGTTTTCATTTTTTCAATATTATTTTGTTGCATTGTCATAAAGTCATTTAAAATATTTTTTACAGTTTTATCAGCTTTAGGATTATGATTTATTAGTTTTTGACATTCAATAATTCCCATATCTCCGCCTTGTATCATAATTTCGGCAATATGAGAATTGCTTCTGTCTGTAATAGTATTTAGTTGAGTTCCAGTCCAACCCATCATTTTTGTAGTAATTGGTTGCTCGTCTGGAATTTCACCATATTTATCAAATTCTGTGCTTACTCTATCTACAACCTTTCCGTATTCGGAATATTGAAAAGTTAAATTTTCACGCATTTCTTCGTTACCAACTTTTTTTAATAAGTAAGAAATTGAATCCATACCAGTTTTTGCAGCCTTGTTTATCTCATTTAAAATTGTTAAATTAATATTTTCGTCTTTCATAGAAAATCCTCCTTTGTAATAGTATGGCAAGATTTTTAAAAATTATTGATAATATAAAAAAAATAATATATACTTTAGAAAAAATAGGAAGGAAATCGTTATGGCAGAAGTAAAGTGGACTAAAGAACAGCAAAATGCAATAACAAAAAAAGATTCAAATATATTAGTTGCAGCAGCTGCTGGAAGTCGGAAAAACAGCAGTATTAGTTGAAAGAATAATTGAAAAAATATTGTATGATAAAGTCGATATTGATAAAATTTTGGTGGTTACATTCACGAGTAGTGCAGCAAGTGAAATGAGAGAAAGAATTTTAGATGCAATTTACAAAAAGTTAGAGGAAAATCCAGAAGATGAAAACTTGCAAAAACAAATAATTTTACTAAATAAATCAAGTATTTGCACAATAGATTCTTTTTGTTTAGATGTAATAAAAAACAACTTTTTTGAAATAGATGTTTCTGCAAATGCAAGAGTTGCAGACGAAACAGAAATTTTGCTATTAAAGCAAGAAATATTAGATGACTTATTTGAAGAAAAATATATTGCAAATGATGAAAATTTTATAAGTTTAATAAATACATATACCCATTATAATAAAGATGAAGAGCTAAAAGATTTAATTTTAAAAATTTATTCATATATTCAAGCATCACCATTTCCAGAGGATTGGTTAGAAGAAAGTACAAATAGATTAAAAAATGAGCAAAATGAAAACTTTGCAAATACTCCTTGGGGCAAAATTATTTGCAAAAAAGTATCCGAAAATTTAGAAAGTGCAGTATTAAAGTTAAGCAATATAAAGAAAAAAATTGACATTTTTCCTGAACTTGATAAATATAGCAATATTTTAAGTTTGGATTTAGCACGGAATAAATGATGTGAAAAATAGTCTTGAAAACTGGGATATAGCCTATGAAAAACTAGAAAATCTTTCTTTCAAAACTTGGCCATCTGACAAAAAAATAACAAATGACTATAAAGATGAAGCAAAAGATATAAGAGATTCTGTGAAGGAAGAAATAAAAAAGATAAAGCCTTTAATTGCAACTTCATCTTGCGAAGCAAACAGTGACATTGATTACATGTATGATGTGTTAGAAAAATTAAAAAGGTTGATATTAGAGTTTCAAGAAAGATTCTACAGTGCTAAACGCGAAAAAAACATTATGGATTTTAATGATATGGAGCATCTGGCACTAAATATATTAGTAAAAAAAGATGAAAATGGCAATGTTACTAAAACAGAAATTGCAAAGAAATATGAGGAAAAGTTTTCTGAAATTGCAATAGATGAGTATCAGGATAGTAACTTGGTACAAGAGTACATTTTGACAAGCATTTCTAATGGAAAAAATATTTTTATGGTAGGAGATGTAAAACAAAGTATTTATAAGTTTAGACAGGCTCGACCTCAACTATTTTTAGAAAAATATAATAATTACAAATTAGAGCCAACTCAATATGAAGATAGAAAAATACAATTATTTAAAAATTTTAGAAGTAGAAAGAATATACTAGATTTTACAAACCTTGTTTTTGAAGATTTAATGAGTAAAGAGCTTGGAGAGATTGATTATAATGAAGAAGAATATTTGAATTTAGGCGCAAATTATCCCGAAATTAGTCAAAATTTGATAGCAGAAGCTTATGTAATAGAAACAGCAGAAGATAAAATTGAAGCTTGGAAAGATGACGAGGAAAAAGAAGAACAAGACGATAAGCCTGAAGATATTGTGCTAGAAGCAAGATTTGTAGCAAAAAAAATAAAAGAGCTTATTAATAGCAAATACCAAGTTAGCAATAAAGATGGTTCAACAAGAGATGTAACATATAAAGACATTGCAATACTTTTAAGAAGTACATCTGCTACTGCAAATATTTATGAAAAAGAACTTTCTGAATATGGAATTCCAGTGTATAGTGAAAGTTCAGGAGAGTATTTACAATCTACTGAAATAGAAACAGTTATGGCACTTCTTAGAATTATAAATAATCCAATGCAAGATATACCGCTTGTAACGGTTATGCGTTCGCCTATTGCAAATTTTACTGATAATGAACTTTTAGAAATAAGATTAAATGACAGAAATTCAAATTTTTATGAAGCTTTATTAAAAAGTAAAGAAAATAAAAAAGTAGAAAAATTTTTGTATCTTTTAGATGAGCTTAGAGCTGATGAAGAATATATGGCTTTAGATGAGTGGATTTGGAATATATATACTAAAACTGGATACATGAACTATGTAAGTTTAATGCCTAATGGAGCAATTAGAATTCAAAATTTGAAAATGCTATTTGAAAGAGCAAAGCAGTATGAATCAGCAAGCTTTAAAGGGCTATTTAACTTTATAAATTTCATTGATAAAATCAAATTTAATAGTGAGGACTTAAACTCTGCTAAGTTAATTGGTGAAAATGAGAATGTTGTAAGAATAATGACAATTCATAAAAGTAAGGGGTTGGAATTTCCAGTAGTAATTATTGGTGGATTTGGAAAGCAGTTTAATTTTAAAGATTTAAATCAGCAAGTTTTACTAGACCAAGATTTAGGATTTGGACCACAGTATATAAATGATACATTAAGAATTGAGTTCCCAACTCTTGCAAAAAAAGCATTAGCACTTAAGGCAAAAGATGAAGCAATATCAGAAGAGATGAGAGTTTTATATGTTGCACTTACAAGACCAAAAGAAAAATTAATAATTGTTGGCAGACAAAAAGAAGCAAGCAAAAAGATGGAAGAAAAGTCAAAATTATTAGAAGCATATAAAAGTGAAGGAAAAATAAGTCCATATTTAATAGGAAAATATAAAACTTATTTGGACTGGCTAGAACTTATATATATGAAAGAGGGCGTGCAAAATACAAAAGATATTTTCACTTTAGATGTTGTAAACAAAAACGATTTGATAGAAGATAAAAAGGAAATAGAAGAAGAAAAGAATTTTGCAGAAGCCTTTTCAAAAAATCAGGATAACAAATATAAAGAAGAAATTAAAAATATAATTATGTGGAAGTATCCACATAAAGATGTAATAAATCTGCCAACTAAAACTTCGGTTACAAAAATAAAAGAATTAGAGAATGTTATGGAAGTTAAAGAGCAAACTAAAAAATCTAGAATTGAGGTTGAAGAAAGCTACTTTGATGATAGTAATGAAGCTGTAAATGATGGAGAAAAAATAGTTGAAAGTGGCTTAGAAAATAAGAAAGTACGAATTTTAACGCAAAGCCCTAAGTTCTTAAATGAAGAAAAAGAAGTAAAAGTAAGTAGTGCAAGAAAAGGAACTCTAATGCATTTATGCGTTCAAAAAATGAATGAAAAGATAGAATATGATGCACAAAAAGTACAAGAATTGATTGATGAACTTGCTTTTAAAAACATAATTTCAGAAGAAGAAAAAAAGACGATAAATGTAGAAAAAATACTAATGTATACAAAATCTAATTTATGGAGCGAGATTTCAAAAGCAAAAGAAGCATACAAAGAAAAGCCATTTTATATAACAGTAAAGGCAAGTAGTCTTTATGATACAAATGGAGATGATGAGAACATACTTGTCCAAGGTGTTATAGACTTGTATTTTATAAATGAAAAAAATGAGCTTGTGTTAGTTGATTATAAAACAGACTATGTAGAAGCGGGCAAAGAAAATACTTTAGTAGAAAAATATAAGCCACAGCTAAATTTATATAAAGAAGCTTTAGAGCAAGCATTAAATAGAAAAGTTGACAAAGTTGAAATTTATAGCTTGTACTTAAATAAAGAAGTTGAACTTTAGAAATTAAATGAGAATAAAATTGAAAATTAGAAAGATTAATTAGATTAAAAATTGAACTATAAGTTGCTAAGTAAGAAATTTTAGCAATTCAGGTTCAATTTTTTTGTGGTAGTTATGCAAATATGAGATATGAAAATATAGTATGAAATATGAATAAAAGTCACTGGAATATTAAAAATGCTATTAATATAATATTAGTAATACATAATAAATTATGTATTACATAACAATATGCATAAAATTTGAATTATGTATAAAAATAATAAAAAACGAACGAAAGGTAAAGTTTAAATGAGAAAAGAAAGATTAAAAAAAGAGAATATTATAGAAAATCAAATGAAGTGTTGTAATTCACATGAACAAGCTATAACATTAATTGCTCTAGTAGTCACAATAGTAGTTTTATTAATACTTGCAAGTGTTAGCATTAGCCTAGTTTTAGGCCAAAATGGACTAATAAATAATGCAAAAGATGCAAAAAATAAAACATTAGAAGCAGAAAAAACAGAAGGAGAAAGTTTAAATAATGCATCAGATTATATAAAGCAAACTGTGGGTGTAACTGCTTCTGGAATAACAGCTGATGACTATGGAAAAGTAGTAACTAATTATCAAGATGGAAGTAATGTCTGGGAAATATTTTATGCAGATAACAATAATGTTTATTTGATTACTAGAAATAATGTTGGAAGTCGAACTTTAGAAATTGCGACTCAAGAAAACAGTGGATATAATGGAACAAGTGATTTTGATGGAAGTGAAGAGTTTAAAAATAAATATCCAGCAGTACAAGCTGGTTGGCTAAATAAAATATATACTCCAGCAGAAAGTGGTACAGGAAAAATAAATTATTCAAGCAATTATAAAAATATGAAATGTACAGAATATTTGTTGGACAGTAGTGTGTGGAATGTGACATATAAAACAGAAAAAGCAAATTGGGCAATAGGAGCACCAACGTTAGAATTGTTTGTGGCATTATATAATAAAATGTTTACAGATAAAATAATAACAATTGAAACACCAAGTGGAAGCGGATATAAATATGATGATGAGTTATATACAAAAGAAAGTTTACCTATAAATGATAGAATAATATCTGGAATTGAGCAAAGTAATATATATAACCATGGATATTCTTACTGGCTTAATTGTCCTAGCGGCGATGGAAATGAAATTATGCGTATAGTCAATTATGGTGGCGCTTATATTAGTAGTAGTAATTATGGTACTAATAAACTTGGTATAAGACCAGTTGTTTGTCTAAAATCAAGTGTTATATTAAAAGAAAGTTCTGATGGTACAACATATACTATAGAATAATGAGAGGATACAAAATGAAGATAAGAGAAGAAAGTGCTATAACATTAATTGCTTTAGTAGTAACAATAGTAGTTTTATTAATACTTGCAAGTGTTAGTATTAGTGTTATTTTAGGAGACAATGGAATAATTGAAAATGCAAAAAATGCAGCAAATACTACGAAAAGAAAAAGTGAACAAGAATTATCTGAAATAGAACAAAGCGAAGCACAGATTGCCCAGATATCAAGCTATTATAATAAAAATAAAAGTGTTAATAAACCAAATCTAAAAAATGGAATGACACCTATATATTTTGAACTTGGTAGTGATGAAATATATGAAGTTAAAACAACAACTCAAGATGATGACAATTGGTATAATTACAATGATAAAAAGTGGGCTAATGTACAAACTCAAGATGGCAGTATGTGGACATGGATACCAAGATTTGCATATAAAATGAATAATGATAATAAAACTTTTGATGTTGTATTTTTAATTGGAACAACAGATTATTACTATGATGGAGATGAATTGAAAAAAGCATCAAGATGTACAGAAGATAGTAATCCTGATACAACAAAAGAATATACGGTTCATCCTGCTTTTTCAGATGAAACTAGTGTAAATTTTAGAAATGGTGGTTGGGATAGTGAAATAAGTGGAATATGGATTGCAAAATTTGAAGCTGCCTATCCAACATCTAATGGGAATAGTGCTCAAAATGTAAAAAGCTCTGTTAAATATACTCAAGAAAAAGTATTTACTACGCCATTAGAAAATGGTTTGTCAGGAAATGGAGAAACTACAGCAAGAAATTGGCTTGATGGGATTTATACTGTTGGTAGTACTAATATTAGTTATCCAACATTTCAAGGCACTGCATATTCTTTTAATTATATAAGTATAGGGGATGTATTTGCGTTATGTAGTGTTTTAACAGAAAACGGAAATATATATGGACTTGGAGATGACACTGATAGTCATATGATGAAAAATAGTGAATGGGGAGCATGTAGCTATTTGGCACAAAGTCAATACGGACTAAATGGAGAAGATGTTCATACAAATAATATATCTATAAATAATGGTGGAGTTAAAAATACAAAAGAAGAAGGAAATCAATTTGCTAGTGTTTATGCAATAACTGGAGTAGAAGCTGTTTTAGACAAGAATGCAAATTTCAAAATTACAACAGTGGAAACAATAAATGATAAAGAAAAAAGGAAAAGTGCAAATATAAAAATATGGAAAGATAAAGATGGCGGTGGTGCAAGTACAACAGGCAATGCGTATGGAGTATTTGATATGTCTGGAGGTGACTGGGAAAGAACAGCTGGATATATTCCAAATGGAAATAGAATAGAATGGGGCAATAGTTTACTGGCATATACCAATAGGACTGATGAAAAATATAAAAGAAGTTTTGAGGTTGATAGCAAAAATCAAGTAGCCAAGATAAGCACTAAATATTTTACTGTATATCCTTATGATGTAAGTAGTGATAGCATATATGAATATGATAAATCAAGTGATTTGAACTGGAATTATAATAAAAATTTAAAAAATAAAATTTATGGAGATGCTGTACTAGAAACATCAGAAAAAGGTTATGGTTATAATAGAAATTCTTTCTTTGAAGATGCATCTGTTTTTCCATCATTGGCAGATATATTTTTTAGAAGAGGTGGACATTTTTATGATCTTAATATCTCAGGGGCATTTGCTTTTTCAAGAACAAATGGAGATGCAGCGTATCATAATGGGTTCAGAGCAGTATTAATATAAGTGGTTAGGAGAATTTACAAAAATGTTAAATAAAAGTAAAGGTATAACATTAATTGCTTTAGTAGTAACAATAGTAGTTTTATTAATACTAGCAAGTGTTAGCATTAGCCTAGTTTTAGGACAAAATGGATTAATAAATAATGCAAAAGATGCAAAAAATAAAACTTTGGAAGCAGAAAAAACAGAGGGAGAAAGTTTAAATACAGCATCAGATTATATAAAACAAACAGTGGGTGTAACAGCTTCTGGAATAACAGCAGAAGATTATGGAAAAGTAGTAACTAATTATCAAGGTGGAAGTAATATCTGGGAAATATTTTATGCAGATAACAATAATGTTTATTTGATAACTAGAAATAATGTTGGCGATCAGACACTAGAAAATGCAATTCAAGAAGAAAGCAAATATAATGGAACAAGTGATTTTGATGGAAGTGAAACATTTAAACAAAAATATCCAGCAATACAAGCTGGTTGGCTATACAAGACATATATACCATCTCAAAATGAAGCTGGAAAAATAAATTATTCAAGTAATTATAAAAATATGAAAGCTACTGAATACTTATTAGATAGTAGTATATGGAATGTATCATACAAAACGGATAAAGCTGAATGGGCGGTAGGAGCCCCAACTTTAGAAATGTTTGTTAAATCATATAATAAATATTTTGATACCAAAATTGTTATAGAAGATGAAAATAATGCAGGTTATGATTTGACGATTAATGACGGAATCAAAAAGAATACAGTTTTTAATAGAAATTTTAATTACTGGTTAGCTAGCCCTAGTAAAGATAATCAGATAGGAGTTAATTTTGTGGACAATATTGCTGATCATGTTGGAAAATATACAGTTAATGATACTAATGGAATACGCCCAGTAGTCTGTTTAAATTCCAGTGTTATATTAAAAGAAAGTTCCGATGGAGCAACTTATACTATAGAATAAATAAAAGAGTATAAATGGTTTTGAAAAATATAATATCTTAACAAGTAGAATTTTAAAATTTTACTTGTTTTTTTGTGGAAAAGTGTAATAATTTGAAGAACGAATTTTCTTGATTTTAAGCCTTATAGGTAATATAATGTAGAAAGATTTAGAATCGTAAAAAACAATATTGTTTATTTTAATCAAAAGAATTTATCTTTGAAAAAATTAAATCTAAATTAAAACCCAAAAATAAGAAATGAAAACGAGTAATAAGAAGACTTATTATGTCTAATTTTGGTACAAAAAATAAAGTAAAGGCAAGGTGAAAAAATGAAATTACCTACAAGTATTGACAATATATTAAATGAAAATGTTGTAGAAAATGAAAGATTAGAACTAAAGAAAAATTGGAATCCAGAATCTGTGTTACATACAGTTTGTGCTTTTGCAAATGATATTGATAATTGGGGTGGAGGGTATATTCTAATAGGCGTTGAGGAAGAAAATGGAAGACCTAAAATACCAATTTCAGGAATAAATTTACGTGAAATAGATAAGATACAAAAGGAGTTATTGGAAAAGTGTAAATTAATTCAACCATCATATACGCCAATAGTTGATGTTACAAAATATAAAGGAAAAAATATATTAGTAGTGTGGTGCTTTGGAGGACAAACAAGACCGTATAAATGTCCTGTAACTTTAGATAAAAAATTTTTAAGAGGGTATGCATATTATATAAGAAAAATGTCAAGCACAGTTAGAGCAACAGAAACCGAACAAAAAGAATTATATGATATGGCAAGGACAATTCCTTTTGATGATAGAATGAACCATGAAGCTGAAATTCAAGACCTAAAACTACCACTAATTCAGAGTTATTTATATGAAACCAAAAGTGATTTATTAAAGGAGTCTGAAAATATAAATTTTATAGACTTATGTAAAAGTATGAGAATTGTAGATGGAACTCCAGAATATATGAAGCCATTAAATGTTGGATTAATGTTTTTTAATGATGAACCTCAAAAGTTTTTTCCATATTCACAAATAGAAATAGTTGATCTAAGAAATGGTTCTGAAGGTGATGATATGACAGAAAGAATATTTAAAGGACCCATAGATAGCATGATCAGAAGTGCTTTAACATTTATAAGAAATACTGTAATTGAAGAAAAAATATTAAAGATCGAAGGACAAGCAGAAGCTGAAAGGTTCTTTAATTATCCATACCAAGCTATAGAAGAGGCTTTAGTAAATGCTGTGTATCATAGAGGATATGATATTAGAGAACCTGTAGAAGTAAGAATAATGGAAGATAGAATCTATATAGTGAGTTATCCTGGGCCAGACCGTTCAATAAATGAAAAATCGATGGAAAATAAGAGCATAATAGCAAGAAAATATAGAAATCGTAGGATAGGAGAATTTTTAAAAGAATTAAAATTAACTGAGGGAAGAAATACCGGATTACCTAAAATTAAGAGAGCATTAAAAAACAACGGCTCAAAAGAACCTGAATTTGAAACAAATGAATCAAGAGATTATTTTGTAACAACAATATTTATTCATGAAGGATTTAGTCAAGATACCCATCAAGATACCCACCAAGATACCCATCAAGATACCCACCAAGATATCCACCAAGATACCCACCAAGATACCTGCCAAGATACCCACCAAGATATCCACCAAGATACCCATCAAGATACCCACCAAGATACCCACCAAGATACCCATCAAGATACCCACCAAGATACCCATCAAGATACCCACCAAGATGCCCACAAATATACACACCAAGATATTAACCAAGATACAATAAAAAATAAAATAATGGAGTTTTGCCAGAAACCGCGAAAAGCAAAAGAAATAATGAAATATTTAGGATTAAAAGACAGAAGAAGTTTTTATGTAAAATATATGAAACCATTATTAAATGATGGAAAATTAAAAATGACAATACCTGATAAGCCAAATCATAGAGAACAGAAGTATATAACGAAATAAGCATACAGATAACAATAAGAGGAGTTTTCGAAGAATAATTACTTTTTGGCTATTTATAAAAATAAAGCAAAAATGCTTGACAAATACACGTAAATATGGTAAAGTATTATAGCATTACAAAAGAAAGTTAATTTGTTTGTAATATTAAATAAGATAAGGAAGTAATTTTATGGAAAAAAAGATAGAACTTGGAATGCTTTGCGACATATATGGCAATCTTTTAACTGAAAAACAAAAAGAAGTTATAAATGACTATGCAAATCAAGATTTATCACTAACTGAAATTGCTGAAAACAACAATATTACAAGGCAAGCTGTTAATGACATTGTAAAGAAGGGAGAAACAAAGCTTTTGGAATACGAACAAAAGCTAGGAATTATGAAAAAGCAGTTAGAAACTGAAAAACAAATTCAAAACATTCTTTCAGAATTAAGCAAAATAACAGATAATTCATCTGATAAAAAAGTTGAAAGAATATTGAATAGTGTAAGAAAAGAATTAACAATGCTAAACGCATAAGAAAAGGAGAGGTTTATAATGGCATTTGAGGGATTATCAAGCAAGCTACAAGATTTTACAAGAAAATTAAGAGGAAAATCAAGAATTACAGAATCAGATTTAAAAGAAATGCTAAGAGAGGTAAAACTTGCACTTCTAGATGCTGATGTTAACTATAAAATAGTAAAGGAATTCATAGCTGAAATTGAGAAAAAAGCCCTAGGCCAAGATGTACTTAAATCTCTAACTCCTGGACAACAAGTTATTAAAATAGTAAAAGACGAACTTGTGGAACTACTTGGAGGAACAGAAACTGGAATTAATTTTAGTTCAAATCCACCAACAATAATAATGTTAGTAGGACTTCAAGGTTCAGGAAAAACAACAACAGCAGGAAAACTTGCAAATCTACTTAGAAAACAAGGAAAAAAGCCATTGCTAGTAGCATGTGATGTTTATAGACCAGCTGCAATAAAACAATTACAAGTAGTTGGTGCTCAATTAAACATTCCAGTATTTGCAAATGAAGGCTCAAAAGATGTTGTACATATTGCAAAACAAGCAATTAGTGTTGCATATTCTAAGTTAAATGATGTTGTAATTTTAGATACAGCAGGACGACTTCAAATAGATGAAGAGCTTATGCAAGAACTTGCTAATGTAAAAAATAGTGTACATCCACATGAAATACTTTTAGTAGTTGATTCAATGACAGGTCAAGAAGCTGTAAATGTTGCAACTGCATTTAATGAAAAAGTAGGAATTGATGGAGTAATACTTACAAAATTAGATGGTGATACTCGTGGTGGTGCTGCATTATCAGTTAAAAAAGTTACTGGTAAACCAATAAAATTTGCAGGAACTGGTGAAAAACTAAGTGAACTTGAAGTATTCCATCCAGAAAGAATGGCATCAAGAATTTTAGGAATGGGAGATGTTCTTTCGATAATTGAAAAAGCTGAAGAATCTTTTGACGCAGAAGAAGCTGAAAAAATCGCTCAGCAATTAGATAAAAAGGATTTTAACCTAAATGATTATCTGGTGCAATTAAGACAAGTTAAAAAAATGGGTTCTTTTTCGTCATTACTTAAATTTATACCAGGAATGGCCAACATTAAGGATTTAAAGGTAGATGACAAAGAATTTGATAAAATAGAAGCAATAATTTGTTCAATGACAGCAAAGGAAAGAAGAAATCCTAAAATATTAAATGGACAAAGAAGATTAAGAATTGCAAAAGGTAGTGGAACCTCAGTACAAGAAATAAATAGATTTATGAAATCATTTGAAATGACTCAAAAAATGATGAAGCAAATGAAAGATAAAAAGTCTATGAAAAAGATGATGGGGCAAATGAAAACCATGGATGCTAAAGAATTAGAAAATTTAAAGAATCAATTAAAATAATTAAAAAGTTTTTAATGTTTACTACTACAACTAGTAGGAAAATTAAATATAAATATTTATAAATTTTGCGGAGGTGAATTAATATGGTAAAAATAAGATTACAAAGAGTAGGTGCAAAGAAAGCTCCATTCTATCACATCGTTGTTGCTGATTCAAGATCACCAAGAGATGGAAGAATAGTAGAAAAAATTGGAACTTACGATCCAATGACAGATCCAGCTACAATAAACCTAGACAAAGAAAAAGTAGCTACATGGATTAAAAATGGTGCAAAGCCAACAGATACAGTTAAAGCTTTAATAGAAAGAGCAAAATAGTATCTAAGCAGAAAGGAAATTCTTTATGGAAGAAGTTTTAAAAACAATAATTGAAAACTTAGTAGAGAATAAAGAGGCTGTTCAAATAACAAGAGTTGATGATGAAAGAGGAATTCTTTTAAAAGTTAAAGTAGCAGATGAAGATATGGGCCAAGTAATTGGTAAACAAGGAAGAATAGCAAAAGCTATTAGAACTGTTATGAAATCTATAACTGCTAAAGAACATAAAAAAGTAGGAATAATATTTGAGGAATAATATGAATAAATACTTAGAAATTGGCCAAATTGTTAATACTTTTGGAATAAAAGGAGAAGTTAAAGTTAATCCTTTTACAGAAGATATTACAAAGTTTGAAAGATTAGATAAAATATTACTTGAAAAAAGTAATAAACAAACATCTTATGAAATTGAAAATGTAAAGTATCATAAAAATACTGTTATATTAAAATTAAAAGGTGTTAATACTCCTGAAGATGCAGAACTTTTAAGAAACTCATATATAAAAATAAATAGAGAAGATGAAGAAGATTTGCCAGAAGGAACATATTACATAGCTGATTTAATAGGATTAGAAGTTTATACTGATGAAAATGTTAAATTAGGCACAGTTGATGATATATATAATCATGGAAGTAGTGATATATATGTTGTTAAAAATGAATTAGGAAAACAAATATTATTACCAGCAATAAAAGATGTTGTAAAACAAGTTGATTTAGAGAATAAAAGAATTATTGTACATATAATTCCAGGATTACTATAAGGAGCAAATATGAAATTTGATATATTAACTTTGTTCCCAGAAATGTTTGAACCATTAAAACACAGTATTATCGAAAGAGCTACTAAGAAAAATTTGATAGAAATTAATACAATAAATATCAGAGATTTTTCAAAAGATAAGCATAAAAAAGTAGATGATACACCTTATGGTGGTGGGGCAGGAATGGTAATGAAAGCAGATGTAGTATATGATGCATATAAATCTGTTGAAGATAAAAATGCTAAAGTTATATTTTTGTCACCACAAGGTAAAACATTAAATCAAAAAAAGGTTCAAGAACTTGCTAAAGAAGAACATTTGATATTGTTATGCGGACATTATGAAGGAATTGACCAAAGAGTTCTAGATGAAATTGTTGATGAAGAAATTTCAATAGGAGATTATGTACTAACAGGTGGCGAATTACCAGCAATGGTATTAGTTGATTCTGTAAGTAGATATGTCGATGGAGTCTTAAGTAAAGATTCAACTACAGAAGAATCTTTTTCAAAAGGTTATCTTGAATATAGTCAGTATACAAGACCAGAAGTTTTTTTAGGAAGAAAAGTCCCAGAAGTTTTACAATCAGGAAATCATCAAAAAATTGAAGAATGGAGAAAAAATAGTTCTCTGAAAAATACTTTTGCAAAAAGACCTGATCTTTTGACAAAGGAAGAACAGGAAAAAGCAAAAAACATTGACTTATAAAAGTTAAAATAAAAATTTATGAAAGGAGATATCAAGATGGATATTATAAAATCAATTGAACATGAACAATTAAAGAATAAAATTCCTGATTTAAAAATTGGTGATACAGTAAGAGTTCATCAAAGAATTAAAGAAGGAAATAGAGAAAGAATCCAAGTTTTTGAAGGAATAATAATCAAAAAACAAGGTGGAAGTGTAAATGCAACATTTACAGTAAGAAGAATTGCTTATGGTGTAGGAGTAGAAAAAACATTCTTAGTTCACTCACCATTAGTAGAAAAAGTAGAGGTAGTAAGAGTTGGTAAAGCTAGAAGAGCTAAACTATACTACTTAAGAGATAGAGTTGGTAAAGCAGCTAAGACAAAGGAAAATGTAGGAGCAAAAATCGAATCTAAATATATCGAAGTAAAAGCTGATACAACAGTTGAACCAGTAGTAGAAGAAGTTAAAGCTACTGAAACTGTAGAAGTAGCAGAAGCTCCTGTAGCTGAAGCACCAAAAGCAGAATAATAAATATTAAAAATAATTCAAGTTATTTAATAGCTTGAATTATTTTTTTGCTCTAGAATTTACTTTAGAAATTTCAAATGATAAAAAAATAAAAATTTCCATTAGAATTTTTTTAATCTAATGGAAATTATAAATTATATTTTTTAATCTTCTTTACTAATTTTAGCAAATTTCTTTAATTTTTCATAAGCTAAGTAGTTGATTGTACCAGCAGGGAATTTGCCAGAAACAGGATCTTTCTTTCCAGCAGGAACTCCTGTTAATAATTCAATTCCTTGCTCTATTGTCTCAATAGCATATATGTGGAACTGCTTGTTTCTTACTGCTTCAACAACTTCATCTGATAAATTTAAGTTTTTAACGTTTAATTTTGGTATCATAACACCTTGAGTTCCATCAAGGCCTCTTGATTTACATATTTTAAAGAAACCCTCAATTTTATCATTAACTCCACCGATTGGTTGAATTTCACCTTTTTGATTTACAGAACCTGTAACACTAATTGCTTGATTTATTGGTATTCCAGAAAGGCTTGAAAGTATTGCATAAAGCTCTGTACTAGAAGCACTATCACCATCCACGCCATTGTATAATTGTTCAAAACATAGACTTGCAGTTAGTGATAAAGGAATATCTTGTGCAAACATTTCTCCTAAATATCCAGTAAGAATATATACACCTTTTGAATGAGTTGAACCAGACATGTCAACTTCACGCTCAATGTTTATTATTCCATTTTTTCCAACATAAGTACTAGCTGTTATTCTAGCAGGAAGTCCAAAAGCATAAGTTCCAACATTCATAACTGTTAGACCATTGATTTGTCCAACTTTAAATCCTGTAGTATCTATTAAAAGTGTGTGTGAATCTATCATTTCCATGTATTTTTCACTGTATTTTTGAGCTCTTTCTAATCTTTGTTTTAAAGCCTCATCGACAATTTTTCCAGTGATTACTTTTTCTCGTTTTAATCTTGCAAGTGTTGCTGCTTCACCAACAACTTGAGTAATTTCACTAAATCTAGTAGAAAGTTTTGATTGGTCATCAGCTAGACGAGATGCAAATTCTATTATTTTTGCCATTCCAGATCTGTCAAGAGGTGGAAGCTCTTCGGCTAAGCAAAAACCATGAACTACTTGAGCAAGTTTATTCATATTTTCCTGAGAAAATGGAGCATCATCTTCAAATTCTACTTTTATTTTGAATAACTTTTTGAAGTCATTATCAACAGATATTAATGTTTGATAAATTGAATCACTTCCAATTACAATCACTTTTAAATTAAGTGGAATAGGTTCTGGTTTTAGTGAAACCATGACCATAGAAGAATGTTGGTCAACTAAGTTTTCTATTCCAAGTTCTTTAGTACGAAGAACTTTTTTTAATGTTTCATAGCACATTTGGTTAGATAAAATATCTGTTGCTTGCATGATTAAATATCCACCATTTGCAATATGAAGAAGTCCTGGCTTTAACATTGTGTAATCTGTTTTTAAGCTACCATAGTAATTTTCATATTCAAGCTTACCAAATAGGTTAGGGTAAGAGTAGTTTGAATCCATTATAACAGGAGCACCTTCACGGTTGCTGTTATCAATAAATAAATTTACTCTATAATTTAACCAAGGTTTTACTAGTTCTTGTCTTTGCATTGGTTGTGGTGGTTGTTGATTTTTTTCATCATCAGCTGTTAAAAATGCGTTGATATTTCTTAAAATATCTTTTTTTACATCGTCTAAAAATTTATTTATTTTTTTGTTTCTTTTGAAATTAGCTTTTATATAATTAATATGAGCGTTTACTGTAAGAAGAGCAACGTTTGATTGCCATTCACTTACTTTTTTATCAGCTTCAGATTGTATCATTTTTATTTGAGTGATAGCTTCCATAACATGTTGTTGAACTATGCTAGATTTTTCCTCAAATTCTTTTTTGATTTGCTCATCTAATTTTTCAAATTCTTCTTCTTCAATGGTTCTACCATTTATAACAGGCATCATATAAATACCGTTTTTGGCAGACTTTACTTGAAAGCCATATTGAATAGAAGTAGCATTTAATTTATCCATTAAAACAGTTCTTTTTGTTTCATATTCTTGCTTTAAAAGAGCTTTTTCTTTTTCAAAATCATCATTGCTGAAAGTTTCTTTTATATCTCTTTTTATATCAGCAATAAATCTGTCCATAGCTTCTTTGAATTCTTTTCCTTGACCTGCAGTAAGTGAAATTGCAACTGGTTCATTTGGATTATCAAAGTTATAAACGTAACACCAATCTTGAGGTGTTTTTTTCTTCTTAGAAATAGTATCTAAGTAATGTTTTGTGTACATTGTTTTTCCAACACCACTAGGCCCTTCAAGATAGATGTTGTATCCGTTTATATCAACATTTAGACCAAATTCTAAGGCTTTAATTCCTCTGTCTTGACCAATTCCTGTGTTGATAGGCTGTAAAGTGTCTGTTGTATCAAAATTAAAAAGGTCAACATTGCAAGTTGATTTTAATTTTTTGTATGAAAGTTCAAATTCATTTTTCATTTGTAAATCCTCCATTTATTATCTATTGTAAATTTAATGTCATAAGTAATGCGTCTGTTTCGTTATTATAATACTTTTTTCGACAACCGACTTTACTGAAATTATACTTTTTATATAAGTTAATTGCAATAGTATTTTCTACATTAACTTCTAAATTTATACTTTTAATTTTTGCTTCTTTACAAAAATTTATAGTGCTTTCTAAAATAAAATTTGATATGCCTTGACCACGATGGTCTTTTTTTACAACAATATTCATAAGTTCGGCTTCATCAAAGATTATTTTTATTCCACAAAAACCGTAAAATTAAATCTTGATTTTTGCAAATAAAATATTTTGAAGTACTAGAATTAAGTTCTTCTTTTAAAGTTTCATAAGTCCAAAAATTATCAAAGTCAGCATATAAAGAATTTTTAATTTCTTCTAAATCAGATAAATTCATTTGTAAAAATTCCATATTAAATTTAATTCCTTTCTTGCTTTACTAAAAGATATAATAAAAGTTTTTGTTTGACTTTGAAAATAACAAAAGCCAAATTATAATTTATTATTTTTAAGAGCTTGTTCTGCTTGAGATGCTCTTAAGTAAAGAGGAGAAAGCATATTAGAATCTCCAATTTTTCCGTTTTTGAAGTTTGAATAGGCGCATTTTGTAAGAGATATGCCATTTTGTGTGTTATTATCACAAAATTCTACATTTTCAAAAACAGAAGCTGACTCTGTAATTAAGTTTTTATATAAAATAGAAGCATCCCCAACAAAAGTAATAGGGTCTTTTGTACTAGTAATTTGAGATAGGAATGTTGCAAGAACAATATTTATATTATCTGCAATAAAATCTGCTTTTTTCTCATAATGGCCATTGTCATTATAGAAGAACCCACCATAAACATTTGAATTTTTGCAATCTATTAAAGAAATAATGTAGCCATTATTTGAAGTATTGTATGCCAAACTTTCAAGTGAAGAAATACCAGTTGCTTTAATATTTTTACTGTCAACAAAAGCTTTGCAAGATGCAATTCCAATACGAATTCCTGTAAAAGAGCCAGGACCTATAGAACATGCAACAAGGTCAATATTATTTAAGCTTAAGTTAGCTTCTTTAAAAGCTTGGTCTACCATAGGCATAAGTTTTTGAGAATGAGTTTTTTCATCGTCATTATTTTTTTCTACGAGTATGTCAATTTTATCATCTAAACATTCAGAAATTGCAACACAACAATTTGCTGAAGAAGTATCAATAGCAAGTATTTTCATAATAATCCTTTCTAAAATTAAAAATTTTCTATAATAAGTTTTCTGTAATTTTCGTTTTCAAAGCTTCTGCTAAAAGTGATTTTTGTATAATGTGTTAGCATGCTTTCAATCATTTCGCCCCATTCAAATATGCAAATTCCATTATGCAGATATTCTTCGCCACCCATTGCATAAAATTCAGAACTGTCAGCTAGTCTGTATAAGTCAAAGTGGTAAATATTAATATGTGAAGCATTATATTCATTCACAATATTAAAAGTAGGACTAGAAATTTCATTTTCTAATCCAAAATATTTTAGAACACCTTGAGTAAATTTTGTTTTTCCAGAGCCTAAATCTCCAGATAAAATTATTACAGAATCTTTATTAAGCGACTTTGCAAAATTGTAAGCAAAATCAATAGTTTCGTTTTCTGATTTTGAAATAAATTCGTTCATTTTTGTTCCTTTTTCTACAATTAAAATTTCAATTTGTATTTTATAACACTAGAGTTGATTTTGCAAGAATATTATCAAATTTAAGGAAAAAAATACACTTGAATAAATAAGAATATTAGGATAAAATGTAGAAAGAGGACGAAAATTTTAAAAATATAATAAATTCATCAAGTTTTTTGACTTGCAAGGAAGGAATGTAAGTGAAAAATGAAAAATAAAATATATATGATTACTGTTATAATTTCAATAATTGTGATGTCTACATTAATAATTTTTGCAAGTGTGGTAATAAAGAAAAAATATTTTGAAAACGAAGTTTTTGCAATGAGCTCAAATTATCAATTAAAAGAAATTGAAAACAATGAATATAATATCAAAAATATAATTGAAGAAAATACAAAAGATAGCATTACAGAAACCTTAGAAAAAGAAGAAAGAGATGTTGAATTTACTACAAAATATGTAAATTCTAGTTCGATTGCAACAGGAACCTACCAAGTTTTGCAAGACGGAATGGATGGAAAAGAAATTGTAACTACAAAGAAAAAATACATAAATGGTGAACTTGCTGAAGAAGAAATTGTAAGCACTAAACTTGTAAAATCTTCACTTGAAAAAATAGTTCAAGTAGGAACAGGACCAAGTTCATTAAAATATCAAATAAATGTAAATGACAAAATGTATGTAACATCTAGTCTTCTTCCAATTTATTCAGAAGCTGATAGAAATTCTACAAAAATTATATCTGTAAATAAAAATGAGGAAGTTACAATACTTGAAATATCAGGTGACTTTGTAAAAGTAAAATATGGAAGTTATAAAGGTTGGGCACCAAAGGATTGCCTAACTAAAACAAATCCTACAAAAGGACAAGGAGAAGAAACAAAAGAAAGCTCAAAAGCAGAGCTTGCAAGTTCTTTAAGTAAAGATATGTTACTAAATAAGCCGAGTGGATTGTCACTTGAACAATTTAAAAAAGTACTTACAGGAGATTCACAAGATAAAAGAAATGTGTTTAATGACAATTATCAATATTTTTATTATGCAGAACAACAATATAATGTAAATGGAATATTTTTAGCAGCTGTTGCAATTCACGAAAGTGCTTGGGGAACATCAAAAATGGCTCAAAATAAAAATAATCTATTTGGATATGGAGCTTATGACAGCAATCCGTCTGATAATGCTTATGTTTTTAAAAATGTTTCAGAAGGAATAGACCTTCTTGCAAGAGTTTTTGCAAAGTATTATTTAAATCCAAAAGGAACAGTGATTTATAATAATGAAAGAGCATCAGGAAGTCATTATAATGGGGCTACTGTTGCTGGTGTAAATAAACATTATGCAACTGATACAAACTGGTCTAATGCAGTATTTAAGTGGATGCAGTATTTATACGGAAAAATATAGAAAAAAATAAAAAAATAGTAAGTATTTCCTTGCTATTTTTTTATTTAAGTAGTAGAATATTATGTGTATATGTGAAAATTTGAAAATAGAAGAAAGGAATAAGCTAAATGAAAAAAATAATTGCAGTACTAACTATAATATTAAGCATGCTAACATGCATGACAGTTTACAATTATGCGGCAAATGATGTTCAAGAAGCAGAACAAACAACAACAGGAAAATTAATTGAAATAAAAGAAAAAGAATTAAATACTCTAGAAGACTATAAAGAAGCTTATGGTTCTGATGCCTATGGTTTAACAGCTTTCTTATTAAATAAAATAAGAATATTTAGTATACCATTTTGTTTTGTAACTATAGTTATTGCAGGTATTTATCAATATATAATAGGAATCAGAAAACTTGATGTAAGAGATAAAGGTTTTGCATTAATGATAAGTAGTATAACATTAGTTGTTATATGCCAAGTATTACCACTTGTGTTTGCTATAGTTGTAAGAGGTTGGAGGAGTTAACAAATGAGAGTTTTATTTGCTGTAAATAATGAAAAGGTTTCAGAAGCAATTATCAGAAAATATCAATCTATGTATAAAGAAATTATTTCTTGGAAAAATGTTTATTATTTCAACGCAATAATAAAAGAACTACAAAGAGATAAAACGTATGATAGAATAGTAATAGGCGAAGATTTAGAGGCTTATGCAAATAATAATTATGAAGTTATGGATAACTTCTTATTTGATAGGCTAGACAGAATTAGTGATGAAGCAACTAATAGTAGTGGTGAGGATATTCCAATAATATTTATTGCAACAGATAGAAGAAATAAGGCAAATCCATTAATAATTAAATTGTTTGGAATAGGCATTTATAATGCACTTATTGGAAATGACAGAAGTTACGAAAATGTATGCAAATTAATAGGAAAACCAAGAACTAAAAAAGAAGCTAAAATATATTATGGTATAGATAGCGATGATGTTGAAGAATACTCAGGTGGAACATCTGATACAGTTCCAGAAAATGAACTAGAAAGTATTATAAGATATTTTAACAAACTTGGAAAAGACGAAGATAGATATGTAAAAAGCTTTGATGAAATTACAGCTCAATATACAGATAATCAATTAAGAATAATTGCAGCTAAATTACCATTAAGAGTAAAAGCTGTTCTTGAAGAAAGTTCTGATAAGTATAAGCAAGTAATGATTGGAAGTGTAAAAGGTCAAATAAATAACATAAAGAAAAAAGAAGAAAATCAAATAACTTCAAGAAATATCTCTAGTCCTTCTGGAAGAAATGCAATAGGACTTATAAATCATCAACCAAGTGGAATAAAACCAACAAAACCAGTTGTAATTCCTGGAACGGTTGATGTAAAGAACGTAAAGAAAGTTTATCAAAAAACTACAACTCAATCACAAGTTCAACCTGTAGAGCAAGTAACAAGAAAAGTAGAGTCTGTCCAACCAGCCCAAGAACCAATTGCTCAGCCTACTCCAAATATTGCTCAGCAAATACCACAAGTTGAGCCTATAATAGAAACTGAACCAATTGTAGAACAACCAAAAAGAGGCAGAGGTAGACCTAAGAAAGTTGTAGAAGAACCAGTACAAGAAATAGTTCCAGTTCAAGAACTAGAACCTGTAGAATTACCTATGGTAGAGGCAACAGAAGAACCAATGGTTAAACCAGAGCCTGTTGTAGAGCAACCAAAGAGAGGAAGAGGTAGACCTAAAAAGGTTGTTGATGAACAAATATCAATACAACAAATTCAACCACAACCACAAAGTGAACCTGTAAATTTATTTGATATGACAGAAGAGCCTCAAGAAGAAATTGAAGAGACTCCAAATTTGTTTGATATGCCAAGTGAAGAACCTCAAATCTTACCAGGATTTGAAGAAGAACCAGAGCCAATTCAAAATAATAAATATGTGCCAGAAGTTGCAATGCCAATGCTAGAGCCAGAACCAGTTCAAAAATCAGTTGCAGAGCCAGAACCAATAAAAAATGAGCCTACACCAGTAATACAAAATACATATAATACACCAATAAATAATATGGCTCCAAAAACAAATAGTTTACAAGCAACAAAAAATCAAGAAAAAGTTGATATATCTGGTCTTGTTGCACAAAATCAAAAAGTAGTAGCATTTGTAGGAACTTCAAAAAATGGAACATCATTCCTAGTAAATAATTTAGCAATGCTACTTTCTCAAAGAGGTATAAAAACAGCAATAGTAGATCTTACTAAAAATAGAAATTCATATTACATATATAACCAAAATGATGATACACTAAGAAGTAAATCTGCAAGATGTGCAGAAAACCTTAAAAATGGAATAATTGATGGAATTGAAGTTAACAAAAATTTTACTGTATTCACAGGTGTTCCTGGAGAAAATGGAGATTTTGATGATTGTGCAGCAATTCTACCAACTTTACTAAGGGGAGAATTTTCTGTAATATTATTAGATTGTGATTTTGAAACAAATATAAATTATTTTGCTAATGCAACTGAAATATATTTAGTTCAAACATTTGATATACTTACAATTCAACCATTAACAGCATTTTTAAATGATTTAAAATATAAAGGTGCAATAAATGAAAGTAAATTAAGAGTTGTAGTAAATAAATCTTTAAGACTAAAGAAATTAACAACAGATATGATTATAGGTGGAATTTCATGTTATAATGATCCAGCTTCAACATATCAAAATTCGTTATTTAATAAAGCAACTATGAAATATGCAGAAATACCATTTGAAGAGCAAACTTATGCAAAATATCTTGAAAGATTAGCTGATTGTGAAGTAACATTAAATGGATATTCAAAATATTTCTTAGATGCGCTTGCAAAACTTGCAGATATGGTATATCCACTAATTGCTAATAATACATATAGACAACAACCAAGAAATTATAATGACTACAATAGCAATGCACAACCAGGATTTAGAAGAATGAATGATACGCTAAATAAAATGCGACAAAATTACTAACAAGAAGAGGTGATAATTTTTGATAATACTTATAATACTATTATTAGTTGGAATAATAGTAGCACTTATGTTCTACAATATATCAATACATAAAAAAATAGATGCCTTTAAAAGTATAGATAAACAAATTGAAAGCTTAAATGTTCTACAGGATTTCATGAATACTATTAGTGAAAACTCTTCTGCTGATGAAAAGCTAAGAAAAATAAATGATATTCTAATTGAAAAATATGGAATAAAATATTCAACAATAGTTGTATATAATGGTGCAGAATATGAAATTAAAGCATCAAATGTAGACCAAAAACATTGGGAAAATTTAAGAACTCTTCAACAAGAATCAATATTTGCAGATAGCATAGAAACTGCAACACCTAAATATATAACAGTAAATAATGAAGGTGAAAAACTTCCTTATCAAAAAATGGAAATGGGACGAGCAAAATCTGCAATGTTCTTTCCTATATATATAGACAATGTATATTTAGGATACTGGATAATTGAAGGTGGACAACCACATGAGTTTGATAATGTGGATACAACTATTTTGGAAGTTGTAAAAAATAATATAGTAGCTGTACTAAGGACAGTTGAAAATCAAAATATTGTAGAAAAAATTGTACGAGATGATGAATATTCTGATCTAAAAACAGCAGAATATCTATATACAGAAGGTAAAAAGATAATAGATAAATATCCTGAATCAACAGTGTGTTTATTTAAAATTACAAATTTAGTAGAAGTAAATGAAAAAATAAGTAGAAAAACAGGTAACAAAGTAATATCAACAGTATGTAAAACTATAAAACAAGATTTAGCTGATGAATACATATTTGTAAGATATATGGGACCTAAATTTGCAATAGTATTTTCAGGAATTGACATGAAAGCAGTTGCAGATTATATGGCAGGCGTGAAAGAAAAAGTTGAGTCACTTCAAATTGAACCTGCATCAGATTATGATGGAGAAGAAGAAAGTGTTTCACCAAAAATAAATATAGCTCTTGCCAAATACTATAAGGGAACACCACTTATAGGAGTTACAAAAAAACTTGAAGAATATATAAATACAGCTGAAAAAGGCGAAAGTAATATTAATTGTTTATAAACTTACTCTAAAAAGAGTAATAGAATGGAGGTTTTATGGTTACAGACGAAACAGTAAGCTTTAATGTAGAAAAGGAAAAAAACGAAAGGACTAAAGAAATATTAAAGCAAGTATATAGTGCATTGTCAGAAAAAGGATATAATCCAATAAATCAATTAGTTGGATATATATTATCAGGGGACCCAACATATATTACAAGTCACAATAACGCAAGAAAGCTAATAAGACAAATCGAAAGAGATGAATTATTAGAAGAAATGGTAAAAACATATATAGGATTGGAATAATAAATGAGAACACTAGGAATTGATTATGGAGATGCAAGAGTCGGATTAGCTATTACAGATCCGTTAGGAATAACAGCACAAGGATTAGAAACAATTCACCATCAAGGAAATGACAAAATTGTATTAAAAAGACTAGAAGAAATAATGAGCGAATATGAAATTGACACATTTGCAATCGGAATGCCTTTTAATATGAATGGAACTAAAACTGAAAGAGCTGAAGTAACTGAAAAATTTATACACAAACTAAAATGCAAATTTAATAAAATAAATATTGTACCAGTAGATGAAAGATTAACAACAGTTGCAGCACATAAAACAATGAACTTTTTAAATGTAAATAAACATAAAAAAAGAGATATTGTTGATACAATTTCTGCTGTCTACATATTAGAATCTTATATGAAAATGAATGAAAAATAAAAAGTTCTTAATATGCATCTAGTAAAACTAGATAAACAATAAAAGAAAAAGGAAAGGAGCGTATAGAAGTTTATAGCTTCTATACAAAAAATAAGATGGATGAAAATATAATAGTATTAAATGATGAAGAAGGAAAAGAGGTTAAATTTGAATTTTTAGATTTAATAGAACTTGATGATGAGGAATATGTAGTATTATTACCTGCTGACGAAGAATCTGATGAGCCAGGTGAAGTAGTAATATTAAAAGTTGAAGATACAGATTCAGATAGTGATGAAGAATCTTATGTTGGAGTAGAAGATGAAGAAGTTTTAAACAGAGTATTCCAAGCATTCAAAGATAAATTTAAAGATGAATTCGATTTTGTAGACTAATGAAAAAATAGGAGGAAAAAATAATGCAAAAATTTAGCACATGGATGATTTTAGCAATAGCAGTAGTATTTTGGATTTTAAGAATAATTGCTTCATATACAAATGCAATGGCAATAGATTTCATGGTAAAACCAATAAATGAAGAAATAGAAATTGCTTTATTATTTGTTGCATTATTTTGTTTTGTATTAATAGCTAAAAGAAAGCTCTTAGGGATAATTGTATATATTGTAGCTTATTGGGGATATTTTGGAGCAGATTTAATTAAGGCAATAATGGATATAAATTCTCTAAGCTTTGATTATGTAAGTGCATTATTTTCACTAGTTGGAGTTGCGCTTCCGGCATTTGCTTTATTTGATTGGTTACTTGATAGAAATAAGCAAGTACATCCAGTTGATAAAAAAACAGATTGGTTTTATAAAAATAAGGAATATGACAGAAAACTAGATGAAAGAGCTGACAAAAATAATTATAGAACATTATAAAATAAAAATGCTAAAGTATTTTTTTGCTTTAGCATTTTTTATAGTTCTAATTAAATATAAATATTATAAAAAAGACCTGTGATAGGTTGCGACTGCTGTATAGCAGAGCTTTACCTATTACGGGTCCTTTTGCAAGATGGTTTAGATTTGACCGATGTACTTAACTCCGTGCTCTTTGGTCTCAAAACAATGCTGGTCAATAATGGCCCAAATTATGCTATAAGGGCGTTGTAACTTAAGTACTCGATTGTTTTCATGCGGGTTCATAGTAAGAAGTTTGTACTCGATGAGAGGAACATCTTGCGTACGGTTGATTTCAGAGTGAATCGTAAAAGATTCCACCTGAGGGATGATGTCAACTAACCGAGTTGCATTTTGATTGCAATCAGGGTACCATGAGATGATTTTTTTCATCTTGTCAAGGAAAACATTGCGGTCAATTGTGCCCAAGTAAGTAATACCATCTTCAGAATAGAAGAGCAGAATGCTTACAGGTGCTTTCTTTTCTTGCATAAGCTGTACCTCCAATAATTTATTAAAAAAATCAAAGGTAAGCTTAAATCAAACCTTTGACTTTTTTCAAAGGTTTAAAAATAAATCTTTTGAAAAAATATTATAACACAAAATTTACCAATATACTAGTGATTATTATAAAAAAATGATATAATTCAAATTGATAAAAATTAATACAAATTAAAATAAGAAAAGATTAATGCATATTTTAATTCCGACCTAAATTAAGTAGTAAATATAAATGGAAAGGAAGTTGTAATGAAAGAATTAGTTTTTGCAACAGGAAATCAAGCAAAAATAGCAAGATTTTTTGATAAGCTACAAAAGGAAGATATTAAACTAGAATCAATAAAAGAACTTAATATAAAACTAGATTGCGAAGAAAATGGAAAAAATGCTGTCGAAAATGCTTTAATTAAAGCAAGATGCTGTCATGAAAAGTGCAAGAATGCAGTAATTGGAATGGACGACACTTTGTACATGGAAGGAGTTCCAGAAGATAAACAACCAGGTCTATTTGTAAGAAGAGTTAATGGAAAAACTTTAAATGATGAAGAAATGATTGAACATTATAAAAATTTAGTGGATGAATATGGACAGGATGGAAAGATTAATTGTAAATGGATATATGGTTTAGCAATAATTGATGAAACAGGAAAAGAAAGTACATATACTTGGGAAAAAGCTGATTTTTACATGGTTAACAAAGTTTCTGATAAAATTAATCCAGGTTATCCATTAAATTCTATATCAAAATATAAAAAATTAGATAAATATTTTACAGATATTACAGAGGACGAAAAAGAACGAATAAAAGTTGATGAGTCTGATGTCATAAATTTTATAAAAAATCATATTTAAGGAGGGAGTATGGATACAAAAATTTTTTTAAATCAAAATGTAAAAGTAATAATTGATAGAAAAATGGGAAGTAGACACCCAAAACACGGATTTATTTATCCTGTTAATTATGGTTTTATTCCTAATACTGTAAGTGGAGATGGAGAAGAATTAGATTGCTATGTTTTAGGTGTATTTGAACCAGTTGAAGAATTTGAAGGCAAATGTATTGCAATAATTCATAGACTAAATGATGATGACGATAAATTGGTAATAGTTCCTAATGACAGGAATTTTTCGAATAAAGAAATTGATGCATTAACAGAATTTCAAGAAAAATTCTTTAAGCATGTAATAATAAGAAATGATGTTGAATTTAATAGTTTAATACCAGAACTAAGTGTATCAGACATAAATAAAAGCAAGGCATTTTATTTAAGTTTAGGATTTGAAGTAAAATATGAGAGAGTAGAAGATAAATTTTGCTTTTTACAGTTGGAAGAAAATCAAATCATGATTGAAGAAGAAAATGAAAACTGGAATGTTGGAAAACTAGAAAAGCCTTATGGTAGAGGAATAAATCTTAGCATGGCAGTATCTGATGTAGAAAAAATGTATAATGAATTAAAAGATAAAAAAATAAAATTTTTTAAAGAGTTAGAAATTCATGAATATAGAGTAAATGAAAAAGTTTCAAAAGATATGGAATTTCTTATTCAAGATCCAGATGGATATTTACTAAGATTTAATAATTAAATTTACAAAAGAGTAAAAAGCAAGTGGTTAGTTGAAAATCACTTGTTTTTATGGTAAAATATAGAAGTATTGGATGAGAAAAAATATTGGAAAATTAAGCTGTAAGGGAAAAATTATAAATGTTATACTGATAATATAAGTTTACATTTAAAGCATATATTTGAAGAGAATGAATTAGACAAAAATTCAGTTACCGAGAAATGCTCGTTAACTGCTGATGATGGAAAAATATAAAATAGAAATTTAGGAGTGTGGTTAAATGGCAAAATATACTTTTGAGGAAATAAAAACATTGTTATTAAAAAGTATAAATGAAGATCATCTTGAGGCAGAGTTAAGTTTGATATTTAAAAATAAACCAAATGAATATATGATTATTATTTATGACGATCATTGTTCATTCCAAAGATGTGGATCACTTCAAGAACAAAGTGAAGAATATGACTACAAAACATTAGATGAGTTGTATAAAGCACAACAAGTTGATAATATCATTTTAGAAAGGGATTGGAATAATATCATTGAATTTGATTGTGCAGATTTTGAAGTGTTGGGTTATTGGAAATGAATATTAAAGATTTAAAAGATAAACATAAATTTATAGAAAGGAGAATAACACATGGACAAAAAAACTTACAAATAACTAATCATGATTTTTTAATATATAGGGACTCAAACAATGATGTTAAGGTTAGTGTAATGTTAATAAATAATGATATATGGCTTACTCAAAATTTGATTGCAGAATTGTTTGGTGTAGGAAGAAGCACAATAACAGAACATATTAATAATATATTAAATAGTGGTGAACTTGACGAAAATAACACCGTCGGAAAAACCGACATTGATAATTCTAAAAAACCTGTAAAGATATATAACCTTGATATGATTATTGCAGTTGGATATAGAGTAAATTCAAAAAAAGCAACAAACTTTAGAATTTGGGCTACTAAAGTATTAAAAGAATATATGATAAAAGGTGTAGTTATGGATGATGAAAGATTAAAAAATCCTAATTACATATTTGGCGAGGATTATTTTGAAGAAACACTTGAAAGAATTAGAAATATTCGTTCAAGCGAGAGAAGATTCTATCAAAAAATAACAGATATATATTCTTCCTGCAGTGTAGATTATGATAAAGATTCGGAAATAACAAAAGAATTTTTTAAAACAGTTCAAAATAAATTACATTATGCAATAACCGGTAATACCGCAGCTGAAATAATATATAACAGGGTGAATTCTGAAAAAGAAAATATGGGACTAACAAATTGGAAAAATTCCCCTGATGGACCAATTTACAAATATGATGTAGACATTGCAAAAAACTATTTAAATGAAAAAGAATTAAAAGATTTGAATAGAATTGTAACTATGTATTTAGATTATGCAGAATTACAAGCAGAAAATCATAATGCTATGACTATGAAAGATTGGGCAGAAAAGCTAAATGCATTCTTGCAATTTAATGGTAAAGAAATATTACGCAATGCGGGGAAAATATCTGCAAAAGTAGCGCAAGAATTAGCTTATAAATAGTATGACAAATTTAAAGTTAAACAAGATAAATTATATAAATCAGACTTTGATAATTTTTTAAATGAAGCAAGAATGATAGAGAATGGAAGTGATAAATAATGGACATGTATCAAAAAAGAAAAGTAAGAGCGGAAAAAAGAAAAAATTCTGAAAATGAAAAGGATTTATCAAAGGTTTCAATTTCATGGTAAGTGGGGAGTTATGAAAAAACACTATTAAACCCTTGAAAATAAAAGGAATTTTTTTTACATTTTGGGACATTTTCTAATAAATTTTAATTTAAATTGATAAGTGTATGACTTATGAAAAACTAAAGGAAAGGAGATTGTTAATGGAAGATAATAAATTAATTATATATAAAAATAGTGATGGTGACATTGTAGTAGATGCTATTTATAAATATGAAACTTTATGGCTATCACAAAAAGGTATGTCAAAAGTTTTCGATGTTGGAGTACCAGCAATATCAAAGCATTTAAAAAATATATTTGAAGAAAACGAATTAGATAAAAATTCAGTTGTTTCCAAAATGGAAATAACTGCACCTGATGGAAAAAATTATAATACTGAAGTTTATAGTCTTGATGCTATAATTGCTGTGGGCTATAGAATTAATTCTAAAAAAGCAACAGAATTTAGAATATGGGCAACAAAAATACTAAAAGAATATATGACCAAAGGATTTGCATTAAATGATGAACGTTTCATAAATGGAAATAAATATGATACGAAGTATTTTGATGAATTATTAGAACGTATTAAAACAATTAGAGTAAGTGAAAGAATGGCATACCAAAAAATCACTGATTTATTTATTGCAACAGCAACTGATTACAATCCTAAGTCAGAAGAAGCGTATACTTTCTTTAAAATAGTTCAAAATAAGTTGCATTTCGCTATAAGTGGACATACTGCTGCCGAATTAATATATAGTAGAGCAAACTCAGATAAAGAACATATGGGACTAACTAATTGGAAAAATTCTCCTGATGGTTTAATATATAAATATGATGTGATTATTGCAAAAAATTATTTAAACGAAGAAGAAATGAATAATTTAAAAGATTTAACAAATATGTTTTTAGTATTTGCTGAAGATGAAGCAAAACAAAGACATGTAATGACAATGAAGGATTGGATAACTGCCACTGATGATTTATTAAAATTTAGAAGAAAAGAAATATTAAATAATAGTGGCAGTATATCTCATAAAGAAGCAGTAGAAAAAGCTGAAAAAGAATATGAAAAATTTAGAGTTATACAAGATCAAAAATACATTTCTTCAATGGATGAATTCTATAATAAATATTTAAATGAAAATAGTGATAATGAATAAGGAAGTGAAAAAAATGGATATGTATCAAAAAAGAAAAGTAAGAGCGGAAAAAAGAAAAAATTCTGAAAATGAAAAGGATTTATCAAAGGTTTCAATTTCATGGTTTCCAGGTCACATGCATAAAACAATGAAACAAATAGAAGAAGACCTAAAACTTGTAGATATTGTAATTGAAATATTAGATGCAAGAATTCCAGTGTCTAGTAGAAATCCTCAAGTCCAAAAATTAATAAAAAACAAGAAGAAAATAATCGTTTTGAATAAAGAGGACTTGGCTGATAAAAATGAAAGTATCAAATGGGCAAATTATTTTATAAAACAAGGTGATAGTGCAATAATTTGCAATGCTAATACTGGTGAAGGTAGCAAAAAAATTAAAGATGAAATAAATAAAGTAATGAAAGAAGAATATGAAAAAGCTGCTCAAAAAGGAAGAGTTGGAAAAACTGTAAGAGCAATGATTCTAGGAATTCCTAATGTTGGAAAATCATCATTTATTAATAGAATTTCTACAAAAAATACAATGAAAGTTGGAAATAAACCTGGTGTTACAACTCAAAAGCAATGGATAAGACTTGCTGATAATATTGAACTTCTTGATACTCCTGGTGTGCTATGGCCAAAACTTGATAATGAAAAAGTTGCTTTAAATCTAGCATATACAGGAACAATTAAAAGTGATGTAATAGATGAAGAAGAAATTGCTTATAATCTTACAAAATTATTGTTAAGTGATTACGAAAATAATCTAATTAATAGGTATGAATTAAATGAGCAAATTGTAGACAAAATCTTACAAAATGAAGATATTGCAGAAAATGAAAGAATTGTAGAAGTTATGACATATATTGGCGAAAAGAAAAATCTATTGAAAAAAGGTGGAGAAGTAGATTTTATAAGAACTTCAAGAACAATATTAGAAGATTTTAGAAGTGCTAATTTAGGTAGAATAACTTTAGAAAGAGTAAAATAATAGTTATGATGGAAATTATAGAAAGAAAAAAGGATAAGGCAGAAGTAGATACAATGTCGCCACTAAACTGGGCTTACATTGGAGATAACATTTTTGAATTATATATAAGAATGGGATTAATTAATAATACAAGACTAAAGCCTCATAAGTTGCACATAGAAGCAGTAAAACATGTAAGAGCATCAAGTCAAGCAGATTTATTAAAAAATATAGAAGAGAATTTGACTGATGAAGAAAAAGACATAGTAAGAAGAGGTAGAAATGCACAAAATCACCATGTACCTAAAAATTCTACAGTAGAGGAATACAGCTATGCTACTGCTTTTGAGGCTTTAATTGGATATTTATATTTAACAAAGCAAGATGAAAGACTAAAAGAAATATTAAGTATGTGCTAAGAAAAATAAAAGGAGTCAAAATCATGATTTACAATGAATTTATGGCTATGGCATTAGAAGAAGCTAAAAAAGCTAATTGTGCCAAAGGAAAAGTAGGCGCAGTTATTGTATTAAATGATAAAGTATTAGGAAAAGGAAATAATTCTGTTCCAAATAACTGCCAACCATGTACAATCAATAATTGTCTAAGAAAAAAATATGGATTAAAAAGTGGAGAACGTCAAGAAATCTGTAGAGCAGTTCATGCTGAGCAGAATGCAATATTAAATTGCTTAAAAAATGGTGAAGATATAAGTAAATCTACAATTTATGTAACAAAATCACCTTGTATGATATGTGCGAAAATAATTATAAATTCTGGAATTTCAAAAGTAGTATATGCTAATAAATATCCAGATACTGAAGCTTTTAAAATTCTAGATGAGGCTGGAATTATAACCGAATATATTGAAGATATGAAATGATAAAATTAATAAAACAGCATTGTAAATAAAAAACAATAAACCTCTTGACTACAATTAAAAAAAATGGTATAGTAATAAAGTACTAAAGGCCCCTTGGTCAAGCGGTTAAGACGCAGCCCTCTCAAGGCTGAATCATGGGTTCGATTCCCGTAGGGGTCACCAAAATTAAATAATATTAGAGTAGCAATGAATTAGTAAAAATTTAAGCTACTCTATTTTTATTTTTTCATTAGGTAAAATCTGCATTTCTGAAAAAATAATAATTGTATAAAGGAAAAAATATGGTATAATTGAAGCATGTAATAAAGATTACTTTTAGAAAGGCAAAATTATGAAAGAAAAAACTTTTAATGATTTAGGATTAGATAATGGAGATGATTTCTTAAATAGTTTAGGAATAAATCTAAACATTGACTTTGAAAATAAAAATCAAAATGAACAAGAAAAAGAGAAAAATATAGAAGAAATAAAAAAGAATATATAGGAGTTTAAAGTGAAAGAGGAAGTTCCAATTAAAAAGAATGAAGAATATGTAGTAAAAATAGCAGACTATGGTACAGATGGAGAGGGAATTGCAAAAATAAATGATTTTACTGTATTTGTTGCAGGTGCTTTAAAAAATGAAAAATGTAAAATTCATATAACAAAAGTTTTATCATCTTATGCTTATGCAAAAATTGTTGAAATACTAGAAAAATCTGAACATAGGGTACAAAGTGATTGTAAAACTTATCCAAAATGTGGTGGTTGCAGTTTAAGACATATAGATTATAAAGAAACTTTGCAAATTAAAAGACAAAAAGTTCAAAATTTAGTAAATAAAATGTTAAATGATAAAATAATTGTAGATGAAACAGTTGGAATGGATAAGCCAGTTTTTTATAGAAATAAGGCGATTTATCCAATAAGCCAAAATAAAATGCCAGGAATATTTGCAGCAAGAAGTCATGATGTAATTGAATTTGAAGAATGTAAAATTCAAACTATAAATTCTCAAAAAATAGCAAAGTTTATATTAGAAAAATGGAACGATACAATATATGATGAAAAAACAGGAAAAGGACTTCTTAGAAATATAATGATAAGAGAAGGCTTTGCTACAAATGAAATAATGGTTGTTCTTGTACAAAATGGTGAGAAAAAATATGATGCAAGTAACCTTGTAAAAGAATTTCCAAATATAAAAACAGTTGTAGTAAATGTAAATACTAAAAATACAAATGTAGTCTTAGCAAACAAAAATATAATTTGTTATGGGGATGGATTTATATATGATAAGCTAGGCGACTACACTTTTAAAATATCACCTAATTCTTTTTATCAAGTTAATCCAAAACAAACTGAAAAATTGTATAATTTAGCAGTTGAAAAGGCAAATCTAAAGGCAGATGATATTTTATGTGATTTATATTGTGGAATTGGAACTATTGGAATTTTTGCATCAAAGTTTGTTAAAAAAGTATATGGAATAGAAATTGTAGAATCAGCAGTAAAAGACGCAAACGAGAATGCAAAATTAAATAATGTAAATAATATAGAATTTATTTTGGGTGACACAGAAAAAGCTTTTGACAGCTTATTAAAAAATGATATTAAACCGACAGTTGTAATTGTTGATCCACCAAGAAAAGGATTAGATGATACAACAATAGAAAATTTATGCAAGCTAAAACTAGATAGAGTTGTATATGTAAGTTGTAATCCTGCCACATTAGTAAGAGATTTAGCAAAAATGGAAGATATATATATAGTAAAAAGCATTACTCCTGTGGATAATTTTTGCTATAGCTCGCATGTGGAAAGTGTTGCCGTACTTGAATTAAAGTGATTTTGGAGATAAAAATATGAATTATAAATTAATTGCGATGGATTTTGATGGAACTCTTTTATCAGAAAATAAAACTGTTTCAAAAGCAAACAAAGAAAAGCTTACTCAATTAAAAAATAAAGGATACATAATAGTTGGTGTAACTGCCAGAAATTTGACAAGTGTTAAGCATGTTTGTGATATTCAAATGTTTAACTATTTAATTCTCAATAATGGAACTTACATTTATGATGTAAAACAAGAAAACGGGCAGTATATAAAATATTTAAATAGAAAAGTAGTAACTAAATTAAGTAGCAACTTTTTTGATGAAACAAGTGAAATTGATTTTTGTACATTAAATCATTATTATGTTTTCAAAAATAAAACTATTAATCTTGATAGGACTGAAATTGATAGTCTTGAAGACATAAAAGAAGAAATTGCAAGAATGAATATTTTTCTAAAAAATCAAGAAGAAAATAACAAGTGTAAGAAATTTATAGAAGAAAATTTTAATGACATTGATGTATTTGAAATGATGGACACTGATAGTAAAATAAAAAGAAAATGGCTTGCTATAAATCCTAAAGACATAAATAAATTTGTTGGAATACAATTTTTATGTAAGAAGCTCAATATAGATACGAAAAATGTCATATTTTTTGGAGATAGTACAAATGATTTAATGGCAATTAAAAATGTAGGAGTAGGAGTTGCAATGGGAAATGCCCTAGATATAGTAAAAGAAAATGCAAAAGAAGTAACTTTGTCAAATGAAGAAAATGGCATTGCAGTATTTTTAGAAAAATTAGAAAGTGAAAAATAAATGGAAAAATGTAAAATAAGCTCAAAATGTGGTGGATGTTTTTATATGGGTGTTGAATACCAAAAACAGTTAGACGAAAAAACAAATTACATAAAAGAGCTAATGAAAAATAGTGGATTAAATGTTAAAGTAAATAATACAATAGAAATGAAAAATCCTTTAAATTACAGAAATAAAGGCAAGTATGCATTTAAAAATGGAAAAATGGGATTTTATGAAGAAGGTAGCCATAAAATTGTTTATGAAAAATGTCTTATTCAAAAGCAAATAATCAACGAGATTGCAGATTTTGTATATGGCCTAGTTAAAAAATATAAAATAAATTTGTATAATGAAGATACTAAAAAAGGCTTTTTAAGACATATAGTGATTAGATACGGCGAATTTACAAATGAGGTTATGGTTATTTTTGTTACAACTGATGGCAAAATGTATAAAAGAGATGAAATAATAAAGGAGCTAACTTCAAAATATCCTAATATTAAATCTGTTGTACAAAATATAAATGTAGAAGCTACAAATGCAATTTTAGGAAGCAAAACAATAAAATTATATGGCAGTGATTTTATAGTAGATAAAATAAATGAATTAAAGTTTAAAATTTCACCATTGTCATTTTATCAAGTAAATCCAGTGCAAATGAAGTTGTTATATGAAGTAGCAATTAAATATGCAAACTTGACTAAAAATGAAGTAGTATATGACTTGTATTCTGGAATCGGAACAATATCATTATGTGTGGCAAAAGTTGCCAAAAAAGTATATGGAATAGAAATTGTAAAAGATGCAGTAAAAGACGCAAACGAAAATGCCAGAATAAATAACATTAAAAACACTAAATTCATGGCAGGAAAAGTTGAGGACTTACTTCCAAAGCTTTGCGATAAAGAATATGCTGATGTGGTATTTGTAGACCCTCCAAGAAGCGGATTAGACCGAAAAACAATTCAAACAATTTTAAAAGTAGAACCTCAAAGAATTGTATATATAAGCTGTGGACCAGAAAGTTTAGTGCAAAACTTAAAAGAATTAAAAAGAAAATATAATATTGAAAAGGTTCAACCAGTTGACATGTTTCCTTTCACAAAACATGTTGAATGCGTATGTGTTCTAAATCTTAAATAAAGCCTTGTATTTCAAGGAAAATCAACTGTTCAGTGACTAACGCATACCATATTAGGTGGTATGGATTAACTAAGCAAAATAAAAAGTAGAGATTATAGGAGAAATAAAAAATGGTATTTAGTATTTTAGCATTATTAGCAGTGTGTATTAGTATATGTATTAAAGATAGAAAAAAATCATTATATGTTCAATCATTAAACTGCTTTTTTGAAGCAATATATGATTTTTTAATATCTGCTTTTTTACAGGCGCAATCTTAAGTATAATAAATTTAATAAGGACTTTTATATTTATAAATAAAAATAAATTTAGTAAATCTGTATATTTAATAATACTATTTATTTTTGAAGGAATAATTATGATAAATTGTTATTTTTCATGGACAGGGTGGGTTTCTCTATTACCAACAATTGGTTCAATGATTAGATCATATTGTTTATGGCAATCAAATATGAAATTAGTTAGAATATCTGGAATAACAACAGGAATTTTATACGGCTCTTATTATATTTATTACCATAGTTGGTTCATGGTATTAGGTGATTTGATTTTATTACTTACAGGAATATACACACTTTACAAAAATGATATAAGGAGGAAAAGTAACAATGAAGTTATATGTAATTAGACATGGAAACACAGATAGTAATAGATTAGATATATATAATGGAAAATTATTAAATGAAGATATAAATAATATTGGAATAAAACAAGCACAGGAAGCATCTAAAAAAATTAAAAATTTAAATTTAGATTTGATTATTTGTTCACCACTTTTAAGAACAAGACATACCTGTGATATTATAAATTCTAATAAGGTAAAAGTAATATATGATGATCGAATAGAAGAAAGAAATTGTGGAGTTTTAACAAATACGAAAATAGATAATTTTTATTATACGGAATATTGGAATTATTATTCTAAAGTTAAAATCGATAATTTAGAAACAGTTCCAGAATTATTTGAAAGGGTTAATTTATTTTTAGATGAAATCAAGAAAAAATATAGAGGTCAAAATATACTTTTAGTAACCCATGGTGGCGTAGCTAGGGCAATCCATTTTTATTTTAATGAATTGCCAGAAGATGGACAGGTGGAAAAATATTTGCCAGATAATTGTGAAATAAGAGAATATAGTTTTAATTAATTTAAATAAAAATTGATATATGCATAATACATATTATATTATTTCAGTTTGTATGTAAGAACATAGTCAGTTATATCCAAACATATAAAAAGCAACTATTCATAATTAACAAACATATCACGTTGAATGCGTTTCGGTGCTATATCTAAAATAAATCCTGTAATACTTGAATTTACAATGAAAGAAAAAATATTTAAAAACAGCTCTAAAAACAAAATAGGAGCAAAAAACTCAAAATTTAAAGATGTTTTAGTAAAATTTATGTTCAACCTAGAATATGGGAACATATGCAAATACTAAATAAAAAAGAAGGAATATTTATGTTAAAAGATTTATGTTTCGAGATAATACAGACTTGCCCTAATAAATGTAAGTTCTGTTCTTCAAATTCATCACAAGACAAACAAACAATAATTACATTTGAACAGTTTAAAAAGACAGTTATGCATTTTATAAAACAAGGTGGAATAGAAGAATTATCAATTTCTGGTGGAGAACCATTTTTGCATCCAGATTTATTTGAAATGGTAAAGTTTTGTAAAGATAATGGAATTAAAACAGTTATATTCACTAGCGGGATAAAAAGAGCATCTGCAATGACAGTAGAAATGATAGAATATATAAAAAACAAATGTAAACAAGATTTACAGGAAATAGAAAAACATGAACCATGGAATGAAAGATTAAAAATAAATGTAAAAGCATATTACGATAGATGTTTAACACCAAAATCATTTGAAGGGATAACAAGACAGGAGTTCGAAAAATTAAAACAATTAGGATTAGACAAGATAGTATTTGACTGGCAAGCATTTGAAGAATCAACTGATAATGAATTAATGGGAAGAAAAGGTTTAATTACATGCTTAATGGATTCGCTGATAAGAGCAAGCAGAACAGGGATAAATGTTGATGTACACTTTATTCCAATGAAACCAAATTATAGACAGTTTTCTGATATAATTGAATGCTTAGAAATATCAGGTGTAAAAAATATAAGTGTCTTAAATTTTGTTCCTCAAGGCAGAGGAAGAGATAATAAAGAAGAGTTAATGCTAAGTAAAGAAGAATTGAAAGAGTTTTCAGAGATATTAAAAAAAGAAAAAGAACATTATAGTGGCAATATTAGGATAGGAATTCCACTAAATGGAAAAATATCACATTTATGCACAGCAGGAACTGAAAAATTAGATATAAAGTATGATGGGACAGTATTACCATGCCCAGCATTTAAAGAAATGAGTATAGAGACAATGGAAAAGTATGGTATAAAATTACATAGCATATATGAAGATTTGGAAAAAGTAGTTGTACATAGCGGAAAGAGAAAAGCACCATTGTGTAAACAAGTATATGGATTTAATGGAGATTTAACAGATAGTGATGAAATCATAAGATAGATTTGTTAGATATTACAGATATTAATCCAGAAAAAATAGTAGAAATCAAATTTTTGCATTTGAAAAATATATTAATTTATTTTTAAAATAAAATTTTATATCACGAAAAAATTGAAAAATTCATTTTGTGAAATATGATTTTGCAATAATATGTTCTTAATTGACATACAAGCTGACTAATATATGTTCTTATGCGATAAACCAGCCATGTAGAGGTGGTAACAGCATTAAAATTAAAAGCTTAAGAGTATAATATAAGTAAAAAGGAAAGTTTTATGAATTTTGTTAAGACTATAAAGTCAAAAATTGAAGAATATAAGCAGTATAAAAACCCGAGAAACTCAAGGACATTGACTGCACAAAACAGTAAAAATAGAAATATATTTAAGTATATACAGGCAAAGACTCTAGGTAAAAAGTATGGAGAATCTTTATATAAGCATTTTAAAGTAATGGATGATGTTGAAAGCTATGAATTTTTAATAAATTTATTTGGAAAAAATAATATACAAAGAGCTTTAAATAATAAAGATGCAACAACAGTACAAATTGCAGAAGAGCTGTTTAAAGCAGAAAATATGGAAGTTTCTGATGATATACAAAGAAATTATGTGTTGAGAAACATGACTAATTGTATAGTTTTTAATAAAGCAACAGGCTTAAATTTATCTGAATTTCAGTTAGGTATTCAACCAGAAAATTTTTGTAGAAAATCATTAAATAACAAAAATATGCTTGATATATTTAAAGAAAATAAAATAACCAAAGATATTTTGGAAGAATTATATAATATGTATGGCGAAGAAATAATAGCATGCTATAATAATGATGGATATTTGAGAAACAAGACTGTATTGAAATTAGATGGTAAATATGAAAATAGAAGTGCAGTTGGTGGATTACAAGATCATGTGACATATTATTCGGAAGAAGACTTTAAAGCAATCTTTCAGAAGTATTTTAATAATGAAGCTTTATCAAAAACAGAACAATATATTTTAGTGGGGCTATTAGCAAAAGAATCTGATTTAATTGGAACATATACAATTAAATATTTGAAAGAGCATCCAGAATATATAAAGTCTGAAATTGAAGTTGGAATTTTTGATGATATCGTAATTTCAGGAAAAAAATATACTAATGATGAAAGAAGAAAAAAAGCAACACTTTGCAAAGTATGGAATGAAGATGATTTGAATAGATACAATAATTTAAAATTGCTAAGACAGAGATTAGAAAGTTTACCAAAAACACAAAGTGTACTTGAAACAATGAATAATATTGATAAAATATTATCAATGTCATTAGACGAAATAGTAATGAAAAGTAGTGAAATTTCAGGTTTTATAGACTCTACATTTATGGAATATGAAGCTGAAAACAGAAATCAGGTTGTAGAAAAAGTATATGATCCAGAAAAAACACAAGAAATAGTGATAACAGATTTGGCTCAAATGGATTCTGCTGCTATGTTGCACTTTTTCAATCCTGATAGAACAATATCAAATTTTGATGAATATATAAAAGATTTGGAAGAAAAATATTCAAAACAATCAGGAAAGAAGTTTGAATTCTCAAAAAATGAAAAAGAAACAATGTTATTGCAGTATCAAGCTAAAGAGAATCATTATATAACAGACTATGTTTTTGATTTTGATATGGTAGGACAAGTAGGAAGTTTTGATACAAGCTACATTACAAATACTTCAAATCAATTATGTGCAATGATTGTAAAACCTAAAGAAATTCTTAACGGAAATGGAATAAGAGGGCAAATAGCACTTGGTTTTTCAAAAGAAACATTAAGTCCAGAGCTAATTGCAATGATTTCCAATAAAAATATACATTCTAATAAAGGAATAAATTATGTTGAGAGTAGTAATCCATTTGAGGATTTTTCGGCTTCATATGATGAATTAGTATCTGATGAGAAAAAAATTGGAGGTAATACTGAAGTAGTATTATTTAGAAATTCATACGAAAGTTCTTTGAAACCATCTTATGTTATGTATGTTGGAAATGATAAATTGGAATCTACTGTAGAAAATGAAAAAATAGAATTAGTAAGAAAACAAATGAAAGAATTGGGACTAGAGATTCCATTAGTAATATTTGATAGATATTCGATAAAAGAAAAGATGAAAAACAATGAATTAGACTTGGAGAATTAAATATTATTATATGTCAAATAATAGAAAAATGATTCTAATCATAAAAAATATTATGATGAAATAAATAAAAAGATGCTAAGAGGAAGCTATGTAAAAAAAGCAATAGTTAATTACCAAAATAAATTAATTGCACCTATTGATATGGTAGATGTATTAAAAAATGAAAGGATTAATCAATTATAGATTAGTACTTCTATAAAATTGATTATATAAGAAAAATGAAGTTTGATTTAATAAATGTAGAAGAAAAGGACAAAAATATAATATATAATTTAATGCAGTTATATATGTATGATTTAAGTTCTTTTGAAGATGAAACTGCAACATTCACAATGCTAAATTCTGGATTATATACAATGAGTAAGTATATTGAAAAATACTGGCAAGATAAAAATAGACATCCATATATATTAAAATGTAATGATGAATTAGCAGGATTTGTTTTATACAGATTTAATGAAGAAAATATGAATGAAATAGCTGAATTTTTTGTTCTTAAGAAGTACAGAAAAATAGGAGCAGGAACATTTATGGCAAATAAAATGTTTGGATTATATAAAGGAAGATGGGAAGTTAGAACATTATTAAAAAATGAAAGAGCTCAAAAATTTTGGAGAAATACCATAAAAAATTTTACAAACAATAACTTTGAAGAAAGATATATTAGAGATAATTCAAGATTAGCTTTTTATTTTGAAAGTCAAAACTATAGAACAGATAAAGTTTTGAAAAATATCAATTTATAATAAGATTGGAAGATATAATTAAGGAGTAAAAAATGATATTAGATTTAAGTAAAAAACAACATGTACCATTAATTAATATGTATAAAAAATGTAAGGGAATAGCTTTAGTAGGCAAATATTTGCCACAACTAACACCATTAAATAAGATGTATGTAATTGATTCTTTAGAAGATTGGGAACAAGTTGAAAGTGAATTTCCTGTTACAATGATGACAGCAAGGTGTGATTGTTCTAAAGGAGTTAATGGAAAATTACCTAGTGGGCAAACTTTTAATAGAGATAGAGTAAAAGAGTATATACAGGAAGTAAAGAGTGCTGTGCCAAATGCAGTAATTATATTACAGGACATGAAAAAAGGAACAAATGAAAGAATACATACTCAAGGTGGAGTGTGTCTTAATGTGAAAATTGGTGATTATGTGTATATGGATTATGTAGGACCAAGTTTTGATTGTAGAGAAATGTGTTTAGGAAAAGCAACACATGAATCATGGAGTATTCCTTGGAGTGAAGTGCCTTTTATGAAAGATTCTGCAATAACTAAGTATAAGACTTCAGAAATAAGTCAAGAAGGATATATAGAAACAGCTAAAGAAAGAATTGCTTTTCTAGTTAAAGCTTTTCCAGACAGAGCAGATGAGATATTTGAAACAATGCCAAAGAGGTATAAAGGAATAAGTAGACAGGCTTTTAGAGATATTAGGGATCAAGTAATATTTCCATTATGGATGCAACATGAACAATTATTAAGAGAAGGATTAGGTTCTTTCGGTGTAGAAGTCAATATAGTAGAAGATGGGACTTTAGTTCCAATGGAGATACAAGTTCTAGATAGATTTAAAGCAAATGAAACTCAGGAAAGGTAGGAAAAATATGGAAGAATTAGTTGATGTGTTAGATGAAAGAGGAATGTATACAGGGAAAACAGAAACTAGAGCAAATTGCAGTAAAGAAGGATTGTGGCACAAAGCGGTATGTGTATTTATAATAAATTCTAAAAGTCAAGTATTATTACAAAAAAGAAGTGCAAATAAAAAAACATGGCCTAATATGTGGGATGTAACAGCAGGCGGAAATGTACTAGCTGGAGAGTTTGGATTTCAAGCGATAATAAGAGAATGCAAAGAAGAGTTAGGGATTGAATTAAGTAAAAATGATATAACTTTTATAGGTTCGGTAATATCAACAAATAAAAAAGGAGATATTATTAATAATTATTTTAATGAATATTATATTGCAAACAAAGAAATAGATACAACCAAATTACAATTACAGAAAGAAGAATTATCAGAAGTAAAATGGATAGATAAAAATGAAATTATAGAAAGAATTAGAGACAATTACAATGGAATAACTGATAAAGAAGGATGTTGGGAATATCTAATAAAGTATTATGAAATGTTAGATAAAACTATATAAAAATAAGAAAAAAAGAAAGGTTGTAAATAAAATGAATAATATGTTTGCTATTATTGAAATAGGAAGTAATAATACAAAAACGCATATATACAAAGATGAAGATGTAATATATGAAAACACTACCACAATTGAATTTAAAAAGAATTATAAGAATGAAAATAAAATTAATGAAAATGATTTAAATATATTGTATGAAGTAATAAAAAATGCTTTAAACTATACAAAAAATATAAGTATTTATGGATGTAGTATATTTAGGAATATATCTAAAGAAGAATTAAGTGAAATTAATAAAAAATTATATAATAAATTTAGCATACAAATTCAAGTTGTATCTCAAGAAGAAGAGGCCAATTATACTGCTCTAGGATGTTATAATGATATTGAATATGATGGTAATGTTTGTGTTTTTATAGGTGGCGGAGGTTCTATTGAACTAATCTTTGTCAATAATAAAAAGATTATAGATAAAAAATATTATAATTTTGGAGTTGTAGATATTACAAATAAATTTGATAGTTTAAAAAATGATATTCCAAATTGTTCTTTTGATGATGTTTATATTTATATTAATGAATTAATTGGTAAAATAAATATTAAGGCAGATGTTTTAATATTAGCAGGTGGAGATCATTTATATTGGTATAATAATGCAAGATATAACTTAATAGAGAATACTTTGTATAAAAATGAAAATCAAAAATATATGTTAACAATTGAGATGAGTGATAATTACGATAAAAATGCTTTAATAACTTCTTTAGATAGAGTTAGACAAAACAGTGATAATCCTAAATGGTTTGATGGTTCAAGAGCAATGAAAGTAATAACTAATTTGATTTCTCATAAAATTGATGCAAAGTATATTATTCCAACAAAAATAAATATGGAAGATGGATTAAAAATGCAAAAAAAAATATAGATAATATTATAAATAGCAGATATTCTGTTACTAAAAACATCTAACTAAAATCTAACCAAAGTAAAAATAATTTACAAAAAAGCCTTAAATTTTGGAAATATTGATATTGTTAAAATTCATCAAAAAAATGGTAAAATTCATTAGAATTTCAAGGCTTTAAAGTTACTTAACTAACCACAAAGAAGCTTAAAGAAGTTTTACATGAAAACATGTAGAGTGCGTAGCAGTGCTACAACTAAAACAAAACATGTAATACTTGATTTTGATATGGTTTCAGAGATTTTATAACTTTTGAGACAAATGGCAGATTTGGCAAAGAAAAACATCAAAATTTGGGTGTCAAAGTTAAAGTAATTGCTTAAGTGGTAAGTGGAAACACATAAAATCTTTTTTAAAAAATAGAGTAAAGTGCTTGAAATGTTAAGAAAATAGAGAATGTATCTACGGTAATCATAACAGATGTGACTTATGTTGGTTTGTAGATATGAGGGAAACTTAAGGGTTTCAAGTGTTAAATAAAATTTATTAAAATGAGTTATAGAGAATCTTTATTTAATAGGTGTCAGTAGATATGTGCTGATGCTTATTTTTTTCATTTGCAAAACAATTCTAATCTCCAATAAAAATGACATCAAGAGTATATGAACTCACATTGTTCGCTCTTGACATTATTTCTATTGGAGATTTTGTGGTAATTAAGCAAATGTAAGGATAAATTATTGGCAAAATACTATGAAAAATTATTAATTTGTGATATATTATCAGTAGTTTTAGAGACATATTGAACTATTTCAATTTCAGAAATAGTTTAGAAAAGAGGAATGTATGGAAAAAGTTGTATTAATAACTGGAAGCAGTAAAGGTATTGGAAAAGCTACAGCTGTAGAGTTTGCCAAAATAGGTGGATACAAAGTAGTAATAAATTATTTGGCAGATAAAGAAAATGCAGAAAAATTGTCAAACTACTTAAAAGAAAAATATAAAATAGAAACATTAGTAATTAAAACAGATATATCAAATATGTTTTCTATAAAGATTTAGAAAAGAAAGTTGAAGGTTTATTAGTACACGAAGAAGAATATAAAAGTTTATTTAAATGTATTAGAAATATAAACAGGGGTTAATTAGGAGGAATAAAAAAATGGAAAATTATTTTATAATACATGGTTCTTTTGGGAGTCCATTTGGAAATTGGTTTAGTTGGTTACATGATTTTATAACCAAAGATGGCAAACAAGTATATGTACCGGATTTTCCAATTGGAGTAAGTTGTTAAAATATTATTTAGATTTAGGTCTTATAAATGAAAATACAACAATTATAGGACATAGTATTGCACCAATATTTATATCAAAATTTCTAGTTGAAAATAAAGAGAAAGTTAAGAAGTTAATATTTGTTTGTGGATTCAATAATTATCTAGGAATAAATGAAGAATATGATAATGTTAATAAATCAATGTATTTTGAAAACTTGAAAGATATAAAACACTATGCTAATGAAATAATTTGTTTCTATTCAGATAATGATCCTTATGTAGCATATGAAGCGGAAAAGCACTTTGCAGAGACAGTTGCAACAGAACAAGTGCTAATACATAATGGTGGGCATATCAATAGTGAGAGTGGATATGATACATTTGAAGAAATAGTTAGTTATTTATAAGTTAATTGCCGTTTTCATTCGTAGATAATGAAAAAATTTACGAATGAAAACGGCAATTTTAATAATAAAAACTGTAGCTTACATATTTCTATATAAGCTACATTCTAAATCATAACTGCTTACCGAAGTAAGCCTTCTCAGTCATCTAATTAAGTAGATTTCCTATTAATTAAATGATACTATATTTTTATGCAAAAATCAAGGATTTTATGCAAATTCTTTATAACATTAAGGAGTATTTTTGGATGGCAAGTATTTGAATAGGTCAGAATTTAAAAATGCTTTTGATATATTATCTAAATCTGTTCCTTTAATATTACCTTTTTTCTTTGTAAAATCTATTCTTTCAATACTTATAGGATTAATATTGAATATATTTACCCATCGTCTCATTGTTTTAAAACTATATATTTTACCAAGTTCAACATAAGTTTTACTAGCGAGTTGTTTTGCCGTAGGGTGTTTGCTTGTAATAGGTAGAACTAATAATGTTTTTCCACCATTTTTTAGGACTACAGCAGGATGTCTACCACTAAATTCTTCACCAATATTGAATCCAAATTCAACCCAAACAACATCTCCACGAATAATACATTCTTTTGATTTTTGTAAAAATTCTGGAGAATTAATTATGATTTTAGTTTTCTTATCAATCCATTCAAGATAATCTTTAGGAGAATTTCTTTTATTAGAATAATCTTCATCTTTATGTATTTCATAATAATTATCTAAAGTATTTTTTGTATTATTTAAAATATCTAGTAATTCTTGCATATACCAAACTTCCTTTCGTAGTTCGCATTATATCAGATATATACAAAAAATCAATAGTTTTTGAAAAGAAAGTAAAACTTTTGTTTAGATACACAATTGCAAATTATTAAAATGAGTTGTAGAAAATCTTTATTTAAATAAGTGTCAGTAGATATGTGCTGATGCTTATTTTTTTACAGGGTGATCTTATCACAAGTTATTCATATATTTTTTTACATTTCAATTGTAAAATTAAGGAACATATGATAAATTATATACAGTAAAGATTAGGAGAATAGAATATGAAAGATCATTGTAAATGGTGTCTAGAATTACTAAATAATTGGAAAAAGAAAAATGTAGTAAATATAGTTAACTTATTTGATAAAAATGTAGAGTATTATGAAACTCCTACAGAAAAAATAAATACTATAAAAGAAATTAGAAAAATGTGGGAAGAGATAGAAGAACAAAATACAAGTGATATTGAATTTAATATATTATGTGAAAATGATGAATGTTGTATTGTTAATTTTATTTTGAAAGATACAGTATCATATGACATGATATATCAAATAAAATTAAATGAGAACAATAAATGTGTATTTTTAAAACAATGGTATATGGAGGAATGATTTATGAATGTGGTAGTAGGGGCTGTTATAGAAAAGGATGGAAAATATTTATTAGTACAAGAAGCAAAAAAGAGATGCTATGAACAATGGAATTTTCCAGCGGGAAGATTAGAAGTTAACGAAAGTTTAGAACAAGCAGCAATTAGAGAAGTTAAAGAAGAAACTGGTTGTGATGTTGAACTAAATGGAATTTGCTATATTGCTAATAAAATATTAGAAGATGATTTATGGGTAATGGTAGTTTTTAATGCTAAATTAATTAATGAAAGTATAAAATTTAATAAAGAAGAAATTTTAGATGTTAAGTGGCTTACTTATGATGAAATAAATAAAAAGATGCTAAGAGGAATCTATGTAAAAAAAGCAATAGCTAATTACCAAAATAAATTAATTGCACCTATTGATATGGTAGATGTATTAAAAAATGAAAGGATTAATCAATTATAGATTAGTACTTCTATAAAATTGATTATATAAGAAAAATGAAGTTTGATTTAATAAATGTAGAAGAAAAGGACAAAAATATAATATATAATTTAATGCAGTTATATATGTATGATTTAAGTTCTTTTGAAGATGAAACTGCAACATTCACAATGCTAAATTCTGGATTATATACAATGAGTAAGTATATTGAAAAATACTGGCAAGATAAAAATAGACATCCATATATATTAAAATGTAATGATGAATTAGCAGGATTTGTTTTATACAGATTTAATGAAGAAAATATGAATGAAATAGCTGAATTTTTTGTTCTTAAGAAGTACAGAAAAATAGGAGCAGGAACATTTATGGCCAATAAAATGTTTAATCTATATAAAGGCAAGTGGAAAGTTAGCACATTAATAAAAAATGAAATATCTCAAAAATTTTGGAGAAAAACTATAAAAAACTTTACTAATAATGATTTTGAAGAAAAATATGTTAGAGATAATTCAAGACTAGCATTTTATTTTGAAAATAAACAATAATAGATAATAAAGCAAAAATTTTAGGAGGTAAGTATGAATGTAGATGTTAAAAAAGTAAAAATTGTTGTAACAGTACCTGCGGCAAATCTTGAAGAGGTTAGAAATGAAATATGCAATGAAGGTGCTGGAATTATAGGAAATTATACACATTGTAGTATGACTACTAAATGCACAGGAACTTTTATACCAAATAATAATGCAAAACCATATATTGGTGAAAAAAATAAACTAGAGTTTGTAGAAGAAGAAAAATTAGAAGTAGTATGTAAAGTTGAGATGGTTAAAAAAGTATTAAAAAAGTTAAGAGAAGTTCATCCTTATGAAGAACCAGGAATAGATATAATTCCACTTATAAATGAAGATGATTTATAATGAAAAAATAAGTTGTAATTTTATTTACAACTTATTTTTTGTTTATATACTTTTTTCTAGTTCTTTAATTTTATCTCTTAATTTAGCAGCTTCTTCAAATTCCATTTTTTCAGCATGCTTAAGCATTTCATCAGTTAATTTATTAATAATATCTTCGACCGAAGATGAATTATCAAGTGAATACTTTTCTTGAGCTTCTTCTACTATACTTGCACGTATAGTATCTCTAACTGATTTTTGAATAGTCTTAGGAACTATGTTGTGGTCTTTATTGTATTTCATTTGAATTGCTCTACGACGGTTAGTTTCAGTAATTGCTTTATCCATAGAGTCTGTAAGTTCATCAGCATACATTATAACTTTTCCATTAGTATTTCTTGCAGCTCTACCAATTGTTTGAATAAGAGAGCGTTCTGAACGAAGAAATCCTTCTTTATCAGCATCCAAAATTGCAACAAGTGATACTTCTGGAATATCAAGACCTTCTCTTAAAAGATTTATTCCAACCAAGACATCAAATTCACCAAGTCTTAAATTACGAATTATGTCCATACGTTCTAATGCTTTTATGTCAGAGTGCATGTATTTTACTTTTATATCCAAATTAGAAAGATATGAAGTTAAATCTTCTGCCATTTTTTTAGTTAAAGTTGTAACTAAGACTCTTTCATTTTTTTCAGTGCGAAGTCTAATTTGTTCTATTAAATCATCAATTTGATTTGTTACAGGTTTTACTTCAATTTCTGGGTCAAGTAGACCTGTTGGACGAATGATTTGCTCTACAACATTGCCTTTTGAATGTTCTTTTTCGTAATCTGCAGGAGTAGCACTAACAAATACAACTTGATTAATTCTTTCTTCAAATTCCTCAAACTTCAAAGGTCTATTATCAAAAGCTGAAGGAAGTCTAAAACCATAATTTACTAAAGATTCTTTTCTTGCTCTATCGCCATTATACATAGCTCTAACTTGAGGAATTGTCGCATGTGATTCATCAATAAGAAGCAAGAAGTCTTTAGGAAAATAGTCAAATAATGTGAATGGAGGAGAACCTGCTTCTCTTCCAGAAATATGTCTAGAATAGTTTTCTATGCCTTGACAAAATCCAGTTTCTTTCATCATTTCAATGTCAAAATTAGTTCTTTCTTCAATTCTTTGAGCTTCAATAAGTTTGCCCTGTTCTTTAAAATATTTAACACGTTCTTTCATTTCTGCTTCAATGGTAACGATTGCTTTTTCCATTTTGTCAGAAGTTGTAACGTAGTGTGAATTGGGGAATATCATAATATGATTTCTAGTTGCAATTGCCTTTCCAGTAACAGCATTTATTTCTGTAATTTTTTCTACTTCATCACCCCAGAATTCAACTCTAATTGCACTTTCTCCATAATCAGAAGGAAATATTTCGACAATATCTCCTTTGGCTCTAAAAGTTCCGCGTTTAAAGTCAAGTTCATTTCTGCTATATTGCATACTAACAAGCTTTTTTAACATAGTATTTCTTTCTATTTGCATTCCTGGACGAAGTGATACTGTTAAATGCTCATAGTCGATAGGGTCACCTAAACCATAAATGCAAGAAACAGAAGCTACAATTATAACATCTCTTGTTTCAAAAAGTGCTGCTGTTGCACTGTGTCTAAGTTTATCAATTTCATCATTTACAGAAGAATCTTTTTCAATATAAGTGTCTGATGAAGGAATGTATGCTTCTGGCTGGTAGTAATCATAGTATGATACAAAATATTCTACATTATTTTCTGGGAAAAATTCTTTAAATTCAGAATATAGCTGACCTGCAAGAGTTTTGTTGTGAGCTAAAACTAAAGTAGGACGTTGAACTTGCTGAATTATATTTGCCATAGTAAAGGTTTTTCCAGAACCAGTAACACCAAGTAAAGTTTGAAATTTTTTACCTTGTTTTATTCCATTTGATAAATATTCAATTGCCTGAGGTTGATCACCAGTAGGTTTATATTCAGAATGTAATTTAAACATAAAAACTCCTTAACATAAAATTTATAATATTTATATCACAAAATAGGCGTAAGTTCAATATAAATAAAGAAAACTCCCTCTTCCGAGGGAGAAAGATTTAGTATAAGCTAACTTCTTTTACAATCAATTTGCTGGAAATGTCATGTGCCTGATGACAGGTGACCACAGTTTTGCTGTTAACGACAGCCGCGTATACCGTAACCCCCCGGTTGTTCGGGAGCTCCACAAGGTTTTTCAGTTCCACGCATGGATATCCAGCTTCCCGGATAGCCTGAAGAACATCGAGCTTTTGGATTGCCATCTTTTTTTACCTCCAAATAAACTAATTTGTGTATTCGGAGGCAGTAAGTAGCCTTCCGAATTACACGGAAGGCTTATAATATAACCTTCATAAAACGAATTATATCACAAAAGTACTGATTATGTCAATTATTTATGGTTGACAAGAAAATATGAACAGGTGTATAATGAAAAAATAATATGTCCGAGCTTTCTTGAATATTTTGAGAAAGTATATATCCTAACAAATTTGGGAGGAAAACAAATGATAATTGTAATTGTTAAATTTATGCTGGTAATGTTTATTGTAGCACTTATTTTGGTGTGCCTTTTGGAAAATTGCGAAGGCGAAAACGCTGTGTTACAAAGATTGACAGAGGATGAAATAAAAAAGATTGCGTATCATGAGGCTGGTCACGCTATTGTGATTCGGAGGGTGAAAAATCTTGTTAAAGTTGAAAAAATTCAAATAAATAAGTTCGCTTTTTTTTCGTCTGCCGAAGGAACTACCATAGCAAAACAAGAAGTAATCTTTCAAAGTAAAAATCAAATGAGAGATCATATTGCAATTTGCCTTGGCGGATACTGTGCTGAAAAACTTGTATTTGGACAAACATCAAATGGATGTGAGAAAGATCTAAAAATGGCAACTAAACACGCTAAAGATATTGTTTTCAAATATGGAATGTCTGAATTAGGTCCGGTGTCGTTCTTTGACAAAAATGACAATGTTGACATTGAAATGTATGGAGACGAAATGACTAAAAGAGCAGGAAGAATCGTTTTGGATGAAATAAGAATAGGTGAACAGGAAGCAAATACAATTTTAACTAAAAACAGACCTCTCCTAGACGCTGTTGCAAACGAGTTGATACGGAAAAGAAAGTTGACTGGAGATGAATTTGAGAAAATTGTAAAAAAATTTAACAATAATTAAGAAATAAGCTGGACGTACAGAAGCAAAATGTGCGTCCAATTTTTATAAAATTTAAATAAATTGGAGAAATAGATGGGACTATTAAATGAATATATTGAGCAAGCAAAAGAAAAAACGAGGGGATATAGTGATATTGAAAAGCTAAGAGAAGTCTATATAGATTTAGGAAAAAAGTTTCAGTTTGATATAAATTTTTCCTTTGGAAATGCTAAACAAAGAATGCAAATTTATTCTGCTGGAATAAACAATGAAGCCTTAGAAAAAAATATGGAAACAGAAACTATAATTTGTAAATCCTTATCATATATATTTGAATACATAATGAAAGAACTTGAAGTAAATATTACAACTGTAGTAGATGAATATGATAGAAGAAAATGCAAGCATATGTATAATGTTTTAGAGACCAAAGAAAATAAAAGATATAAATTTGATTTGCAAGAAGATATGAGATTTATAAAAGCCAGAATGAGAACAAGACACTTTGGAGTTGCAATGCAAGAAAAAGATGATGATTTAGTATCAAGACAAACTTTAGGTGAAATAGATAAAAAAATAGGATATATTTCTGATGAAAAATATTATACTGATGAATATTTAGAAATTTTAAAATTAGGAATGAATTTACATGATAGTCTAACTTCAAAAATGAAATTTTTATTAGAAAACTTAGAAGAATATACTGATCCTAATATGAAGTATGCAGATAGAAGATGGAGAATGGAAGATTTAATAGGAAATTCAAATATGCAAGGACTTCTATTTTCTAATGAAGAAAAAAATAAAATAAATATTGTTGACTGTTACCAAGATATAAACGGAGAAAGAAAATATATTCTTTGTATAACTGTTGAAGAAAAGGGGAAAATAGTCATTTTTATGTTTGATGAAAATGCAAATAGCTTTAAAAAATTGACATTAGAAGAATTTGCTGAGTATGTAAAAAATGGTTTGACAAATATGCAAGGAATTTTAGGTCTAAAACAAGCTCTAAAAAGTAAAAAACGAGAAGAAAGAGAATAAAAAATATATCAAAAAGCTTGTACTTTTGGGCAAAAAATGATAAACTTTAGAACAGAAAGAAAGAGGAGAGTAATTTGTCAAATATTATATCAAAAATTGTAAATCATTTTGGATTAGTAAATAAACATAGATGGACAGTATTTAAGCTATGCATAAAAGCAGGTATTCCATATAGAGGTCTAGTACATGACTTGTCAAAATATTCAATAACTGAATTCTGGGAATCAGTAAAATACTATAATGGAAGTAGAAGTCCGATTTCTTATGCAAAAAAAGATAAAGGTTACTCAAAAGCTTGGCTTCACCATAAAGGACGAAATAAGCATCATGCTGAATATTGGTATGACAATAATTCACCAGAGCCAATGCCTGTAATACCATATAAATATCAGGTCGAAATGTTATGTGATAATTTAGCAGCAGGTATGACTTATAATGGCAAGAGATGGAAAAAAGATACCCAGTTAAATTATTGGAATGAAGCAAAAAAAACAATGTTATTAAATGAAAAAAATAAAGCGTTTATGACCGAGGCTTTAACGCAAGTAAGTATAAATGGCGTTGATAAAACTTTGAAACCTAAAAATTTAAAAAGGTTATATGCAAAAAATTGTGAAAGATAGAAAGGAAAATTACAAATGGATATAGAAAATACAATTAAAATAATGCTAAAAGGAGCAGCAGACCATACTGATGTTAAAGAAATTGAAGAAAAATTAAAAAAAGTAGAAAAAGAAGGTAGACCTCTAAGAATAAAATTAGGATTAGACCCTTCTGCACCAGATATACATTTAGGACATGCTGTTGTTTTAAGAAAAATGAAACAATTACAAGATTTAGGACATGAAGTAATAATAATAATTGGTGATTTTACAGGAATGATAGGAGATCCTACTGGAAAATCTAAAACAAGAAAAGCATTAACAAGAGAACAAGTAAGAAAAAATGCTGAAACATATCAAAAACAAATATTAAAAATATTAGACCCAGCAAAAACAACTGTAAGATATAACAGTGAATGGCTAGATAAATTAAATTTTAAAGATGTAATTGAACTATGTGCTAAATGTACAGTTGCAAGAATCCTTGAAAGAGATGATTTTCAAAAGAGATATACAAATAACCAACCAATAGCATTACATGAATTCTTTTATCCATTAATGCAAGCTTATGATTCTGTTGCAATAAAAGCAGATTTAGAGCTTGGTGGAACTGACCAAACATTTAATGTTTTAATGGGAAGAAATATTCAAAAAGATTATGGACAAGACTCTCAAATAACTCTATTTATGCCACTTCTAGAAGGTACAGATGGTGTTGAAAAAATGAGTAAGAGCTTAGGAAATTATATTGGTGTTGATGAAGATGCTAACACAATGTACGAAAAAGTTATGAAAATTCCAGATGGAATGATTATAAAATACTACAATTTATGTACAGACCTTCATCCAGATGATGTTGCCAAAATTGAAGAAAGATTAATGCAAGGAGAGAATCCAAGAAACATCAAAATGGAACTTGCCAAAGAAATAACAAGACTATATCACAATGAACAAGAAGCTTCTCAAGCTGAAGAACATTTTAAAACAGCATATCAAAAACAAGAAGCACCAGAAGATATAGAAGAAATCAAGTTTGAAAACTCAATATTAGATACATTATTAAAAACTAAAAAAGCAGCATCTAAGGGAGAATTAAAAAGATTATTCGAACAAGGTGCAATAAAAGTTGATGGAGAAAAAGTAACAGATTTCCAATCTCTAAATAATTTTGATAGTGAACTTATAGTTCAAATTGGAAAAGGAAGTTTTTATAAAATAATAAAATAAATTTTTAGATTAAAGCAAAATAAGGGCAAACCTGATTTTGCTTATTAATCTTTGCAGGAGGAAAACTAATGAATTGGGATAAAGAAATACTACAAAAACCTATGTGGAAAGAAGAAATAACAAATAGAGAAGCAAAAGAAAGAGTTGCACAAGTTATAGCAAGTCGTGTGAATGACTGGGATGTTATTGGATTTGGCTCGGGTTCAACATCATATTTAACAGCTATTGCAATTGCAGATAGAGTTCAAAGAGAAAATTTACATATTACAGCGATTCCAACATCTTATGAAATGGAAATGTTATGTACATATTTAGAAATACCAACTTCAAAAATTACTGATAAAAAGCCAGATTGGTGCTTTGATGGAGCTGATGAAGTAGACCATGATAATTGGATGATAAAAGGAAGAGGAGCAGCGATGTTTAATGAAAAATTAAACATTAAAAATGCAAGAAAAACTTATATATTAGTTGATGAAAGCAAAATTGTGCCAAAACTTGGAACAAAATTTCCAATTCCAATTGAAGTTATGCCACAAAGTATAAATTATGTAAAACAGGAACTTTTCAACATGGGAGTATCAGAAATGAATTTAAGAATGGCTCTAAAAAAAGATGGTCCTGTTATAACACAAAATGGAAATCTAATATTAGATGTAAAATTTAATAATATTGACCAATTCATGGAAAAAAAGTTAAAAGAGATAACAGGAGTGGTCGAAACAGGTCTATTTATTGGATATAATGTAGAAATAGTAAAAGCATAACTTTTGATTATAAAATATATGTTGCATGAAATAATAAAAAATTATGTGAAATCTTTTTTTACAAAACGAGAAAGGAACGAAAAGTAATATGAAAAAAATATTATTTTCAGCGGTAAGCTTAGATGTTGGTGGAATTGAAAAAGCACTGGTAATGCTTCTTAACAATTTAGCCGATAAATATGATGTGACATTGGTTTTAGAAAATAATTCTGGAATTTTTAAAAGTGAAATAAATTCTAAAATTAATATTGTAGAATATAAAATAAGCTCTATACAAAATGTGCTTTTAAGAAAATTAGATAATTTTATAAGACAAAGAAAATTTGCTATAAAATATCAAAACAAATACGATTTTTCATGTTCTTTTGCTACATATTCAAGACCTGGTTCGTTTGTTGCAAGAACAGCATCAAAAAATTCTATTTTATGGTGTCACATGGATTACTTATCACAATATAAAGGTGATAAAGAAAAAGTAAAAAAGTTTTTTGAAGATGTAAAATTTGATGAATTTAAAAAGCTAGTATTTGTTTCTAAAAAAAGCTTGGAAACTTTTTTACAAGTGTATCCTTATATGAAAGAAAAAGCAGTTCATATAAATAATATGATTGATTATGAAAAAATAATAAAAGATTCAGAAGAAATAATCAATATAAAAAAGGACTGTTATACATTTGTAAATGTTAGTAGACATGATGAAGAGCAAAAGAAAATAAGCAGAATAATAGAATCTGCAAAAATTTTAAAAGATAAAAATATAAATTTTAAAATTATATTAGTTGGAGATGGACCAGATGATAAAAAATATAAAGAAATGGTGTCGAATAAAAATTTAGCTGAAAATGTAATATTTGTAGGTAGAAAGAAAAATCCATATCCATATATAAAAAGTGCAGATTGTATGATACTTACATCAGACTATGAAGGTTCTCCAGTTGCATTTGTAGAGGCTTTTGTGCTAGATAAGCCAATAATTACAACTGATGTTGCAGGTAGCGAGCAGATAAATAATAGTAATGGTGTTGTAATAGAAAAAGATGTGTCAAAAATTGCAGAAACTATGCAAAATTTTATAGAAAATGGTTATAAAACAACTGAAAAATTTGATGCAAAAAAATATAATAATGAGATTATTGAAAATTTAGAAAAACTAATGCAAGGATAAATTTATGAAAAAGATAAGTGTAATTGTTCCAATTTATAATGTTGAAGATACGTTGGAAAAATGTGTTAATTCAATAGAAAAAAACAAAGCTGATCTAGAAATAATTTTAGTAAATGATGGTTCTAAAGACAAATCTGGTGAAATTGCTAAAAAATTGGCTTTGCAATATTCAAATATAAAATATATTGAAAAAGAAAATGGTGGACTTTCTGATGCTAGAAATTGCGGATTAAAAGAAGCAACAGGTGATTATATTTCTTTTGTTGATTCTGATGATTTTGTTGATGAAGAGCTATATTCTAAACTAGAAAAATATATGAATGAGGACTATGACCTTATAAAATTTAGAATAAATACAGTATCAGAAGACGGAAAAATAATAAAAAAACACGAATCTCCTGTATTTGAAAATAAAACAGGAGAAGAGGCTTTTGAAATATTGTTTCCAGTAGATGAAATGTTAGAGCCTTCTTGGGGATATTTATATAATATTAAATTTTGGAAAAAGAACAATTTTGAGTTTGCAAAAGGCTTATATCACGAGGACTTTGGTCTTACTCCTTTTATTATAGTAAATGCCAAAAGTGTAGTATCAACCGATTTTTATGGCTATAATTATGTTCAAACAAAAACTAGTATAACAAGAGGAAATGATAAAAATGCATATAAAAGAGCAAATGATATATTAGTTCATTATGATAATATGTTAGAAAAGCTAAAAATGTATAATCTTTCTAATAGAACAAAGGAAAATATAAAAATATACTATACAAATTGTGCTATATTAAAAGCAAAAGAGCTAGCTGGAAAGGAGCAAAAAGAGTATATAAATAATTTGAAAAAGAGAAAATTATATAAGAATATAAAAGTAAGAAATTTAAAACAACTAATAAAAAAAATAGTGCTAATGTTAAGCATAAATATGTATTTAAAAATTAGATAACAGTGAGGAAAAATATGCCAAAAGTAAGTGTAATAGTTCCTATATATAATGTAGAAAAATATCTGAAAAAATGTTTGGATTCATTAGAAAGCCAAACACTTAAAGATATAGAAATAATTTTAGTAAATGATGGCTCAAAAGATGAGTCTGGAAATATTGCAAAAGAATGGTCTGAAGGAAAAGAAAACATAAAATATGTAGAAAAAGAAAACGGAGGACTTTCTGATGCAAGAAATTTTGGATTAAAATATGCCACAGGAGAATATGTTGCATTTTTAGATTCTGATGATTATGTGGAAAATACAATCTATGAAAAAATGTACAATAAAGCAATAAGCGAAAATGCAGATTTTGTAGAATGTGATTTTGTTTGGGAATATCCAAATAAAAAAAGAATAGACAAAAAAATTGAATATTCAAATAAATTAGAAATGATTACATATATAAGAGTGGTTGCTTGGAATAAACTAATAAAAAGAAGTTTAATTGTAGAAAATAATTTGCAATTCCCCAAAGGACTTAGATATGAAGATGTTGAATTTACATATAAACTAATTCCAAGTATAAAAAAATATACTTATGTAGATGAAGTTTTGCTTCACTATTTGCAAAGAGAAGATTCAATTGCAAATGTTCAAAATGAAAAAACTGCAGAGATATTTGATGTGTTAGATAATGTAATTGAATTTTATAAAAAAAATAATATCTATGATGAGTATAAAGAAGCTTTAGAATATAATTATGCAAGATTTTTATTATGCAGTTCATTAAAAAGAATGACGAAAATTGCAGATAAAAATAAGAAAAAAGAATTACTTCAAAAAACATGGAATAATCTTAATGAAAAATTTCCTAATTGGAAAGAAAATAAATTTTTAAAGAAAAATAGTAAAAAGAATATCTATATGAGAACCGTTAATAAAACTACATATAAAATTTATTGTAAAATAATGGAATTATTATAAATTGCTAGAAAATAAATTTAACAAATATAGGTTTAAAATAGATATGTCACAAATACATTGAAAATAAAATATTGAAAAGAGAGCACAAAAATGATATTG
>CAKPKE010000007.1 GCA_934167095.1 uncultured Clostridia bacterium
AAAAACTTTTTTGAAATAACTAATATCCATTATACAGCAAATATGCATGAAATCAAGCAAAATCGTTCGTCAAATTACTACGCTTTTCGCCATTTTTCATAACAATGTGTTATAAATTCTAATATACCATTTTGTTTTACTTTATAATTCTTTTGAACTCTAATATTAGAAAGGATTAAAAAGGATGGAAACAAGAATCAGAAGTTTGCGTGAAGATAATGATTTAAGTCAAAAAAAGTTAAGTGAATTATTGCATATATCTCAGGTTGCATATTCTTATTACGAAACCAATAAACGCAGTATTCCTCTGGAAATGCTATGTCAGCTTGCTGATTTTTATCATACAAGTGTTGATTATTTATTATATAGAACCGATGATTTTGCGCCATATTCTAGAAATTCTAATATTAAGGGAGCATAAAAAAACACTACATAAAGATATAGTGTTTTTTTATTTATATAATTCATTAAAAAAGCACTACATTTTTCAATGTAATGCTTTTTTATTTTATTCTATAACTGAATTTTCATCTACAGGTTCATCTGAAATAATTTGTTTTGTTATATCAGTTTCTTCTGTATTTTCTGCATTTTCAGTTTTTGCTTCATTTTCTTGTTTTGTTTCTTCTTGCTTTTCTGTATTGATATGAATGTCTTTATATCTCTTCATACCAGTACCAGCTGGAATTAACTTACCAATTATAACGTTTTCTTTTAGTCCGATTAATTCATCAGTCTTTCCTTTAATTGCAGCTTCAGTTAATACTCTTGTTGTCTCTTGGAATGATGCTGCTGATAAGAAGCTATCTGTTGCAAGAGAAGCTTTTGTAATACCAAGAAGTAAACGTTTTCCAACTGCTGGACGTAGTCCTTCTTTTTCAGCTTTCTCGTTTTCATCTTCATATTCGTATACATCTACTAAAGAACCTGGAATTAAAGCAGTGTCTCCATTGTCTTCAACTCTTACTTTCTTAAGCATTTGTCTACCAATTACTTCAATGTGTTTGTCATTTATATCAACACCTTGGTTTCTATAAACTTTTTGAACTTCTGATACTAAGTATTCATACATTCCTTCAACACCTGTAATTGCAAATACATCTGCTGGGTTCTTAGAACCTTCTGTGATTTGATCTCCTGCTTTTAGTACATCGCCTTCTCTAACTTTTAACTTAGAGCCAAATGGTATTAAATATGTCTTACTATCATCTTTTGATGTAACTATTACTTCTTTACGTCTCTTCTCTTCTTTGATAGATACTGTTCCAGCAATTTCAGAGATTATTGCAACACCCTTTGGTTTACGAGCTTCGAAAAGCTCCTCAACTCTTGGAAGACCTTGTGTGATATCTGCAACACCGGCAACACCACCAGAGTGAATAGTTCTCATTGTAAGCTGTGTACCAGGCTCACCAATTGATTGGGCTGCAATGATACCAACTGTATCACCAATATCAACTTCTTTTCTTGATGCTAATCCCATACCATAGCATTTTGCACAAACACCATGTTTTGTTCTACAACCAAATACACTACGAACTTCTAGCTTATCAATTCCGCTCTTTACGATTTTGTCAGCTAAATCTTCTGTGATTAATGTATCTGTATCACATAATAATTCATTTGTATTTGGATCATATACATTGTGTAATGGATAACGACCAAGTAGTCTTTCTTGCATTTTTTCTATTATTTGGTTTCCATCTTTAATATCAAATATTTCAACACCAACAGTTGAACCACAATCTTTTTCTCTTACGATTATATCTTGTGAAACATCAACTAGTCTTCTTGTTAAGTATCCTGAATCGGCAGTTCTTAAAGCTGTATCTGAAAGTCCTTTACGAGCACCATGGGCTGAAATAAAGTATTCCAAAGCATCTAGACCTTCCCTGAATGATGACTTAATTGGTATTTCAACAGTTCTACCTGTTGTACTTGCCATAAGTCCACGCATACCAGCAATTTGTTTTAACTGGTCAATATTACCTCTGGCTCCAGAGTCTGACATCATGAACATTGGGTTTTCTTTTTCGAAAGTCTTTCTCATGGCGTCTTTTACGTCATCAGTTGCTTTTTCCCATACTTTAATTACTTGTGAGTATCTTTCATCATCAGTAATTAAACCACGACCATATTGTTTTTGAATTTTATCAACTTGTGCTTGTGCATCAGCAAGAATTTGTTTCTTTTCTTCTGGCACTCTAACATCTGCAACAGATACTGTAACAGCACCTAATGTAGAATATTTATAACCTGTTGATTTAATATAGTCTAAAAGTTCTGCTGTTCTGCTTAATCCATGAACATTTATACAATTTCCAATTATTGTTCCTAAGTTTTTCTTAGATACAACAAAGTCAATTTCATATTTGAATTCATTTTCAGGATTGCTTCTATCAACAAATCCTAAATCTTGAGGAATTCCTCTATTAAATATTATTCTTCCTGGTGTAGTTTTAACAAATGCATGTTTTTCAACACCATCAACAATTTTGCTTCTTCTAACGAATATTTTAGAATGCATTGTTAAGTCATGATTTGCAAGTGACATTATTGCTTCTTCTGGTGATGAGAAATATGTTCCTTCACCAATATCTCCATCTATATCCATTGTTAGATAGTAACTTCCTAGTATCATATCCTGTGTAGGAGTTGTTACTGGCTTACCATCTTGTGGTTTTAGAAGGTTATTTTCAGAAAGCATTAAGTATCTTGCTTCTGCTTGTGCTTCTGGTGATAATGGTAAATGTATAGCCATTTGGTCACCATCGAAGTCTGCATTGAATGCTGTACATACTAATGGGTGAAGTTTAATTGCTCTACCTTCAACTAGTACTGGTTCGAATGCTTGTATACCTAATCTATGTAATGTAGGAGCACGGTTTAATAATACTGGGTGATCTTTTATAACATCATCTAATATATCCCAAACTTCTGGACGAAGTCTTTCAACCATTCTCTTTGCATTTTTTATGTTGTGTGCTATTCCACGTCCAACTAATTCTTTCATTACAAATGGTTTGAATAATTCAACAGCCATTTCCTTTGGTACACCACATTGGTATATTTTAAGTTCTGGTCCAACAACGATAACTGAACGTCCTGAGTAGTCAACACGTTTTCCAAGTAAGTTTTGTCTAAATCTTCCTTGTTTTCCTTTTAATAAATCAGATAATGATTTTAAAGGTCTGTTTCCAGCTCCTGTTACTGGTCTTCCACGTCTACCGTTATCAATTAACGCGTCTACTGATTCTTGAAGCATTCTTTTTTCATTTCTAACAATGATTTCTGGAGCTCCAAGTTCTAGTAATCTTTTAAGTCTGTTATTTCTGTTTATAACTCTTCTGTAAAGGTCGTTTAGGTCTGATGTTGCAAATCTTCCACCATCTAATTGTACCATAGGTCTTAAATCTGGTGGTATTACTGGAACAACTTGCATAATCATCCATTCTGGTTTATTTCCAGAAAGTCTAAATGCTTCTACAGTGTCTAATCTTTTAACTATTTTAGCTCTTTTTTGTTCGCTGGCTTTTTCAATTTCTTTCTTTAATTTTTCTGATAATTTTTCTAGGTCAATTTCAGAAAGAAGTTTTCTTAATGGTTCAGCTCCCATTTCTGCTTTGAAAGCATCTTTTCCGTATTTTTCTCTTGCTTCAACATATTCTTTTTCAGATAATACTTGAGCTTTTGCAAGAGAAGTTTCACCTGGGTCAGTAACTATGTATGATGCAAAATATACAACTTTCTCTAAAGCTTTTGGAGATACATCTAGTAATAATGCAATTCTACTTGGAATTCCTTTAAAATACCAAATGTGAGCTACTGGGGCAGCAAGTTCAATATGCCCCATTCTCTCTCTTCTTACTTTAGACTTTGTAACTTCAACACCACATCTGTCGCATACAATTCCCTTATATCTAACCCTTTTATATTTTCCACAATGGCATTCCCAATCTTTTGTTGGTCCAAATATTCTTTCGCAGAATAGACCATCTTTTTCTGGCTTTAATGTTCTATAATTGATAGTCTCAGGCTTTTTAACTTCACCATGTGACCATTCTCTTATTTGTTCGTCAGAAGCAATGCCAATTTTCATTTTATCAAAGTTTTGTAACTCATCCACTATATTTTTACCCCCTCGGATTATTATTCTTCATCGCCTAGCTCATCGTCTGATAAGAACATATCATCCTCATCATCTAATTGTTCAAAAATTTCATCGCTGTCATCATTATCTTCTTCATCTTCCCCTGATTCTTCAGAATATCCATCAGCAAGTTCATTTTCATCAACTACTGTTTCTTCATTGAATGATTTATTTTCAATATTGCTAAAGCTTGAAGCTTCGTCTATATCTTCTTTTAGTTCAACTTCTTTATTATCATGTGTATATAATTTTATGTCTAATCCTAAAGCTTGAAGTTCTTTTACTAAAACCTTGAATCCTTCTGGAACTCCTGGTTCTGGAACATTCTCACCTTTTACTATAGCTTCATATGTCTTAACACGGCCAACAACATCATCTGATTTTACAGTTAACATTTCTTGTAATGAATATGCAGCACCATAAGCTTCTAGTGCCCAAACTTCCATTTCTCCAAAACGTTGTCCACCAAATTGTGCTTTTCCTCCTAGAGGTTGTTGTGTAACCATTCCATAAGGTCCTGTTGAACGAGCGTGTATTTTATCATCTACTAAGTGATGTAGTTTCATCATGTACATAACACCAACTGTAATTGGTTTTATGAATTTTTCACCTGTTCTACCATCATATAGTTCTGTTTTACCATCTCTACGAAGTCCTGCTTCTTCAAGCAAGTCTTCAATTTCGTAGTCTTTTGCACCATCAAATACTGGTGTTGCAACTTTCCAACCTAAAGCACGAGCAGCCATTCCTAAGTGAACTTCTAGAACCTGTCCTAAGTTCATACGAGAAGGTATACCCATTGGGTTTAATACTATATCTACTGGTGTACCATCTGGTAAGTATGGCATATCTTCTTCTGGAAGTATTCTTGAAATAACACCTTTATTTCCGTGACGTCCAGCCATTTTATCACCAACTGATATTTTTCTCTTTGTAGCTATGTAACATCTTATTACTTGGTTTACTCCAGGTGCTAATTCTTCTGAATTTTCTCTTGTAAATACTTTGATATCTACAACAGTTCCAGCTTCACCATGAGGAACTTTTAGAGATGTATCTCTTACTTCTCTTGATTTTTCACCAAATATAGCACGAAGTAATCTTTCTTCTGCAGTAAGTTCTGTTTCTCCTTTTGGAGTAACTTTACCAACTAAGATATCTCCTGGTCTTACTTCTGCACCAATTCTTATAATTCCGTTTTCATCTAGGTCTTTTAGAACATCTTCACCAACATTTGGAATATCACGAGTTATTTCCTCTGGACCTAATTTTGTATCACGACATTCACAGTCGTATTCTTCAATATGTATAGATGTATAAACATCTTCTTTAACAAGTCTTTCACTTATTAAAACAGCGTCCTCGTAGTTGTAACCTTCCCATGTAGAGAATGCAATTAAAACGTTTCTTCCTAATGCCATTTCTCCGTTTTTTGTTGCTGGTCCATCTGCTAAAATATCTCCAACATTAACCATTTCACCTTTTTGAACAACTGGTCTTTGGTTAATACATGTTCCTCCATTTGTTCTTTTGAACTTACGAAGTCTATATTTGTCTAGTTCATTTTTCTTATTTCTAACTGTAATTTCATCAGCAGTTACTTTTTCTACTATACCTGCATTTTTAGCTGTAATTGTTATTTCAGAATCACGAGCTGCTTTATATTCCATACCTGTTCCAACTATTGGAGATTCTGGAATAAGTAGAGGTACAGCTTGTCTTTGCATGTTTGAACCCATTAATGAACGCTTAACGTCATCATGCTCTAAGAATGGTATCATAGCTGCTGCAACAGATACTAATTGCTTTGGTGAAACATCTACATAGTCTACTTGACTTGCATCAACCTCAGTAATTTCTGATTTATGTCTAACTTTTATTTTTTGATTTACAAATCTTCCTTCGGCATCTACTGGTTCAGAAGCTTGTGCTATTATGTATTTATCTTCTTCATCTGCAGGCATATATTCAACTATATCAGTTAATTTTCCTGTTTCCTTATCTACTTTTCTGTATGGTGTTTCAACAAATCCATATTCATCTATCATGGCAAATGATGAAAGTGCTGAAATAAGTCCTATGTTTGGTCCTTCTGGAGATTCAACTGGACATAATCTACCATAGTGAGTATAGTGAATATCACGAACCTCGAATCCTGCTCTTTCACGAGAAAGACCTCCAGGTCCTAATGCAGAAATTCTTCTTTTATGTGTAAGCTCTGACAATGGGTTTGTTTGATCCATAAATTGTGATAATTGAGAGCTTCCAAAGAATTCTCTTATTGAAGATGTAATAGGTTTTGTGTTTATTAGTGTTTGTGGTGTTACAGAGTCTAAATCTTGTATTGTCATTCTTTCACGAACAACTCTTTCAAGTCTTGTTAGACCAATTCTGAATTGGTTTTGTAGTAATTCACCAACACATCTAATACGTCTATTTCCTAAGTGATCTATATCATCTATTTTTCCTATACCATAATCTAAGTTTAGAAGGTAGCTTATTGAGGCTATCATGTCTTCTGTTGTTATTGTTAATGGTACAAGTTCAGAATATCTTTCTTTTAATACATCATGTAATTTTTCGTCAGGAGTTGTTTCCATTATAGTTTTTAGTACATTGTAGTTAACTCTATCTTTGAAATGTAAATCTGATAAATCTACATTTGGAAGCATTTTTTGAATATTTACTGTTCCATTTCCGATTACTCTTACTTTTGTATCATTTGCAAGAACATCAACAACATTGATTCCTGCATCTTGAATTTCTTCTGCTACTTCTTCAGAAATAACATTATTCTTTTCTACTAAAACCTCTCCTGTTGAAGGATCAATTATATCATCATAAGCTACTTGCCCAGCAATTCTTGTTGCTAAACTTAACTTTTTGTTGAATTTATGACGACCAACTTTTGCTAAGTCATATCTTCTATTATCGAAGAATAATCCATCAAATAAGTTTCTTGCAGCATCAGCTGTTGGAAGTTCACCTGGTCTTAATTTCTTATATATTTCAATTATTGCTTCGTCTTGATCTTTTATTGTATCTTTTTCAAGAGTAGCTTTTATTTTAGGATCATTTCCAAATAATTCTAATATTTGGTCATCAGTAATAAAACCTATACTTCTTAATAATGAAGTAACAGGTAATTTTCTTGTTCTATCAACTCTTACATAGAACACATCATTACTATCTGTTTCATATTCTAACCAAGCTCCTCTTATTGGCATAACTGTAGATGTATAAATTTTCTTTCCAGTTTTATCAAATTCGCTATCATAGTAGCAAGATGGAGAACGAACTAATTGGCTTACGATAACTCTTTCTGCACCATTGATGATAAATGTTGCACTATCTGTCATTAGTGGGAAGTCACCTAAATAGATTTCTTGCTCTTTAATTTCGCCAGTTTCTTTGTTGATTAGTCTTACTTTTACATGTAATCTTGTAGAATATGTTGCATCTCTTTCTTTAGCTTCTTCTATTGTGTACTTTGTTTTTTCTTCCATATGGTAGTCTAGAAATTCTAGAATTAAGTTTCCAGAATAGTCAACTATAGGGGAAATATCTTTTAGTACTTCTCCTAGCCCTTCTTCTATGAACCAATTATAGGAATCTTTTTGAACTTGAATTAAATTAGGCATTTCAACAAAATCGCCTATTTTAGAAAAACTTTTTCTTGTGCATTTTTCATGTTTTACTTCTTTTAGATTCAAAGCTATTCACCTCATATTAAAAATTAAAGCAGAATTTAATATATAAGATTTCAAAAAAGTCCTTCTTGCTGATTTGATTGTTATAAAATACTTAAGACTCACTGCTCTTTAAGCCTTTTTCGTTTATATAATTCAAAACACAATTCCTCTTTTTTGATAATTTTTTAACTAGATAAAATTAGCAACAAAAAACCATTGGCAACCCTTGCATTTGTTTTGCCAATTTTTCTGTTGTTCTATTGTTAATTGTTTTTATTTAATTTTTTTATAATTATCACCCTTTACTTTTTCGTTCAGAGCCTAAAAATAATTGTGGCATTTATCCACGCTATCAGTTATTTTTAGTATACATCAAAACTATTAGTAAAGTCAAGTAAAAATATAAAATTTTTACATTATTTATTATAAAAAATTGACCTGGGAGTTTTTAGGCTCTCAGGTCGTTTTCACGCATTAGCAGCCAGTGGTACGAAGATCAAACTCGATCGTTTTCTCCTCTTTGGTTTCTTCCACGGGGCCGTTTCGATTTTCCATAATGGAACCTCCTTGCGCGCGAGATGACATATCACCTCTTAGTTTCAAAGCATGGGCAAACACCTCATGCATTTATATTTTACCATGTTATGTAAAATTCGTCAAATATTAGTCACAATATAATACTGTTTTGGCGTTATTTTTCTTTTACAGTATCAATAATAAATCTGAATTCTTGATTAAATCTCCTCTATAAAATATATTCCGTTAAAACGCGCTATGGATATCAGAGTAGTCACCCTAATATCCATAGCGCTTAAAGGAAATTATCGATTAATTTGTTCGTTCACAAACTCTGCAAGAGAAATTGCAGTGTGTGGCTTCGTTTTCTTGCCAGACGTTTCAGCTGGAAAATGCTTCACATTCATAAACATTTTTAACATCAAGTTTTCAAGTAACTCCATATTTTTTTCAGGAGAGTCTGCGCCTCTGTTCACAGAATCCTTTATTGCTTGCAATTCTGGAACTAGATTAGCAGGTGCAAATTCAAGTGCAGAATCAATAGATTTTAGCGTCGCCTTCATCTCTTCTTGATTTTCTTGTTGTTGAGCATTTTTTGTCACCTCTTCCTCGTCAGAAACTTCCATGAATTGAGCAGAATTTCGGTATACTAGAACACTCTTACAAACAACGGTTATTTTATCACCTACTTTTATATCGTCTCTATAGCCTTCTTTCACTATGATATAGATGCTTTTGTATAAGCACACCATAGTTCTTTCTTTTTGTAACTTTTTTATCACAATTGCTTCAATCTCTTTACCTTTTATACTCTCAAATTGCTTCTTTCTCATCTCATCTATTACAAAAATTAGATCGCTAAGCCGACGGTATGTAATACTATTATCTACATATTCCATTTTGGCAACTGGTGTTCCAATATTAATAATTAGAGGATTAACAATTAAGAAATAATACCCGGATTTTTTTATGAAGTTTTTTTGCTCTTCAAAATTAGCATTATTTTCTCCAGGATGCCCTACAATTAAGTCAGAAATTATTGCTTTATTTGAAAAAGCTTGAAGCCATTTCTTCAGTGCTCGTGCATTATCATCACCTACATTCATCTTTTTCCGTACTTTTGGAATAAAAGACTGTGTTTCTAAACCAATTATAGCAATCCTATCACATTTTTTTATAAATTCACCCAGTTCATCTGTCATTTCAGCAGCAACCAAGGCATTCAATTGAAAAATTGGCCCTTCAACTGCAACACATGCCTGAAGAAGTTCCAAAAGTCCTTCACCAGTAATAGGATCCTTATATTGGGTTGCATTCATTGCATGCAAAGTAATCCACGTAGCTCCTTTACTGGTAGCAATTTCAATTTCATGAACAACTTGTTTTATAGGCTTGCATTCCAAAGGTCTCTTCATATACCATTGTTTACAGAATGAGCACCAACCACTTTTTTTAGGATTACAGCCGTCAGCAAATGTAATAGTTGCTTGGCCGCCAATGACTTCAATATAGCTAGTTGTTTCAGTTCCAGTAAGTTTTTGTATAAGAGCATAAATTGTTTTAAATTCTTCAAATTTAATTTCTTTTCTTAATGGCTCTATTACTTCCTTTATGCTAGCCATGCAACCAGTAATATAAATTTTCCCAGTTTCGTTTTTGTACATTTTCAAGCTATTAATATTGTCTTTTATATCATCACTTGTAAAAGCACAGAAACAGCAAATAATAGCATCAGCCTCCCGAAAATTTTCAACCATAGTCCAGCCATTATCAACTAAACTATTTTTTATCTTGTAAAAGTTTTGACTTCCAATACCACATACGGCGTCATTGTTTTCTTGCCCTGCAATGTAGAACTTTTTCATACTTTTTAGCTCCTAGTATATTGTTTATTGTGTGTAATTTCGAACAAAAATTAAATTTTACTCCTTTCCTAGTCTTCAAATACACTTTTAAATCAAAGTATAATAACAACATATATTATATCATCGCGTCAAAGTTATGTCAACTTTTCGTAATTGTTCTATCCATTTGTTATGATTTCATATAGCAAAAAGCACCACATTACGCTTTTCGCCGAGCTATGTGGTGTAAATTACAATTATGTGATAGCATACATTTCTGTGGCTTTCATTTTCTATAATTATTACAGGACTCATAATTTATCTCTGTCAATTTTTATATAACATATTTTCACACTTAATGTCATTTATAAATTCAGGTAGATTAGTAAAAGTAGCTATAATTCCTCTATTTGTAAGTGCAAAAACATCTCTAGTTTTTTTATCTATTTCTTCTTTTACTGCTTTAGGAACTTTAATTGATATCCCTGCTTTTTTATATTCCTGTTCTATGTATTTTTCTAAAGTTGGAAACATATTTTGAATCAGAAAAACAGCTTTTTTCCCAGCTAAATTTCTTGCAAATACAAAATTATTTGGCTCTATTCCCTTTTTACATTTAATATCATTATATAATTTTAAGTACTTATCATATTTAGAAGACATAGGCACAAACCATAATATATTTTTATCAATTTTGTCTCTAAAACAAAAATAAGTTGGTCTTTTTGTTCCAGCTTCTTTATTTTCCATTAGATGATATTTTGGATTATATCTTTCTATAAATTCATCTTTTATAAAATATAATTTTCCTTCTATAATTTCCATTTTACCTCTTATAATAACAAAACGGGAGTACGAGACTCCCTAATTTATTCACCAGTGTATTTTCTCTTTGCCAACTGGGTGGCTGATTAATCGATTATCTAGGGTATTTTGCTCTTTGCCTCCTAGTAGGCAGTATTTATTTATATAATAATTATAACACCTTATTATTTGAACTGTCAACTAGCTCAAAATAATTCTTTAAAATTATTATATGTAATATTATATGATATTTTTAAATATATATTCCAATATTTTTAATAATAAATATTTTCAAAATACAAATTACATAATCCTTATCTCCAACATACTACTTAATTTATCCTTTATAATAACATCTCAAAAAAATAAGATGGTAAAGTTTCCAATACCATCCACTTTTACTTTTATTTTTCTCTGAAATGAAAAAATTCTTTTAATCACAAAAAAGTACTGTCTTACCTTCAGTTAAACTTTTTTGTACATCAATCACTCTTTGATTTTCAGAACCTCTCCAATTTAATTTTGGATTATGCTTTTCATCAACATATTGTCCATCAACTAATACATCAATGTATTTTAGTACTGATTTATCTTTTAAGTCTTTCTCAAAATTAAATCCTGACCATACCCATATATTTTTTTCTGGATAATGTTCTTTAAATACCTTAGCAAGCCACTCTGTTCCTTCAATATTTTTTGGATGCATTGGCTCTCCACCTAAAATAGATAGCCCTTCTATATGTGCAGGTTTTGCAAGTTCAATTATTTTATCAACAACTTCATCTGTAAATTCTTCTCCGCCTTTGAAGTCATGAGTTTCAGGGTTAAAGCAGTTTTTACAATTAAAGCTACAACCTTGCATAAATATTGAAACTCGCACTCCTGGTCCATTTGATATATCCATTTTTCTTATTTTATTGTATCTCATTTTTCTTCTCGCTTTTCTTAATTTAACACAAAGCATTTTTTATACTTTGTGTTAAATCATTTTATATTTTTTATTTCATTTGTTTATACCATTATTAACTTAAGCATCTTTGTTATCTATGTGTAATACTCTTTCTTTTATTTCTTGTGTTCTTCCCTTATTCCAGAAGTTGCTTCCTATGTATCCGCAAGTTCTTCTTGCTACATTTAATGTTGCATGATCTCTATTTCCACAGTTTGGGCAATACCATTCTAGATTGTCATCTATTTGTATTTCTCCATCATATCCACATTTTTGGCAATAATCTGATTTTGTGTTTAATTCTGCATACATGATATTGTCATATATAAATTTGATTACTTGCATTACTACTTCTAGGTTATTTTGAAGATTTGGAGTTTCTACATATGATATAGCTCCACCTGGACTTAATTTTTGGAATTTGCTTTCAATTGCAAGTTTTGTAAACGCATCAATTTCTTCAAATACTGGAACATGATATGAATTTGTTATGTATTTTCTATCTGTAATTCCTTCTATTTTTCCAAATCTCTTTTGTAAGCATTTTGCAAATTTATATGTTGTTGACTCAATTGGTGTTCCATATACACTGTAATCTATATCTTCTGTTTCTTTCCATTCTTTACATTTATCATTTAGTCTTTGCATAACTTCTAGACCGAATTCTTCACCTTTTCCACCATCTGTGTGGCTATTTCCTGTCATGTACTTAACACATTCATATAGTCCTGCATATCCTAAAGATATTGTTGAATATCCGCCATGTAATAATGAATGAATACTTTCGCCTTTCTTTAGTCTTGCTAAGGCTCCATTTTGCCATAATATTGGTGCCACATCACTTGTTGCTTTTGCAAGTCTTTCATGTCTTATTTTTAATGCTCTATGACAAAGTTCAAGTCTTTCGTCATATATTTTCCAAAATTTTTCTACATTTTTACCAGATGATAAAGCAACATCTATTAAGTTTATTGTAACAACACCTTGGTTGAATCTTCCATAATATTTTGGTTTTCCTGTTTTTGGATCAACATATGGTGTTAAGAATGATCTACATCCCATACATGGATAACATTGTCCTTCACCATTTTTATCTATTTTTAATTGCTTCATTATTTTTTCAGATATATAGTCTGGAACCATTCTTTTTGCTGTACATTTAGCAGCAAGTTCTGTTAAATAATAATATTTGCTATCCTCATGAATGTTATCTTCTTCAAGAACATATAGTAATTTTGGGAATGCAGGTGTTATATATACGCCTTTTTCGTTTTTCATTCCTAAAATTCTTTGTTCAAGAACTTCTTTTATAATCATTGCAAGTTCTTCTTTATATTCTTCAGTTTCGCCTAAGTATAAGCAAACGCTTAAGAATGGAGCTTGACCATTTGTTGTTGTCATAGAATTTATTTGATATTGGAATGTTTGAACACCATCTTTTATTTCTTTTTCCAAATCTTCTTTTGCAAATTTTTCAACTTGTGTTTTACTTAGACCTCTATCTTTATATCTTTTCAAATAATAGTTATAACTATCTCTTACAAAAGGTGCTAAATGAGTCATTGTAACTGTACAGCCACCATATTGACTAGAGTTTACAGCTGTTATTATTTGAGTTGCTATTGTCATTGCTGTTAAGAATTTGTGAGGTTTTTCAATCATTACTCCGTTAATTTCTGTACCGTTTTGAAGCATATCCTCAAGGTTAATTAAATCACAGTTATGTAATGCATTTTGTGCAAAATAATCAGCATCATGGAAGTGTATAATTCCTTCATCATGAGCTTTTACTATATCTTCTGGAAGTAAAAACCTTCTTGTTATATCTGTACTTGTTATTCCTGCTAAATAATCTCTTTGAGTTGTAACTATTTTAGCATTTTTATTAGAGTTTTCTGTATTCCAGTATTCACTTTCACCATCTATTAATTCTTTAATAGATTGGTCTGTTGTGTTTGATTGTCTTACTAATGCTCTTGTATATCTATATGTTATATATCTTTTAGCAAGTTCATATCTGCCTATTTCCATTAATTTTTCTTCAATTATATCTTGAATATCTTCAACTAAAATTCTTCTTTTATGCAAATCTTCTATATATTCAATTATACTATCAATTTCTTCTTGTGTAGCTTTTTCTTTTTTGCCAACTTCTTTGTTTGCTTTTGATATTGCTACATTAATTTTTTCTGAATTATATTCTACTATTGTACCATCACGTTTTATTACTTGCATAGCTGCCTCCATATTTTTTATTTATTGTGACTAGATATTACATCATATTTTTTATAATGTCAAAGGCATATTGTTTATGTCATTTTCCTTTGTATTCATTGCAGGAGTAGCCTTTCATTTTTGCATTTGCAAGTTGTTTTCTGTCTACTTTTGTCAAATTTTAGTTATTTGCTTTTGGGTAACCCTTTAGGCTCTAAGAGTTTAGCTTTCGTTTTTTTGTTTTTCGTTATGTATTATTACATTTTCTTTACATTTTTATTATTTTCTAAAAATCGTTTTTTTATTTTTATTATTTTTGAATTATCTTCATTCGTATTTTTGTTTATTCTTAGCTATTTTTAATGTTTTTTCAATTATTTTGCATTTGTTTTTTACATTTTTTCAAAAAATCATTTTTTTATTTTTATATTTTTCTTTATTAATTTCACAGTAAAAAAAGAACCTAGTTATTTAAAACTAAGTCCTTTTTATTTGAATTTATAATGCTTTCTTTTTCTTCTTTGTAACAACTATTACTGCAGTTAATCCTATTATTAAGATTACTCCTATTCCTATGCCTAATACATAGTAGATTGTGTTTTGTCCAAATGGTGGTAATATTACAACCTCTTGTGGACTTGCTGCATCTATTTCATAAGGTTCTTGTGTTGGGTCTTGATTTCCCACTACAGAGTATGCCATTCTTCTTCCTGAAACACTGCTTGTTTTTGTTATCTCTACTATATTATTATATGTTAAGTCATCACTGCTGTTATCTGATGTTATCATTTCTGATAGCACTAATTTTATTCCTGTTACACTATTTGTATTATTTACTGCATCTAACACATTTAATGGATCTTTTTCCCATTTTTCTTTTATCTTTGTGCTATTTGTATCTACTAATACTGGTACTAATTCTTTTATTATACTACTATCATCTTTTGTCTTGATTATAGTTGTATATTTCTTAGCACTATTTTCTAAGTTAGCATTTACTAATCCGTTTTCTTTTAATGAATCAAATGTTACAACTTCCCATTCTGTATTTGTATCTGCATTAAATTGTAAATTATTTCTTGTTGCATGTTCATCATCGCTTAATTGTGCTCCTACATAGTCTACAATGCTTTCTACTTTTGTTTTTACGATATTGCTACTTGCATTATCTTCTACACCTGTGTAGTAGAATTTTGCGTCGCTATAATCAACTTCGCCAATATTAGCTACTGTGATTATATATGTTATTTGCATTGTTGAACCATGCATTAACTCTTCATCCATTGTTAATTGAACTCTACCTTTTTGTCCTGCAGTTCTTACTGCTGGAATTTTCACTAAGGTGTTGCCACTTGATACTCTATTACCATTTTTGTCTTCTCTTGCATAATTGTCATTTTGTGCATAAGTATTTTTTGTATCTTGAGCGTGTGCTGTTTGGCCTTCTATCCACATTACATTTGTTGCTTTTGCTGATGCATCAAACAATGTATTCCCATTTGCAAGTGTTACTTTTACATTTGCTATTTGTTTAGTTGTTTTTAGCTCTGATTGTGGTCTTTGTGTTAATCCAAAGTCTACATCTGCAACTGTGTAGAAACCAGTTTTGTCATAGTTTGAACTTCCTATGTTAGTTTCACTATTAGTATAATTGTTATTCTTGTTTCCATCTTCTTGTCTATTATATTCAAACTCGATGTTCATTACACCAGTTTCTGCTGTCATATTTGTCTTATTTACAAATTCAGTTAATAAGCTTTGTAGAACCGCTGCTTTATCATCATCACTCATGCTATTGTAGTATGGTGATAAATATTCAAATGATGATTCTACTTCTGCTATATGGTTTGTTAAAGTTTGCGATGCACTATTTACTTCTAGTCTTCTACTATAAATATCTTTTGCATCTGAATATAGTCCTGTTGCTGCCGCATCAAAGTCATAATTGTATGTTCCTGTTGATACATTTTGGAAACTTCCATCTCCATTTGCAACACCTAATTGGTATGTTGTTGATTTGTAGTCTTGGCCATTATATGAATTTGTGTTTAATCCTATATTTTCGCCATTTACTGAATAATATCCATTTGTTCCAGATCTCTTTTTATAGTTTGCACTTGCTTTATCAGCAAAGAAGTTTGTTATACTATTTTCTTCAGTAGCACCTGTTGCATAATTTGTAGTTGTTGTTCCTAGTATGCTTTCAGTTCCATCTCCATAAATGAATCTTACTATATAATATCCTGGTGCAAATGATTTAAAACTATATTGTCCATCTTCACTTACTGCATATTCTCTATTGATATTGATTGCTGAATTATCAATTATGAATGTTTGTGTAGATTTATCTCCTGAATACATTGTTCTCCATACTTTTTCTAATGGCTTGCCATTATCTCCATTTATGAAGTTTCCGTTTTCATCTTTAAATAATTCTACTAATTGTACTCTTACACCATTTACTCCTGTATCTCCATCATCTCTTTGGCCATTTCCTATTTGAGCTGATTGTTCTGTTACAGTTCTTTTATCATCAAATACAGTTCCGTTTACTTCTCTTACATTCTCTCTGTTTAGTCTTATTCTAATGTTTGGTCCTTTATTTGTATCATCTTCAAATGTACTAGAATCTACTTGTCCATTATTTGTTGGTATACTGTCTGGTAATACATTTCCTGGTACAGAATCTATATCTGTTAATCCAGCAATATCTCCAGCCACATATTCTCTATCTGTTAATGGGTTATCTGTATTTGGAGCTTTTGCTCTATCTGTGTAATATGTTTTATATCCATTTATTTCAACTATGTTTTGTTTTGGAGTATATTCATTTGTATTTCCATCAGATGTTGCTTCATCTAATGTGATATATCCATCTTTATCATTATTTACTCTAAATGTTATATATAAGTATAAGTCTTTTGATGTGTCTGGATCTAATAATACATCATCAAATCCTGTGATATATGTTTTATTATAATCCGCTGTTGCAGATTCTGTTGCAGCTCCATATTTACTTGAAGAATTTGTTGTTACATCTTTTATTTTATTTCCTCTTCTATCTCCTAAATATGGTTTGTATTTTTGTTCTCTTGCAACAGTATTTGAACTTTCCACTAATGTATATTCTTTATCAAAGTAATCTACTACTTCTGTTACTTTTGCAGATATTGCATCAGATTGATTTCTTACTGTTATTTTATATGTTACATATACTCTTAATTCATCTTCTGATGAACTCATTCCTGTTTTACTTAGAATATCTGAGCCGTATGTATTTGTATTAACTTTGAAGTTGTAATCTTCTTTGAATATTTCTCTTGTATAATCTGTTTGGTTATACATTTGAGCTGCACTTGTTGCACTTTGAGATTTTGCATTTTTGTATGCATTACTTAAATATGCATCTGATATTTGTGTACTTATGTCCCAGAATCCTTCATCTGATAAGCCATCATTTTTATTGTATTTGTAAGTTTCGCTCTTACCTTTTACTTCTAGTGTTGCATTATATACATCTTTATGTAGTGCTAAGTCAACTGTTTCTCTTAATACATATCCTTGATTTACATATAAGTTGTTGTAATCACCATTATATAGCATATAATATGCATTAATTGGATTTTCTTGGCTATCTTTTGCAAGAGATGCTCTATTATCTCCATTTATTGAATCGCCAATTACAAAGTGTTTGTATACTGGATAATAGTCTGTTACAAATCCATTTTTGTTGTATCCTGTATATGATGACATCATACAATCATTTACATATTGATTATTTCCTGTTGGATTTCCAAATTCATCAATTAATCCATTATCTTTTAGATATGTTCTTGTATAAACTTGTCCTCCAGCATAGTTTTGTGGATTTGAACCGATTTCTTCAAATTTTGCATTGAAGTTATCTCTTACTGAATTTATATCATTTCCTTTAGAGCTATTTGACCATGCTACACCATTTGCTTTGTATATTGTTGGTTTATAATACATTCCATTGTATACAAATTCAACATAGTATGTGTACATTGCATTTAAATTTGTAAATTCATAATGTCCATCACCATCTGTTGTAGTTGTTGCTTTTATTTCCACTGTTTTTTCATCTGGTTTTCTTTGATGTAAAATAACTTTTACTCCAGACATTGCTTTATCTTGAGAGTCGTCTTTTTGACCATTATATTGTGACTCTTTTCCGGCTGTTCCATCAACCCAAACATATCCTGCAATTTTGATATTTATTTCTATTGTTGTACTCTTTTCTGCAGTATTTCTCTTTGCTTGAGTTGCTCCTTTATAGCCTTCTTCTGGATTTCCACCACTTACAGTTCTTACTTCTTGTTCATCATCTACTTCATATTCTGTTGTGTCCATTTTGATACATGCTTGATATAATGTATATTCAAGTGGAATATCCATAGATTTACTTTCATCTTGCTCTTTTCCACTTTTTATTTCTCCAGTACATCTCTTATTAGCTGGTGCATTAGAATCATGTACTTTTTCATTATGGTTACTTGCAGCTTCCTGACTATCATAATGATTATCTGGTGCTGTTGTACAATACCAATAATCTTTTCCAGGTATTTTATATGTTGCTTTATATGTATATGTTTTTACCATTGATACTATATATCCTCTATACATATAAATACGAGAACCAGTACTTGCCGAGTTTCCATTTTCTGAGTCGACACCTTCTAACCTATAATACTCAGATGTACAATATTCTGTATATTCAAATGTTGGAGTTGCTTTTATGCTTTTTGGATAGTTTGCTTTACTTGCATTTACTCTTATCCAGAAATTTTCTCCACTTTCTGGGTATGTATTAGTTTCACCTTTAGCAAGTATTTCAAAATCGCCATTTAAGTAACTTAATGTTGCATTTCCATCTTCACCACTTGCCTCTAATTTAATATCCTTTATATATGATATATTCGTATAATGTGGATATGTAACTTTAAATGGTCCTATTATATATTCATCTTGGCTTCTATTTCCATCAACTCTATTTACAAATACTTGGGTACTATCAGAACTTATAGAAACCATATTTTCATAAGAGCCTGCTGCAATTAATTCATCATTAAACTTTTTAAATTCTTTTGCTTCATCATATAATTTATAACCACCTGTTGTTCCTTGTGATAATGTTGCACTTCCTGAACCATCGGCATTATATCCACGATGACTTCCTTCATGGTCATTTTGTAACCAACTTGCAGTTTGAATGTCTAAAACAGAAAATACTGTTGTTCTTTCTCTTGAGGTTAATACTTCATTTCCACCATTGAATATATATGCATTCATAACTTCATCAAATTCAGCATTTCCAGAAGTATTTACACTCCAAGACTCTGTTTTAGTATATATTGAACTTGTTCCGCCACCTATTACAGCAACTTTTGGGCCTTCCATCCAGTTTATCTCTTGAGAATAATCTGTATGATAATCATAATTTTCAAGTAATGGTTGAGGTTTTCTTTCAGCGCCTAATTCTGTAAATTTTCTTCCCATCCATTCTTTTAATGCTCTTTTTGTTCTTTCTACTTGGCCTTTTTCATTTCTTTGCTCCTTATATATAGCAATTACAGGTTGACTTTCATTTATTGATATTCCGCCATGGTCGTGTTCACTTGGTGTAACACTAGTTTCACCATTTGAAATGCTTGGTCCTGTAACTTTTAATTCTGAATAATTTTCTGGTAACAATTGTTTTATTAATTTCCAAGCTTTATCTTCGGCGTCTTTTTCTAGTTCACTACCAACACTGTTATATATTACTCCTGATCCATAATCCATTTCAGTTGGATAATATGTTGTAGTATCAATGCTTCCCCATCTTACAGCAGAGTCTTGGTCATCACAATATGCAATTCCTGATGCTCCACTTCCAGCAGTTAATGTTGCAGAACTGCTAAGAACTCCAGAACTTGCACTTCCACCACCAATTGATTGAGGAAAATATCCTGTTGCAGAGCTACTAATTGATGCAGATGGCATACCTTTAGTTAAAGATCCATTCCATGCTGGCATACCGCTTACAATCTTAGAAAAAGCAACTGAGCCAAGTGTTAATACTGCTGATACTGTTACTATTTTTATAAGATTTTTAACCTTTTTCATGAGTTCCTCCTTTCTTACTTAATAACTTTCATTTTGATTAAGTATGCGCCTGCAATAATTATTGTTACTACTGCAATTCCTAATGTTACGTACATTACTGGTTGTCCAGTTTGAACTGATGTTAACACATTTGCGCTACTATAATCATCTTCATTTTGATCTTTATTTCCTGGAGTAGAATCATAATCTTCTAGTCCATAATCATTTGATGTTTCGTAAATTTCAGCATTGTTTGTTATTGTTAAACCAATTCCATTTGCTGTCATTTTCTTTGTTAATACTAATTTAACTTCTGCACTTTCGCCTGGGTTTAATACCTTATTTGCTAAAGCGTTGTTGTAGACTGTTTTTCCATCTGTGCTTGCATACCAATCTGTGTTTAATTCTGAACTGAAGTTTAACTCACTTGGTAAGTAATCAGCTATTTTCTTAACATATCCTGGTACTGCACCTTCATTTGTTACTACTAGTTTGTATTCTACAACTATTGTAGATGAACTAATATATTTGTCTTTGAAGTCTATTTTTGCAAAGTTTTTGTTGTACTCATGTACTGTTGTTCCTCTGCTATCTGTTACTGTTATGCTTGTTACAGTTTTGTCTAATTTTAAATCAAACTTTTTGTTTTCAACTAATCCTAAATCAATATCATATCTATTGTTTTCTGTTAGTTTTATTTCTTCTGTAACTGCCGCAGTCACTGTTTGTCCTTCATATACAACAGTTTTATCCATTGCATCAGAATTCATTGTAGAATCTACTGATTCTTTTTGATAGTCTGTTGGGCTGTAATTTTTCGAATCGTATAAGAATATTACTGTGTAATTTCCTTCATACATATTACTAAATGCATAGGCACCATCTGAATCAGTTGTTGTTACTCCTTCTTCGTTATTAGCGTTTCTTGCAATGTTTCCAGTTTTATTATTTAGTAATAAAACTTTTACTCCAGATACTTTTGTTTCATTTGTATCTTTTATACCATCTTTGTTTTCATCCATCCAAACAACTCCGGCAATTCTTCCTGTTTTGTTTGAAGTATTTCCGCCATTATTGTTGTCGTCATCAATTATTTCGCCTGGTTTGTATTCTTTAATTTTGTTTGTTACTTCATTTGAATCAATTGTTCCCACTTCAGATTGCTTTATTGTTCCTTTATTTTTTACTGTTGTTGTTTGATTTACTATATCTGCTACAACATTTACTTCTATTGTTGCAGTTTTTCCTGCCTCTAAAATTAGTACTTTTGCCTTTATAGTTCCATCATCTGCTTTTTCAGAATAAGTTGTTTTGCTTCCATCTGCTAATGTAACTTCAGTATATGAATATACAAGTCCTTGTGGAATTTTATCTGTAAATTCAATATTTGATATTGAAATATTTGATAAATTCTTTACTGTAAATGTATATTTAAATTTTTCAGTTGTTCCAATTTCAACACTTGATGGTACTGTTGAAGTTTGTGAAATTGAAAGTCCTGGTTTATTTACACTTAATGTTGTTGTTCCTAAATTTTCTTCAGGAGTATTATCAGCTTTTATTTTTGCAGTTACATCTAATTTTTTGCTATATACATTGTTTTCATTTATTTGGCATCTTACTGTTACTGCCACTTTTGTAGTTTCATAATTTAATGTTCCTACATTTATTTTAGCTTCATTGTTGCTCTTTGTTACATTTGATGTTATATCTTCTCTCATATTTCCTTTTGTTACGCTTACTATTTCAAGTTCACTTGGAAGAGTTAAAGTTATAACTGTGTTTTCCCTGTTTCCATCATAAGGTGTTTCAGTATATTTTAATTCACCAGTTTCTTCATTTTTTGTGAATGTTCCTGATGCAGAATATTCTTTTGCAGATTTTACATTCATTATTAATGTTGTTTCATCGCCACTTCTTAGTTCTACGTCAGTTCCAAGAAGTTTTCCTGAGAAATATGTTTTTGTAAGTGTTACATTTGCAACTGCATTTGAAGTTGCTGTTGCTTTTTCGTTGTAAACTGTAGCTTGAGTTGTAAATGTTACTTCTTCAGTATCAGATGCTGTTGTTTTAAACCATATTGCTTTTTCTAATGTAGAATTTGCTGCAATACTTCCTAATGAAATTTCAACAGTTCTTTTTGTTGTATCATTTTCATCGTCTGTATATGATGCATCTTCTGGAGTTGTATATTCAAGTCCATCTGTTCCTTCTACTACATAAGTAACTGTTTTTAGTATTGGGAATTTTACTTTTACATCATTTGCTTGTTCTGTTCCAGCATTTGTTACTTTTAAAGTATATTTTAGTATGCTTCCACTTTTTGCTGTTGTAGCATCACTATTTGCTGTGAATGTAGTTTCAAATTTTGGTCCTGTTCCTGTTGTAAGGCCTGTTGTTGCAGCTTGTGCAAGTTCTGAAATTGCTCCATCTGCTTGATTATTTGTATAATATACTGAATAGTTTTCATAAGCATATTTGTCATAGTCAAGTCCTCCTGGAACTATTGCAGAATATCCAAACTTAAATCCTTTTCCTTGTTCAATATCAGTGTTAGGAAGTACTATCATGTAAGATTTTGCATTTGTAATTGTTCCTTCATCTGATGTCCAAGCATTTGCTGAGCTGTTTAGATCAGTTGTTGCAGATACATTTGATGAATAATATACTTTTGCTCCATCTATTCCAGATACTGTAATAGGTTTTGACATTGTTAAATCTAAGTTTGTATTTAGACCATTTCCTTGTGCAGGAATTCTTCCAAGTACAACTACATTGCTAATTGTATTTCCATAGTTGTTTATTACATTCATATTGAATGCTACTTCTTGTGATTCTGAAGCTGTTGGAATTAATCCTGTTTTTTCATCACCACTTAGTGACATTATACTAACTTGGTCATTATTTGTATAAGTAACCCCGTTTGTTGCAACTACACCAGTTGGTGCTAAGTATTTAATATCACTTGTAGCTTCTGTTACATTTCCGTCTGAATTTGTTACAGTTGCTATTATTTGATTTTGTGTTGTTGGTGTTAATTCTTCAAGTGTAATGTCTGCTGTTATAACTACTGTTGCACCTTTTGCAGCAACATTATTATATTTTGTTTGACTTCCTGCTAATTGTAAGTCAATTGATTTTGTTCCATCTGAATTATTTACTAAATTAGCACTTTGAAGAGAAAGTTCATCATCATAATATAAATCTGCTTTTACAGAAACATCCTTTATATTAGAAGGAAGTTTTACTTGAACTCTTGGTGAGCTAAACATAGTATCATCTATTGAGTCATTTTCAAGTGTTACTTTAATTTCTACGCCTTCATTTTTTAATACTGTTGATAATGTATCTCTGTTTGTTTCAATATTTACTTTTTGTGTTGGTTCTTCTAAAGCTATTGTGTTTTTTACTTGTGCTATTAAAACATTTTCAGATTCTGTTTTTACAGATAATTTTGTATTTACTTCTAAGCTACTTACTTTTTCTAAATTAGCTTTTGAGTAGCTTAAGTTTTTCATTATAGCTTTATTTACTGTAACATTTAATATCCCCTCTGTTTGAGGTTTTGAAGTTACAATTTTTACATTTTTAACATTTGCATTTGATAAATCAATTACAAAATATCCATCTGTTACTGGAGAATCTTTTGTTAATGTTATTAAAGCTTCTCCATTTTCATTTTGGATTTCTATTGTTCCAACTTCACCTAAAATTTCTGTAAATTCGCTTTGAGCTATTTTTATAGTTTTATCATAAGAGACTTCACTTGTTTCATTTTCAAAATTTGTTCCAACTTCCTCGAAAATAACATTTTCTGCTAAAGTTTTAACTGGTATAACAGCTTTATAATTTACAGTATATTCTGTATCCCTTTTATTTTCATCAGCTGTATTTATGTTGTTATATAAGTAACCTTTATTTAATGTTGTTGTAACATTTGTTTCATAATCTGCAATTGTTCCTAATTCTTCTGATAAATTTTCAGTTCCTTTTACAGAATTTTTTAGTTCTAGGTTATTTGCAGTATATGTTGTGACATCTTTTTCTACATTGTAGCTAATTTCTACTTCTGAACTTTTTAAATTTGCTACTTGTTCATTTGTAAGCTCATACACGTAAGTTACTAAAAATTCATCTTGTGCATTTTTAGTCCAAGCTACATTTTCATTTGTAGTTTTGATTGTTACTACATTTTGCTCTTTATCAAAAGACCATTCAGGCTTTGTTGTATTTCCATTTGTTGCAGATGTACTATTTGCAATTACTGACACATAAGAAGGATTTACTCCATCTATTGCAGGTAAAGTAGCTGTTATAGTTTCATCTTTTACTGGTACAACATTTTCCTTGATATTTGTTTTTACTTTTGATTGAACTATTAACTTATTTTGATAATATGCGTATTTAGTTACTTCATGGCTAAGATCAAGTTCTGCTGTGTCTAATTTCCAAGCTGTATTTAATTTAACTTTTCCATTAACATCAGTTTCCTTGCCGTCTTTATTAACATATATTGCAGTTAAGCTTATCTCATTATCTCTATTTGCAACATCAGTGCTAATATTAGTATCATTCATTTGCATAATCAAAGATTTTGAAATACTATTGCCACTGTTTATTTGATTAAATTTTATTTCATTTTTAGCTTCATCAATGCTTTCTACAACTTCTGGATTTGTTTCATCATCTTTGATTTTAAAGTTTGCGCCATTAAAACTTACTTGTGCATCCTTTACATATCCTCCATTTTTTACATTGATTTGTACGTTTAGTACTCCTGTTTGATTAGCGTCTAATGTCTTTTTATGCTTGCCATTATCATAGGCAACATCAAATTCGACATTTGCTACGTTAGTTGATTTTGTTTGGTTTTCTAGTGCATTTTCACTCATTAAAGTATCTGCTGCATAGCTTATTAAAGTCATTGAATTAGCTAAAATCAATAACATTGCCAATGTAGCTGATACAAACTTTGTAATTTTGTTACTCATATATTTCCTCCTTTAAAACATCACTAACTCCTATTATACGCTATTTTTGTGCATTTTTCAATGCTTTTGCGTTAGTTTTTTCTCCTTAATATCAGAATAACCATTGCTAATCCAACAATTAATATTATACCTACAATTAGGCTCAATACATAGTATATTGTATTTTGTCCAAATGGTGGTAGCATCACAATTTCTTGTGGTGTTGCTGCATCTATTTCATAAGGTTCCTGTGTCGGATCTTGATTTCCTACTACAGAATAAGACATTCTTCTACCTGAAATATTACTTGTTTTTACTATTTCTGCAATGTTATTGTATGTCAAGTCATCACTGCTGTTATCTTGAGATATCATTTGAGATAATACAAGACTTACTCCTGTAACGCTTTTTGTAGAATTTACGGTATCTAATACCTTTAATGGATTTTGTTCCCATTTGCCTTTTATTTGTGCACTTGTTGCATCTACAAGTATAGGTACTAATTCTTTTACAACACTACTGTTATCCTTTGTTTTTACGATAGTAGTATACTTATCAGTACTTGTGCCAAGTCTGCTGTTTATTAATCCTTGTGATATTAAAGTGTCTTTTTCCACCTTTTCCCAGTCCGGATTTAAACTAGCATTAAATTGTTGATTATTTCTTGTTTCTCTTCCAGCATTTGTTAATTGTGCTCCTACATAGTCTACTATTGTATCAACTTTAGTTTTTACAATATTTCTATTTTGATCATCTTCTACCCCCATATAGTAGAATTTTGCATCACTATAATCAACTTCGCCAACATTAGCTACAGTAATTATATATGAAACTTGTAATGTTGCACCATGCATTAACTCTGCATCTACGGTTAACTGAATTCTTCCTTTGTTATTTGCAGTTCTAACTACCGGCATTTTCATTAAATTACTTCTACCTGATACGGTTTTTTCGTTTTGATTTTCTTTTCTGTAATTCTTATCAGTTGTATAAGTATTTAAACTATCTTGTCCATGTGCCGGTTGACCTTCTATCCACATTACATTAGATGCTTTTGCAGATGCATCAAATAATACATTTCCATTTGATAATACAACCTTTACATTTGCTATTTGCTTAGTTAATTTCAAACTAGATTGTGGTCTTTGAACTAATCCAAAGTCTACATCTTTTACTTCATAATATCCATTTTTTGAATAATTTGAATTTCCTATATTATTTAAGACATTAATATAATTATCATTTTTTGTTCCGTCTTCTTTCCTGTTGTATTCAAGTTCAATACTAATTACACCAGTTTCTGCTGTCATTTTTGTCTTATCATAAAACTGAGTCAAGAAATTTTCTATTAAAGTTTTCTTTTCATTATCACCCAATGAATTATAGTATGGTGATATATATTCAAATGATGATTCTATTTCGGCTATATTATTTGTTAAAGTTTGAGATTCGCTATTTACTTCTAGTCTTCTATTATAAATATCTTTTGCATCTGAATATAGTCCAGTTGATGCTGCATCAAAGTCATAATTATATGCTCCTGTTGATACATTTTGATAGCTTCCAACACCATTTGCTACACCTATTTGATAAGTTGTAGATTTGTAGTCTTGCCCATTATAAGATTTTTTATTTAATCCTACATTTTCTCCATTACTTGAATTATAGCCATTTGAGCTATCGGCTCTTTGTTTATATGAAGAATCTACTCTTTTTAGGAATTCTGTAATATTATTTTCCTGGTTTGTTTCTCCGGTTTTATAATTTGTAGCTTTAGTTCCTAATACGCTTTCTTTTCCATCTCCATATATAAATCTTACTATGTAATTTCCTGGTGCAAATGATTTAAAACAATATTGTCCATCATTTTCTACCATGTAATTTCTGTTAATGTTTATTGCTTGATTATCTATTATGAAGCTTTGAATCGTCTTATCTCCAGATTTCATGGTTCTCCATTCTTTTTCTAATGGCTTTCCATCACTTCCTGTAATCAGATTTCCACTACTATCCTTAAATAATTCAATTAATTGCACTGTCACTCCATTTATTCCAGTTTCATCATTACCTCTAGTTCCATCGCCTATTTGTGCATTTTTTTCTGTTACTGTTCTTTCATCTTCAAATACAGTTCCATTTATTTCTCTTACATTTCTTCTATTTAATCTAATTCTAATGTTTGGACCTTTGCTTGTATCATCTTCAAATGTATTAGAATTTATTTGTCCATTTTCAAATGGAATACCATCAATATTAGTAAGATTTCCTGGCACTGAATCTATGTCAACTAGTCCTGCTACATTTCCAGTTTTATACTCTCCATTTGGTGATGTTGCTCTTGAACCATAATAAGTTTTATATCCATTTATTTCTACTATATTTTGCTTTGGAGTTGTTATTTGTCTATTGCCATCTTTTTGAACGTCACCATCTCCAACTTTATTTCCTCTAGTATTTCCATCAGATGTCGATTCATCTAATATAACATATCCGCTTGCATCATTATTAACTCTGAATGTTATATATATGTATAGTTCTTTTCCTGTGTCTGGATCTAATAAAACATCATCAAATCCTGTAATATATGTTTTATTGTAATAACTTGTTTGTTTTTCTGTTGCTCTGTATTTACTTGAAGAAGATGTTACAACATCTTTTATTTTATTTCCTTTTCTATCTCCCAAATATGGTTTATATTTTTGTTCTCTTGCTACATTATTAGAACTTTCTATTAATGTGTATTCTTTATCAAAGTAATCTACTAATTCAGTTATTTGCGATGATATTGCATCAGACTGATTTCTTACCACTATTTTATATGTAACATAAATTCTTAGTTCATCTTCAGCTGAAGTCATACCAGTTCTATCTAAAATATCTGAGCCATATGAAGCTACTTTAAAATTATAATCTTCTTTATATATTTCTCTTGTATAATCAGTTTGATTGTACATTTTTTCAGAACTTGTTGCACCTTGCGATTTTGCATTTTTGTATGCATTACTTAAATATGCATCTGATATTTGTGTATTGATATCCCAAAATCCCTCATCTGACAATCCATCATTTTTATTATATTTATAAGTTTCTGTTCTTCCCTTAATTTCTAAGTTTGAAGAATAAATATCTTTATGCAATGCTAAATCAACTGTTTCTCTTAGCACATATCCTTGATTAATATATAAGTTATTGTATTCACCATTGTATAACATGCTATACACATTTATGTAATTTCCAGAACTATCCCTTGCAGGCGAAGCTCTATTTACGCTATTTATTGTATTTCCTATAACAAATTTATTATATATAGGATAATATTCAAAATTTTTGCCATTTACATTATTTCCAGTATATGATGACATCATACAATCATTTACATATTGATTATTTCCTGTTGGATTTCCAAAATCATCAATTAATCCTGCACTTTTCAAATATGTTCTTGTATAAACTTGTCCTCCACTATAATTTTGTGGATACGATTTTATTTCTGCAAATTTTGCATTTAAGTTTGCTCTATCTGATTTTATATCTGTACCTTTTGAACTATTTATCCAAGATGTAGATTTGTATTTTGTTGGTTGATAGTATTGTCCATTATATCTAATTTCAACATAATAGGTATATAATGCATTTAGTCCATAAAAACTATAATATCCATTTGAGCCCGTTTTTGTAGAAGCTTTTATACTTTCTGCTCCATCTGGTTTTCTTTGATGTAATATCACAGTTACTCCAGACATTGCTTTATCCTGAGAATCTCCTCTTTTGCCATTATATTGTGACTCTTTTCCAGCTGTTCCATCAACCCAAGTATATCCGCCTATTCCCATTGTTAAGTCAACGGTAACATTTCTTGATGCTTGCGCTTTTCCAGCTCTAGTAGCTCCTGTATAGCCACTATCTGGATTTCCGCCTTCTACAGTTCTTACTTCTTGTTCATCATCTACTTCGTAATCAGTAGTATCCATTTTAATGCATGCTTGAATTAATGTATAGCCTATTGTAAGACTTGCACTTGCATCATTCCATGTTGGTGTACCCTCACTATAATATATTGTACCATTACAGTGCCAGCCACCCCATGGTCTATGAGCTCCTGCATTGTGATTTAAAGCGTCATTTTCAGTTGCATAAGGTCCTCCGCCTGGTCCTGTACAATACCAACCAGCTCCCACATTAGGTCCTTTCTTCTGATATCCTACGTTAAACTCATACCATCTGTTCATGGTTATAATATAACCTCTATACATATAAATTCTAGAACCACCTTCACTACTTGTTCCTGTTCCTTCTAGTCTACTATATGTCGAAGTAACATAGCTTGTATATTCAAATGTTGGTTTTACATTTAAACTTGTTGGATACTTTGTTGTTCTTGCATTAAATCTTACCCAAAATTTTTCTCCACTTTCAGGATAAGCATTTCCTGTTGCAGTTATTATTTGATATTGACCTGATAAATAACTTAATGTTGTATTTCCATTTTCGCCACTTGTTTCTAGCGTTATATCTTTTATATATGATATATTTGCATAATGTGGATATGTAACTGTAAACGGTCCTACTATATATTCATCATTTGCTCTATTGTTAGATCTATTTACAAATACTTGAGTTTCATTTTTTGACATTGAAGTCATATTTACATAACCGCCACTTGCGTTTAATCTTGTATTAAAATTATAAAAATTTTTAGCTTCTGCATATAATGTATATCCTGCACTTGTTCCCTGTGATAATGTTGGAGAGCCACTTCCGTCTGCATTATATCCTCTATGACTACCTTCATGGTCATTTTGTAACCAGCTAGCAGTTTGAATATCAAATACCGAAAATGTTCCTGTCCTTTCTCTTGATGTTAATACTGAATTTCCACCGTTAAATATGTATGCATTCATTATTCCATCAAAATCGTTTGAACCACTTGAATTACTACTCCATCTTCTTGTTACAGAATAACTTGATCCTCCCCAACCTGTTCCTACTGTTGCAATTTTGGGGCCTTCCATCCAGTTTATGCTTATTGAATAATCAGAGTGATAATCATAATGTGTAAGAAGTGGTTGTGGTTTTCTTTCTCTTCCTAACTCATTAAATTTTCTTTGCATCCATCCTTTTATTGCTGTCTTTGCTCTATTTAATTGAGCTTCTTGTTGATCTTGTTCATCAGACGTGAAAGCTAAAACATCTCTATTAAAATCTAAAGTTATTCCTGTATGATTATGTGCTGCTGGCGTTACATTTACAGCTCCATTTCCTATACTCTTTAATGTAACAGAAACATTTCTATAGTCACTTCCACTATATGTTCTTTTTGCAGACTGTAAAGCCTTATATTCTGCATCTCTTTGTAATGCATCTCCTACATTAGCATAAATTGTTCCTGGTCCGTACTCTGTTGAACTTGGATAATATGTATTGGTATCAACAGCTCCCCATCTTACAGCAGAATCTTGGTCATCACAATATGCTATACTTGCGCCTATTGACTGAGGAAAGTATCCTGTTGCACCACTGCTTATAGCACATGAAGGCATTCCACTAGTAGTACTTCCATTCCACGCAGGGATAGCGCTTACTGTTTTTGAAAATACTATCGAACCTAAGCATAATGCTATTAAAACTAATATGAAGTTAATAGTTTTTTTAATTTTCTTCATGCACATTTCTCCTTAATATATATCATATATTATTTGAAAGTTTGCATCAACCTATGTTTTTACGCATATCTGGTTCGTCCTTGCGGAACGTCATTTCACGCCATTTATTTTATTTTAATTACATTTTTGTTTTTTAATTTTTATAGTCAAATCCGTCTATTTTCAAGCATTATACGTTTTTTTATTATTTTTATTCAAAATTTGCTTACGGACTTCTTGTTTTGAACAAAAAAATTACCCTAATTACTATTTTTAGTAATTAGAGTATTTTTTTATTTTACATCTTCACTTATCTTTTTATACTTTATAAATACAAATATTCCAAATCCAGCAATGACTGCTATAAAAATTACAATATTTGATATTCCTGCATTCGGAATTGTTCCATTTGCAGTTGTTGAATCTCCAGAATTAAAATCCGTTTTCTCAATATTATCTATATATGTTTTTGTTTCAGTGTTTGGGTCTATTCTCATTGGTTTTGACACTGTTGTTGCTTGATCTCCACTTTTTGTTACGGTTTCCTTTACATATATATATAAATTTTCTGCTTCTGCCATATCTTCATAATTTTTAATATCATTTGAATTTATTAATATATTCAAGTTTCCATTTTGGATACTTCCATTATCTACTTTTATCCAGTCAGTTATATTTTTTTCATCTGCTCTGCTAGACACATAATAGAAATATTCGTAACTTTCATTTTCTTCTGCTTTTTGTATTCCATTAATTGTAGCATCTATTAATGTATAAGATTTTCTATTGTCAGTAAATGTATAAATTTTCATATTGTTTACTTTGCAACTAGCATTTGAAAAATTTGAATTTACTGCAATTATTTCTTTGATAATTTCAATATCAAATTCTGTTCTATAATTTTTATATGTTACACTTATTGTATTTTTACCTAATATTTTATTATTAAATCCTGTAATTTGGACTTCATTATCTGTTAGCAATATTGTTTCATACATTCCATCATTATAACTTATTTTTAATTCTCCACCTGTTAAATCTAAGCTTTCCTTATTTTGAATATATGTTGTTTTGGTTGGCATTTTATTAATTGCAATTTCTGTTATTGTTTTAGCTTCAACTGTTATTGCTTGCATTACGCTTTTAGTTTGGTATGTTATAGTTACTGTTGTCTGTCCTAATTTTAAATTTTGTCCATCTTCTATTGTATAATTTTCTATTGTATTTTCGTCACCATCTTGATATACACCTGTTATAATCATTCCATCAGTATTAAAATTTTGCCCAACCACATATTTTGTTTTATTTGGTATTTTTGATATTTTTATGCTTACCAATGCATTTGCTGTAACTGTTATTGGTACTTGTACACTTTTTTCTCCATAAGTTATTGTTACATAAGTTTGAGATTGTTCTAAATTGTTTCCACCTACTATTTCATAATCTGTTACATTTTTAGATGTTCCATCTTTAAATGTTGCCATAACGACCATTCCCGTATTATCAAAATTTTGACCTTCTTTATATGAAGTTTTGCTTGGCATATTTGTTATTTGTAATTGTGTTACTGCATTTTTTTCTACGGTTATTGGAACTTCTATACTTTTTTCATTATACGTTACTGTTACACTAGTTTGCCCTACAACTAAATTAGTTCCATTTGTTATACTATAACTTGAGCTATCTAATATTTCTGATGTGTCATTATTATAATTTGCCTTTATAACCATTCCTGTTTTATCAAAGTTTTGACCTTCTACATAACTTGTTTTGCTTGGTGCCGTTGCTAGTTCTATATTTTTTAAAGATGTGTCTTCTAACTTAGAAACAGTAAATGCTTTTAAAGTACTATCTATATTTTTTGCATTTTTATTTACTTCTTGCATTTTTCCTAGGTCAGTCCATGTTACACTATCAATGTCATCACCAGTTCCAACAAAACATTTTCCTGTTTCTATAGTAGTGTATTTATACCATTCCATTCCATCGCTATTAGTTTCTGCAGAAAAACTTATTTGGTCCTCAGGTGTATCAATTTCAAGCATTACACAGAAATTATTTCCTGTTACTTCTATCGGTTTTTCAAATTCTAATATATGATATCCTGCGCCAATAGTTTTAGTATCCCCAGATTTTAGTTTAACTTGTTTCATTGAACTTGAAGTTATATCTGTTCCATTTGCATTAACATATACCTTACATATATATGTTTGTGGTGCATGTATTGCAACTTGATTTATATATTCTTTACCAGTAGTTTTCTTATTATATATGTCATATAGCCATACTTTATTTGTAGATAATATATATTTTGTAGATGCCCCGTTTTCATCATATTGGTATATATTTTCGTAATTTTTTCCTTCTTTTGCTTTAACTATACCATACATTCCAAATGAAACATTACAATCTTCGTATGATATATAGCAATATCCATTATCTCCAACAGTCATTTTAACAGTTCCATTTTCAACAATATAACCATTATTTTGTGCTATTTGTGTTGCATATTGGTCTGGTATTTCTGCTCCTGAATTCCATCCTTGTGATTTGCAATACTGTTCGTTTGCATTAAATATTACTGTTTTATATTCACTTAGAGTTCCAACATCAGTTGTTTCTCCCCAAGAGTTTCTTACAATCCATGCTCCTTTTGAACTAGGCTTTAGTGTTCCAAAATTATCTATGCTGTAGTTGTCATCCCAGCCAACTATTGATATTGCATGGTTTGCACTATGCGTAAAATATGAGTTACAATATATTGCACCTGTTTTATTATTATAACACCCACTTGTTTTATCATTTAATGCTACTGCATGCATATTTGCAAATACGGCACCATAATTTTGAATATGCTCTTTTATTGCATTCATTGCTTCTGTTTTATTTGTTCCCGATAACTTTTGATAATCTGCAAATTCTATTGTGTCATACACTTGCGCTGATACAGTTTTATTTTCTATTTCGCTTATTTCAATTACATTTTTATTATTTTCAAATGGCATTTGATTTTCTTCTATTGCACCACTGCCATTTGTTAAATATGCTTGTGCAAAATACCAACTTCCACCAGAACCCGGTGTTCTATTTAGTCCATATGAATTTATCTGATTATTTTTAAATTCTCTAACCATTGAATATTCCATGTGTCTTTCAGAAAAATCATAAATTTTTGATGTATTAACACCATTATGATAATTAGTTAAAGCAAGATTTGTTTCAAGTGCTGATAATGCAGAAAAAGCCCAGCAAGAGTCAGAATTCAATTGATTTCTAATTGTCACATTAGCAGGTATTACATTTTTTAAATTGAAGTTTATGCTTGCACCTGCTCTTAATGCTCTTGATTTGCTAATTATATTACTTTTTTTAGGTTTATTTGATGGCACTTCATACATACTTGGCATTAATGTATTTGCTTTTTCTTCATCAGATAAACTTAGCCACCATTTGTATCTTTCAGAATATTCGGCCTCTTGCATTGTTGTAGCCATAATTTTATTTGGCACTAACATTAATATTGTTATCAAGAGTAGCATACTTACTTTTCTTATCTTTTTCATTTAGTTCCTCCATATTTTTTTCATATGTAGTATTTATTATTGTCTTTTCTTACGGAAATTATATACTTAATTCAAAAATTTGTAAACAGTTTATTCTATTTTAGATATAAAAAAAGCAACTATTTCTAGTTACTTTCTTACATATTTTCGTAATGAGTCCACATACTCAAAATGCTTACTACCTTTTGCTCTTCATCTATTTTGTATACTAGTCTATGCTTAAAATTTATTCTTCTAGAATAATATCCGTTTAACTCTCCTACTAGTTTTTCATAAGGTGGCGGATTTTGGTATGGATTATTTTTTAATACATCTATCAATTTTTTTACTTTTATATCTAATTTTTTTGCTTTTAGTTTTTCAATTTCTTTTAATGTTTTTTTGTGATATTGGATTTTATACAATTACCAATTCACCTCATCTTCACTTACAAATTCGTCGTTTTTGTCATGTGCTCTTCTTATTATTTCATCTTTTAAATTTGGAACAGATGATATATATAGCGTTTCCATCAAATTATTATAATCCTCCTCTGATAAAATAACTGCATTTCCTTTTTTAGTTGTAATGCTAAGTGGTTCATTGTACTCTATAGTTTTTTCAATCATATCATATATATTTTTTCTAAAGTTAGTTATATTAACGTTTGTCATATAAATCGCTCCCCTTTATTTATTATAGCGTACGCTTTTATGTATGTCAATATTTAGATAAAAAAATAAACTATAACCATAATAGTTATAGCTTACTTAAATTTGTGGTTGCGGGGGATAGACTCGAACTACCGACCTCAGGGTTATGAGCCCTGCGAGCTGCCAACTGCTCCACCCCGCGATGTCTGACAACTATTATTATACTACTGTTTCATTAACATTGTCAAGGTCTTTTTTATATTATATTCAAAATGTAAAAGAAATATTCCAAAATTATTGACTCTTTTAATACATTTATTATAAAATATGTTAAGTATTAACGAAAGGAAGAAAAATTATGGAAAACAAAAGAATTTCAGTAAATTTAGTAGGTTTTATATTTACAGTAATTGTAATAATCGCATTAATTATTGGTGTAGTTTATGTAGTACAACATAAAGATACTATTTTTAAAATTTCAAACCAAACTACAAATTCAGAAAACACAGAACCTAGTACAAACTCAGAATCTCAAAACACTTTATTAGATGTAACAACTCCTGGTCAGCCAACTACAGAATTAGACTCATCTTCTGCAAAAACATCATCTAAAGCAGAACCAATATCAGTTGGTGAATGGGGTATTGCTTCAAAATACAATTCTAACACATATACTGAAGTACCTGTGAAAATATCAAAAATTACTAGAGGTGATGCAGCAGCTTCACAAGTTAAAGATTTCTTAGATAATGGAGCTTCTATTTATAAATATGAAGATGCAAAACCAGGTATGGAATGGGCTGTAATAGAATACACAGTAAACTTAAGCAATATCACACCATTTTCATCAGGTGACAAAGCTATAAAAGTTGACTCAAGAATAACTGGAACTGGTGATAATGCATCTATAAAGTACAATGGAAATACTTATATAGTATCAACTATAAATATGACTTCTGATTATACTAAAGAAGACATTGCAACAGGAAAATTTGCAGTTCAACTACCAATCGGATGCTCTGATTATCTAATTTCATTAGGCTCATCATCATCATCACAAGCATTTTTTAAAGGAGAATAAGCATACGTTTTAAATTTTTACAAAATTTTATACAATATTAAATGTATTTATATTATATAAAAAATAAAGTTTCAACTAATATTAATTGAAGCTTTATTTTTTTGTCTATTTTACTGTAATGGAATCTTTTATATTATTAAATTTACTATCACCTATTCCCGTTACATTTTTAATATCCTCTATATTTTTAAATTTACCATTTTGCATTCTATATGCTACTATTCTTTCTGCTATTGCCTTTCCAATTCCAGAAAGTGTTGAAAGTTCATCTACTGTAGCAGTGTTTATATTTATTATTTTGCTATCAGAAGATTGAGTAGCATTACTACTAACATTCTCCCCTGCACCACTTGTTATATATTCAGTTTGCGTATCTTCTTTTTTGGGTACATAAATTTTATCTCCATCATTTAAAATGTATGCTAAATTTAGTTTATTAAGGTCTGCATCCACAGTTTCTCCACCAGCTGAGTATATTGCATCTACTACTCTTGCTCCTTCTTCTAATGATACTACCCCACTATTTTTTACTTGTCCTGTAACATGAACTATTATTTGATTTTTTTCTTTTACTTCTTCTAGTATTTCCTCATTTTTTGCTTCAATTTCTTCCATATTGTTATCATTTGATTTTACCACATACATAACAACTGTTAATAACATAAGAGCAATAATTACTCCTACTACTATTTTTGATTTTATATCTAAATCTTTTATTTTTATCATCTCCTTAAATAAATTTTAATTTTATATTGAAATTTCAATCTTTTTATTATACAATATATGGTATACATAAATTTCGGAGGTTTTTAGATTGAATTTATTAAAAAAATCTATGTGCATAATTTCTATTGCACTTTTTATATTGCCCCTGACTATTTCAAATTACAGTATGGCAACAGACAATGGTAATTTGCTAGATTCTAATTCAGCAAATTCAAGTTCAAACAACTTAGCAAGTAATATTAGTTATATAGGCCCAGATTTGTATGATGCAAGTTCAACTGTTTCAGGTTCTAATATAGTTGGATTTACTACTTCAAATATGCCAAGTACATATTCTGGAGCAACACTTCTTATGGAACAGTCAACTGGCGAAATACTATATGGTAAAAACATTTATGAGAAAATGTATCCAGCAAGCACCACAAAAATAATGACAGCTATACTTACTATTGAAAATTGCAAACTTACTGATACTGCTATTGCAAGTCACAATGCTGTTTTTTCAGTTCCATCAGGTTATTCACACGCAAACATTCAAGAAGGAGAAGAATTAACAATAGAAGAACTTTTAAATGTTTTATTAATTCCTTCTGCCAATGATGCAGCTTATGTCTTAGCAGAACATATTGCAGGTTCTGTTGATGCTTTTTCAGACATGATGAATGCAAAAGCTAAAGAACTTGGTTGTTTAAACACTCATTTCGTTAATCCTAATGGAATTCATAATGAAAACCATTATTCAACAGCTTATGATATGGCTTTAATCGGAAAATACGCAATGAAATCTATAGTTTTTAGACAAATAGTTTCAAAAACATCTTGTTCTCTTCCAGCTACAAACAAGTATGCAAAAACGGACAGATTATTTAATACAACAAATGAATTAATAAAACCTAATTCTTCAAATTCACCTACAAATTACTACTACCAGTATGCAACAGGTGCAAAAACAGGATACACAGATGCTGCAGCAAACTGCATAGTTGCAACAGCTACAAAAAACGATACATCTTTACTTGTAGTAATTCTTCATGGTGAAAGAACAGCTGATGGCTTAAGTCAAAGAGCTTTAGATTGTAAAACATTATTTGAATATGGATTTAATAATTTTTCATTTTCAACTATCGCAAAAAAAGGTGATGTATGCAAAACAATCGAAATCGCAGATGCTACATCTTCAACAAAAAATTTAAATTTATTATATGATGAAGATATTACAGCATATCTGCCAAACAACTATAACATATATGATTTAACACCACAAACAACTATTAGCGATGAAATTTTTGCGCCAATCGCAAGCGATACAATTCTTGGCACAGTTACTTATTCCGTAGGTAATTTAACTTTTACAAGTAATATAACTGCTCAAAATGATGTTTATAAATCTGACACAGCAAAAACAATAATGGAAATACTTTTAATTGTTATTATTTTAGTTTTAATTTCCTTTATTTTTAAATTAAAAACTAGAACAGCATCAAAAAAACCATCTAGCAAGAAGCCTAAAAAAGCAAGCAAACAAAAAGCTTCACATACTTCCAGAACATCTACACAGCAGAAGCAACGAAAAAAAACTACAAATACATCAAAAAAGAGTATAAACATTTCGGACGATTATTCTGATAACTATTACATTAGAGATTTTTATCCAAAATATAAATAACAGGAGCATATTATTTGCCCCTGTTTTTATTTAATTTTCTTCATCAACGCTATTAGTTTGGTAGAATAGTTCATTTACTAACTTTTTAGTTTGTGTACTATTTGCAACATATATTGATACTCCGTTGCACATTTCAGTTGTTCCTGGAACCATTCCTGTTTTTATACTATCCGCATCAAAATTTACAGCATACGGTATATAAGCTTTTGCTTCGTTCAAATCCATGTTAGTTGTTACATTTTCATTAACAACATCCATAATTTGTTTTAGCTTGAATATATTTTGTGGTTTTAGTACTTGTTTTAGTGTTGCCGTTATAAATTCCCTTTGTGTTCTCATTCTTCCTAAGTCTTGCATTCCGTAAGAATAAGGATATGTTGAACCATCATTATTATGTCTAAATCTTAATAATTGTTCTGCCTTTTTTCCATCTATTAGTTGTTCACCAGCTTTTAAATGTATTGCTAAGTCTTGTCCTTCATCATCATAGTCCATATCTATTGGTACATCAAATGTTACTCCACCAATTGCATCAACTAATTTTATTAAAGCTTTTGTGTCTATTATAACATAATTATCTAATTCTAGTCCTGTAAGCTCACTTATTCTATCAACAGCATCAGGAATATTTGTACCACTTCTAAATACTGTATTTATTTTATAACTTGCAATATAATTTGTTGAAGCTGTTTTTCTATCTTTTTTACCTACATAAGTATCTCTTGGTATTGATAACATTGCTGCACTTTGTGTTTTAGGGTCGTATTGCACAACCATTATAGAATCAGCAAGTTTGTAATCATCTACACCGCTTTCACCCATTACTAATACTCTAATAGGCTCTAAGTTTTCAAGTGTTGTTGAATCTTCACCTAATATTGTTGCTAAAAATCCAGTCATACCGCCACCATTATTTTTTATTTTATATGTGACAGCTCCTACGCCAGCAAGTACTAATAGTATTAAAAATACTATTACTATTTTCATAGCTGTTCTATTTTTACTTTTTTTCTTTGTTTTTATCGTTTTATTTTTTTGTTGTTCAACCTTTTTTTTATTATTTTTTGGCTCACTCTTTTTAGCAGAGTGCTTACCCTCTTCTGTTTTTCTTCCCACCTTAATCACTCCAATATTATTTTATGCCATCAAGTATACCAAATAGCAAAAAAAATATCAACCCCTATAATAGAAGTTGATATTACTTTTACATAAAAAATTTTAATATTATATTGTTATTATAAAGCATTGAACCTATAAAAGATTTTGATATTGCCAATGTAACATTATTTTCTGTCCACATAACGCTTAGAAGTGAAATTATAGCAAATATTACATATACAATAATTAATCCCTCTGCAATGCCATATATGATTCCACCTGTTTTATCTACTTGCTTTATTATAGGAAGTTTTGTAATTTGTTTTACAAACATACTTACAATTCCTAAAGCACATCTTGCTCCAATAAACAATACTAATAATGAACCTGCATATATTACAGTTTCTGTTGCTTGACTTGCTGTTTGTTCTATAATTTCATTTTTTGCTTCATTTGCTTGCTTAGATATACTGTTTTCTATGTTTTGCATAAAGTTAGTATTTTCTTTCTTTTCTTCTGTTTTTACCTCTTCTGTGCTGTTTTTATTTAAAGTTTCAACAATCGCGGTTTTTATGTTATCATCAATAACAGTTTTATTTATTATTGTATTTGCTAAAGGTTTATAAAACACTAAGGCTACAACTACTGCTATTGCAAATGATAATAGCTTTATCAAACTTCCTGTAAGACCTTTTTTGTAACCAATAAACATAAACATAAGTATTACTGCAACAATTATTAAATCAACTATCATTCCCATATACTTTTCCTCCTTATAATTTTACAATTTCAATTTTATCTCTATATACTATTCCAGCAATTTTTTCGCTAATAACTATATTTCTCGCTTCTTGTCCTGCTGTATATTTTTTTATGAGCCAACCATTTGTGTTTATAAAGTGTATTTCAGACCCTAAATTGATTGCGATTTTATTTCTTGCAGTATAAATTTCTTTTGCTACTCCTGAGAATTTATATTTACTTTCTTTTAAACTATTGTTATTTATTAATCTTATTAAAGATTGTGTATTAAATAAATTCGATGAACTTTCTTCTATTATAGCACTATATCCACTAAGGTCTATACTTGCAAAAGTAACTTTGTTATCGCTTTTTGAAAATGTTGTGACTGTTTCATTTTGATTATTATTTATTATGCATATTTCATCGTCATACATGCAAACTAATTTGTCATTTGTTTGATATTGCATTTTTAAAATCAGCTTATTTGAATCTGCTTTATATGTATACACAATGCCCTCTGTTGGTTTCTTTTTGGCTGTTTCAATTGATATTATTTTAACATTTGACTGTATAAGTGTACCACTTGTATTTAGCTCAGCATAAGCTAGATATTTATTATCACTTGATATTGTTACATCAACTGCTAGTGTACTTGATAAATATGTTTTAAATATCTCTGTTCCTGTATCATCAAATAGAATTATTACAGATTTGTATGCAGTTCCAGATACTACAACCGAAGTATATCCAGACTTATTTACATTTATTTTTGTAATTTGTCCTTCTATATCCTTTTTCCAGCTAATTTTTTGATCTTTTATCATATATATTTTACTTCCGCCTTTTTCGGCTATTGCAAAATACTCGCCATTAATTGATGTTGTGGGTGTACCTATTTCGATATTTAATTCATTTTCTTTTTTGGCTGATGTATTATATTGAGTCATTTTGTTTCCATTTAGTATCATAATTTTGTCTTGATATGCAAATACTGTTGATTTGTCATAATCAGATAATAATATTTTATTTAAATTATTTTCTTCAATTTCCTTTGATAATATGTTCTCATCTATGTATGCTCTTATTTCCTCATTATTTACATATAAAATATATGTGATAACGCATGTCAACACTAATATAACCAGTATAATTACACCTACTAGCCTTGAAATATTAAATTTTTTCTTTTTCGTCTGTGGATTATCGTCCACATTTAAGTATATTAAATTTTCTTTTTCCATTCGTTTAAATTCTTTCCTTATTTTTTCGTTATTAGTATACTACATCTTTTATTATTTTTCTACACTTATTCTATCTTTTTATATTGTCTTACAATTAAAATTATTTGTAGCACGCCAACAATGCCAAATATTGGATATAGTAAAACTACTAATTTTCCAAATCCTATATAAGAAGAAGCTATTCCTAAAATGCATAGTAACCATGCTATTTTTTTATATATTCTTTCATTCTTTATATTCTCCAAAAAGCCATATCCTGCGGATACTGCAGATGTAAATATTGCAATTATTAGCACTAATGAATATAGTAATTGTTCAATTTTATTTTTTTCTAATATTTTAATTATTGGCAATTCTATATTTTCAATATTTAAATTTGAAGTCAGAATTATTTTTATTAATCCTATCGAAAGAGTCGCTATAATAGCGACAATTATATAGCATACAATTTTTATTTGTTTTTTATCTTTTAAATGCTTATTTAGTGAAATTATTATTGGAATTAAAATTATGCTATTATAACTTGCATACGAAATTGACATTACCATTGCTTTTATAAAATTATTTTCTATATTTATATTCTCTAAATCAACTGGGCCTGTTGGCTTTACAATTAAATATATTAATATAAAAATTAATACTGGAATTGTGATTGTATTTATTTTCATTATTCCTTCTATATTGTTTAAAAAAGTAAAATACAAAATCACACCTATAATTCCAGAAGAAATTGCAAGTGGAATTTCATATTGTTGTTTAAAATATGCACTAAATCCTGCAACCATTATAAAAAATGAGATTATCAAAAATACATTTATTATATTTTTTAAAATTTTCTTAGTACAGTTAGTTATTTTTTTACTTTTACCAGATGAAAGTCTATCTATGAACTCATTATTTGTTTCTATGTTATATTTTTTTACAACCATAGTAGTCATATATATAATAATTCCTGTTAAAGCAGAAGACACAATGCTTCCCACAATTCCGTATATACCAAACTTTGCAAAAAATTCGTTTATTTCTTTTCCTGATGCAAAACCAGCACCTATAAAAGTTCCTATTATAATTGAAATTATTTTGATATTTTCTTTAAAATTTTTCAAACTTTATCTCCCTTGCTTAATTATATTATGGAGATAAAAAAATAGCCCTGTTTAAAGGCTATTTTAATATTATTTTTTTCTGCGTCTTACTTGCCATACTATAATTCCTGTAAGTATTATTATAATTGGTAAAGCAACAATTATTCCTACTATTACATTTTTTTCTGTTTGTGTTGCTGTAAATGTATATACAGTTCCTTGGTCTTTTCTTATTGTTATGTTATCAGTTCTTTGTGTTAAATATGAAACTGAATTTACAAGTAAGTCTTTGTTGTTATAGAACATTATTCCAAGCACTTGGCTACTACTATTTGAGTTTGTTCCATATAAAGTTACTGCTAAATCACTTGCAAATATACTACTTGAATATAATATTAATTCAGAATTTACTTCTGTTCCATCTTCCTTTGTAATTTTCTTTGTTAAAAGTGTTCCTAAAACAGCTCCACCAGCATCTTCATCAGTATCTAGTTTATCTACTGTTTCAGTATTGTATGTATTTCTTAGGAATGCTGAACTTTTAGCTGTAACTAAATCTGTTTTTGTTACATTTAATTTTTCTAACTCTTCACTGCTTACAGAACTTATTTTTCCAGCTCCCATAAATACAACAGCTCCATCTGTTGATATATATCTTGTAATTTCTGATTCAGTATTTACATCTGGAATTATCATATCTGCATATCCACTAATCATATTTGACGAATTTGTTTCGAAGATTTCACCTTGTGACATACTTACTCCGTATACAGAAAGCACTTCATCAAAGTTTGGCAAGCTGATTTTTCCAAAGTTTGGATCTGCAAGTATCATTAATTTTCCACCATTATTGATGTATGCTAATATTTCATTTTTTTCAAATTCTGAAAAATCTTCTGATAATGTTGGTATAATTAAAGTATCACAATCTGCTGGAATTCCACCATTTGTTATTATATTTAAGTTTGATACATCATTTGCTTCATTTGTTAAATATTCTGTTGCAATAGTGTATTGATCTTTATAATATTCATGGTCTGTAGCAATATATATTTTAGCTGTTTTTTCTAAGTTTACTGCTAATATAGCATTTGTTAGTGATTGTTCTGTTATATCTACATTCTCATAAGTAGAATAATCATAACTATATAAGTCATTTGTTGTTAAAGCTTTTTGTTTTTCTCCACATTCTATTATAATTAATTTGTCTGTTGAACTACCCAAACCGTAAGCTAATTTTAAATCTGATCTTGTATTTACATCTTCTAGTATTTCATAAGTTATATGTTCATTTTGCTTTGCATATAGATTTGCATAAGTTTCAACTTCTGGATATTTAGACATTCCATATAATATTATTTTTGTGTCTTGTGAAATACTTTTTATTTTATCTTTTGACTCCTGAGATAATGAATATAATTTTTCAGAAGTTAAATCTATATCTGTAATATTTGCTTTATTTAGTCCAATTATAATTCCATCATATACTGCAATTATGATAGCAATTAAAATTACAGTAAATAACGCACTTCTTAGCCATTTGCCTTTTTGTAAAAAAGCACTTAATTTTTCTTTCACAGCTTTTCCTCCTATTTCAATAATTTTCTTCTTTTCATCATTATTACTGTTAAAGTAATAAACATCACTGATATTAGTAGTAAGTTTATTGTTTCAGTAATTGGCAATACTCCTGTTACAAAAGGATAAAATTGCTCCATCAATGATATGCTAGATAGACTTGTTGATAAGTTTGGTGCAAGCCATGTAAGTATAAAAGCACCAATTGTTACTACGGCTGCAATTATTTGGTTTTCTGTTAAGCTAGATACAAATATACCAAAAGATATATATGCCATGCATAAAAGTAAAAATCCAAGCATTGAAACAGCAACTGCACTCACATCAGGCATTTTAAAGTAACAAAGTATTCCAAAATATATTAATGTAAGTATTTCTGCAATTACTACAACAAGTGTTGCTGCAAAAAATTTTCCTAAAACTATTGCTGTACTACTTCTTGGTGAAGTAAGCAATATTTGTTCTGTTCCATTTTTTCTTTCTTCTGCAAATGATCTCATTGTTAATAATGGAATAATAAATACTAATGAATACATTGCTGAATAGTAAAATACATATTGGAATGATGTAGCTCCATTTAGTATTGTTGTTATATAAAATAAAATGCTAAACATTGCCAAGAATAATCCAACAAATACATATCCTATTGGCGATAAGAAATATGTTTTAAATTCTTTTTTTAATACTGCCCACATTATTCATTACCCCCTTTTTCTTCTTCAGATTCTTTTTTATTTTCAGCATCTTCTATCTTTTTTTCTTCTAGACTTTCTACCACTTCTGCATCTTTTTCAGAATCTTCTTTTTGCTCTTCTATTTCTTCTACCTTTACTTCCTCTTTTGGTTCTTCATTTTCTTCAGTTACTTTTTCTTGTTCTTTTGTTTCCTCTTGCTTTTCTTCTTCAAAAGCTGATTCATTTTCCTGTTCTTTATTTTCTTCTGTAACTTTTTCCTCTACTTTTTCTTCTTTATTTTCTTCTGCCTCTAATTTTGTTTTTGTATCTTCTTTTTCATTTATTAGAACCATGAATGCGTCTTCTAGTGAAGCTTCGGCTTTCTTTAATTCAAAGATTGTTATATCTTTTTTAGGTAATATATCAAACAATTTTTTACGAATATCAGCATCTTCATTTGAACTAATTTCATATTGTTTTGTTCCATCATCATTGTCTTTTATAAATTTACATTCTAATATTTCTGGAATTTCCTTTTGGATTTTTTCCATGTTATTTTTCTTATCTTCAACTGTTAATATTAAAACATTTTTACTTTGTGTATTTTTTTCTAAGTTTTCAGGAGTATCTACTGCTATAATCTTTCCTTTATTGATTATAATAACTTTTTCACATATTTGACTTACTTCTGATAAAATGTGTGAACTTAATATAACAGTATGTTTTTTTCCTAGCTCTTTTATAAGTTTTCTGATATCAGTTATTTGCTTTGGGTCTAATCCAACTGTTGGCTCATCAAGTATTATAACTTTTGGATCTCCAATTAAAGCTCCAGCAAGGCTTACTCTTTGTTTATAACCTCTTGATAAATTTCTAATTAACTTTTTAGAAACCTCTGTTAGTCCTGTTTCTTCTAGTACTTGGCTTACTTTTTCTTTTCTTTCCTTTCCGGGAACTCTTTTTAAGTCTGCCATATAGCTTACAAACTCTTTTACAGTTAACTCTGAATATAGTGGAACTCCCTCTGGCATATAACCTATGCTCTTTTTGGCTGATAATGGCTTTTTAGAAATATCATAACCATCAACAATAATTGTTCCTTCAGTTGGCTCTGTGAAGCCTGTTATCATGTTCATTGTTGTACTTTTTCCAGCTCCGTTTGGGCCTAAAAAGCCGACAACTTCTCCATCATTTACGGTAAAGCTTATATCATCAACTGCAACAAAGCTACCATATTTTTTTGTGACATTTTTTACTTCTATCACTTGTCTTTCCTCCAATCTATTATTTCCCTAAGATTTAACAAAATTATATTAACACTAGCAAACTTCTTATGCAATATATTTTTCACATTTCACAAAGAATTCACAAATTACAACTATTGATTTGTTCATAATTTGATGCTATAATGGTTACATAATTTATAGATTGGAGATTTAAAAATGACAAGTAAGCAACGTGCATATTTAAGAGGTTTAGCAAATACAATGACTCCTATTTTTCAAGTTGGTAAAAATGGCGTTTCTGACAATTTAATAGAACAACTTTCAGATGCCTTAGAAGCTAGGGAATTAATAAAAATAAATGTTTTAGAAAATTCAGATTATGAAGCAAGAGAATTAGGAAATTTATTAGCTGAAAAAACTAACTCAATATTAGTTCAAACTGTTGGAAATAAGATAACTTTATTTAGACAAAGAAAAAAAGATTCAAAAATAATACTACCTCGCTAAAAGGTAGTATATTTTTTATTATCCATCTATTTGTTTTCCAAATATAGACATTGCTATTTTTCCTACAACAGGAAGTTCTGGATCTTCATCTTTGTTTGCTTTAACTATTCCTATGATTATTAAAACAACATATAATCCATATACTATTGTTGAGAAAAATGGTATATATATTGGAATCATTCTATATATAGCATATATTATCATGTATCCAATACCTATAACTATAGCTTGTGCAGCATGGAATTTTGTATTTCTTGTATTATCTTTTAATCCAAATAAAACAATTAGTCCACCAATCCATGTAAATATATATGCTAAAATGCATTTACCCTTTTCGCTCATTTATTTTCCCCTTTCTTATTTTTAGACATTTTATATCTATTGCCAAAATAATACCATTAATGTCGAATATTGTAAATACTTTTTTGCTCTAATATAAAAATGAAAGTAGAATTTTCTATCTACTTTCATTTTATTTTTTAATTTATTATATCTTTAATCAAAACTGTATTTCCATCATTATTAACAATTTTCATTTTAGGAAATAATTTTTGCATATTTTCATTTGAGAATACTTTATTTTGGAATTGTTCTATCCAAGTATTATTACTTATATAGTTTTTTCCATTTAATTGCTCTTTTACTCTTATGTTATACACAGTTATTCCCCAAATTGTGAATAACATTTCTATAATAATGATTGCTACCAATATTATGCTAATTACAAGTATTGCTTTTTTATTAATTCTTTGTAATACTCCATCTATAAATGGAACTATAATCATTATTATAACACTTGCTACACCAAACAACGGTATATGTATTAAATTTATTCTTTGTGTAAAATTCATTTCTGAATAATCCCAGAATTTTATTCCAAATAAAGCTTCTAATGTAAAGCTAATTAAATATTCCATAACTGTTAGTACAATCATTCCATAAATAAATGTTTTGACTTTATTATTTTTATACTTTTTTAAAAATCTAATTAAGATTGATGCACATATTCCATAAATTGGACAAAGTAATCCTAATGTGAAACCTTTTTCTCCAATTGTACTGCAATATATTAACTCTACTAAAAGACCTATTAAACTAAAAATGAATGTATATATTATATATTTACACCAATTTTTAACTTCTTCATTAGTTTTCTTATCACTATCCGTTTTCATTTTCTCCTTAGAAATAATCTCCTCTTTCTATTATATTTTTTAATCTTATTTTTATGACACTGTAATAGTATATATTAAAATTAATTTTATTTCAACATTTTTTACTTTTTTGCAAAAATTTATTGACAAAATTATAATTTAGCATTATAATTAAACATGCATTTGAAATGGGCCAATAGCTCAGTTGGATAGAGCACACGCCTTCTAAGCGTGGGGTCGGGGGTTCGAATCCCTCTTGACCCACCATTACAGATGTTTTAAAATATCTAACGGAGAAATACTTATGCTTTTGCATAGGTATTTTTTATTTTTCATTCTACATAAAAAAATTTTACAAAACTGAAACGATTTTGTTATAGTAAAATATCTAATATGTATATCTAGCTAGAAAATTAAAAGGAGAAAGAAATGGAAGATCTAATCATAAAAGCTAAAAATGGTGATAAGTTAGCTTTTACAGAGCTTATGTTACAAATAAAAGATGAACTATATAAGATTGCCAAAATTAGATTAAAAAATGATGATGATGTTTTTGACGCAATTCAAGAAACCATGTTATCAGCTTATAAATCATTAAGAAAATTAAAACATAATGAATATTTTAAGACTTGGATTATAAAGATTTTGATTAATCAATGTAATAAAATTTATAAATCCAAAAAGTACCACTCAGAAGATTCTTATGAAATAATTGGAAATACATTAACTAGTCAAGACAGAACTGAAGAAATAATAAATTTTAAATTTATTTGTGATAACCTAAGCAAAGAAGATGGTACTATCATTCTTTTATATTACATGGAAAGATACACCGATAAAGAAATAGGAAAAATCCTAAATATGAAGGAAAGCACCATAAAAACAAAAAGAAATCGAATAAAGCATAAAATAAAAAATTTTTATGCAGATTATGAAAGGAGTTAATCATGGATGAATTAGATAAAAAACTATTTAATGATTTATCTGAAAAAGTTGAAATTCCAGCCAGATGTGAATATGTAATTAAAAATGCTTTTATAAACGATAATAAAGAAAATGATAAGCATTTTTTAGTGCATCTAAATGTTATAAAGGAATTTATAAATATAAAATGTAGAAAATTAGCAATAGCTTTAACTACTTTAGCACTAATTTTAGTTCCTGTTAGCATAACTGCTGTTTCTACAATCATTGAAAAAATCAAGGTGGTTCCAGATGTTCCTGAATCAATTTTACAAAATGTTCCATCAGAAAATTATATATCAGATTCAAATTATATTCCATCGTATGAGTCTGACCCTATTCTTGAAGAAAAGTTAAGAAGAGCAGAAGAAGAAAATAACGAAAACAATGAACGCCTTGAACAAATAATAAGAAAATTTCGTGCTGATGAATATGATGCATTGAAAACTGAAATTGCTCAAAATGAATACTTTGGTGAAAATGGATATTATTCTGAAGATGATATAGAAATTAAAGGCGATAAATTAGTTTTAGATATTCTTGAAAATGAAGAATTAACAGAAGAAGAATCAAATTTATTAAAAGACTTTATGAAAAGTCAAGCCTCGAAAATAAAAAACATGCCAGATCTTGTGGCAAGAATTGAAAAAGCATGTCAATAAAACTATTTTATACACTTTATAAAAAATTTCAGAAACATTGAAAAAATACTAAAAGAATGATACCATATTTAAATAAAAGGAGGTAATTGTTTATGAAAAAGAAAACCATATTTTTTATAGCCATGGCAATACTAATAGTTTTATTTATAGGAGCAACCCTATTTTCAATTTATAAGTTTGATGTAGTAAATCCATATTCAGCTTGCTTTGGTATGGCAAAGGTTTTATGGACAAATTCGGACTATGTTGAAGTTCAAAATTTTCCTAAAAAAGTAGTATTTGCAAAGCCTAATAATTCTGAGCAACTTTTAATGGAATATATGAAAAATAGAGGCTTTTATAATATTCCAGATTTAAGATTAGGTGCAGTTTATACATTTTCTAATGGTGTAGACTATGAGGAAGTTTACTTTTCTGGAAATAAATATTATGCAGAATGGAAGATTATAAAAAAACAAGTAAATATTAAAACTAATACTGACCTTGCAATAAAAAAGACTATTCCAGAAGGAAGCATAATAATAAATGAGACAAATATATCTTTAGATGAAGCAATAATTAAAATAACAGACAAAAATGAAATAAAGTGTGAAGAAATTAATAATTTTGAATTATCAAAATATATAAAAAATGAAAACTATACAGGCGTAGGAGAATATTTTGGAGTAAATTCAGAAAACTCAACAATGGGATTTACAGGAACTGGCACAGAATATATATGGAGCAATCTTTCTAAACTTTTAACTGATTCTGAAAGTTTAGAAATAATAAATTCTGAAAGTGAAAAAACAATAAAAGTAAACTTCAAAAATGCTTATACTAAATTAGATTCTGGAAAATATATTTTAACAATTTCAAATAAAGATTATACATATTCTATTGATGTTGAATTTGAAATAAAAGATAATGGAGAAATTGAAATAATATCTTCTAAAGTTAATAGATAAAAAATAAAAGGGTCTATAAAGTCCCTTTATTTTTATGGTTTTAAAGCTGTTATTGGAAGCACATATATGCCATCTGGTCTTTTCACAACAGCATCATATAATCCACAAATTATACACATAAATTTTGGTTTTACTTCTGCCATTTCATAAAATTTTTTCAAAGTTTCGGCAGCTTCTTCTTCCTTATTTGAGCCCAATTTTATTTCTATTGCTCCATATTCTCCGTCTGCTATTTCAATAATTGCATCTACTTCTAATCCTGTCGTATTTTCTCTATAATGATATAGTTTTGCATCAATACTTTCTGCATAAATTCTTAAATCTCTTTCGCATAAAGCTTCAAAATATAATCCAAATGTATTTAAGTCATTCATTAATTTTTCTGGTGTAATATTTAAAGCCGCACATGCAAGTGATGGATCTACAAAGTGTCTTTTAGGATTTTTTCCAACATTTGATTTTGAGCGAATTTTATACATAAAAGAATTTTGATTTTCTATCAAGTGCAGTCTATCTAATACATCTAAATAATCAGTTACAGTATTTCTACTTACTAATAGCTCTTCTTCACTAGTATTTTCTGCAATATCTTTTATTAGCACACTCATTGGTGAAATTGATGTTTCATTTCTTGCTAATGATCTTATTAGCATTTCCATTTTATTTTTATCTCTCTTTACCCCATCAAGTTCAAAAATATCTTTTTCAAGAACAGCTTCCCAATAGCTTTTTGTTATTTTTCTTGCACTTTCTGCACTAAGTCCAATGGTTTCAGGCCAACCACCTCTAACTATTAACTCTGCAAGTTTATTAAACTCTGTTTTAGCTACCTTTTTATTTTCTACATTATTATTAAATAAGTCTATTAGTGACACTTCTCCTGTTGATTCTCCAGATTCATATAATGACATTGTATACATCTTCATTTTGCATATTCGGCCAGCACCAGAATGATGCACTTGTGCTGTTGCGGGAGTTGCAGAACCTGTTAAAATATATTTTCCTTTTTCTCTATCTTGGTCGCATTTATATCTAACTGCATCCCAAATAGCTGGAACCTCTTGCCATTCGTCTATTGTTTTAGGATATTCTCCTTCTAGAACTAAATTGACATCCATTTCAGCTAAATGTTTTTCTCTAAAATTATCAGCAGTATTATTTAAAAACGATGCACTATTTGAGTGATTAAGAGCTGTCCATGTTTTTCCACACCATTTTGGTCCTTCTATACTAATTGCACCAAATATTTTTAGGTATTCATCAATTTTTTTATCAATTAGTCTTTCCTTATATTCTTTCTTAGTTAATTTCATAGCTTTTCCCTCTCTTTATGAAATTTTCATTATATCTAGTATAACCTATTTTTTCTATTTTATCAATACTATTGTGCAAATTTTAGCATTTTTGTTGTGCATTTTTTAGTAATATCATTGTGCAAATTTTAGTGTATTCATTGTGCATTTTTTCAGAAAGTTTATTCTTTTATTATTCTCATATTTGTTGTATAATAACTATGTTAAGGAGTTTTTTATTATGATTGAACATTATAAACATTTAAATACATATTTGAAAGAATTATTTGGAGAACGAACATTAAAAATTTGTATTGATGGCGGTTTTACTTGTCCTAATAGAGATGGAAAATGTGGCACTTCCGGCTGTATTTTTTGTAGCAGTAAAGGAAGTGGCGAGTTAATAAATTCTGAACCTAATATTTCAAATCAAGTAACACAATATTTTCAAACATATCGTTCCAAAAGAGCAAACAAGTTTATTGCCTATTTTCAGAATTTTACAAATACATATAACTCAGTAGAAAATCTAAAAAAGAAGTACGATTCAGCTTTAATAGATGATAGAATTGTAGCTTTAGATATTGCTACAAGGCCAGACTGCATTAATGATGATGTTGCAAAACTTATAAGCTCATATATGCCAAAACACAAAGTATTTGTAGAGCTTGGGCTTCAAACTTCAAATGATAATACAGCTAAAATTATTAATCGTGGATATGAATCCTCAATATTTACAGATGCTGTTGAAATTTTAAACAAATACAATATTTCAGTTATTTGTCACATTATGGTTGGTCTTCCAACTGAGCAAGAACTTATAAAAGTTGATAATTTTGATGTATTTAAAGCAATAGTTGATACTGTAAATTTTATAAACAAGCATAATATTTCTGGACTAAAAATTCATTCTACTTACATTGTAAAAAATACCGTTTTAAATAAATTATATGAAGAAAATAAATACAAACCAATTACTTATGAAGAATATATGTCAAATTTAACATATATTATCACTCACATAAATCCAGAAATTATTATTCACAGAATTTCTGCAGACCCGCCAAAGGATTTACTTGTGGCTCCTGAATGGTGCTTGCACAAGAAGTGGGTTCTAAATGGTTTTGACAAAATATTAAATGAGCAAAATTTATTTCAAGGAATGTATTATAAAACAGAGTAAGCTATACCCAAAAGCCTACTCTGTAATTTTTTATATAAATTTATGCTTTCCAAAAAGCTTCATATCCTTTATATGCTTGATAAACATCATATTTACTTGTTACTTCATAAGGTGCATGCATTGATAAAACTGGAACTCCGCAATCTAATACATCTACGCCTTTATCTGCTAAAATGTAAGCTATTGTTCCGCCTCCACCTAGGTCAACTCTTCCAAGTTCTGAAATTTGATAAGCGACATCATTTGATTCAAATACATTTCTTACTTCTGCAACAAATTCAGCATTTGCATCAGATGCTCCTGCTTTACCTCTTGAACCTGTATATTTGCAAACTCCCAATCCTCTATTTAAGAACGAAGCATTATTTACTTCTGAAACAGAAGCATATATTGGGTCAATTCCTGCATCAACATCTGCTGATAGCATTTTAGAATTGCAGAATACTCTATCTAACATATTAGGTTTATTTACACCTAATTTATCTAGTACTTTAGCTAAGAATGTACTAAATACATTTGATGACATTCCTGTATTTCCACAACTTCCAATTTCCTCTTTATCTACTATAATGCAAGCTGCTGTTCTCTTAGGCATTTCTACATTAAACATAGCTGTAAGTGATGTATATACACAAACTTTGTCATCCTGGCCATATCCTGCAATTAAACTTTCATCTAATCCTAGGCTTCTTGCTTTCATTGCTGGAACAAGCTCAATTTCTGCACTTAAAAAATCTTTTTCTACTATTCCATATTTTCTATTTAATAAATTTAATACATTTAATTTCACTTTTTCAGATACTTTTTCATCATTATATGGAATGCTTCCTATTAAAAGATTTAGGTCCTCACCTTGTATTCCTTCGCTCATTTTCTTTTGCATTTGTTCTTGAGCTAGATGAGGTAATAAATCTGTTATTGTAAATATTGGGTCATTCTCATCTTCACCAATATTTAATTCTACCTTTTCTCCATTTGTTTTTACAACAACGCCATGTATTGAAAGAGGAATTGTTGTCCATTGATATTTCTTTATTCCTCCATAATAATGAGTTTTAAAATATGCAAAACCTTTGTCTTCATAAATTGGATTTGGTTTTAAATCTAATCTTGGAGAGTCTGCATGTGCTCCAATTATATTTATTCCATTTTCAATATCTTCTTCTCCAATTACTGCTAAAAATAAGTTTTTATCTCTATTTATATAGTAAACTTTATCCCCTGGTTTTAATGTTTCATATTCACAGATGCACTTAAAGCCATGCTCTTTTGCAAGTTCAACTGAATTTTTTACAATTTCTCTTTCAGTTTTTGACTTACTTAAAAATTTCATATAGCCTTCACTATATTCAAATATTTTTCTTCCTTCTTCTTCAGAAATATTATCCCAACCATTTTTCTTATGGTTAAATAGTCTTTCCTTAAGCTCTTCACCTTGTGTTTTTTCGCTCATATTTTGTCCTCCTTTTCTGGTTGTTAGTATAACATTATATAAAATTTTTTTCCATATATTATTTGTATTTTTTAAGATTTTATACCTAAAGTAATATTTTATAATATTTTGAATATCCTTTACAAATTTTATTTTTTAGTGTTTAATATAGTAAAATATTATGGAGATATACTAATGGATACACAAAATGTTATAAAAACAGAAGAAAAAACAACAGATGAAAGTAATTTAATTTTAAAAGAAGCTGAAGATATTATAAAGCAAAACGGTTCTTCTCATAAATTAAAAAAAGTTGCTATTTGTATTGGAATTTCAACATTAATTCTTTTAATACTTTTAGCAATTTTATCAACAGTTTTTGCACTTACTAACCTTAACAATACAACCATTTTAAAAGGCATTGCAATACAAGGAATTGATGTTTCTGGTCTTTCAAAAGATGAAGCAATTCAAAAATTATCAGTTGCTGTAAATGACCATATTTCACCAAACATTGAAACATACTCTGGCGAATTAAATTGTGCTTTTTCAGCATCGCAGTTTGATGTAAATTTTGATATAACAACAGCCGTAGATACAGCATACAATGTAGGTCGTTCTGATAACTTTATAAAAAATAACTATGATATTTTAAATACCTTAGTTGCAGGTAAAAAAGTTGATATTAACATTACTTATAATGACGAATCTTTAAATTCAATTATAACTAATATAAATGATTTACTACCAGATAAATTAGTAAATCCTGACTACTACATAGATGGAACAAATTTAATAATTACTTCTGGAACAGATGGAAATATTGTAAATACTAAAAAATTCAAATCTCAAGTGCTTACTGAACTTTCAGATTTAAATTCAGATTACAAGTTTGAAATTCCTGTAATATTTGAGAAAGCTAGAAATATTGACATAGAAAAAATATATTCAGAAACTTATAAACAACCATCTGATGCTTACTTTACAACAGATCCTTATACTTTTTATCCATCTTCTACTGGTTTAGAATTCAATATTAGTATGGATGAAGCAAAAGCAATAATTGCTGAAGAAAAAGAACAATATACAATTCCTTTAAAAGTTACATATCCAAATATTTCAACAAATGATATTGGATTTGATGCTTTTCCAGATCAACTTTCAAGTTTTAGCACATCATTTAAAACCAGCAATTCAAACAGATCTACCAATATTAGATTATGTGCTTCAAAAATAAATGGACTTGTTTTAATGCCCGGAGAAACTTTTTCATTTAACAGTTCTGTTGGAAAAAGAACACCAGAAGCAGGTTACAAAGAAGCTCCTGCATATTTAGGTGGAAAAACAATTATGGATTACGGCGGAGGAATTTGCCAAGTCAGCTCAACACTTTACAATGCTGTATTATATGCTAATTTAGGAATTACAGAAAGATATAATCATGGTTACAAACCAAGCTATGTAAAACCTGGATTAGATGCTACAGTTTCTTGGGGTGGTCCTGATTTTAAGTTTACAAATAATAGAGATTATCCAATAAAAATTATGACAGATACTTCTAATAAAATTTTAAAAGTATACATTTATGGATTAAAGAAAGATACTGATTATACAGTAAAATTAGATGCAAGATACATTTCTTCAGTCCCTTATAGCACTACATATCAAAAAGATTCAAGTTTAGCACCAGGCGAAACAAAAACTATTCAAAGTGGTTCAGATGGTTGCAGAACAGCATCATACAAATATTTATATGACAAAGACGGAAATCTAGTTTCATCCGAATGTATTTCAAAAGATACTTATAACCCACATAATGCAGTTATTGCAGTTGGAGAGTAAAAAATATGGCCTTCATTTAAGAAGGTCATATTTTTATTTGTCAAAATTTACTTTTACATTTTGTCTAGCTTCTGAATTTTGTACTTCAAATAATTCTTTTGGTTCAAAATGGAACATTCCAGCAATTATATTACTTGGGAACATTTCTAATGAAGTATTGTACATTGTAACTGCGTCATTATAAAATTGTCTTGAAAAAGATATTTTATTTTCTGTTTGACTAAGTTCTGCTGATAAATCAGAAAAGTTTTGGTTAGCCTTTAAATCTGGATAACTTTCAGATACAGCCATTATTGTCTTCATTGTGCTTGATAATTCATTATCAATTTTAGCTTTTTCACTAATAGTTTTGGCATTTGCCCAAGAAGTTCTAAGTTCTGTTACTTTTTCTAATGTTTCAGATTCATGGTTCATATATCCTTTTACAACTTCAATTAAATTTGGTATTAAATCAAATCTTCTTTGTAGTTGTACATCTATTTGACTCCATGCATTTCCTACTTTCTGTCTTCCTGTAACAAGCTTATTATATGTTCCTGCAACCCATGCTATTATTAGCAAAATTACTACTATTGCTATTATTACTCCTACCATTTCCCTACCTCCTTTTTTTACATGCTATCACATTAAAAATAATTTTTCAATGTTTATTATTGATATTCTTTTAACTTTATGCAATAATCTCTTCATGAAGGGGGTTTTATATATGCAGAAAAAATTAAAATTTATTTTCTCATTTCTTATACTTTTTATAATTTTATTAATTTCTAAAAAAGTAAATGCTAATTCTATAAGCTCCATATCAATGGATATTTATGTAGATGATAATGGCGATGCCCAAATAACTGAAATTTGGGATTGTTATACAGATACTGGAACTGAAGTTTACCATCCTTATTATAACCTAGGTAAATCTGTCATTTCTGATTTATCAGTTGTAGATGGATCAACCACTTACAATAGTCTTGATAGTTGGAATACTTCTGGAACACTTTCTAGCAAAGCTTATCAATGTGGAATTAATGAGATTTCAAATGGTGTAGAATTATGTTGGGGAATTAGCTCTTATGGAAATCATATTTATACAATTTCTTACAAAATTTCTGATTTTGTAGCTGAGCTAACAGATTCACAAATGATTTACTGGACACTAATTCCTTATGATTTTTCAAATAACATTGGCAGAGTATTTATAACGCTTCACACAAACTTTGATATTCCAGACAGTACTGATGTCTGGGGCTATGGAAATTATGGTGGAACCTGTTATGTTTATAATGGATGTATCGAAATGGAATCTGATGGTTCATTATTAGCATCAGAGTATATGACATTACTCGCTAAATTTCCTAGTGGAACTTTTAATGTAAAAGATAATTCATTAAATAATGATTTTGATTATTACTTGAATATGGCAAATGATGGTGCTACCTCTTATCAAAAAGCCGGCAAAATAGAAAGATTTTTTTCAGAATTATTTAACTTGTTTTTCGTTATCTTTCCTTTTGCAATAGTAATATTTACATTTGCTTATTCTATAATAAGCTCTAAACAAATATCAATTGGTATTGATAAAGAAACAAAGCATGCAGTAAAAAACGCACCATATTTTAGAGATATTCCTTGCAATGGTGATTTATATTTAGCTTACTATGTTGCCAACAAATATAGATTATCTAAAAGGAACACCGACTTACTTGGTGCTATTATACTAAAATGGCTTCGTGATGGATTAATAAAAATTGAAAAACGCGAAGGCGGAGCAATAATAAAGAAAGAAAATTCTGTCATTGTTTTAAATAACACATATTCATACACTCCAAGCAAACAACCATCAGCTTATGAGCAAGATATTATTATTCAAGAACGTAAGCTATATAATATGATATATGAAGCAAGCAAAGATGGAATATTGGAAAACAAGGAATTCGAAAAATGGTGTTCAAAACACTATGAAAAAATATTAAATTGGTTTGATAAAATATTGGATATTGTGGAAAAAAGTTTAATTGCTACTGGTGTAATTACCTCTGAACAAACAAAGACTTTAGGGATATTTACAACCACAAAACTTACTGCAACACCTGAACTTTCTAATAAAGCAGTTGAGCTTTCTGGATTAAAAAAATATTTAAATGACTACACTTTAATTGCAGATAGAGAATCAATCGAAGTTGCCTTATTTGAAAATTACTTGATATACGCACAAATTCTTGGAATTGCAGATAAAGTTGCAAAAGAATTTAGGGAACTATATCCTACTATTATACAGGATTCAAACTTCTACTCTTATGATTATATATTTTTTGTAAATAGTTGTTCATACAACGGAATTTCTCATGCATCATCAGCTAAAGCAAGAGCTGAAAGCTATTCTTCTGGTGGTGGAGGCTTCTCATCAGGCGGAGGCGGTGGTGGCTCCTTCGGTGGTGGCGGAGGCGGCGGAGGCTTTCGTTAAAATACAAAAAGATTCAGGTTTAGTATATTACCTGAATCTTTTTGTAGACTTATATTATATTAAGTAGTATATAGATATTACTTGAAGCAAACTTAAAGCCCTTTAGATAATTTCTAAGGGCTTTATATATTTCTATTTTAATTCTACTTTTGAATTTTCTTCAATTCTATTTTCACTTACAGGAAATACTCTTTTTTCTCTTTCAACAAATCCTCTAATTTGAGAAGTTGGCATTACCCATGTGTATGCTCCTATAAATGATCCTGGCAATGTTGTTGAATTAGCTCCAAGTCTTGAATTATCTCCAACAACTGCTCCAAAGAAGTCTGTTCCAACATCAATCTTTTCCTTTTTAGAGTTTTTTACCTTTATGTTTTGTTGGTCAAATCTTCTATTTGCAAGTATTGTGCCAGAACCTACTCTTGTTGATTTTCCAATTATACTATCTCCTGCAAATGTAAAACTTTGAACTTTGGCTTTATTTTGTATTATACTATGTTTTATTTCAGCACAATGTCCAATTACACAATTATCTCCAATTACTGTGTATGGTCTAATTAAAGCTCCTGATTGTATTTCACAGTTCTTGCCAATTATTACAGGTCCTTCAATACTTACATTTGAATGAACTTTTGTACCTTCTCCTATTACATAGTTTCCTTTTATTGACACAAAATCTCCTAATTCGCCATTATTTACTTTCAAACCTTTTTCTTCAACTTTTTCATTTATATATGGTTTTACTTTTGCTAAAGCTTCCCAAGGATATGTACAACCTTCAAATAAAGCTTTATGCTCAAATTCATCTAAGTGTTCAAAATAATAGTTTAGTTTTAAATTTTCCATAAATTTTCCCTCCGATATATATTTTATAAAAACCGTTCTTTTAGAACGGCTTTTTATCTTTCTTGATCTTCTTGTTTTTGTTCATCTTTACTTTGTTCTTCTCTTGTTCTTGGCACAAGCTCATTTACTAATTTAGCAAATGCCATACAATATTTATTTTGATTTTCACCCTCTCTAAAAGGATTTTTTTCTTCTAACGATTGAGATCTCTCTAAGGCTTTGGGACCAGCACCTTTAATATATTCTAGGCCTTGACCATAAGAATTTCCTATAGTTAAAAATCTAATTGGCATTTTTGTTTCATTACCATAAAAGTACCCTGCACAATTACATTCAATAGTTAAGCTAGAATATGGCAAGTTACCATCATCCTTTATTTTCACTGGTAGCAAAGTATCTGCTACTTCCATATATCCATCTATAAAGCTTTGAACTTTTGTATAATCAATTCCATAAAAGCTTTCCATTGCATATTGACCATTTCTGTAAGCAGTTCTTAACATTGCAACTTTTGTAGCAGTTGAATTAACATCAATATTATCAATATCAAAATCTTCATTTTCTGATATTAGTGAACTTTGATATGCATCACCTATGCCATCATAGAATTCGCCACTTGCACATCTTGCAGCTAATTGCTCTTTACTTGGTTTTTCTATTAAATAATCAATTTGATTTTTTATCCATAATTCAAGGCTCATTCCTAAACTTTCTTGATATGTATCTAGTGATTTATTGGCTATTCCATAAGCATACGCAGAACCTAGAACTTTCATTGCTAAATCTTTTTTATCTTTTTCTTGTCTATTCTTTAAGTAAGCCAATCTTTTATCTGTTTTTATTGCTGTTTCGACTTCATCTGGAGCATCTATTAATGGATTTTCTTTTTTTGCTTCAATTACATCTGATAAAACTTTATTTACAATTTCTTCTGCAGAACCTTCTGCCTGTTTAAAGATTATATTTGGATCTTGTTTGCTTTTTTCTATTTCAACATCTTCTAGTTCTTCTTCTTTTGCTTCTAAATCAGCCTCTTTTGCCTCAAGTCTTTTTTGCCAAGCCTTTAATGCTTCTTCTCGTTCTTTGAGTTTTTTTAGCATTTCTTCTAATCTTTTAGATTCTTCCTTAGTACTAAAACCTGTATATAGGTCTTCTTCTTGTACTTCATAATTTAAGGTTTCTATCTTTTTTTCAGCTTCTTCAAGTCTTCTAAACTCTTCTGGAAAAAATTTTTCAAATAGCTTTTCTTTAAAAGTTTTCTTTCTAGCTACAATCCCTTTCGTTTCCATATATTTCTCCTTCGTATTTTACTACCATCATTATATAAATGCTAATTTTAAAAGTCAATACAAATAAGCTATTATCCTTTTAATATTTCTTTTATAATATTTATTATTTCCTCATCTTGAGCATTTTCAAAAAAGTACTTTTTAAATTGTTCTCTATTTACCGTTTCAAATAAAAAATTCCTATCTATTTGCTTTAAAATTGTAACCATGTCTTTATGTGTTATTTTTTTAACTTCATCAAGTATTTTTTTATTTGCTTGTTCAGGAATTACTCTTTCCTTTGGATATCCTCCGCCTGCTGGTTGTTCAAATAATTTTTCAAATATGTATTTTAGCGTTAGTTCAGAGCCCCATCCAAAACCTTTTGCAAAACCTAAAGCTACTGCATTACCTGCATTTATTTGACTAAATAGATATGCATCTGTTGGATCTTCAATATGTCCACATAAAACATTTGGGAAACTATTTAACGCTAAGCATGCACCTTCACCAGTTCCACAACCTGTTACAACAAAATCTACTGCTTTTGAGTTTAATAAAATTGCTGCAAGTAGGCCTGCTTGAACATAAGTTAAATTGTTTTCATCTGCATTTTCCATTCCATAATTGTATACCTCATATCCATGGCTGTCAGCCACTTTTTTAAGCTCATTATATATTAATGAATTTTTTTGAGCTTGACTATTTTCGTTTATTAATGCTATTTTCATAAATTTATCTTCCTTTCATATTTATATTAATATTTTATATGTTTTATTTCTTTTTTCAAGTGTTTTTACATTTTTTTGTAAAAAAAAAACTCTCTCTTTCGAGAGAGGAAGGTTAGACCTTCTTTTAGCTTGCTTTGCTTAGTTGCGCTCCCAGAACCAGTAAGGATTGTAAAGTCCCTCCACGCCTTTAAGCGCATAGAAAACTTTGCATCCTTTCTTTACCTCCTGAGCTACTTCATAGCTTCGCCCCCGCACAAGCTTTGCAGGGTCATCAGAGCCGTAGAAATTCACGTCCGCACCAAGAAATTTAACAAACTTTTTTGCCATATTCGTTTTCCTCCTTATATATTTATATAAATAAAATATGGTCTTTCAATTTCGACACTTTATTGTGTCATAGCTTATCTATTATAACTCTTTATGTCAATTTTGTCAAATTTTTTCCATCGCAATATTCGGCAACATTCGACATTCTCTAAGTTTTAGTATTATTAACACATAAAAATAACAGCCGTGCAGTAGTTTTTGCTTACTGCATGGCTGTTATAGGCTCACATATTTGTATTATTTGCTTCTTCGTCTTCCTTCTTTGACTTTTCGTGCAGCAGCGCATTTCCATAGCCCAAGAAGAATCCCACCATCAACGGAAAAGTCCATGTATAGGCTTGGAGTAACCAGTCTGCATCTCCAAGAAGATATCTCAACACGGCAATTGTCGCAAAAGATACCCCTGCTGTTACGATAGCAATACAAATAAATCTTTTCAAATTAATGCCTCCTTATAATTGTTTGGAGGCTTACACCTCCAAAAGTTTAACCTTTCAAAGGTGCAACACAATTATGTTACTTTTCTATTTTATCATATTTTACATAAGACGGCAAGTTTTAATTATTAGCTTATGAATTAGTATTTTAAATAGTTTTATTATACTGAATGCACTAAAAAAACTCCCAAATTAAATTGAGAGTCATGGTGCACCTGGAGGGATTCGAACCCCCGGCCTTCCGGTTCGTAGCCGAACGCTCTATCCAGCTAAGCTACAAGTGCAAATTCCTACTTATTATACACCATATTTCTACAATATGCAAGTAAAATTTGCATGTATGTAATTTACATTTACTGAATTATTATATAAAAATAACAGCTGTGCAGTGGCTTGCGCTTACTACACGGCTGTTATAGGCTTACTTATTTGTATTTTTCTCCTTTTCATCTTCTTTCTTAGGCATATTCGCGTTTATATAGCCCACGATGACTCCTGATCCAAACGGTAAGATCCACTTATAAGCTTGGTATAGCCAGTCTGCCTCTCCAAGAAAATAATTTGTACCAGCAACAGCAATAAAGAATATACATGTTGCCCCAATAAGGATACAAATAAACCTTTTCAACTAAAAACCTCCTTATCATTGTTTGGAGGCTTACACCTCCAAAAGTTTAACCTTTCAAAGGTGCAACACAATCATGTTACTTCTTTATTTTATCATATTTTACATAAAGTAGCAAGTAAGATTTACACTCTTGATTATTCCAGATTTTTAGTAGCTGGTCCATATAAAACATTTCCATTCTCATCAAATCTTGATCCATGGCATGGGCAATCCCATGTTTTATCATCCTTATTCCATTTTAAAACACAGCCTAAATGTGTACATCTTGGATTTTGTGAGCCTTTTATTTTTTCTATTACTAATGAATCTGCAGTTTCTACCATCATATTTTTTACTTCTTGTCTATTTTTAATGATGTTTACTCTTGAAGAATTAAAAATTTCTTCATATTCATTTTTTCTGTTGCATATTTTATTTGTTATTATGTTGGCTGAAATATTTGATGTTGTCATCCCCCATTTATTGAATGCCGTAGCAATATACACATTTGGCATAAATTTAGAAAAATCACCTATATATGCAATTTTATCTAATGAAATAGTATCTTCAGTTGACCATTTACTTATTAATTTTGCACTAGGATATATTGAATGAGCAAATGTTTCTAAAGTAAAATATGGATTATTTATACTATTTTCTTCGCCGACTCTTTTGGTACAACCAGCAACTAAAAGCATTGGTTTATTATTTACATTTATTATCCTTGCAGAAAGTGTTGGTTCTTCTGCATTTATATACATTCCCTCAAATGGTTTTTCATTAAATTCAAAACATTCGCAGTAAGATATTGCTTGATAAGTTTTCATAAAATAAAATCCAGGAAAATTCTTATCACTATACCTTGTGGCATATATAACATATTTTGCTTTTACTTCATTGTTATTTACTTTAATTTTATAAAATTCTCCATCTTTTATAACATCTTTTACTTCTGAATTTTCAAATATCTTTCCATCATTTTGCTGAATTTTGTCACATAGTCCTTTAGCATATTTAATAGGATTAAACTCGGCTTGATTTTTAAATTTTATGGCTCCTAAAACATTGGAAATTGGTAACGGAATCTTATTTATATATTCGACATCTTGATAAAATCTGCTCACAGTATCATATTCTTTTTTTATATCTTCAACAAATTTATTTGACTTTGTATACACATAACTATCTTGATATTTAAGATCGCACTCAATATTTTCATTATCAATAATTTGCTTTATATTTTTTATTGCTTGCTGGTTTGCTTCAAAATATTTTCTAGCATATTCTTCATCAAAACTATTTGCCAAATAATTATAAATAAGACCATGCTCTGATGTAATTTTTGCTGTTGTATGTCCACTCGTTTTGCTCATTAACTTTTCTTTTTCAAAAATTGCTACATTGTATCCTTCTTTTGAAAGCATGTATCCACAAGTAATTCCAGTCAAGCCTCCTCCAATTATTGCAATATCACATTCCATATTTTGATTTATGCTATCATAATTTTTCATGTTCGTTGTACTAAACCATATTGATTTATCCATAAAAATTCCTCCTATGGATATTCTTTACTTTTATGTACAATTTATTCAAAAAATCAATAAAAAATAGTAGTTGTTTTGGAAATATTTGTATGTTATAATATGTAAAAAATATAAAAATGGAGGAAGAATTGGAAAGTAACGACGAAAACAAAAATTTAAATACTAATAATGCAAAACTAAAAACAATATTAATGTGGATAATTAGCATATTTTGCATCATTTCTGGTATTGCCTTTATAAAAGATATTATTGCCCCTTCAATTTTAATTTTACTATCTGGTTTTATATTATTGCCACCATTGGATGAACTAATAAAATCAAAACTTTCTGAATCAGATAAAATAAAAATGTTTAGTGCCTTAAGAACTATTTTTGTAATTGTTGCAATTATAATTGTTAGTATTAATATTCCTGACAATTCAGATTCTATTCAATCATTAACTTCTTCAAAAATAAATCAAAACACTATTAATAATACAATAGTAGATATATCAAATTTTAAAAATGGAAAATATGATGGTAGTTTTGTAAACGGTAAAATGCAAGGTCAAGGAACCTTTGAATGGAATGATGGAACTAAATATGTTGGTGAATTTCAAGATAATAAAATAAATGGAAATGGTATTTTAACAACACCGGAAAATGAATCCTATGAAGGAAATTTTATAAATGGTAAAAAGAATGGCCAAGGTACTTACAAATTTGCAAATGGAGATATTTATGAAGGAAATTGGTTAGATGATAAAATGTCTGGTCAAGGTACTTATACTTTTAGTAATGGAGAAAAATATGTAGGCGAATTCAAAAATAATAAATTCAATGGTCAAGGTACATACTCTAAAGATGGAAAAGAATACACTGGAACATGGAAAAATAATCAATATACTAAATAAAAGCGAGGGAAAATATGGAAGATGAAAAATTTATTCCAAAAATAAATAAGAAACTAAATGATTTTTTATATGAAGAAGAAGGTAATATCAGTAGAGGAAAGATTTTGACAGTTGGTTCGCTATTACTAATTGCAGGAATTTTATTTGCAGGAGATGTTTATGCTGCACATAGATCTCATTCTTCACATAGATCTCACTCTTCACATTCTTCGTCTGCAGGAGGAGGCCATGGAAGTCACGAGAGTCATCAGAGTCACCAAAGTCATCAGAGTGGTTCTGGACATAGTAGCCACAGTAGTTCAACTATAACACATAATAGTCATAGTTCAACAACACCAAGTGTCGAACCAACGCCAACCTTCCAGCAACCACAAATACCACCAGAGACGCCTCAAATAAAATAATAAGAAGGTATTAAGATGAAAAAAGAATATATAATACAAGATAAATTTGCGGAAATAAAACTGGATAAAGCCGTTTATCCTTTGATTGCTATTAAAAAAGCAATATCTAATTTTTTTAATGATATATATGTAAGAATTGAAGAAAACGATAAAAATTTCATAATTGATTTTAAATTACAAGATAAACAAGGTAATTTAGAAAAAATTATAGATGAATTTTACAATGAATGTTTAAGAGAATCGTTACGATATGAAATATCAGTTGAAACTAAGAATTTGAGAGAATTAATAGTTGGAAGGGCTTTGTATACAACATGCATAGAGCTTGATAAGAATGCGGATAATCAAGAACAGACAGATGAGTCAATTTATGAAGAAGACACCACTAAGTATTCATTAGAAAATATTGCTGTTAATTGGTTTGAAAAATATGAAGATCCAGAGGAGAAAAAATGTTAGTATACTTACAGTCTGTTGTGGCAGTTGTAATTGGAATTCTTTCTACTGTTACTGATTTTAAAGAAAAGAAGATATATAACAAAACTATAATTTGCGGCGTGGCAGTCAGTCTTTTATTGTACATAGTCTTGTGGAATCAAATTGATATGGAGTTAATAAAAAACTATGTAGTAAATCTTTGCATAAGCTTATTAATTTCATTTCTATTTTTTTATTTTAAAATTTGGGCTGCGGGTGATGCAAAACTTTTTATAGCAATGATTATAATGATTCCTTTTGAATTGTATGAAGTTGATACAACGAATGTGTTTCCTGGAATATATTTGCTTATAATCATATTTAGTATTGCTTTTATTTATGTAGTCATTGAAACAATATTTTTATGGTCAAAAGACAACGAAAAATTTAAAAAAATTAAAATAACTAAAATTGATGCTGTCATAGTTAAAGAATGGCTTAAAAAATACTTTATGGGATATTTTATAACACTATTTGTAAGCAATGTAATATTTACAGTTTCTCCGGCTTTTCAAGAGCAAAATGGAGCTCTTATTCTTATCTGCAACATGCTTTTGCTCATTTTTGTTTATAGAGTTATCCAGAGCAAAAAGCAAACAATAATAGCAATAGCTATATCAGTTGCTTTAAATGTTATCTATTATGCCATTATGGGCTTTACTTTTTATCCAATCAACATAAAAATGCTTGTAGTTGTGGTAGCAATAATGTTATTTAGAAATGTATCAGAAAAATATAATTATGAATGTATAAAGATAACAGATTTAAAACCACGAATGATACTTTCTTATGGTAGCGTACTGAAATTTTACAGTTCGAGGATAAAAGGTCTTCCAAGGCAAACTACAGAATCTACAGATTCAAGATTAACAGAAAATGAAGTAAACAGCATTAAAAGATGGAGCAAATCAGCAAAAGGAGAGGATTCTATTGTTATTGTTAGACATATGCCATTTGCACCATTTATGCTAATTGGAGAAATTATATTTTTTGCTTTACACTTATATATTTAGAAAGGAGCAGATTATGATTAATAGACCTCTTGCACTAAAAGGAACAAATATTATAAGAAATAATGACGAGTATATAATCGGAAAAGTAATAAAGGACACAAATATCGAAGATGATCTTTCAAAATATATTCAGGTTTTAGATGATGAAAATATTGAAAAATACCAGGAAGGCTGCAAAGGATATATTTTTGAAAATAAACCTAAAAACATAGATTTAACTGATATCAACTACGGATATAACATAAAAAACTTTGAAACACTAATAAACTATGATGTTATTGAGATGATTGGTAACGGCGTAATTAGAGTGTTGTACAGAGATGATTCTGACGATAATGCTATAGTTGTTACAAATCAGTGTAACTCAAATTGTATTATGTGCCCGGATTCTAATGCTGTTAGAAATACCAAGGAAAATCCTAATATTAAGAAAATATTAGAGCAAATCGAATGTATCCCAGACGATACAGAACATATAACTATAACAGGTGGAGAAGTTGGAATTTTAAAAGGAGATTTTATAAAAGTACTTGAAAAATGCAAAGAATGTCTGCCAAACACAGAATTTTTAGTACTAACCAATGGAAGAGTTTTTTCGGTTAGAGAATATACAGAAAAAATAGCAGAAGTTGTACCTAATAATGTAAGATTTGCAATACCGATCTATGCAGGAGACCCTAAACTGCATGACGAGATTACGAGAGTTCCTGGGAGCTTTAAACAGGCAGTTGCGGGAATTCACAATTTAATGAATAAAAATATTGATATAGAAATAAGAATTGTAGTTCTAAAAAAGAATTATAAAGAACTCGAGAACATAGCAAAATTTATAGTGAAAAATATGCCACAGGCAAAAATGGTAAACATTATGGCCCTTGAAATGACAGGTAATGCATTCAAAAATAAGGACCAAGTATGGATAAATTTTGCTGATGTAAGCGACTATTTATATAAGGCTTGTATGAAACTCATAGCAAATGGAATTGTAACAAACCTATATAATTTTCCATTATGCTGTATAGACGAAAGATTGTACAGTATATCTCGTAAGAGTATAACAGATTACAAAGTGCGTTACAAAGAGCAATGTGAAGAATGCGATGCACAAAATTGTTGTGGCGGATTTTTCAGCTCGACTATCAATATTAAAGATATTACAGTAAAACCAATAAAAAGCTAAATTTGAGGAATATGATATGTATAAATTAAACTATTTTAATTTTGAAGAAAAGAACGATAATTATTTAATAACAAATGATGTAGGAGAATATGAATTTTTATCAAAAGATAACTTTAAAAAATTATTGCAAAGAAAAGAGTTGGATGGTAATGTTGAAGAAAGCCTAGCTCAAAAAGGATTTATATACAAAGAAAACGAGGAAATATTTGCAACAAAACAAGCCCTGAAACTGAGATGTGCAAAAGAATACTTACTAGTTCCAACATCGCTACACATATTCGTTGTTAGTAAAAACTGTAATTTTAATTGTATATATTGTCAAGCTGGAAATTTAAGCGAAAAAGAGAATTTTAAAATGACATGCGAGACAGCAAAAAAGGCTGTTGATATTGCCTTACAGTCACCTAGCAACTATTTATCGTTTGAATTTCAAGGAGGAGAACCTTTAACAAATTTTGAAACTATAAAATATATAATAGAATATTCAAAAGAAAACAAAGGCAATAAAAACATAGATTACAATTTAGTTTCAAATTTAACATTGCTAACAGATGAAATGCTTGAATTTTTTATAGAAAATAATGTATCAATATGTACTTCTATTGATGGAAATAATGAATTACAAAATATTAACAGACCATATAAAAATCATGATTCATACAAAGAAACTGTTGACAAAATAAAAATATTGCAATCAAAAAGCGTAAAAGTAAATGCAATAGAAACAACAACAAAATTTAGCTTAGACAAATACAAAGAAATAGTTGATGAATATACAACCCTTGGATTAAAAAGTATATTTATAAGACCATTAACTAGACTAGGAAAAGCTGATAATAACTGGGAAAAAGTTGGATATTCTCCAGAAGACTTCATTGAGTTTTATAAAAAAGCTTTAGAATATATCATAGAAAAAAATAAACAAGGGATATTCTTAGCCGAAGGAAACAGTACAATATTCTTAAGAAAAATATTATCTAAGCAAGCAGTCAACTATATGGACTTAAGATCACCTTGTGGAGGTGCCATTGGTCAACTTGCATATTATTATGATGGAAACATCTACACCTGTGACGAGGGACGAATGCTAGCAGAAATGGGAAATGACAGCTTCAAGATTGGAAATGTTTACGAAAATTCATATGCAGAATTGATGGAAAGCGATAGCACAAAGGCAATGTGCGTTTCATCGTGTATAGAATGTATTCCATATTGTTGTAATTGTGTGTACATGCCATACTGTGGCACATGTCCAGTTATAAACTTGGCACAAGACAATAATATTTTTTCTAAAAATCCTCAAGAATACAGATGTAAAATATATAAAGGAATTTTAAACATTTTGTTCGACTACATTGAAAACCAGCCTGAAATTATTGAAATTTTCAAAAAATGGCTTGATTAAAATTTTAAAGTTACTTATGTATATATAAATAAAACGATCCACTAAAAATGGACCGTTTTGTTTTTATTGTAGTTTTATTTGAATTGATTTAATTCCCCAAATACTATCTTGGTAAATTAAAATTAGATTTTGGTCATCAACTGGCTCTTCAAAAACAATTGTACCAGATACAGTTCCCCCAGATATTAATTCTCCAGCAGATAATGAAGTATCACTATCTATAGTTGAAAAAGTAATGCTTTCTTGTTGTCCTTGGCTATTTTGAACTTTAAAATACCATGGGTTATAACTTAGATTTAAACTACCATTGTTTTTTATTGTAACATGAACAACTACAAATTCTTTTCCTGTTTTAGGTTTATTCAACCAATCTCCTGATGATTTTTCTACTTGTGTTACAATTATAGATCCACTTCCTAATGTTGCTTCTTCTCCTAATGAGTATATTTTATCAGGTTCAGTTGTACTTGTAGAAGTAACTAAAGTATTTAATTGATCTATAGCTTTGTCTATAGTAGATGTAGAATTTGCAACTTTAATTACTACTATAGCTATAAAAGCTAAAATAACAATTGATATCCAGAATCCAGCTTTCTTATAAAAAGGTTGCTTTGTATCTTCTGAATTACTAGCCATACACAATCCCCTCCTTTCTATTTTAGATAGTATCATATTAATTCATTTTTGCAATACATTTGTTATGCATATTAATTATATTTATTTGCATATAATATATATAAATGTATTGCAGAGGAGAGTATTAATGAAAAAATTTAAAATACCTTCAATCCCACCAACTACTAATAAATGTATTAGATTTCCAAATAACATTATAGAAGAAGTAGAAAATGCAATAAAGGGTAAAGATTGCACCTTTACCGCTTTTGTAGTAGAAGCAGTAAGAGTTGCATTATCAAACTTAGAAGAAGAAGATAAATAATAAAAAATAAAATAAGGAGAAAATATAATATATCTTCTCCTTATTTTGCTTTAATCTATTGTATAAGTCTTTTTAATATCATTTGGGGCTACTATTTCTCAAATAATAATGTTATTGCTTTTTCGAACCTTTATTGATACAATATTTTAAATTATAGGAATACTAAAGAGGTGACATTTTTGTGAATATTGTAACAGAAAAAGAAATCCACGGAAGATTATTAGATGGAATTAACACATTATTATCACTTAACAATAATGATTTTGAAAAAGTAATTTCATTATTGCAAGTTTCTAAAGATAAAATAAATGATAAAATATGTTTTTATTATAGCTCTGATAAATGTGAAGCACCCAATAGACCCATTACTTTAGGCCTTGAGGATCGTAGTAATAGTAGATGTTATTTTAGTAATATTCCGTCAATGCCTGAAATTTTTAGGCAATTATCAAATATGCTAAATGATAAAAGCGAAGAAACATCTAAAAGAATTTTAGAAATACTTAATTCAAGAAATATTGATGCTTTAAAGAGTTTGTATTGTGAACAAAACAATGCTGAATTAGTAAGCAAACTATTTGAAATATTAGAAAATCCTGACACTTTGCAAAGATTTTTAGACTATGAAAATAACTTTGAATATTTTTCTGGTAATGATAACAGCTTAAAAATTCAAGATTATTTTAGATTACTGGGAAATATTTTTGGAAATATAAAAGATAATGGTGAATTAAAAAATGCCAAAAGCATATCAGACGATTTTTATATTCCTAATCTAGATTCAATAATAGCATCAGTTAAAGATATCTATCAAAATTACAATGTTGATAGATATGTTGATCCTAAATACGAATTTAAGGACATAGACATTACTTCTAATTATAAAGAAGTAATCAGAAAAGGCGATGAGCCTGATTTTACGGTTAATCAAAAATTAAAAGAGTCAATTTTTGATGGTATGCCTAAAAACTTGTCTTTAGAAGAACAAGCTATGTATATATATGTAAAATTATGCACTATACTCGAATATGATGAAGAATATATGTATAGGAACAAAGGAATTTCACCTGAATTCAAGAGTACTTTTTCAGAAGAACATTTAGAACAAATTGTTCCTAAATCAAAAATAACATGTTTTGATTTTTCTAGACTGTACGCCAAACTAATTAATGAATTAGACGGAGATATTGAAGCTGTTATTATTTCTGAAGGAGCAACTCAAGGCCATTTTTCTGTTGGTTTTTATACAGATAAAATTTCAACAGTACTTGAAGCAATAAACATTGATGGAAAAAAAGATCCAACAAATGATTTAATGAAAGCAAAAAACGGAATAAAATTACGAGGAATCAAACCAATATCAGATAAAACTCATGTAATAAATCCTGCATTAGAAAAAGCTTACGAATCTATATATGGAAGGTCTGCATTATCAATAAAAGGTTTTGTACAGCAAATAAAAAGTTTACCTAAAAACGATATTCCTGATGATTTAAAATTAAAATTGCAATCATTTATTGAGGTAATGCTAGAAAAAGGAATTACTGGAAACGAGTTTGTTCAAACTTTGGATGGTATGTATAAGTCACATTTCTTTGGGGCAGGTGTAGAAAAAGCATATTTAGGAAGAAGATTAGAGCAAAATGGCGAAAAACACATTCAGAGAATGGTACTATTTAGACAAAGCTCAGAGGATGAACAAAAGGAACCTAATTTGTTTTTAATAGATACATCTACACTTAATATAGTAGAACCAACTTCACAACAGCTTATAGAAAAGCTAAATAATGGCAATATTGTTTATGAAAGTGAAGAACATAAAATTCCTGGAATAGATGAGGAGGCTCAAGATGGTGCAAATAGATGAATTAAAAATAATGAATTATACAATGATAAATTATCTAAAAAAGCTAGGAATGGATGCCAAGAGAAATGAAATTATACAAGAAATATTTAAAGATGATGCTTGTTTTTTCAAGATGAGTAAAAATGATGCACTTTTAATATTAAACGAAGTTGGTGTAAAAGAAAATATTGAAGAAATCTATTCAAATTTAATATCGAGTGATACATTTTATGATTTATATAACAATGAAAAAATAGATGAAAAAGATCCCGATGTTATTATTAAATACAAAATTTATGATTGTGATAATTTATTCAATAAACAAAATAAAGTTAATAGACAATCAGAAAAACAAGAAACATCTTTAATAGAAAATAAAAAATTCAGTTTTTGGAATAACTTATTTAATAAATTGAAAAGATTTTTTACCAAAAAATAAAATTTCCCCACATACCTAAATATGTGGGAGTTTTTTTATTCTATATATCCAAATTTTTTCATTCTTTCTTTTTCGCTATTTGATAGCTCTTTCAACCATATTGAGAATTTTTTATAATCCTCATTTCTTAAAAATTCAAAATACTTTACTCTATCATCTTTTGAAATAACAACTGGAGGTAAATTATTTTTTATTAGTTCGTAATTCATAAATAATCTACCAGTTCTACCATTGCCATCCTCAAAAGGATGTATTTTTTCAAATTCAATATGATATTTTGCAATCTTTTCAAATATCTCTTGATTATCATTATTGTAATTATATACAAAATAGTTCATTAAATTTGGTATTTTCTCGGGTTCTGGTGGTATATGATCACTTCCTTGAATAAATACCTGTATTTTTCTAAAGCCTTGAGTTTCTTTTATATTTTTATTTATAGTCTCATTGATTTCTTTTATTAATCGTTCATCAAATTCTGCATTACTTTGCAAGTTTTTAAAAACAAATTCTAATGCGTTTTTGTGGTTAATTGCTTCATATATTTCTCTTGGTTCTTTTCCCTCAATTTTAAAGCTATTGTCATTGTATAAAATTGCATAAGTTTCAGCATAAGTAAGAGTATTTCCTTCAATAGCATTTGAATGATATGTGCTTCTAGTAATAAGATCTTCTATATATTCTTTATTATTTATTATGAAATCCAGGATTTTCATATATTTTTTCTCCTATATAATAAGCTTTGGTACTCTCACAATAGATTTTATTATAAAAATAGAGTAGAAATTACTTTCTACTCAAAGTATGGTCGAGGTGACAGGGATCGAACCTGCGACCTCATGGTCCCAAACCACGCGCGCTACCAACTGCGCTACACCTCGAATTAAGTACTATTGCTAAAGTACTTATCTAATATACCATACTTTTTTTATTTTTTCAATGGTTTTTAGAAATTTTTTTATTTTTTTGCTGTAGGTTAGTCAATCATTTGTCACAAATTATTTAAAATAAATACTTTGAGCACCTATATTGCAAATAACGATTCT